>CAYZNF010000001.1:0-28339 GCA_964479725.1 uncultured Candidatus Saccharibacteria bacterium
CAGTTATAATGCAACCATTATGACGATTGCAACCAAAAACATCCGACATTGGAGTTATGGATGGAGCCATTCTGCTGGACTGGTTGCTTTGTTTTGTTAATCACTTTTCGATACTTTAGCTAAAGCAGCCAGTCCTAGGACTGGCTGCTTTGTTTTTCTGCCTGTCTTGACTTGAAGGACCTCCGGGATCGATACCGGAGGATCTCCAGGCCAAGAGAATGCTAGCTTCTCTTGAAAGCCAAATTTAGATCGCTTGCCTGGAAGCGATCGAAGAGGAGGAAGCGATGTACCCTCGCATGCACCCCCGTGGCCGCTGGCCGCGGTAAAACGTCCTGGTAACAGGACCTGACGCACGGCGGAGAGTGAGCGGCCGCTCACTCTCCGCCAGCATATCGTCGTTCCGAGGAGGAGACAATGAGCTGGTGTCCTGGAGCAGAACCCATAGAGGTGCAAATTCGGGAGAGTCCCTCAAAGAAAGATGGCGGGAAGCAGCGCTTCCCGCCGCAACTCCATATGTTATAACAAGTATATGCCAAAGCTTCTCTATTCAAACACAAAACAGCCAGATATGTTTTATCGGATACGGATGCCTATTCCCGACCCCTTCTTTTTCTTAGAGGTAAGCGACGGCAAGCAATATATTTTTTTGGACCAGAGAGAGTTTGGAGTGTTTAAAGAAAAAAACCGCAATCCTGCTATTGAGGCAGTTTTACTAAATCCCCTGCTTTCTGAAGTCGCAACCATGCAAGAAATAGCTTCAACTCCAAGCAAGCTTGCCTTGTTTATTATACGGACATACGGAATAGCAGAACAAGAAATCGAAGTGCCCGCTTTTTTCCCGTTGGATATGGCTGATTTCTTGCGATCTCAAGGGATACAGCTCATCCCAAAAAATCCTCTGTATCCAGAAAGGGCAGTAAAAACTGAACAAGAAATTATATCCTTGCGCAATGCGGTACAAAAAGCAGAAAGGGCATTTGTGCTTATCCGAGAAATTTTGAGAAATTCTGAAATGAAAGACGGCCGCATGTACTACGATGGCGAGATGGTGAGCAGTGAATTTTTGAAGAAATCAGTTGGCCTTTTATTTCTGCAGCAGGATTTGGAAAATTCAGAAGGGCTTATTATTTCTACGGGTCTGCAAACAGCAATCCCGCATCACCAAGGGTCGGGGCCAATTATCCCAAACCAGCCAATTGTTTGTGATATCTTTCCGAGAGACAAAGAAAGCGGCTATTTCGCAGATATCACAAGAACGTTCGTAAAAGGTGAGCCGCGAGAAGAGCTAAAAAGAATGTATGAAGCAGTTTTGCTTTCGCAAGAAGAAGGAGTAAAGATGGTGAAAGAAGGGGTAATAGCTACAGAAATTCATATCCGATGTTCCGAAATTTTGATGGAAGCGGGATATGACGTGTGGATTCCTGATAATCCCAAAAGCTCCGTTGCTGCAAGGAGCGGAAAAAAAGGATTTACCCATACCACAGGACACGGGCTGGGGGTAGAGTTGCACGAAAATCCTGCATTAGGTTGGGCGCAAGAAAAACTTGTGGCTGGAAACGTAATAACTGTTGAGCCAGGATTATATTATCCAGAAATCGGGGGAGTGCGAATCGAAGATGATATTCTTGTAACCGAAAATGGATTTGAAAATTTCACAACGTTTCCAAAAGATGAGTGGATTATTCCCTAATGGGCATTGACACAAAATGAGGGTTGGTGTATATTGCAACTACGCAGATATGGAATACAACGCATCGAAAAACTTTTTCTTTTTTGCTTTCTTTATCCCCTTACTAAGGTTGGGAGATTTAAAGTAGGAAAAGCAAAGAAGAACAAGCTTACATCCGAAACGAAAATCCTCCCAGCCGGGAGGGTTTTTTGTTGGTTGTGAAAGGATTGAGAATAGCACAAGGAAATTAAGCATTAATTTTCTGATGCTGCGCTCAATAGTAAAAGCGTAGCGAGGAGGAGAGATGGCTAAGATTACGGTTGGAGTGCTGTGAAGGGAGCGGGAGAGGTTGCCTTGAATCTAGGTGCCCGATCTTTGCGGCGGCAAAGGCGAGTGTAGAAAAGCACTGGCCTTTTACGCAAACGGGGTTCGGGAATCTGTATGGTGAGCCCACCCGCGAACAGTTTTTGTCGGCGGTCAAGACGCTAAGGTCAACCCAAAACGGGAAATAACGGAGGGAATGTATGGGGAAGCAGAAGATAGGATTCTTGGGGCCAGTTGGTACCTTTGGGCATGAGGCGGTCAAGACCTGGCTGCCGAAAGGAGAGTATGTTCCTTATCCGTCTCATCTCAGCATCCTTGAGGCCGTGGAGAAAGGCGAGATCCCTCTTGGCGTGGTTGGCGTAGAGAACAGCGTTGCAGGTCCGGTCATCGATGTGCAGGACCACCTCATCCACGATGCCAACGCCATACAGGTGTGCGGGGAGGTGGTACTACCCATCAACCAATGCGCTTGGGCGAAGCCGGGAACGGTGCCCGGCGAGGTGCGCGTAGTCCTGTCTCATCCCACCGGGCTGGAGCAGTGCTCGAAGAACATCCGGCGCATGTTCCCGAACGCCGAGCTCAAGAAGACGAATTCCACGGCTGAAGCGGTTAGGGAGATGCTTGCTATGGACGTTCCGGCAGTGGCGATTGCCGGGAAGGCAGCCGCCCAAGAAGGAGCTGTCATCCTGCAAGAGAACGTCCAGGACAGGCAGGGGAATAGCACCAGGTTCTGGGTGGTCGGGCGCCGAAGCGCGCGGCCCACGGGCTGCGACAAAACGTCGCTCGTATTTGAACTCTACGAGAATGCACCTGGTGCTTTGCTTGCGGTCCTCGCCCTGTTCGCGTCTCGAGGGCTCAACCTGTCGAAGGT
The DNA here is from genome assembly GCA_964479725.1 of uncultured Candidatus Saccharibacteria bacterium. Classification (GTDB taxonomy): domain Bacteria; phylum Patescibacteriota; class Minisyncoccia; order Minisyncoccales; family UBA10102; genus CAYZNF01. Next base: position 2,865 of record CAYZNF010000001.1, read on the forward strand.
GGAGTCTAGGCCGAACAAGGAGACCCTCGGACGGTATGTCTTTCTTGTGGACGTGGAAGCCCACAAGCAGGATCCTGTCCTCAAGGGCGTGCTCCAGAAGGTGCGGGCGTGCACACCGCGGTTGCGGGTGTTTGGATCTTACCCGCGGTGGCGCGAGCAGGCCTAGCTTCAATAAGGGAGGGAGCGCAAAGATCGAAAGATCCGCGCTCCCTCCCCAATCTATTTGACAATACTTTTAAGAAAGGATAGAAATAAAATATGAGTTCACAGTTGCGATATTTTTTTGGATATTTTACATTTACCGGCCAAAATCGTCGGCAGAATTTTAGTATCCAAAAATAGGCAACGGGCAATAGAGAAAACCACCAAACGATACTAATTCCAGCCGATGAGGCTGGTTTTCGTTTTTTAATGTCAATTTCGAAAGTGAATATTCGTTAACTTTCAAAACTGGCACTAAAGCAAAGCCAGAGGAGGAGAAAAAAAATGATTACTGCCATCTCGCCAGAGATAGTGGGCAGGGATGTCAAGTTTGTTATTGGAGGGCTTTCCTACGAAGGGCGTATCGTCAAGGATTGTGGCGAATGTGTGGTGGTGGACGCCGAGCAGATTGTGGGGAACAGGAGGATTAAACACCCTATTCTTGTTTGGCGTGCCACCGCTCTCTCGGAAATATAACAAGCTACGACGACAGCGGTCGTGTAGTATTGTACCTTGTATTGTATGGGCAAGGCTTCGAAAGAAGTCCTCGCCCGTTTTATTATTCGGATAAAAACTGTCGACTTAATCTTGCTATAGCATTATTAAGTCGATGAAAAGTATGTTGGTGGGTATGGACTGTTTGCATGTGCTAGGATAGTCCTAGCATATCTAGCATACGCGCTTGACAATAGTTTTTGGCTCGTGTATATTCAAAATCAAGCAAATATGAAACAGAGTTTTTCCAACCAAACTCGGAATAGTATTGTCGTCTTGGTCGCATTGTTGTTGGGTATCACGAAACCCCTTAATTTGGCTGGAAGAAATTTGTAAAATAAAAGCTTCGATATTTCATCGAACCTCCCAGCCAAATGGGAGGTTCTTCGTTTTCCGGGCTGGAAATTGTCCTTAAAAACTTTAGGATAATTTGCAGGCCAGAAACATGGGCTTGCGAAAAGGGCGCTCGCTTGGCGAACATCCAGGCGGCGGTGTCCTTCGAGGAGCAGAGGAGCTGGGTTACCCACGTCCTCTTCTCTGCTCTCTAATCCAGTACTTTAAAGGAGGTTTGCGATGGTAGACTCGGCACAAGATATCGACCAGATGAGGGCTTTTGCCCTGGAGATGGAGGTGGAGGAGCTATCTCGTCGGCTGAACAGCTCTTCCTTGAACAACGAAACGCTCCGGGAGCTATGGCGGAGGGGAGAGTTTTTCTCTGCCACCATGTCGACTGTTCGAAAGTTTCTAGGTGAGGAGGTGGACGCGGAGAAGCTTGCGCACGCAGCCAGAGAAGCGCTACGCCTGCGCGGAGTTCTCGTAGTCTAGCCTCACTTCAAATTTCTCTCCCCAGGACGTTGCTCACGCGACGTTTCCTGGGGGGAGCTTACATCTTTTTGAGTTCATCATTGGGTTCACAAATCCAAATCGTGAATCCATACTGCGCTCAAGGGGCTAGTAAGTACCTTTAAGGAGGGCCACGTGTCTATTAGGTGGAAGCTCACTGCTCTGCGTGTGGTGACGGGACTTGGAACAGTTCCCGTTGCCACCGCAATGATGGTGCGGTGTGAGGGTGAGGAGAATGTCGGAGAGCTATTCTCTGAAGCCAGGGAGGGTAACGGCCCCATTGATGCCGCTTGCAAAGCGATTGCGGCAATTACGGGGGTGCCTCTCGAGGTTTTCTTCGACATTCACGCTGAAGGTAATGGCAGTAATTCGACGGCTAGGATCCGGGCTACTGTCACACACAAGGGCAGGATTATTCCTGCCGAAATTCGGCACTCTGATATCGTGATGGGAGCGGTTGAGGCATACTTGGCAATTCTCAATGCCGTTTTGCTTCCGTCAAAGGAGCTTGTTGTGGCAGAGGTTCGCTAGACTCTCCCTTTATAATGGTGAGGCGATAGCTTGTTTGGCACGAGCGACGGTCTTGAGGGGGCCGGAGACGTCGGTTCGAATCCGACTCGCCTCACCACCCCTATTTTAAAACAGGGTGTTGACATTAATTTTGAGATAGGATAAATTGTAGCTAAGCAAATTGTATGACTAGTACAATACACCAAAAAGGTCAGACAGCGGTAATCGAAATTATTACCATTATTAACCCCAAAACTCGGGAGGCCTTTTGCTAAAGACAAACATTTTCAAAATTCTTTAACTGGCGGCCTCCCTCGGGAGGCCGCTTTTGTTGAGTGTATCGAATGAGCAATAAATATTGTTGTTCTCTCGATGCGCTTTACACCAACAGCGCAGAGCACATCGACATGAGGGGGTATTGTGGAGCACTATCTCACGGATCGTGACTCGCAACAGTTCCCGGGAGGGAGCGGCCAGAAGAGATCTTCACCTCTAGCCAGGGGAAAGGCTACGGCGCGGATCGTGCAAGAAGCGCTTGCTAAGGAGCATAGAATGAGATCGGTCTATGGATGCAGAATGGTGCTGGAGGGGCACGAGGCGGAGAAGAATATTCTCCTTTTCCTTCTTGCGCGGTCGGTGAGCGGTAGGAAGCACGATCGTCAAAGACAGCAGCTCCGCAGGCTCAATGCGGTGATTATTCCCCGCGACCAAGCGCGTTTGACGGCTGCGCTGGCTCGCGAAAACGGGACAATCTCCTCAACGCTTCAGCTCTCGGACTAGTCCGCTTATAGAGAAAGGGCCCGTTCCTCGCGAGAAGAACGGGCCTCCCATCTATCCTATGCAGGAGGAGGTGATCCATGGTGCATGTCTTTGTGCGCACAGTCGAAGACAAGTACATTGAGGGGCAGATTCCCGGCGCGGTTGCTAATGCCGCGCTCCGGGGCGGGATGAGGGGACAGGAAATCCCTCTCACTTTGTTGGAGGGCTACAAACATTACGACAAGGAGGAATTTTCCGTTTGGGATTTGTGGCTGCAATATGCTGTGGACGCAGACTCCGCTGCGTTCAGGATACGGTTTGCCTGCCCAAATTAAATGCAAAAAGGGGGAAATACAGTGCTGACGCGCTGTAGAGTACCCCCGTACAATTTTGTTTATAATAGCTTCTTGACTCTTGTTTTAGCTAATGATATTTTAATTATGGTTATGGTAACAAGTTTATTTCACACAACTTTCCAGTATAAGAATGCCGTCAAAAAAACATTGGCCGTTTTTATATGCTGGAGGTAGTGATAATATAGGAAACATACTTTTAGAAAAACATTAGAACATTACCTCCCGCTCCAACGGGAGTTTTTCATGGGTGTTTGGGATTTTTCCCAGTCTTTGGGTGAAAGCCGAAAGATTGGGAATCGTCTCAAAAAAAGACGAGCATTCTCTTAAGCAGGAGAGGGCCATGCACGTTGTGTATGCTCCGGGTGATTGGGAGAAGCTTGGAGAGAGAGGGCAAGCCACCCTCTATGCTATCCGCAAAGTTATTGGAAAAAAGCCTCGTGTGGTGGTGAAGAAGGGAGAAGGACTGCCGAAGTTATGGGGAACGCAGTACTCTTTCGTGGCAGTTATTCCTCTATATGGACCAGCACACGAACTGCCAGGGTGGTTTGGGGAGGCAATCCCACAAGCGATAGTCATCATTGATCCAGAGCATCCGACCGAGGGGCTCAAGAGGCTTGAGGGAAAGCTCCATTCAGGGACTGCCAGCGGGAGAGATCTGGCTGTCTCATCAGGGCCTGTCGCGTGACAGGCCCTTCCTATTTTGATTATATGGCACAACAAATATGGTATAATAAAAACATGAAAGTACCGCAATGGTTCCAGAAACTATATTGGTGGGGAGACGCCTCAAAGATCGATACGCACAAGCATCGGCGTACTATTATCGTGCAGACAATTAACCATGGAAATTGGCAGCAGTGGAAATGGCTGGCAAATGCGTATGGCAAAGACCAGCTCCGAAAAATTATTCAGGAAATTCCTAGAAGCGAATTTCGTCCACGAGCGCTTAAGTTGATTTCGTTGTTGCTCCACATAGAAGAAATGAAATATGCATCCAGAGGCGATTACATCAAGGCAAAAAGAGGTTCTTAGAGCATTGAAGCTTCCTCCTCAATTTTACTTAGCGGGAGGAACTGCTTTAGCATTGCAAATTGGCCACCGAAAATCGGTCGATTTCGATTTTTTCAGTTCCGAAAAGCTTCCTGCCAATTTACTTGCCAAAGCGGCAGAAACCGTCGGGAAACAGCCTACAGTAGTAGTTAATGAACCTCAACAATTAACATTTAATATTGATGGTATAGAAATTACATACCTTTACTATCCTTTTCCTTCCGTGCTTCCGTTTGAACATTACGAAGGAATACGTTTGCTCTCTGTAAAAGAGATCGCTTGCTCAAAAGCATACACATTAGGCAGGAGAGCAACGTTTAAGGATTATGTGGATATCTACTTTATTTTTTCAGAAAACCATTCTACGCTTTTTGAAACCGTTGATCTCGCCTCGAAAAAATATGGAGAGATGTTCGATCCTCGTCTTTTCCTGGAACAGCTTGTATATCTTGAAGATGTGCCTGAAACAGAAATAGCGTTTTTGCGCGGAGCTGTTGGGCGGGAACGGATAAAAGAATATTTTGAAAATCAAATAAAGCAGATTGAATTGTAGGGATATGTTGATAGACACGCACGGGCACGTAAATTTCAATGCGTTCAAGGAAGACGCCGACGAGGTATTAAAACGAGCTTTGGAAAATGATACCTGGGTGATTATGCCTGGATCCCAATACTCTACTTCGAAGCGGGCGGTGGAAATCGCGGAGCGCTATGGCGAAGGGGTGTATGCCGCAGTGGGGCTTCATCCTATTCATCTAGGAGAATCAAGGGATGTGGACACATGGGAGGTGCAATCGGAAATCCTTCGACAAGCTCAGGACAAGCAGACTTGGATGACGTTTACCACGCGCCACGAGATTTTTGATTATGAAGCGTATAAAAAACTTACTGAAAGCAAAAAAGTTGTTGCCATAGGCGAAGCGGGACTGGATTATTATAGGATTCCAAAAAGCAAAACAAAACGCGAAGAAGCAAAACATTTGCAAAAAGAAATACTGCGCCGCCAAATTGATTTGTCCCTTGAGAAAAACTTGCCCTTTATTTTCCATTGCAGAGTAGCTCACGACGAATTGATAGAAATTATTGCCGAGTATCAAAAAAACACTGGAGGAAAATTGAGGGGAGTGGCACATAGTTACACAGGAACAATCGAGCAGGCGCAAAAACTTATTGATCTTGGCCTTTATATCGGTTTTAACGGTTTGATTTTTAAAAACGTGCCAGCTATCCCCAATCCCAATGAGGTTATCGCGGCTCTTCCTTTGGATAGAATAGTTCTGGAAACGGATTCGCCTTATTTAACACCCCATCAGGCAGGACAGGAAAGAAACGAACCTTTGTTTGTAAAATATGTCGCGGAGAAAGTGGCTCAAATAAAAGTAGTGGGTGTTAAAGATGTAGCTAGCGCAACAAGCGCTAACGCCAAAAAGCTTTTTTCCGTGTAAGACTGTGTATTTGCCTACGGCGTTTTTGGGTATATGATGATTGAAGCTCTTTTTTTTGGGGGGGTGGATAATGGAAGCAATACGCCTAACCTATCCGCAATTTCTTGTTGCGCGGTGGGTAGCAGGGGGAGTACCTAACACAAGGATAGCTAAAAAGTTGGGTATTTCCGTTGTTCAGTTGGAAGAGACTATTGAGACGATCAAGAAAAGGTTGGGGGTTGGCTCTCGGGCGGGTATTTGTGTGCCAGTGACGCGTCTGCACTGGATTTTGCTGTCTTTGGACAATCACGCTCCAGAGACTGCGGTTTGGGTGGCGGACGCAAGAGTATGGGTTGTGGGAATTTGCATGAAGGCCGGGGATGCGGAAAGTTCCCCCCCGGCCGTTTTTGTTTTCTGTGGAAATATTGCTCTTGACCAAGCTCTTTGCAAAAAGTATGATAGTATCATACAACCATGCGAAGAGAGCGTCTTACCATTACACTTAGGGAGGATATTCTAAAGAAAGTTGATAGGGCAATCAACAAAACAAGCATCCGCAATCGTTCCCATGCCATTGAATATCTATTGGAAAAATCTTTGTCGTCGAGTACGAACAAAGCGTTGATTTTGGCTGGGGGCAAAGGAGCCCAATTGAAGCCGCTCACCGAAAAAACTCCAAAACCTCTTCTTCCTATCGGCAAAAAACCTCTTTTGCAATATCAAATTGAATTGCTAAAACGCTGCAACGTACAGGACATTTTAATTCTTGTTGGATATTTGGGAGATAAAATACAGGAATATTTTGGCGACGGCAGTAAGTTTGGCGTTTCAATACGCTATATACGGCAACCGCAAAAAGAAATTGGCACTGCCTACGCTTTGTCTCTTGCAAAAGAAGCTTTGGGCAATACCCCGTTTTTCGTACTGTACGGGGACGTTTTAATAAATATTGATCTTGATGATCTTTGCTCTTACCATGCGGGAAAAGGATCCGTTGCCACTATGGCGCTTACCTCTATTAAGTCTCCGTCGTTTTATGGAGTAGCCCATGTGCGCGGCGAGAAAATCGTGGAATTCGAAGAAAAGCCTAGGCAAGACATTTCTCATGTGATCAGCGCGGGAGTTTTTTGCTTTGCGCCTGAAATTTTTGACTACATCAAGGGAAGTGAAAATTTGCATCTTGAAAAAGATGTTTTCCCCCAATTGGCAAAAGAAGGAAAGCTGGGGGGATATTCTTTTGAGGGTCAGTGGTTCGATATCGGCAACAAAGAGACGTACGAGAAGGCAGTAAAGGAATGGGAGAGGAAATAAGCGCCTTCTTTTGTCCTGAAAGCTATTTATTTGTAGATGGTTTTCGGGACGAAAGTCCATGCATGCAAAAGAGGAGGGAGCGTTATGAGGTATCTCTTGGAGACCCAAAGTGGGACAGGAGTAGTCTGTTCTCGCAGGATCATCTATCCGGGCGACACCGTTCGGGGTCAGCGAGTGAATAATGTCCTGAAAGGGCCGTGGGAGCAATATCAGCTTGCAATGATCAGCGCGGCCATGGCAAGGGGGGAGTTTATCCCCCTCGATTTCCTCGACAGGGTTATGGGTGGCAAAGTTCTCCCCTTGATTTCCAGAGTCCGTGCTGGTGGTGCCCATGATCAAGTGCGTAACGAAATCGATGAAGTGTTCGCCCAAGAGATGAGGACTCGAGGAGAGACAGAGCTCTTCCGAACTTCTCACTTTTCGGCGTTTGTCATGAATGAGGCGCGACGATTTCACTTGTCCAAGTGATTGTCTTGCTAAGTCGATACAGGCGAGCATAGCTCGCCTGTATCGACCACTTATATGTTGGCAAATGAGGAAATGCTTTCTCTTCTGATTTTATATAAGGTTAGAAGAGAGAACACTTCTGCAAGATGCGTTCTCAAACAGAGAGGAAGGAGGGTGCCGTGAACAACCCTAAGCTCGTTTTCGTGTTCGACATCGATGGGACTCTCTCTCCTCCGGGCAAGGGAAGAGTCTCAAAAGAGGTTCGAGCTCTTCTGAAAAGAGCGTTGCCATATCCTGCGTTTGTCGCCTCTGGAATGGATGGAGCCTATTGCGAGGAGGTAGTTCGACAAATTGGCGGAGCGGGGTGGTTCGGGGAAACTGGCGCCGTGTACCGTCGAGGGAGGGATGCGCCCGTCGTGAATTCCAACGGGGGCGTGCGGTCTCTCTTGGATGCCATTGAATTCTCGCCGTGGAACAATCGGGATGGACTTGCATTTGCGCGTCTCGGCGAATGCACTTCGATCCTTTCGTTTGATCCTCGAGCGCGTAAAGGGTCATTCGTCATTCGGCCAGACCCCACCGGGGCCTATCCGTCTGCGAGACTCTGCGAGTTTTTGCAAGAGGTGATTCGGGAACGCGGCCTGAAGGTAAGTATTGTTGGGCCGTATCCCGATGGAAACCTAGACCTCGTCTCCTATGGGAGAGACGATGAGCGAATTTCCAAGGCGACGGTCATTAAGCTTCTAAGGGAGTGGTTTCCAGAAGCTGGGATTGTCGTGTTTGGGGATGGGGAGAACGACGTGTCAATGGCGGAGCTGGCGGATTTAGTGGTTACCTTTGCGAACGGACACCCAGAGCTCAAGAGGATCGCCCAGGAGCGAGGTGGAATTGTGGTTCCTCTGCCTGGCCCTGAAGGGGGCTGCGCCATGGGGATCCAGTGGGCACTTCAGCGCTTTGGCGCGAAGAGTGCCGTGCGCAATTCGTAAGGCCTGCGAGAAATTCGTAGGTTCTAAGGGAGGTGGCTAGCGCTGCCTCCCTAATTTCTTTTCAAATACTAAAGCAGCGGCTCCAAGTAATACGATATCTTCTCCTAATTTAGTGATGAGAATTTTTGGTGATTTTAAAAAGTGATCTATGTATTTAGTAATTCCCGCTAGAATAATTTTTGGATTATTTAGTCCCACAGATCCTCCCAATGTGATTAGTTCGGGGTCATATCCTGCAATAATATTCGAAATTGCTCGCCCATTAATCTTCGCGAGTTCTTCAAGAAATTCGAGGGCAGCGGCATCTCCATTTTTTGCAACTTCGAAAATATCCTTTGCTTCTTTTGCTTCAAACGAAACTATCTTTTTTTGTTGTTTTATCCATGTTTCAAAAAATCGTGGTATGTTTCTCCCTGAAGCCAACCCTTCCCAATGCCCGACTCCTGCGCCGCAAGTGCATGGGATGTTGTAGTGAGTATCAACAATGAAGTGGCCTACTTCCGCGGCGTTTCCTCCTTTGCCTAGCAGAAGCTTTCCATCCACAATTGCTCCTCCGCCAATGCCTGTTGAAATAGTAACATATACAAGGTTTTGGATGTTTTTCCCGGCTCCAAACTGTTTTTCTCCCAAAACCGCAGCATTGCCATCATTGTAAAGAAGCACCGGGACGGAAAATTCTTTTTGCAGAGGCTGCACAAGGGGGACAAACGCAAAAGGAATATTCGGAGAATTTTCTGGGCCTCCCCTTTTATAATTAAGGGGGCCGATAGAAGAAATACCAATGCCTTTAACCTTTTTTATTTTGTTTTCTTCGAGAAGGGAATGAATGAGCCTAACAATTTGTTTTGTAATAACAGTGCCGCTCGATCCTTCTTTTAAGGTTTCTTCTTTTTTCTTACTTAGAATTTTGCCTTCTTGCGACACAAGGGCGACTCTCAAGTTTGAAGCGCCAAAATCAATGGCAATTGCAAGGTTTCTCATATTACTCTACTATAGCTGGTTTTCAGACGCGGGCAAGTTTTGACTATAACGACATTTTATGGTATTAAAAATTGGTCGAGGTTACCCAGCAACTTGAAAGAGGTGAGCAATGTCGGTGTGGAACGTTATTATTATCAGCAGATCAAAGAGGGGGTTGCGGATTGCTCAACCAGGAGGGAAAGAGCTAATATTTTTGGGAGATAAAGCAGAGGCTTTGATGGCGCAGATTGACAATATCTTGGAGCAAGTTCAGCTTGCGCAGGAACCAATCCTGTTGACAAAGAGAGAATTGGAGGTTGCACGGCTCGTTGCGCGCGGGCAGAGCAATCAGGAAATTGCCAAAACTCTCGGCATTAGTTTGCAAACGGTGAAGGGATATGTGCGCCATTGCTTGAAGAAGGCCAATGCTTCCGGTCGCTCCCAGCTCGCCATTTTGTTTGAGGCGGGACTGTTGTGTGGCGGGGACATGTCGTTTACGAGAGCAGAAAGAGAAGTTGTCAGTTTTCTTGCTCGGGGTGTTTCCTACAAAGAGATTGGGAAAGCCCTGGAGATATCAGCGGCCACTGTGGGTGGTCGCGTTAAGAGTATTCGCCATAAGCTGGGGGTTCACAACCGTACAGCAGCGGCGATGCTCTTGCGGGGTATGGGCTATTGATCTCGTTCTGGGCTGGGAGTCGTAAGGGCTCCCGGCCTTTCTATTATATACCGCTTTAAAGTGGACAAAATAGAGTAAAATGGCTAAAATCAAACATACTTATGGCAAAATACAATCCCCAGAAAGTTGAGCTTAAATGGCGCCGGGAATGGGAAAAAAATAAGCGCTGGAAAGTTAATCTTAAGACCGCATCCGCCAGCCGGCGGAAACCTTACTATAATTTAATGATGTTTCCCTATCCTTCGGCAGAAGGGCTGCATGTGGGAAATGTTTATGCTTTTATTGGATCCGATATCCATGGAAGGTTCCGCAGGATGCAAGGGAACAATGTATTTGAACCCATAGGCTACGACGCTTTTGGCATCCATTCTGAAAACTTTGCCATCAAAAAGGGAATCCACCCAAGGATTTTAATCAAGCGCAATACAAAAAACTTTGAACGGCAGTTAAGATCTCTCGGATCTCTTTTCGATTGGGATCATGCCGTGGATACAACACACCCGGCCTATTACAAATGGACCCAGTGGATTTTCTTGCAATTTTATAAAGCAAGCCTTGCTTACAAAGCCAAAGCGGCGGTAGATTGGTGTTCTTCTTGCAAAACAGTTCTAGCAGACGAACAGGTTATCAATGGAAAATGCGAGAGATGCGGCACAGAAGTTATCCAAAAAGAACTTGAACAGTGGTTCTTTCGAATTACGAAATACGCAGATAAACTTTTAAAAAACTTGGATTGGATTGACTGGTCGGAGCGTACAAAAATAGCCCAGCGAAATTGGATCGGAAAAAGCGAAGGAGCGCTATTAAAATTTCTAATTTCCAATTCCCAATTTCCAATTGAGGTATTTACGACGCGTCCGGATACTTTATTTGGGGCGACCTATATGGTATTGGCGCCAGACCATTCTTTAATTGATCAATTGAAAGATCGGATTGAAAACTTGGATGAAGTTAAGAAATATCGTCAAGAAGCAAAAAAGAAAAATGAACTGGAGCGAACGGAGCTCGCCAAAGAAAAAACAGGCGTTGAGCTGAAAGGAGTAAAGGCAATAAACCCGGCAAACCAGGAACAAATCCCGGTGTTTATCGCTGATTATGTGTTGGCTTCTTATGGTACGGGAGCAATTATGGGAGTTCCCGCGCACGATGAGCGTGACTTTGAGTTTGCAAAGAAATATGGCCTTCCTATTAAAGAAGTTGTTGCCGGTGGAGATCTTGAAAAAGGAGCTTATATAGGATCTGGCATCCTAGTGAATTCCGGACAATTTGACGGGATGCCTTCAGCGAAAGCAAAGTGGGGAATAACCAAATTCGTGAAGGGCAAAAAGACCGTGAAATATCATCTGCGCGACTGGCTTATTTCCCGCCAGCGATATTGGGGGCCCCCGATTCCAATTATATATTGCGAAAAGTGCGGAACTGTTCCGGTTCCGGAAAAAGATCTTCCGGTATTGCTTCCATATGCAAAAAATTTCAGACCAGAGGGTACGGGAAAATCTCCTTTGGCATCTGTGAAAAGTTTCGTACACACGAAGTGTCCAACGTGCAAAGGGCCTGCTAAAAGGGAGACCGATGTTTCAGATACTTTCCTGGATTCGGCGTGGTATTTTTTAAGATACCCTTCCGTAGGTTTAGGAACCAAAAACTCAAAATTAAAAATTCCTTGGAATCAGCAGATTACAAAGACATGGCTTCCTGTAGATATGTACATTGGCGGGCAGGAGCATGCGGTATTGCATCTTTTGTATGCCAGGTTTACTGCTATGGCGTTGCACGACCTTGGATATATAGATTTTGAGGAGCCTTTTGATAAATTCAGGGCGCATGGGCTTATAACCAAAGGAGGGGCTAAAATGTCAAAATCCAAGGGCAACGTGGTAAACCCCGACGAGGTTATAGAGCGGTACGGAGCGGATAGTTTGCGTATATACTTGATGTTTATGGGACCTTTTACTGAAAGCGCGGATTGGTCAGACAAGGGGATTGTAGGAGTATTCCGATTTTTGAATAGGGTTTGGGGGTATAGCGCTGAAATTCAAAAATTAAAAAATCAGAAAGGCGGAAAAGAAGGATCAAAAGAATTGGAAGCGTTGCGGCACAGGACGATTAAAAAAGTTACGGAAGATATGCAGGACTTGAGGTACAACACTGTCGTTTCTTCTTTAATGGAGTATTTCAATAAATTTTCAAAAGAGCATGATTCTTCATCTTTGAATCATCTTGCCGTCCTGCTCATTCTCCTTGCTCCGTTTGCTCCACATATTACAGAAGAAATTTGGCAGATGGCGGGTTTTAAGGGTAGTGTGCATGACCAGGCGTGGCCTTTTTATGAAAAGAAATTTTTGAAGGAAGAAACAGTGAGACTAGTCTTACAGGTAAACGGCAAAGTAAGGGATGTGGTTGAAGTTCCCGCGGCAACTTCAGAAGAAAAAATAAGGATTCTTGCTCTGGGAAACGGCAAGATTAAGAAATGGACGGAGGGCAAGGAAGTAAAACGTGTTATTGTAATTCCCGGGAGATTGGCCAATATTGTAGTGTAAGAAGCCTGTTTTCTTTGCGTCGTGTGCAGATAACGGAAAAATATGTGCGGAATTATAGGATATATCGGAAAAGAAGAAATATTGCCAGTCTTGATCGACGGATTGCGTCGGGAGAGTTATCGCGGCTACGATTCAAGCGGTGTTGTTGTAATTGGAAATACGACGCAAGTGTTAAAGGAGGTGGGCAAACTTGAGAATTTGGAAGCAAAAGCTGCTGGTACAAGTTTTTCGGGGGAGATTGGGCTGGGACATTCACGCTGGGCCACTCACGGAGGGGTTACCCAAGAAAATGCCCATCCCCACACTGACTGCAAGGATGCTATTTTTGTGGTCCATAACGGAATTATCGAAAACTTTAGGGAGTTGAGGGCAAAGCTTGAAAGCGAAGGGCATGTCTTTCGATCTGAAACGGACACTGAAGTTTTACCTCATTTAATTGAGCATTTTTTTAAGGGGAATATTGAGGATGCGACCAGAAAGGCTCTTTCTGTGGTACGCGGCACCTATGGTATTGCCGTGATTTCGGCGTTGGATCCGGGAAAAATTATAGCTGCCCGCCTTTCCAGCCCTCTTGTTGTGGCAATAAACGGCAAAGGAGGTTTTGTGGCGTCAGATCCTGCCGCTCTTATTTCCTATTCCAACCGCATGATTTTCATGGAAGACAGAGAAGTGGCGGTTATTACCGCTTCAAGTGTTGCATTTACGGATCTTGAAAATCAGCCCCGAGCCAAAGAGGAAACACAATTGGACTGGGATATAGAGGAAGCCCAGAAAGGGGGGTATGAGCATTTTATGCTAAAGGAAATAATGGAACAGCCGGAAAGCATTGAGAACTCCATGAGAGGAAGAATCCTTACAGAGGAAGGAATGGCAAAGTTTGGGGGCCTCGAAGGAATTCAGGATCAGCTTACCAAAATAAAAAGGATAAAAATCCTAGCATGCGGCACTTCGTACCATGCTGGGGTCGTGGGCAAGTATCTTTTTGAGGAATATGCCGGTATTCCTACCGATGTTGAGGCGGCGTCTGAATTTCGGTACAGGAAAACGTTTGTTTTGGAGGATACCTTATTTTTATTTATTTCCCAATCAGGGGAAACAGCAGATACTCTTGCCGCCGTTAAAGAGGTAAAGTTGCGAGGCGGTCTTACTCTCGGCATTGTAAATGTCGTGGGATCTTCAATTGCCAGGGAAACGCATGCAGGCATTTACAATCATGCGGGTCCTGAAATCGGAGTGGCTTCCACAAAAGCTTATACTTCCCAGCTTGCTATTCTCATGCTTTTGGTACTGCTTTTGGGGCGCCAGCGCGGCATGAATGATATGGCAGCCAAACAAATTGCCCGCGAGATAGGAAGAATTCCCTCGTTGGCAAAAAGCATTCTTTCGAGAGCAAAAGAGGTGCAAGCCATAGCAAATAAATATGCTGGCCATTCAAACTTCCTATATATAGGCAGAAAGTACAATTATCCGACCGCTCTGGAAGGAGCTTTAAAGCTCAAAGAAATTTCGTATGTGCATGCGGAAGGGTATAGCGCGGGAGAAATGAAGCATGGCCCTCTGGCTTTGGTTGATTCGAATTTTCCCACTGTCGCCATGTGTCTGTCGGGCAGTGTGTATGAAAAAATCCTGTCCAACGTGCAGGAAATAAAAGCAAGACGAGGTCCCATTATAGCAGTTGCCACCGAGGGGGATGAGGATATTAAGGAAATTGCCGATGACGTGTTTTATATTCCTGAAACCTTGGAAATGATGGCTCCTATCCTCGGCATTATTCCTTTGCAATTGTTCGCTTATTATATCGGGGTGCTCAAGGGATACGACGTGGATAAGCCAAGGAATTTAGCCAAATCGGTGACTGTGGAGTAAAATAGAAAAATATGAAGTTATTCGAGTATCAAGGGAAAGAGCTTTTCCAAAAGTATGGTATCTCAACCCCCAAAGGGGTGCTTATTTCGCGTGGAACCATTGAATTGCCAGTGCCCCCTCCTTTTATGCTAAAATCCCAGGTTTTAACGGGAGACAGGAAAGCAAAAGGAGGAATTGCAATGGTTGAAAAAAAGGAAGATTTTGAAGCGGTCAAAAGCGGGCTATTTGGTACTGCCATTGATGGCGCCTTTCCTGAACAGCTTTTGGCGGAAGAAGTTATTAAACCCCAGGAAGAATTCTACGTAAGCTTTTCTTATGACAGCCAGGCCCGCGGCCCTATTTTAATGCTGTCTTTGCATGGGGGCAGCGGTATTGAAAGCGCCGCAATTGTTCCTGTTGATCTTGCCATTGGCATGCCTGATTTTTTTATACGCGAGGCTTTGCTGAAAGCTGGGATGCCTTTGCATGGGGCGCTCATTAAAGTCATAAAATCCCTGTGGAATCTTTTTGCAACAGAACAGGCGCTGGTGGCCGAAATTAATCCTCTTTTCCGGGTGACAGATGAAATATATATTGCCGGCGATGCCAAGGTTGTGCAAGATGATAGTATCGCTAATCCAAGCTTTAGGCCGTATTTGGATTTGGATGGCGATATTGCTGTGTTGGCTTCCGGAGGAGGAGCTTCATTAATTAACTTGGATGCCCTTATCCATTTTGGCGGCAAACCTGCTAATTATGTTGAATATTCAGGAAATCCCCCGGCTTCTGTGGTTGATGAACTGACGCGCCGGGTATTCGCGAAACCCGGCTTGAAGGGAGCTTGGGTGGTTGGAGGAACAGCCAATTTTACTGATATTTATGAAACAATGCTGGGGTTTGTGGAGGGGCTGAAAAAGATCCAGCCAAAACCTGCGTATCCTATTGTTATTCGCAGGGATGGCCCTCGCCAGAAAGAAGCTTTTGAGATGCTGCGCCAATTTGCGGAAAAAGAGGGATATAATTTCCACTTGTTCGGACCCGAAACTCCAATGTCTGAATCTGCGAAAAAAATCGTTGAATTAGCGTATAACCATGGCAATCCTCATTAACAAAGAGACTAAAGTCTTAATCCAGGGAATTACAGGCAAAGAAGGAGGAAGGGCGGCAAAGTCCATGCTTTCTTACGGCACGCAGGTGGTTGCAGGCGTGACTCCGGGAAAAGGCGGAACAAAAACTGAAGAGGGTATTCCTGTGTACAACAGTGTAAAAGATGCAAAAGAAGCGTTCCCTTCATCTGATATTTCTTTGGTCGCGGTGCCATCCGCGTTTGTTTTGGACGCTGTTTTGGAGGCAATGTGGAACGGAATTAAATTAATAGACATTCTGACTGAAAAAATTCCTGTGGCCCAAATAGCGAAAATGATTCGTTTCGCAAAACTTTTTAACGCGAGGATTATCGGTCCCAGTTCTGTTGGGATTATATCGCCAGGCAAGGCCAAGGTGGGAAGTATTGGCAGTTCTGAAATGGTAAACTCAATTTTTACCCCAGGCCCCATTGGCTTGATTTCCAAAAGCGGGGGCATGACTGCCGAGCTCTCACGTATTCTAAGCGAAGCCGGTTTGGGGCAAAGTACTGTGGTGGGCATTGGAGGCGACATGATTGCAGGATCTGATTTTGTTGATATTGCTTTGGATTTTGAAAAAGACGAAGAAACAAAAGCAGTCGTCATTTTCGGCGAAGTTGGGGGAACATACGAAGAGCAGTTGGCAGAAGCCATAAAAAATGGCAAGATAACAAAGCCCGTGGTAGCCCTTATTGCCGGACAGTTTTCAGAACACCTGCCTCCAGAGACTATGCTTGGGCATGCGGGGGCCATTGTGAGCAAAGGAAGGGGTTCTGCCAGGTCAAAAATAGCCGCTCTTGAGCAGGCAGGAGCTTTGGTTGCAAGTACTCCCGAGGACATCCCTTCTTTATTGAAGGGTGTATTAGTAATTAATAAAGATAGTAATAAGGAAAAATAAACAATTTTTGTATACGGCGTTTATTTATTATTCTTTGCAGCAAAGTAAGTGTATGAGTAAAAAACAAGTTAGGAAAATTTTAGATAAACTCCATCTGATTCCCTCCTACACCGAAGCATCTCTTTTTCTGATGGGAGTTTCATTTTTGGCGCTTTTCGCTTTAAACATGGCAATGCGGGAAGAAATATTGTCGCTTTTGCAGACAAATGCTAAGTTTATCTTTATTATTGTAGCTGGTCTGGGGTTTTCTCTTTACGGGATTTTTTTGTCATGGAAGACGGAACAACAAAAGCATTGGATGCTTTGGTTTGCTATTGCAATTAACTTTATTGCCGCGTGGTCTTCTGGGATGTATGTTTTGCAGAATAAAGGAATGAATTTTTTTGCTATTTTCCCCCTCATCAACATTGCTAGTGCAATACTCCTGCTCGTCGTTACAAGGATGAAGATAGTAAGTGTCGATGCTATTTCGAACAAGCGTGCAAGTATACAGGAAATCCTAATTGGTGTAGTTTTTGTTGGATTAATTATTGCAATTGGGCAATATGCATTTGATTTACGGTGGCCGTTTCTTTTTTCCATAAGCGTAGAATATGCAACATTCTTCAATAAGAGTATTGCCGGTTTATTTCCAGCTTTTCTGGGCAAGGGAAAGAGTGTGGTAGATAAGGTAAATGTATTGGTAGAGGATGCGTTATCGCATAATAAAAAACTCTTGGAAAATAGACACTACGTTCCGTTTGTTAAAACCGAAAATGAGTTTCAGTATTTTGAGGAAGATACTTTGGAAAAAAGCATGCGAAGCGCGCGCGAGTACTTTAAAAAAATTTGCGAGGATTCTTCTTATGCAGCTCTTGTATTTCCTAGCATTATTACTGAAGGAGGGTACGGTTTTTTTAGGAATAAAGAAAAAGAAGTTCAGGGGGTCATATTAAAAGTGTGGGTGCGTGATAAGAGAAAAATTTTTGTTTTTGGGCATCGCTATGACCTAGCTGATACTCCGGAAAAAATAGAATATTCGGGAGGAGTTGCATATTTTGGCAAGGAAAGCCTAGCTTAATGCATAAAATATCACCATGAACTTTCGAACAAAAATAAGCAAAACAGACGATGGGAAACATATGGTGCGAGGGCACGATATTGTTGAGTTAATTTCAAAGAATTCTTTTTCTGAAGCGGTTTTTTTGCTCTTGAAGGGGAATTTGCCCGATGAAAAAGAAAAAGCTTTGCTCGAGGCTTTGCTTGTGGCGCCGGTTGAAAACGGCATTGAATCGCCCTCTATTTTTATGCCGCGTATCGTAGCTTCCACAGGAAACGATTTTCATACCGCTCTTGCCGCCGGTGTTTTGGCAATCGGCGAAAAGCACGGGGGCGCGGGAGAAGCTGCGGCGCAAATGCTAATATCTCCTCGAACAGCAAAAGAAATTGTTGAAGAGTGCCTTGCCCTAAAAAAGACACTTCCCGGCTTTGGCCATAAGGTATATAAGGAAGAAGATCCAAGAGCTACTGCCTTGTATAAAAAAGCCAAAGAGTTGGGTTTTGCCTGCAAGTATTTTGATTTGGCATATGAAATGGAGAAGGAATTTGAGGCGCAAAAAGGGAAAAAAATTCCTCTGAATATTGACGGAGCTTTGGCCGCGGGAATGCTGGAGCTCGGCTTTGACCCGCGACTGGGCAAAGCCTTGTTCTTGATTTCTCGTATGGTCGGCATGTCTGCTCATATATTAGAAGAGTTTGACCAAAATAATAGTTACCATAGGCTGGAAGAAAGCGACGTGAAATACGATTAAGATAGATTCGCATCATGGTTATATGAAGCAGAAAAATATTGTTGTCATAGGAGGGGGAACGGGAACATATACTGTCTTGAGCGGGTTAAAACATTATCCAGTAAACCTTTCGGCTGTTGTGGCAATGGCAGACGACGGCGGATCTACAAAATTACTGCGGGAAGAATTTGGTATTTTACCCCCGGGGTCTGTACGCCCCGCCATTGTGGCCTTGTCTAATACCGAAAAAATCCTTGCTGATTTGTTTAATTTCCGTTTTTCTGAAGGTAGCCTAAAGGGGCATAACTTCGGCAATTTGCTTATTGCCGCGCTTACAAAACAACTAGGTAGCTTTGAAAAAGCAATTGCGGAAGCAGGCAATATTTTGCACATCAAAGGAAAGGTGATTCCTTCTACTCTGGGAAACTGCACACTCTTTGCCGAACTGCAAAATGGGCAGATTATTAAAGGAGAAGATAATATTGATGTGCCAAAACACGACCCCAACTTAACAATAAGAAAGGTATGGCTAGAACCCGCGTGCAGGGGTAATTCTAGGGCTTTAGCGGCAATCAAAGAGGCCCACATGATTGTGATTGGACCCGGCGACATGTTTTCAAGTATTTTGCCAAACTTTTTGGCGGGGGGCATTGCCTTGGCAGTGCAAAGATCAAGGGCAAAGAAAGTATATATATGCAACTTAATGACAAAGCTTGGCGAAACAAATAAGTTTACGGCAATGGATTTTATTTCTGCGCTTGAACAGTATATTGGGGAAAATATATTGAATTACGTCATTTTAAATACCAAACAGCCTTCTGCGGAAAGAATTAAAAAATATGAGAAAGAGGGAGCTGAATACGTGTCGTACGATAAAAAGCAATTCCAGAACAAGAATTTTAAAATCATTGAAAGAAATTTCTTAAGAAAAAACGGATTGGTGCGGCATGATTCTGATATATTGGCAAAAACATTATTTGGATTACTGTAATTTTTATGCAAAATCAGGCAATTATCATTGCGGCGGGAGATTCCTCTCGCTTTTGGCCCCTTAACCATCGGCACAAGTCTTTTGTTGCCTTATTGGGTCATTCTTTGCTGTATTGGACCGCAAAGGGGCTTATGGAAAATGGGATCAGGGATATTATTGTTGTGTGTAAAGCAATACAAGACGCGAAAGATGCGTTAGGTGATCTTGAGGCAGAGTTTAGCTTTGTTGAGCAAAAAGAGGCTCTAGGCACGGGCAACGCGCTTTTGCAGGCAAAAAAGCATATTAAAGGATCTTTCTATCTGCTATGGCCAAATCAGGTCCAGTCTTGGCAATTTATAGGAAAAATGAAAGAAGAAAAAGAAAAGGGGGCAGAAGCTATATTGGTGGGGGCAGAAACAAAAAGGCCATGGGAGCATGGAGTGATAAGATTTGAGGGGAAAAAGCCCGTAGAAATTGTTGAAAAACCAGCCGCGGGAAAGGAGCCCTCGGCTATTAAAATGGTGGGAGCTTATTATTTCGGCCAGGATTTATTTGATTATTATGATAAGCTTCCAAAGCACTATGATACCGATCTTGTTGAGGCCATAAATGCTTACATAAAAGACAAAAAAACTTCTCTTATCCAATTAAAGGATTGTTCCCCCTCGCTTAAGTATCCTTGGGAACTTTTTGAATTTCTTGATGTCCTTTTGACGTCAAAGCATTTCGCTCCAAAAATTGCCAAAAGCGCGCGTATTGAAAAAGGAGCAGTAATTAAAGGAGAGGTTTTTATAGGGGAAAATACTGTTATCAAGGAAAATACAATTGTTGAGGGGCCTTGTTTTATTGGAGACAATTGCGAGATTGGATATTCAAATGTTTTGAGGGGACCCATAAGCCTAGAAAGCGGAGTAAAAACAGGGGCATTTTGTGAAATAAAGCATAGTATTGTTCAAAAAAATAGCCATTTTCATTCGGGATATATTGGAGATTCCGTTGTGGGAGAAAACTGCAGGTTTGGAGCCGGATTTATCACCGCCAACAGGAGAATAGACAGGGGATCAATTAAGGTTACGGTAAAAGGCGAAAAAGTGGATACCCAAATTACTTTCCTGGGGGCGGTTGTCGGAGCCAATACGCGCTTTGGCATCCATACAGGAACAATGCCCGGAGTCGTGGTGGGATCTGATTGCTTGGTTGGTCCCGGCGTATATGTTTTCGAAAATATTCCAAGCGCGACAAACGTTATGAGCAGATTTTCTTACGAAAAGAAAGATAATAAGGCCGATTGATTGGAGCGAAAGAAGTTTTATGCGAATCATTTCCGTTCCCCCAGAGAAAGACACTTCCCGGTTTATTAAAAATATAGTCGAAGCTTTGGGTAAGGGAAAGGTTGTTGCCGCTCCTACCGATACAGTATACGGATTGCTTGCAGATGCTACAAATGCCAAATCGGTGAATAAAATATTCAAGATAAAACAGAGAGAAATTGGCAAACCGTTATATGTTTTTGTGGCAGATATTGCAATGGCCAGGAAATTTGCCACAATAGAGGAGAGTAAAGAAGAGTTTTTAAAAAGCGTGTGGCCTGGAAAAGTCACTGTAATCTTTAAGAGCAAGAGCAAACTCCCAAAGGAACTCGGCACAGAACAAACAGTTGGTTTTCGCATTCCTAATCATGATATAATTTTACGTATTTTACGGCAGTTTGGCGGGCCTATTACCGGTACTTCGGCCAATATTTCAGGTACTCCCTCGGTTTTGGATTCAAAAGAGGTCATTTCCCAGTTTGAAGGCAAAGAATTCCAGCCGGATATTGTGATAGACGCGGGAAAAATTCCTCATTCTTTGCCTTCCACGGTAATCGATTGGACCGGCAAAGATCAAAAAATCGTGCGAAAAGGAGCTTAAGCAGTCAACCCCTCGACCAAGCTCGGGATAAGCAATTAACGATAAACAATCAACTATTAGCAATTATGTATCATGGACATTTCAATCATAAAAAAAACAGATAAAGAAATAGCGCAACTTATTGAAAAGGAACAGGCGAGGCAAGATGAAACAATTACATTAATTCCTTCCGAAAACTATCCTTCTAAAGCTGTGCGCGAAGTGTTGAGCTCTATTTTTGTCGCAAAATATTCGGAAGGAAGGCCTTATCGCAGGTATTACGGCGGAATGGCCGTAGTGGATGAAATGGAAACATTTGTCGAAGAACGCGCGCGCAAGGTATTCGGGCTTTCGGGAAAGTGGGCGGTAAATGTCCAGTCGTATTCCGGGAGTCCCGCGAACTACGCTGTATTGCGCGGTCTTTTAAAGCCCGGCGATACAATTCTTTCTGTAGAATTAAGCCAGGGAGGACACTTGACGCATGGTTCTCCCGTAAGCTTAAGCGGAATAGATTTTAAGATAGTTAACTATAATTTAGACAGAAAAACGCACAAGATAGATTATGAAGACGTGGCTCGAGTAGCTAGAGCCGAGAAGCCAAAGCTTATCATTACCGGATATACGGCGTACCCCAGATCAATAAACTTCAAAAAGTTTCGTGAAATTGCAACAGAAGTCGGAGCTTATTTATTTGCGGATATTTCTCATATTGCTGGTTTGGTTGCAGGAAAAGCGCATCCGAGCCCATTTCCCCATGCTGATGTTGTGATGACGACTACACATAAAAGCCTGCGGGGGCCAAGAGGAGCCATGATTTTCTGCAAAGAGGAGCTGCGCGACCAGATTTTTAAAATAGTTTTTCCGGGTTTGCAGGGCGGGCCGCATAACCATACTATTGCCGCAATTGGGGTTGCTCTGCAGGAAGCCATGTCGCCGAAGTTTCAAAAATATGCCGCCCAAATTGTTCTTAATGCCAAAGCTCTTGCCGCGGGACTCCAGTCCTATGGATTTCAAATTGTTTCTGGAGGAACCGATAATCATTTGCTGTTGGTTGATTTGACCAATAAGAATATCGCCGGAAAAGGTGCGCAAGAATTGCTTGAGACAGCTGGAATTATTACCAACCGCAATACCATTCCTTATGATACGCGAAAACCTTTTGATCCTTCCGGCATACGATTGGGGACACCCGCCGCAACTACGCGGGGAATGAAAGAAAAGGAAATGAAGCAAATTGCCTCTTGGATTAACGAAGCTATCTCAAACCCTTCCTCTGCCCCCAAGGTTAAGAAAGAAGTAAAGGCATTGTGCAAACAATTCCCCATCCCTTAACGGAGTAAGGTTTAACCTTACTATCTTAGCTATATTCAGGCCACAAAAAATTGACTTTCTCTCGTAGCGTGTTAGTGTATCGCTATCGCTTGCTGGTGGGAGAATCTTCCTAAGATCGGCCAGCAAACAGGAGGATGACGCCATGGGAAAGACCGCGACCCCATTCGTAGCGATAACCGATAGCCAGATCGAAAAGGCGGTTGAGCTTTATCGGGTGATGCTTCGGAAGCATCGTGGTGAGCTTGGCTCCGAGCCGATCCAACAAGTGCTCGGCCAGCCCGAGTTCGTCGGCGAAATGGTCGGAGTGCTTCGCAGGCGCGTGAAGGCGGTCAGTAACCTGATTGTCCGCCGTGTGAAAGTGGACCGCACTCGTACGCCGCAACAGGTTCTCCACGCCACTGGTCGGAAGCAGCTTACGCACAAGATTGTGGTTGAGGCGATGCCTCACGGTGAGGGCGAGGAGACTGATGTTTACTTCTTCCTTGTTGGGCGGCCTTGTTCCAATGAGGAGATTGAGGTAAAGTGTGCATTCTACGGTCTCAGACTCGCGGATCCCTATTCGCTCGCCCAGGTCAACGAGGATGACCCATCGTTCGCCGACACCCATCCCAATGACACCCACTGGAAGGATGCCAAAGGCGAGTGGTGCGATATCGTCTTTGACCGCTGGAGCGACGGGCGTTACGTGACTCTCTATCACCGTATCGAGGACTGGTTTGACTACCGGTGGGTCGCCTGCCTCCGCAAATAACCCTCAAGCCCTTGCAGAGATTGTATCAACGCAAGGGCTTTGATTTTGGCGTCGATTTGATAGAATAGCGAGGTATGGCAGAGATACTTTCAGGAGAGCGTATAGCAAAAGAAATACTGCAACAATTAAAAACAGAAATTACCCCAAATACATTGGGGATTTCTGTCGTGCAAGTAGGGAAGAATGCAGTATCTGATGTCTATATCCAAAAAAAGAAAAAAGAGGCGGAAGGATTAGGAATTCGTTTTTTTCTGTATCATTTTCCTGAAACCATCGCACAGAAAGAATTACAGTATGGTTTAGAAAAGATTTTAGAAAGCTCGCGGACAGGCGGTATGATTATACAACTTCCCCTTCCTTCGCACCTTCCTATGCAGGAAATTCTTGATTTGATTCCACCCTCTCGAGATATTGATGTTTTATCATCCGAAGCATTCGGAAGATTTGTCTTGGGAAATTCATCTATTCTTCCTCCCACGGTGGCAGCTGTGCAGTCTCTTCTTGAAACGTATTCAATCGAGGTGAGGGGCAAGCATGTGGTTATTGTAGGAGCCGGAAGATTAGTCGGTCTGCCTCTTTCTATTTGGTTTATGCAACAGAAAGCCACCGTTACAATAGCGAACCGTTCCACAAAAAATCTTGCAGAAATTACCAAGCAAGCTGATATTCTTATCTCAGGTGTTGGCAGTGCAGGGTTGATTACAGGAGAAATGGTAAAGGAGGGGGTGGTTATTATAGACGCCGGCACAAGCGTTGAAAGCGGGGAAACTACAGGAGATGTTGATTTTGAATCGGTAGAGCCAAAGGCAAGTTTTATTACTCCTGTTCCTGGCGGCGTGGGTCCTCTTACTGTGGCGCATTTGTTCTCAAACTTATTTATTCTTCCACAGGCAGGCGGAGATGAATAGGGGCTTGATTGAGCTTATTTTCCAGTTATTTAGGTTGAATTAGGGAAAATGGGGGTATTGACTTGTATATTTGGCAGTGCTATCAATTAAACTCGGATTCGTATTTTTTAAAGGCCAACTCTGCTGTTTAAGATATTTTAATACTAAAAAGAGCGGAGCACATTTAAGACGAAATAGTTGTTATGAGTATTCAGATTTTTGCTGGTGTTGTGTTTGTTTTGGGTTATATCGCCATTGCTCTGGAGCATCCTTTGAAAGTAAGCAAAGCGGCTATAGCACTTTTAATCGGCGGGGCCTTGTGGATTATCGTAGCCCTGAATGGAGTAGATCATCTTCGTTTAGAGTTGTTGGAGGCGGGTGGTGAAATTTTCGAACTTATTGTATTTCTTTTGGCAGCAATGTCTCTCATTGAGATTCTGCTCCATTACCAGTTTTTTGATGTTATACGCGGAAAACTGTTTGCTTTGCGTCTTTCGGAAAAACAGCAGTTCCTCATCATTTCTCTGATTGCTTTTTTTCTTTCCGCAGTTATCGATAACCTTACCACGACCATCGTGATGATCCAGATCGCAAGAAAATTCTTCAAGGGAGAAAATCTTCTTATCGCTGTCGCTGGTATAGTGATCGCGGCGAATGCTGGGGGAGCCTTTTCGCCCATAGGAGACGTAACAACTATTATGCTGTGGCTAGGGGGTAAGTTTGGCACTTTCGAAATTATCTGGAAAGCTGTTTTGCCAGCCTTGGTATTATTCGGTATTGCCGCGGCTTTTTTGGCTTCAAAAATAAAACAAGAAACACCGGATGAAACCAATGAAGTTATTACCCGGCTTGGGAGGTCGGAAAAACTTATCATCGGCCTTGTGTTCACGGCTTTCACGTTTCCCATTATCATGAACTTTATAGGTCTGCCTCCTTACCTTGGTTTGCTTTTAGGGCTGGCATTGGTTTGGCTTGCGGTTGAAACTATTAGACAAATTCGTCCCAAAGAAACTCATCTTGGAGCTTCTATCGAAGAATTCATAAAGCGTACAGATATACCTTCGCTCAAATTTTTCATTGGGATTCTTTTGGCTGTATCCGCCTTGCATGCTCTGGGTGTTTTAACCGTTGTATCTGAAGCTATTTTTGGTCCGGCCCCCGAAGCTATGCGGGTTATAGGAGGAAACGTACTGCTTGGATTTTTGTCTGCCATTGTGGATAACGTGCCTCTTACCGCTATTGCCATGGAAATTTTGCATGCGCCGGATACCAGCTTTTGGGTGCTTCTTGCGCTAACCGCCGGCACAGGAGGCTCTCTTTTGATAGTTGGTTCTGCTGCTGGAGTGGTGGCCATGGGTATGGTAAAAGAGCTCACCTTTATTAAATACTTCAAGATTGCTTTTGTTCCGGCGCTCGTTGGTTTTCTTGCCGCAGTGGGCGTTTGGAGCTTC
>CAYZNF010000001.1:28349-29252 GCA_964479725.1 uncultured Candidatus Saccharibacteria bacterium
TCATGCTGGGGTGGTAAGAGCATAAATTTTGTTTGCAAAAATACCGCAGGAATATCCTGCGGTATTTTTTTAAATTGGTGCCCGGGGTGGGAGTTGAACCCACAAGCCTTGCGGCACACGATTTTGAGTCGTGCGCGTCTGCCAGTTCCGCCACCCGGGCATTTAAGCATTTAACTTCTTATTGCATAAACATATCAGTTTTTGTTGTCTATGGATTTTGAGTCTGCGCGCCTGCCTGCCGGCAGGCAGGTCTGCCAGTTCCGCCACCCGGGCATAGATAGTACTTATTTGCCAAAAAACTTCCTTAAGCAAGGATATTGTACTTGATTTTGCCGTTTCTGTAAACCTTCCTTTAGCTATTGCTGGGAGGCTGCTGGTTGGCGGGAGGGTTCTTTGGTTTCATGAGTCTTCGAACCAAAAAGATTACTGCGATAGGCACAATACCCAGACCCAATATTCCTATAATAAGAATTATAAAAGCAGCGCCCATTCCGCAAGACATGTCATCGCAGGAATTGGGTATAATGCCAAAGATGTAAATGGGAACAAAAACCGCGGCAATAAAAAGAACAAGTAAAATTAAGGGTTTTTTCTTGCTTGCTGGCTGTGTCTGCGGCTGGGAATTCTGTCTGATATTCTTATTTATAGCTTTTAACAAGAATATGAAAAAGATTACAGGTAAAAGAAAAGGCAGTGAAAAGCCTAGTACAATTATTGGTATGATTAGAAATTCCATGTATAAATGCGCAGTTATTTTTTATTTTGCGACGGGCATTCCTTATTCGAGCATTGTATTTTTTTTGGAGCTTGGGGGCGCCTAAAGACTCCTTTTTCTATCATTAGCGATCCGCATTCCTCGCATTTCTCTCCCGTGCCTGCCTGCCGGCCAGGCAGGGGCTTGTC
>CAYZNF010000001.1:29262-88825 GCA_964479725.1 uncultured Candidatus Saccharibacteria bacterium
GCAGCCGTAGAATATTTTTTTTTGTTTTGTCCTTTTGGTGGTTATCATTACCTGGCCGCACTTTGGGCATGCGATATTCAAAGGTTCTTCTTTGTTCTCCAAGGACTCTGTAAATTTGCATTCAGGGAATTTGGTGCATGCGTAGAATTTGCCAAATCTTCCAAGCCGTATCACTAAAGGTGAGCCGCATTGCGGACACATTCTGTTGGTTTGTTCCACGGCAACTTTTTCTTTTGAAACTTCTTCATATTTTTGCTCTAAGGTTTTTGCGAAGGGCCCGTAAAATTCCTTAAGAAGAGGAATCCATTCTTTTGCACCCTCGGCTACCTCATCTAAATGTTCTTCCATGTCTGCGGTAAATCCTATATCCACCACATTGGGAAAATGCTCAACCAGGAGATCGTTAACTACCATGCCAATTTCTGTTGGCTGAAAACGCCTTTCAGGATTTTTTTCGATATACCGCCGTTCTTGGATGGTAGACAACGTCGGGGCGTAGGTGGAGGGTCTGCCGATTCCATTTTGTTCCAAGGTTTTTACAAGAGATGCTTCGGTGTATCTTGCGGGAGGCTGGGTAAAATGCTGTTCCGGTTTCAGTTCTTTCAACTCAAGCGCTTCCTCTTTTTCAAGGACTGGCAAGTCGGTCTCTTCGAATTTCATTGGGTATACTTTTAGAAAACCGTCGAATTTAAGCGTCTGGCCGTTTGTCCTGAAAGTGTAGTTTTTTGCTTCAATTTCTATTGAAGTTGAGTCAAATATGCCTGGGCTCATTTGAGAAGCGATAAATCTTTGCCAAATTAATTTATACAGCTTTTTTTGCGGATCGGTAAGTTTTATAAGTTTTTCCGGGGTATTGTCTGGATAGGTAGGGCGTATGGCTTCATGGGCTTCCTGGGCGCCTCGTGATTTTGTTTTGAATTGCCGCGCAAATCCCGGCCAGTAGTTTTCTCCATACGTTTTTGTGATAAAAGTTTTTGCTCCTGACGTGGCTATTTGGGAAAGGTTCAAAGAGTCGGTGCGGTGATAGGTAATATGCCCGGTTTCATACAATTGCTGGGCTACTTTCATAGTCATGCTGGATGGAAAGTGTAGGCGCTTTGAGGCTTCCTGCTGGAGAGTGGAAGTGGTGAAAGGAGGCAAAGGGTTGCGTTGGGTTTCCTTTTTCTCGACAGAAGAAACTATGTATTGGGCATCTTTCAAATCTTTTAATATAGCATCCGTTTCTTCTTTTGTTTTAATACCCAATTTCTCAATTGGTTTTCCATCTTTCTTTGAGAGGGTTGCGTCAAACTCTTTTTGGTCATTTGAATTTTGAATTTGGGATTTGCTTGGAAATTGGGAATTAGAAATTGGAAATTGCTTGCGCAGGCAAGCTGTAATGCTCCAGTATTCTTCCGGCTTGAAATTTTGTATTTCCCTTTCCCTGTCAACAACAAGGCGCAATGTTGCCGATTGCACTCGTCCTGCCGACAGTCCTCTCGCAACTTTTTTCCAAAGGAAGGGGGAAAGCTTGTATCCCACCAGCCTGTCTAAAATCCTCCTGGCTTGCTGGGCGTTTACCAAATTTTCATCAATTGCCCTTGGGTTTTTTAGGGCTTCTTGTATGGCTGATTCTGTGATTTCATGGAAGACAATGCGCTTTGGGTCTTTCAGTCCCAATATTTCAGCCAAATGCCAAGCAATAGCCTCTCCTTCACGGTCTTCGTCGGTTGCGAGAATGGTTTCATCCGCCGTTCCAGCTTCTTTCTTGAGGGCGGTAACTGTTTTCCTTGCTTTTGTGGGAATGACATAAGTCGGCTCAAAATCTTTTTCAGGATCAACGCCAAGTTTGCCCGAGGGCAGGTCTCGGATATGGCCAAAGGATGAGGTAACCTCATATTCCTTGCCAAGGAATTTTTGGATGGTTTTTGCCTTTGTTGGGCTTTCTACGACTATAAGCTTTTTCATATTAGTGTACTTTAGCTTTGTTTCATGATTAAGGGAAGCTATGCCGGGTTTCCTCGCATCTTTTCGACTGCTTCAGACAGCATTTGGCAATATAGGTTTAATCCTACTGTATTTACGCTTCCTGCCTGTTCTTTGCCCAAAATGTTTCCGGCTCCCCTTATTTCAAGATCGCGAAGGGCGATCTTGTAGCCAGATCCCGGGTCTTCGGCTTCTTTCAAGGCATCCAGGCGCAGTTTTGCTTTTTCGGTAAGCTGTTTTGCAGAGTATAAGAAATAGGCGAATGCTTCTTTGTACGACCTGCCTATTCTTCCCCGTATTTGGTATGACTGCGCCAGGCCGAGGCGCGCGGCGTCGTCAACGATAAGGGTGTTGACGTTTGGCAGGTCAATGCCGTTTTCAATAATAGTTGTTGCCACTAAAACATCATATTTTTTATCCCTGAAGTCGTCCATTATTTTAATAAGAGAGTTTTCGTTCATTTTGGCGTGGGCTATTGCCACCCGTATGCCTGGGACCAATATTTCAAGTCTTTTTTTGACGGCTTCTATCGTGCCGATGCGGTTATGCAGGAAATATACCTGTCCCTCGCGCCGAAGTTCTTTTTTCACAGCTTCTTTGATAATTTTTTCCTTTTTCGGCATTATGAAAATTTTTACCGGCATTCTTCCGGCCGGAGGGGTGTAAATAAGGCTAACGCTTTTCAATGACGAAAGAGCCATGTATAAGGTTCTTGGTATGGGAG
Source organism: uncultured Candidatus Saccharibacteria bacterium (assembly GCA_964479725.1). Lineage (GTDB taxonomy): Bacteria > Patescibacteriota > Minisyncoccia > Minisyncoccales > UBA10102 > CAYZNF01. Next base: position 31,952 of record CAYZNF010000001.1, read on the forward strand.
TGGCCGAAAGAGACAGCACATCGAGGGAGGCGCGCATTTCGCGCAATTTTTCTTTTTGCTTTACGCCAAACCTTTGTTCGTCGTCTATTACCAAAAGCCCAAGATTTTGGAATGACACATCGGCAGACAATAGGCGGTGTGTGCCGACTACCATATCAACCTGCCCATCTTTTGTTTTTCTTATTATTTCTCCCTGCTCTTTTTTTGTTTGCAGGCGCGAGAGCAGGGCAATATTTATCGGCAGGTCCTTAAGGCGTTGTTTGAAATTCTGGAAATGCTGGTAAGCGAGTATGGTTGTGGGAGCCAGCAGAGCGGCTTGATACCCGTTTTCAACCGAAAGCGCCATTGTGCGCAGGGCGATTTCCGTTTTTCCAAATCCAACATCTCCGCACACGATCCTGTCCATGGGGTTGATGCTAGCCAGGTTTTGTTTTATGTCTTCTAATGCCCGCAGTTGGTCGGGCGTTTCCTGGTAAGGGAAGCTCGCGTTGATTCTTTCTTCGATTTCGGCAGAAGCTTTGTAGGCCGGGCGGGTTGTTACTTCGCGTTTTGCGTACAGTTCGAGCAATTCTTTCGCAAGCTTTTCTACCCCTTCTTTGATTTTGCGCTTTGCTTTTTGCCAGGCAATGGATCCTAGTCTTGAAACATGCGGATCTGAAAACCCTACGTACCGCGAGAGTTTTCGCTCCAATCCCTGCGGCACAAACAGCGTATCGCCCGCCGCGTATTCAAGAACATAATATTGTTGATTGTTAATTGCTGATTGTTCTTTTGTTTGAAAATTTTTTATTCCTGCGAATCGAGCCACGCCATGATCAAGATGCACAAGATAGTCTCCTTCTTTTAATCCCTTAAGATCGGAAAACAATTCTTGCGACTTGAGGCGTTTTTTTAAAAGTTCCTTTGATTTTTTTTCATCGGTTATTGTTATTGGCAGGGGACCTATTGTTTCTACGGTATTTCCAAAAAACTCAATTCGTACGGCATTATTTCTATTAATGGGAAATACTTCAAGAATGCCTCCTCTATAGGTAAATTCTCCTGGATCTGAAATTTCGAAAACTTTTTCGTAGCCAAGTTCATCCAAATTGCGAAGGAGCTGGGAAAAAGAGCAGGATAAGCCTTTCTCTAAAAGAATAGTGTTTGTCTGGAAAAAGGGCTGTGTTTCCCGCGCCTTGGCAATTTCGTTAAAATGCTCTTCAAACCAAACATTCCCCTTTTCTAAAAAATAGGGGGTTATCGAAACTATAAGCAATTTTTCTAATCCTGATGGTTGCGCCATCCAGGTCTTTGTACTCTTATTGCCGTATTTCGTCAAACTGTGAGTTGACAATAATTTTGTCTCATGCACAATATAACGTATTCCGTGGAGGAGGATATGTCATGATTACTGGATCCGTCCTTGTCTACATCGCCGAGGCATCCCAATTGCGGGATCTATGCGAGGAGGCAACGAATGGGGAGCGTGGGGGGATGGGTTCCGGTCGTTTCATCTGTCCCAATCGTCCTTCTGTGCGTGAGAAGGGGTGCGGGGCGGAGATCGACGCGCGCTTCCCCGTTGCGGCGCTATCGCGTCCCGATCCGGTGAGCCTGGGGCAATGCCCTGCTTGCAGGGCAGGGGTGTATTTGCGCCCCCAAGCCCCGGGAGTGCGTGCGGCGCTTCAGAGGGCTTTTCCTGCGCTGAAGCGCTAGGCTCCTGCAGTTGGGAGAAAAGCCGAGGACACGATGGTCCAACCCCATCGTCCTCGGTTTTTAATTGCTGCTAACTTAGGGAGACTAAGTTTTATTGTATTTTGTCATTGCCTTTTCCAGCCCCTGCGAGAGATATGTTTCTATGGCTAGAGCCGCTTTGTTGAGCCCTTCCTCAAATAGTTTGCGGTCTTTTTTCGAAAATGGCCGGAGGACAAAATTTTCAACATCGTTAGGTTTTCCCTTTTCCGGCTGTATGCCAACGCGAATCCTGGTAAAGTCTTTTGCCCCAAGGCAGTCAATAATAGATTGCACGCCTTTTTGCCCGGCAGATCCGCTTCCATAAGATATTTTGATGTTTCCCAGCTGGATATCTATATCATCGTGGATTATCGCGATGTTGCCTGGAGTTGCGCGATAGTATGAGGCAAGAGAAGCTATAGACTTGCCCGAGGCGTTCATGAATGTAAGGGGTTTTGCAAGGATGAATTTTTGTTCTCCTAAAATCCCTTTTGTTATCGCGGTGTTATATTTTTTGGATAGACTGAAAGGCGGCAAGTTATGGGAGGCGGAAAACAGATCAAGCGCCAAAAACCCCGCGTTGTGGGGGGTGTTACGATACTCGTCTCCGGGATTGCCAAGACCCGCTATAAGAATCATGTTTCCTTACTATACCTATTTTTCGCTTATTGATAAAGGGGAAAAACCTGTTATAATAGACGCGTAAATTATGAAAAATATTTTTTCCACCGCTGGGGAGCTTGGCATCATTCTTTTTATAGTGCTTTTGATTGTTGTTCCCTTGCGCACATTTGTGTTCCAGCCTTTTTTGGTTCGGGGTAATTCTATGGAACCAAATTATCACAACGGTGATTATTTGGTAGTGGATGAGCTGTCGTATCGTTTCAGGGAGCCGGGGCGCGGGGAGGTGATCGTATTTAAAGCTCCAAAAAACCTTGACAAGCGCTATATCAAACGTATTGTCGGCTTGCCAGGAGAGACAGTTGAAATTACGAGTGGAAAGGTGATAATCTATGCCAACGAGGCAAACGGGCAGGGGAGGGTAGTGCTTGAAGAGTCAACGTATATCCCCGAAGATATCCATACGAGCAGCATTCCCAAGATAACCCTTGGAAATGGAGAGTATTTTGTATTGGGAGATAACCGAGAGCATTCTGAAGACTCCAGGTCATGGGGCGTTCTTCCGGAAGATTATATTATTGGCAAAGTTTTTGTACGCATTTTCCCTTTGAGCGCGCTTGCTCACATGGAAGCTCCTACATATCCTAATTAGTATGACTCAAAAAACAAAATTCCAGACACCTACAGGCATGCACGATATATTGCCTGAGGACCAGCCATACTTTCAAAAAGTATTCAGCACAGTTGACGAGATTGCAAGTTATTACGGGTTCGACCGTATTGATACTCCCATGCTCGAAGATGTCCAGCTCTATGAAAAAGGAACAGGAGCAAGTACGGATATCGTTGAAAAGCAAATGTATGTGCTCAATACCAAGGGGGGTGACGTGCTTGCCCTGCGCCCCGAATTTACCCCGGGCATTATGCGTTCCTATATACAGCACGGCATGCTCAATCTTCCCCAGCCGGTAAAGCTATACACCTATGGACCCTTGTTTCGCTATGAAAGTCCACAGGCCGGAAGGTACAGGCAATTTCACCAGTTCGATTTTGAGGTTTTTGGGGAGGAAGGGCCGTCTATTGATGCCCAAATAACCCAGATATTCTATGCTGTTTTAAGGGAGCTGAAATTTTCCCATCTTATTATCGAGGTCAACAGCATTGGGGACGGGCAGTGCCGGCCGTACTATAAAAAAATCCTTGCTAATTATTTCAGGTCGCGCCAGGGATCATTATGCGCCGACTGCCGGCGAAGGCTGAAAACGAATATTCTTCGCGTGCTGGATTGCAAGGAAGAGAAGTGCCAGAGAGTAAAGGCGCAGGCTCCCCAAATTGTTGATCATTTGTGTGAGGGCTGTAAGGCCCATTTCAAGTCCCTTCTTGAATTTCTTGATGCTTCGGATATTCCGTATCATCTGAATCCCTATTTGGTGCGCGGTTTGGACTATTACACTAAGACTGTTTTTGAAATTTTTTCAGATAAGATAATAGGGGCTTCAGAAGCAGGCGATACCCAGGCTATTACCAGGAATGCTCTCGCGGGAGGCGGAAGATACGATGGGTTAAGCAAGCTTTACGGCGGAAAAGATATACCAGCTATGGGAGCCGCCGCCGGCGTGGAACGTATTGTGGCCTTAATGAAACAATCCGAAACCTTGCAGGTAAAGCAAGTCATGCCAAAGATCTTTCTTGCCCAGCTCGGGGATTTGCCAAAGAAAAAGAGCTTAAAGCTTATGGAGGAATTTAGAAAAGCAAGAATTCCCATGGCAGAGTCATTGGGTCGGGATTCCTTGCGCGCCCAACTTGCACGAGCCGACAAGCTTGGGGTGGAATATACCCTTATCCTGGGGCAAAAAGAGGTGCTGGAGAATTCTATCGTATTCAGAAAAATGGATACAGGAGAGCAGGAAACAGTTAAACTGAATAAGGTGGTGGAGGAATTAAGACAGAAACTTAAAAAATAAAATGGAGTGTATTTTCTGCAAGATTGCCAATAAAGAAGTTCCCGCCAATATTGTCCATGAAGACGGAAAGTTTATTGTTTTTCACGATATTCGGCCAAAAGCTCCGTTCCATGTTTTGGTAATGCCAAAACAGCACATCGAATCCTTAAAAGATTTGAATGAAGATGATGCGGAGCTGGCCGGAGGGCTATTGATGACGGCAAAAGAAGTGGCAAAAAAGCAGGGACTCGAAGGATACAAGCTTGCCATGAATGTTGGCAAAGAAGGAGGACAGGAGGTTGACCATATCCACCTTCATCTGCTAGGGTATAACCATGGCAATTGATATTCAAAAAAATGAGCGCGAAACCAACCAGTCGTTGGTGCGTCGCTTTACCAAGCGCTTAAAAGAAAGCGGAATTTTGCGCGCCGCCAAAGCCTCCCGTTTTTATGCCAGGGAGAAGGGCGACCAGTTTCGCAAACACCTGGCATTGCGAAGGATTGCAAAGCGCCTAGAGCAGGAACGCTTAAAGAAACTTGGGAAATAATACCCAGAATCACTAGCATTATGCCTTTAAAGCAAACAATCCAGGAGGATCTCAAAGCCTCTATGCGAGAAGGCAATTCGGTGAAAACAGGAGCATTGAGAATGCTCCTGGCTTCGCTTGCGGAAAAACAAAGGGGAAAAAGAGAAGCGGCATGGAAGGCGGATAAAAGCGCTTCTGAAGAGGTTTTGCAGGCAAAAAGTGTGCTTACCGACGAGGAGGCGCAAATCGTAGTAATGTCTGAAGTGAAAAAACGAAAAGAAGCCGCTTTCGAGTTTGAAAAGGGCGGACGTAAGGATTTGAGCGAAAAAGAGCTGCAGGAAGCAGGGATATTGCAAAAATATCTTCCTCCCCAGCTTTCTGATGAGGAAATTCGCACCATAGTAAAAGAAGTCATGCAAGAAGTTGGGGCCCAGGGCGTCCAGGATAAAGGAAAGCTCATGGCGGCTCTTATGCCTCGAGTTAGGGGCAAGACAGAAGGATCTCGAGTAAACGCAATAGTCCAGGAGCTTCTCTCGTAAATGGAAGAAAACAATAATTTTTTTAATAAAGGAGCTTGGAAAGCAATTGTTATTGCCGCGATTCTTGTAATCGGCGGCGAAATATTTTTGGCTTGGCAATATAACCGCTTGGCCGGGAAAAAAATCCCTGGCCTGGAGCGTCAGCTTGCAGAACAGCAGGAAACAAGCGAACGCCGCGCGGCAGAAAACGTCCTCCACTCGTTTTTAGCGGCTAGGGTAGCTGGAAGCGAGCAAAGAGCGTTGAGGCATCTTACCGAAGAATCCGCCCTGCAATGGGAGAAAAAGGAATTCAAGTTGGTAGACGGATATATTGATTACGAAATCAAAAAAATCGAAAAACAGGAAATAGAAAATGCCGAAAAGCAAAAAGAGACGATTTTTCGAGCACAAGCGCTTTTATACCAACAGGCTGTTGTGATTCCTCAAACAGAAATCCTTACTCTAAAAAAAGTGGCCGGTACATATTATGTCCACTTCGTAGAGCTTCCTGGCTAAGGCGCGAGTTCTACCTGGAATTTGTCGTTTTGCTTTGTTTTAAGCATCTGCACTTCCCTGATTGTTCTCCCTTCGAGCGTAACTTTGAGAATGGCGCCGGTTTTTGTGTCTATGGAAAAATCCTGGTCAAACAAAAAGTTGCCTAAACCATAAGCAATCCATCCGTCTTTGTATTGCTCCAAGGGTTGTACAACATGGGCGTGGTGGCCGATGAAAAAATCCGCTCCGGCGTCAATGGCGGCAATGGCAAAAACTTTTTGTAAATCATTGGGAGCCTTCTGGTATTCATACCCTTCGTGCAGGGTAACGACTACAATATCTACCTGCTGACTCGCTTTTTCAACTGCGTCCTTGAGTAGGGAAAGATTCTCCTTATCTATCCATGCCACTCCTCCTCGGTTTTCGGCTGCTTGCCAGGAAGAAGAGCCTACTGAAGTATAGCCAAGAAAAGCTATTTTCACGCCTCGCACTTCTTTTATGGCGGGAGAGTATGCTTCGTCTTTTGTTAGTCCACCGCCGGTGTAGCTAATGCCAGCTTCCTTTAAACGGCGCATCGAGTCTTCAAAGGCCGCTCTTGTGTAGTCAAAGCTATGGTTGTTTGCCACGGAAACAACATCGAAACCGCCGAAGGTTAAAGTTTCCATAGATTTTGGATTAGCCCTGAAAGAATAAATGCTTCCGACATTATATCCTTTGTCTGAAATTTGGCTTTCGAGGTTGCCAAAAAGCAAGTCAGCCGAATTGAGCAAAGAAGCTATTTTTTCAAAGGGCAGTTTCCAATTTTCCTTGTTTTGCATGATTTTGTACTCTACTCCCCGATCAAGCATAATATCTCCAACAAACATCAAGACAACAGGGTTTTCAGCTTTCCTTGAGGGCAAAGGCGGTTCGGATTGGTTAGACAGGGCAGAGGGCTCCGGGTTGTTTTGGAATTTTGCATTCCATACGGCAAAAGAAACGCCGGCAAGAATAAGGGCTACTGGAAGCACGATCAACAATTTTGAAAAAGGTTTCATTGATCTTGGGGATACTGTAGTGTTTACAATTCTTGTCTTATGCCTCAATATTATACAAAGACGAGTTATAAAGCTAATTATTAAATTTTATGGAAGATCAGCCAATTCCTGCTCAAGCGAATGCCGCATCGAGTAGCAGTACAAGTTCTTCTGTGCCCGCACCAAGCAAGCTGCCTTCGATAGGGGCGCTCTTTAAAGAATCGTGGAGTCTTTATAAATCACGTTTTTCCGTTCTTCTGAAGCTTTCTGCTTTGCTAATCGCAAGTTATATCTTGTTTCTAGGAACAACATTTTTGAGCAGGGGCGACACAACTGCTCTACTCCTGAAGTTATTAAACGTTTTAGCCTATGTTCTGTTTATGGTTTTTACCTTCTTGTCATACGCGGCAATGCTTTATGCCGTAAAGATGAGGGAGGAAACAAAGATAATCAAATTGCTTTCTCAATCCGCAAAGGTACTGATCCCATTGTTTTGGGTGGGCATCCTTGGCGGCATCTTGATAGCTGGAGGTTTCTTTTTGTTTATTATTCCCGGCATACTTTTAGCTATATGGTTTAGTGTGGCTGAATATGTATTTATAGAGGAAGGAAGAGGAGGCATGTACGCACAACTTAAGAGCAAGTATTTGGTCAGTGGAAATTCCTTTCCTGTGTTTATTCGGTGGTTGATTTTGGGGATATTGAGCGCGGCTGTGATATATATTCCTATGTTAGTAGCTTTTTGGATAGTCAACACTATCTTTGGCAAATCTGCCATAATGGAATTTGCGCTTAACGCAGGGGTTCAATCCCTAGGCATTATTGTCTCATCTTTTGTCTTGGTATATGGGTATGCGCTCTATAAGCAGCTTATGCATATTAAGCAGAATATTCCTTTCGCTGAACCAACGGTTAAAAGAAAAGTAAAATATTTAGCCGTTGGGTTGGGAGGATTAATTGCGTTTTTGTTATTGGGTATTTTGCTGGTTTCTTTCTCTGGAATAGCTATGCAAGCTAGGGATGCTGATCGTGCAGTAGAATTGCGCTATCTGCAAATTGAACTTGAGATGTTTTACTTCGACAACGAAAATTACCCAACCTCACTCCAAGACCTAAGACTTAACTCTTCTCGTCTTGTGGATGACAAGGGAGTACAGTATGAATATGTTTCTCAAGATGATGGGCAGTGGTATTCTTTGTGCGCTGATTTTGAGGTTGCGGAAACAAAGCAGTGCGTTGATCCTGAAACAAGCATTGGTAGCTCTGATGATAGAAATCAATAATTCCACGCGGATAAAAATTGATGAGGGATTGCTTTTGAAAGTCGCGCGGAAAGTGCTGGAAAAAGAGAATAAAAAAGATGCGGATATTTCAGTCGGGATTGTGGGCGAGGAGAAAATGCGCCAGCTCAACAAACAATACCGCAAAAAAGATAAGCCTGCGGATGTGCTTTCTTTCGAAGAACCCGAATTCGGCATCGGAGAAATTATTCTTTGCCCTGGCAAGATTAGGAGGGATGCGACAAAGTATGGTATAACATTTAGAGAGCAGCTAATTAAAATTTTCATCCACGGGCTCTTGCATCTTTTGCGTTACGATCATGTAAGCAATGAAGCGGAGGCCGAAGAAATGGAAGCAAAAGAAAATAAGTATCTTCGATACTTTTGTCCCAATTCCCCATGAAGCCATACATTGTTGCCGCAGTAGACATAGGCACGCACTCCATTAAAATGGTAATTGGCAGGATAAGCGAGGCGGGAGATTTGGAAATCATCGGTTTTGCCGAGGAATCTTCTGCCGGGGTCAGAAAGGGTGTCATAGTGAACGCGGAGGAAACCGCAAAACGGGTTGCCTTGGCAAAACACAAAATGGAGCAGATGAGCCCTGTCCCAATACAGGATGTCATGGTTAATATAGGAGGCTCGCATGTTTTTATTACTCCTTCCCACGGCATTGTGGCGGTGTCGCGCGCGGATGGGAGTATTTCCCAGGAAGATGTTGATAGGGTATTACAGGCCGCGCAAGCCTTGTCCCTTGATTCCAATAAAGAAGTTCTCGATCCTGTGCCCCGCGAGTTTATTGTGGATGGGGTGGGAGGATTAAAAGAGGTTATTGGAATGAGGGGAGTGCGCTTGGAGGTAAACGTTATGGCGGTGTGCGCGTTTTCGCCTTACATTAAAAATTTAGGCGATGCTGTGTTGGGAGCTGATATGGGTATTTTGGATATCATCCCTTCGCCTCTTGCCGCTGCCGAAGCTGTGATTGCTCCCCAGCAAAAAGAGCTTGGCGTGGCGCTTATTGATATGGGCGCCGGAACAACAAGTTTGGCGGTATACGAAGAGGGAGATTTGATCCATACGATTATTTTCCCGGTCGGATCGGAGAACATTACAAACGACATCGCGATTGGTTTGAGAACAGAGCCCCATATCGCGGAGCAAATCAAATTAAAATTCGGATCGGTGAGTACCAAAGGAAGGAAAATGCAGAAAATTTCATTGCCCGACGGATCTCACTTGAATTTTTCGCAGAAATTTCTTTCGCATGTGATAGAAGCTCGCGTGAAGGAAATTTTCCAGCTCGTAAACAAAGAGTTAAAACGCATCGGCAAGCAGGGAATGCTTCCCGGCGGAATTATCCTGGCGGGAGGAGGAGCTAAATTGCCATATCTTGTGGAGGCCGCCAAGAAGGAATTGAAACTTTCAGTAAAATTGGGAAGCCCCTATGGTATGATTGGCCATCCTGACGATCTTTCGTTCCTTGGGGCGCTGGGGTTGTTGAGAAGAGGCATGGAAACCCAAAAATACCGCCCCTCGAGCATTGGAGACCAAGAGCTGATGAGAAAGATAAAAAAGATATTCAAGATGTTTATTCCATAATGTTATGAACGCGAGAACAGTGATCAAGGTTATTGGAGTAGGGGGAGGAGGAGGAAACGCGGTTGACCGGATGATGGAGTGTGACTTGAAGGGAATCGAACTTATCGCGGTCAATACCGATGCCCAGGACCTTAAAAAAATTGACGCGCATAAAAAAATACGCATCGGAAAAGACAGCACGAAAGGATTGGGAGCCGGTATGAACCCCGATGTGGGCAAGCAAGCTGCGGAAGAAAGCAAGGAAGAGCTCACGGATGCCCTAAAGGGTGCTGATATGATATTTATTACGGCGGGGCTGGGTGGAGGAACAGGCGGCGGAGCCGCGCCAGTGATAGCCGACATGGCAAAACAAGTCGGAGCTCTTACTATTGCCGTAGTAACAAAACCGTTTTCTTTTGAGGGCGCCTGGAGAACTCGTTTGGCAGAAAAAGCCTTGGAAGAATTAAGGGGCAAAGTAGATACGCTTCTTGTCATACAAAACGACCAAATCGTAAAATTGTCCGATCCCGAAACAACGGTAATCGCCGCGTTTTGGAAAGCCGACGAAGTGCTTCGCCAGGCGGTGCAGGGAATTTCGGACCTTATTGTCATGCCGGGCATCATTAATGTTGATTTTGCCGATTTAAAGAGCATTATGGCGCAATCCGGCCAGGCTGTATTCGGTATGGGCAAGGCAAAGGGAGAAAAGCGCATCGAGACCGCGGTTGAAATGGCCTTGCGGTCCCCATTGCTGGACACTTCAGTGCGGGGAGCCAAGGGGATATTGTTTAATGTAGCCGGTTCTGACGATTTGAGCTTGGGAGAAATCAAGGAAGCCGCCCAGAAGATCAGGGAAGAAGTTTCTCCAAGCGCAAAAATCATTTTTGGGGCGCTGTATGATAAACGTTTAAAACCCGGGGAAATCCAGATCACCATTATTGCTACAGGCTTTGCCGCGTAAATGGATTTGCCCCGTTTCACCGGTTCCAGTATTGTTTTAATCTCATGCCTCGCTGTGTGCGTAGGCATTGTTTTTAGCAGTTTTAATATTTTTCCTTTATGGGCTGGCATTATTCTTTGCGGAGCGGCTTTTGCGATAATTGCCCTGCATTATAAAAGTAAAACCGCTTTGGCTGTTGGTTTTGGCTTGCTTTGTTTTGCCGGCGGGTATGCTTTTGCTTCATTTGATTTTGCCGGGAACACAAAAAGTCCGTTGTTCTTAATGAACGACGCTGCCGAAAGTATTGTTATCAGGGGAAAGGTTGCTGAAGCTCCGGAAGAATCGGCAAATTCATTAAGGGTAATTGTGCGGCCGCAGGAAATTTCCCGGGGGAAAATTCTTGTTACAACCCAAAAATATTCTGACATCCGTTACGGCGATGTCGTTGAATTGCGGGGAATGCTTGAATCCCCAAAGGATTTTGCGGATTTCTCCTATAAGGACGTCCTTATGGTTAAAAAGATTTATTCAACAATGTATTTCCCGAAAATTGCTGTTTTAGAGCGGGGCGATCTGCGGGGTATTAACATGTTTTCGGGTTTTCTTGCTGAATTTCGCGGCGAACTGCGTAATGGTATTTCTCGAGTATTGCCTCCTCCCCAAAGCCAAATTATTGATGCCATGATTTTGGGCACAAGAAGCGTTTTGCCAAAAGACCTCACGGAAGATTTCAACAGGACTGGAACTTTGCATATTATCGCGATTTCAGGTACGCATGTTGTCATACTTACGGGGATTATCATGTACCTGTTCTTGAATATTTTTGGTTTGTGGCGGAAACACGCGTTTTATTTCGCAACAGCCTTTATCATTCTCTATGTCATCTTGGCGGGTTTGCAGCCCTCTGCGGTAAGGGCGGGGATTATGGGAATAGTTCTGCTTTTTGGCCAGCATATTGGCAGGCCAAGTGTTTCATTAAGGGCCTTGGTGTACGCGGCAGCCCTTATGCTTTTGCTGAATCCTTTAGCCTGGAAAGATATTGGTTTCCAGCTTTCTTTTTTGGCTGTTTTGGGAATTATTACCCTTTCTCCTGTATTTCAAAAATATCTTTTGTTTTTTCCTAAAATCCTCCAGTCTATCATTAGCATGATGCTTGCGGCACAGGTATTTACCTTCCCTGTCATTATTTACCATTTCGAGTATATATCTCTGGTGTCTCCCGCGGCCAATCTCCTTGTTTCATTCGTTGCTTATCCGCTGACGGTGCTTGCTTTTATTTTTGTATTTTCAACGCTTTTAGGATCTTTCATATCTACCGTCATTTCCCTGCCGCTAGTATTTTTTTTGTGGTGTTTTGTAACGATTGTTAAGCTATTCTCAAAATTGCCTTTCGCGTCTTTCCCGGTTGAGATGGAATGGACATGGGTATTTTTGATATTGTACCTGCCTCTCGGTATTTTAGCGTGGAAGATGAGAAAGAAATCACAATTTGTGCCATACCCATAATAAAATGGTACGATATTAAAATGGATGAGTTTTTGAGATTTCCAAAAGGATTTTTTTGGGGCACAGCAACTTCAGCCCATCAGGTTGAGGGAAACAGTATCCATTCAGATTGGTGGAAGGCAGAGCAGGAAGGCAAGGTTCCCTATAAATCAGGAAGAGCTTGCGATTCGTATAACCGCTATGAGGAAGATTTCGGCTTGGCAAAGGCAATGCACAACAACGCCCATCGTTTTTCTATTGAGTGGGCGCGTATTGAGCCGGAAGAAGGCAAATTCAAAGAAGAAGAAATTGAGCATTACAGAAAAGTTATACATGCGGCAAAAGAGCGGGGATTAGAGCCTTTCGTTACCCTTCACCATTTCACAAATCCGCAATGGTTTGCAGAAAAAGGCGGCTGGACAAACAAAATAGCTCCCGAGTATTTTGAACGGTATGTAAAATTTGTTGCAGAACGTCTGGGAAAGGAGGCGCAGTACTGGATTACGATTAACGAACCTTTGATATTGATTCAGCACGGATATTTATATAATCACTGGCCTCCATTCAAGAGAAGGGATACAAGAAGCGCAATACGAGCAATCTTTGCAATGATAAAGGCACATAAAAAAGCTTATCGCTTAATTCATGCCCAAAATTCAGAGGCAAAAGTAGGCATTGCGCACGCAATTAATTATCTGGACTCATCCGGAGGAATATTTCATATTTTGAAAATCCCAGTTCTTTTTGCGAATCGCTATATTAAAGATCGGTGGTTTTTGAATCGAATTAAAGATATGCAGGATTTTATTGGAGTGAACCATTACAGTCGTTATGCGTTTTCGTTCAGAAAAGGATTTTCGCCGGAAGGAAATAATCTAAGCGATTTTGGCTGGCAAATTTATCCGCAAGGCATTTATTATGTTGTAAAGTCTCTCAAAAAATATAAATGCCCTGTTTATATTACTGAAAATGGAATTGCAGATGCGAAAGACGATCATCGGTCGGCTTTTATTGTGGGTTACTTAAAGGAACTTCATAGGGCAATCGAGGAAGGGGCGGATGTGCGTGGATATTTTCACTGGTCTTTGCTCGATAACTTTGAGTGGAGCGAGGGGTTTAATATGAAATTCGGCTTGGTGGAGGTTAATTTTGAGACGCTAGAGCGGACACTTCGCCCCAGTGCAAAAGTCTACGCCGAAATCTGCAGAACAAGTTCATTAGAAATTGGAAATTAGGAATTAGAAATTTTCAGAATGGTTTGGCTCATAGTTACAATATTTTCATACTTCCTTTTCGCCTTTTCTTCGCTGACTGACAGGTATTTATTGGCCGGGCCATTGCCCCATCCCAAAGTTTTCGCTTTTTACACGGGCGTTACGGGAATTATTGCGGTTGTGCTCATTCCCTTTGGCTTTAAACTGCCAGAACTCCAAATCGCTCTTCTTGCCGTGGCAACTGGCGTTATCGGAGTGATGGCCGTGTATGTTTCTTATCTGGCGGTCTTCAAGAGCGGAGTTTCCCGCATTGTGCCAATGGTCGGGGCTTTATTCCCCTTATTTACTTTGGTGTTGACATGGCTTTGGAATCCTTCAGAGATTGTCATTTCCCCTTTCTTTGTGGTCGCTTTATTATCTTTCATTATCGGTACCGTGTTTCTTTCTTTGCGAGGATCCTTGAAGGATTTTCGCCCTTCTTTATTCGATATACGAAACGCAACAATAGTGGCTTTTCTTTTTGCTCTGGGGTTAGTCCTTGCGAACGGTGTGTATAAGTCAGAGGGATTTATAAACGGTTTTATGTGGATGCGCTGGGGAGGTTTTTTAGCGGCACTCTCTTTTTTAGCATTTCCCGAAACAAGAAAGCTAGTGTTTGCAAAGAAAAAGAATCCTGCCGGCCAAAAAAGAGTATATCTTCCTTTCTTGTTTGGCAAGGGAGTGGGGGCAAGCGCGTTTTTGGTACAGCAGTACGTCATTAACATTTCAACAAAAATTCAGCTTGCTTTCTTGAGTTCCTTGCAGGGAGTTCAATATGCTTTTTTGCTTTTATTTGTGGGAATTCTCGCGATCAAAAAACCCGATCTTCTTAAAGAAGAATTTCGCGGGGCAAATGCGATATGGAGGGTAATCGGGGTAGGATTTATTATTATGGGATTTGTTCTCTACTCATTATGAAAGCGGCAGCAATTCATTTTGCGCGAAATTGGAAAAGGATTTTAAAAAAGAGTTTGGTTGCGGTTGGAATTCTTGCAACTGCGGTTTTACTTATAGGCGGCGGGGTGGTTGCGTTTTTGGCTTTGGGCAGTACAAAACAGGCGGATGCGATTACATGGGGAGCGACATTCGGGCATTCGCAGGCAAGAGATCTTGGTTTGGATTGGAAGGAAACATATCTTGCGCTGTTGGATGATGTGGGGGTAAGGAATTTTAGAATTCCGGTGTACTGGAACGAATTGGAGACGAAAAAAGGGCAATTCAATTTTGAACCGTGGGACTGGCAATTGGATCAATTGCAGGAAAGAAGGGGCAAAGCATTTTTGGCAATTGGTTTTAAACTTCCAAGGTGGCCAGAATGCAGAATGCCAGACTGGGCAAGGGAATTGCCAAGAGAAGAACGTGAAAAAGAAATTCTTCGCATGATGGAGCAAGTGGTGAACAGGTACAAAGCCCATGAAGCTGTATTTGCTTGGCAAATCGAAAACGAGCCTTTTCTTACTTTTGGCGATTGCCCCGAAAAAACAATTGACGAAGACCAGCTCGATAGGGAAATTGCTTTGGTAAGGCGTCTTGATCCTTCGCGTCCCATTATACTTACCGATACCGGCGAACATTCCATTTGGATCAAAACTCCGGGGAAAGCTGATATTTTTGCGAGCACCCTCTTTCGTATTATTCACGATCCAACTCTTGGATTTGTTCGCTATCCATATCCTGCGATTATGTACCACAGGAAGGCAATATGGGCCAAACTATGGAATCCGGACGTGCGAATTATCATTGGAGAACTCCAGGCGGAGCCATGGGTGGACAGCCTGCCCATTACAAAGCATTCTCTTTCAAAACAATATGAAACAATGAGTCCAGAACTTTTCCGTGAAAACATGGATTTTGCGAGGCGCACCGGCTTTGACGAGTTTTATTTGTGGGGATCAGAATGGTGGTACTGGACAAAGACTAAAGGGGGAGACTCCGCAATTTGGGAAGAAGTGAGAAAATTATTCAACACCTCCAAAAATCGTTAGTCAACGCTGTGTGAAGTACGGCTTTGCGCAGGAGCCCTTTGCAAAGAATTGCAAACTTTACAGTGTATACTGGGATGTTTCAAAATGTCCTCTCCCTTTTTCGGCGAGGCTAGTACAAGAATCCGGCTTGGGCGGTTTCCGGCCGGGTGGCGCAATGCTGCCCGGTCTTTCTTATTAAAACTTCTCACTGATTTATACGTACGTATAAATAAGGAAGGAGTTTTAAAAAGTTGTATTGTTTATGTACTTACTTTTTTATCGCCGCCGGGGCGATTTTTTGGTAGTGTTAAATAAGATGAAAAAGTTTTTTGTGATTGTTCTGCTGATTTTGTTTGGGGCTGGCTTTTTGGTTTTTGCGTTCTTTTTCGTAGGCAAACCAAAGCAAGCAGAACATATTACCTGGGGAGCTACTTTTTCACATTCTTATGCAGAGGGATTGGGTTTGAATTGGGAAGAAACCTATCTTGCCCTACTTGATGATTTGAAAATTAGAAATTTTCGTATTCCTTTATATTGGGATGAGTTGGAGCCACATAAAGGGCACTTTGTTTTTTCAAATTGGGATTGGCAGTTAGAAGAGCTGGAAAAGAGAAACGGCAAAGCAATTCTTGCCATTGGCTTTAAACTTCCACGGTGGCCCGAATGCAGAATGCCAGAGTGGGCAAAAGTCTTATCTAAAGAAGATCGGGAAGAAGCGATTCTTTCAATGCTCAAGCAAATTGCAGAGCATTACAAAGATAGCAAAGTTGTTGAAAAGTGGCAGGTGGAAAACGAGTATTTGGTGCCTTTTGGCATTTGCCCTGAACCTGACAAAAATTTTCTTTTCAAAGAATTGCGGTTTGTGAAAAGGTTAGATAGCCGTCCCGTTATAACCACTGATGCCGGAATAGCTTCTTTTTGGCTTACCGTAGGGAAACACGCAGATGAGGTTGGGTTTTCAATATATAGATTTCGAGTTGACGATGAGGGGAAGTTTATAAAATATCCTTTTCCTCCCGTAACATACTACAGGAAAGCCCAATTTTTTCATTTGTTTCACCCTAAAAAAGAAGTTGTTGCTATGGAATTACAGGCAGAACCATGGCCTGTTACCGGAACCATTGAAGGAGATTATAAAACAATGAGTCCGGAGCAATTCGGAAAGCATATTGAATACGCGAAACAAACGGGATTTGATACCTTTTATTTTTGGGGAGCAGAGTGGTGGTACTGGGCCAAGGAAAAAGGAGGAGATCCTGCGATTTGGAATGAGGCAAAGAATTTATTTGAGAAACGGTAAAGTGGGTATGCCTAACGCAGGAAATATATTTCCTGCGCCTCACATGTTTTAAACGACATGTTTTTTCGTGTCTGGTAAAATATGATACAATTTTAGTATGCCAAAGAAGAGAATATACCTTGATTATTCTGCCTCAACTCCGATTGATCCAAAAGTTCTTTCCGCAATGTTGCCCTACCTTAAAAGAGAGTATGGCAACCCTTCTTCCGTTCACTCTTTTGGCCAGAAGGCAATGGCCGCTATAGAAAACGCCAGGAAAATCGTGGCAGATTTTTTAGACTGTCTTCCGGAAGAAGTCGTATTTACCGGCGGGGCCACAGAAGCCAATAATACAGCAATATGGGGAGTAATAAAAAATTTCCAGGCTTCAATTCCCAACGACCAAAAGAAATTCAAGCCCCATGTCGTCGTTTCCGCAATTGAGCACGAGTCTGTTATTGAATTGGTAAAGCGTCTGGAAAAGCAAGGAATTATCGAAGCAACATATGTTGGCGTTAATAAGGAGGGGATGGTGGATCCAAAGGATGTGGCGAAAACAATAAAAGAAAATACTGCGCTGGTTTCGATTATGTACGCCAATAGTGTTATAGGCACCATTCAGCCCATAAAAGAGATAGGGGAAGCAATAAGGGAAAAGAGCAGTTTGACTGGGGTAAGCCGCAGGTTTCCTGTTATTTTCCACACAGATGCCGTTCAGTCGGCGCAATACCTGCCTTGCGGCGTAAAGGATCTTGGGGTGGATTTGCTTACTATTAGCGCCCATAAGCTGTATGGGCCAAAGGGGGTTGGAGCCTTATATATAAAAAAGGGAACCGTAATTAACCCCTTAGTCATCGGCGGGGGCCAGGAAAACGGGGCTCGGGCTGGCACCCAAAATGTTGCCGGGATTGTAGGTTTTGGCGAAGCTATTCGCACCATTAGCAATCCTCGATCTGCTCTTACCAATATTAAAATACGCCAGTTAAGGGATAAACTTATTAAAGCCGTACTGAAAAAAATCCCGGGAGTCAGATTAAATGGATCCGCGGAAAAACGTCTTCCCTCGAACGTCCATTTTTGCTTTGATGGAGTAGAGGGAAGGGACGTTGTTATGCTTTTAGACCAGAAAGGAGCGGCCATTTCCACGGGATCGGCGTGTTCCGAACGCAGCCAGGAACCAGATCATGTGCTTTTGGCCTTGGGCCTTTCTGCAAAAGAGGCGCTTGGCGGGGTGCGCATCACTTTGGGCAAATACACGAAAACGGAAGAAGTAGAAAATACAATAAAATATCTTTCGCAGGCAATAACCCAATTAAGGAAAACAGCATAATTATGTCTTTGGAAAATGACAATATCAATATAGCTCCTCAAGATCCGGAATTTCCTGCATTGCCAAAGGCCAAGCCAAGAAAATCTGGCACGTTTTTGGGGATAACGGCGTTAGTGATAGCAGGCATGGTTTTGGGTGGCGTAGGAGGAGCTACGGGAAGCTGGTGGGCGGCTGAAAAGAAAATAGACGAAATTAAAAAAGTTTTTGATGAAACGCCAAAAGAACCAGAACGCATCATTGAACACACCACCACTGTTGTTGAAAAAGAATATCTGCCCCAGACAGGGGAGGAACAGAAAGTCATTGGCGTTGCCAAAACAACAGCGGCTTCGGTTGTGAGTATTGTCATTACAAAAGAAGTGCCTGTGCTTGGCGGAAGCTTGTTTAATCCTGCGACAAGGACTGAAAAGCAAGAGGTTGGCCAAGGGACAGGGTTTATTGTTTCAAAAGAGGGCATGGTGGTTACCAATAAACATGTTGTGCGGGATAAGGATGCGAATTATACCATTGTTACTTTCGCGGGAGATGTATATCCTGCCATTGTTCTAGCTAAAGATCCTTTGCAGGATATTGCGGTGCTAAAAATAGACCAGCAGGGCAAAAAAATGGCATTCATGCCAGTGCAATTCGGAGATTCTTTTTCCTTGGAGCCCGGACAAACAGTTGTTGCGGTTGGGAACGCTCTTGGAGAATATAAGAATACCATTTCAACAGGAGTAATTTCGGGCCTTGGAAGGACTATTACCGCGTCGGACGGAGATTTTGTGGAGACTATTGAAGACGTCATACAAACCGATGCCGCCATTAACCAGGGAAATTCAGGCGGCCCTTTGCTGAATTTGGCGGGAGAGGTAATAGGAATGAACACGGCAACGGTCATAGGCGCCCAGAGTATTGGATTTGCCATTCCAATAAGCGAAGTGCTGGACGATATTGCATCGGTGCGGGAAGTGGGGCAGATTGTTCATCCTTTGCTGGGAATACGCTACCGCACAATCACAAAGCCGGTGCAGCAGTTGGAAGATTTGCCGGTGGATTATGGGGTGTTGATTGTGCGCGGCGGCGGCGGTGAGCCGGCGGTAGATCCCAAATCGGCGGCTGCCGCGGCCGGGTTAAAAGAAGGGGACATTATTATGGAGGTAAATGGCGAGCGTATTTCGAAAGAGCGCACTCTGGGGAGCGTCATTAAGAAATATAAGCCCAATGACCGAATTTTCCTTAAGGTGCTAAGGAACAAGACAGAGCAGTTTATGACAGCAACCTTAGGGGAAATACGGGGATAACCTGGTAAGCGGGGTTGCTAAACAAGGTTTTTTATGTTAGAATTATACTTATGATGAATGGAGGAAACAATTTTACCCAAAAAGCGCAGGAAGCTTTGTTTCAGGCTCAAAACCTAACCCAAGAACGCGGCCAGCAGCAGGTGGATGCCTTACATCTTTTATTTATGCTTCTTTCCCAGGAGGACAGCGTTGTTTTGACATTGCTGCAAAAAATAGGGGCAGATATTGAGGGGTTAAAGCGGCGTGTTTCTGTTGAATTGGATCGTATGCCGGTAACCGTTGCCCCTAGTCCCTTTGGCCAACTGTATCTTACCCAGGATCTGGCAAAAGTTTTGGAGCGCGCAAGACAGGAGGCAGGCAAAATGGGAGACGAGTATATTTCTGTTGAACACTTATTCCTGGCTCTTTTGGATACCGACTCAAAGGGCAAAACACTGCTTGAACGCACCAACTTTATCCATGGGGCCGAAGGAGCCGGATCCATAGAATACGGAAAGCTTGATTATGAAACAGCCCTTAAAATCCTTGCCCAGATTAGAGGTGGCGTGCGAATCACCGATCAAAACCCCGAATCCAAGTATCAGGTTATTGAGCGCTATGCCAGGAATTTAACGCGGCTTGCCCGACAGGGGAAACTTGATCCTGTCATCGGCCGGGAAAACGAGATCCGCAGGCTGATGCAGGTTCTTTCAAGGCGTACAAAAAACAACCCGGTGCTTATCGGAGAGGCCGGAGTCGGGAAAACTGCGGTTGCGGAAGGTTTGGCGCAAAAAATTATCAAGGGCGATGTGCCAGAGAGCTTAAAAGACAAAGAAATTATTGCTTTGGATCTTGGAGCAGTAGTGGCTGGAACGAAATATCGCGGAGAATTCGAGGACAGGATCAAGGCCTTATTGAAAGAGCTAGAGAGGAGCGGAGGGAAATATCTTTTGTTTATCGATGAATTGCATACTTTGGTGGGAGCCGGCGCCGCGGAGGGAGCAATAGATGCTTCTAACTTGTTGAAGCCAGCTCTAGCTCGGGGGGAATTGAGGGCAATTGGAGCGACAACCCTCAAAGAATACCAGAAATACATTGAGAAAGATCCGGCTCTTGAAAGGAGATTCCAGCCTATTTTAGTCGCCGAGCCTTCAATCGAGGACACTATTTTGATTCTGCGCGGAATCAAAGAGAAATACGAGCTTCATCATGGAGTTAAAATCAAAGATTCGGCCCTGGTGGCTGCGGCAAACTTGGCCGCGAGATACATTAGCGATAGATTTTTGCCAGACAAAGCAGTGGATCTGCTCGACGAGGCAATGAGCTCTTTGAGGCTGGATATGGAATCCGAACCCGTTGAGCTGGAATCTTTGCACCGGGAAATTCAAAAGCTTGAAATTGAAAAAGAAGCCCTAAAGAACGAAAAAAATGAAGAAAAGCGGATGAAATCCATCCAGCGCGCTTTGGCGGACCTGAAGGAAAAAGCGAAAAATATTGAAGCAAAGTGGAATTCTGAAAAAGAAACAATCGGCAAGATAAAAGAATTGAAGGGTGAAATCGAAAATAAACGCTTTGAGTTGGAGCGCGAGCAGGCAGCCGGCAATTTGCAGAGGGTGGCCGAGCTGAAATACGGCACTGTCCCTGATCTCCTAAAACTCCTTCGCGTTGAAGAGCGCAGGCTTGCCAGGTTGCAAAAAATGAATCCCTTGCTGAAAGAAGAGGTGGCGGAAGAGGACATGGCAAAGGTAGTTGCGAGATGGACTGGCATTCCCGTAGTGCGCTTGCTGGAAGAAGAGGCAAGGAAATTGGAGCACATGGAAAACGTCCTTTCGAGGCGTGTTGTTGGCCAGGATGAAGCAATAAAAGCAATTTCAAGCGCAATACGCAGGAATCGGGCAGGGCTTTCAGAGGAAAATCGTCCATTGGGGTCATTTCTCTTTTTGGGACCTACGGGAGTTGGAAAAACAGAGACAGCAAAGGCTCTAGCGGAGTTTCTGTTCAATGATGAAAACGCGATGATCCGCGTTGATATGTCAGAGTACATGGAGCGGCATGCTACCTCAAAGATGATTGGTTCTCCTCCTGGATATGTGGGATATGAAGAGGGAGGCCAGCTTACGGAAAAAGTCAGGAGAAGGCCGTACGGCGTGGTGCTTTTCGACGAAATCGAGAAAGCGCATCCCGAAGTGTTTAATATGCTTTTGCAGATTTTGGAAGATGGAAGGCTTACAGACGCCAAAGGGCGGGTGGCTTCTTTTAAGAATTCCATCATCATTATGACTTCTAACGTGGGATCGCAGTATATTGCCGAACTCAACCCAATTGGTTTTCTTGGAAGTCAGGAGGGCGAGGGCAGGAAAGAATCGGTAAAGGATCGGGTTATGGGGGCCTTGAAAGAGCAATTCAGGCCGGAATTCCTGAACCGTATCGACGAAACTGTCCTATTCAACTATTTGGGTGCGGGAGAAATTAAGCGTATTGTCGAATTGGAAGCGGCAAAGGTTGCGGAGCGCTTGCAAAAGCGGGGAATATCATTCCAGGTTTCAGAACCGGCCAGGGTTTTGCTGTCCGAAAAAGGATTCGATCCTACATACGGAGCCCGTCCATTGAGAAGGGTGATACAAAAAGAAGTGCTTGATCCTTTATCGCTGAAGATCGTTTCGGGAGAAGTTTTGCCTGGAGCACGGGTTGCTTTAGACGTGAAGGACAAAGAAATAGTTTTTCGGATTACAAATCCCATTATGCCTTCACAAAAGAGAAAATTAGCGAAAAGCGGCATTGTTGAATGAAGAAGATTTTATTTTTATTCTCTGTCCTTGCCATATTTGCGGTCGGGGCATTCGGGGGCCTTTTTGCCCAGGCTCGTTTACTGCCGTATATGGCAGGACACAATCCTTATCAAAATTGGGGTTTTGTAAAGGATTGGAACAACAGAACAGTAATAGTGCGGCAGGTAGAGCAGGTTACCATTGGCCAGAGGGAAAGTTTGGCAAGAACTGTCGAAAACGCAGAAAAGGTAGTTGTAGGAATTCAGTCCAAGAAAGGAACAGCCGAGGTTGCGGGATCGGGGTTGATTTACACTTCAGAAGGCCAGATTGTAACTCTTGCAAGCGTTGTGCCGCAAGGTTATACGCCTCTTGTTTATGCGGGAAATTCACCAGAGCCTATGGAAAACGTGCAAGTGTTAAAACGGGACAACCAGCGTAACTTGGTTCTGCTGAAGGTAGAAAGGAGCGGACTTTCTACCGCGAGTTTCGTGCCTCAAGAAGATATGCGTCTCGGGTCGCCGGTTTTGCTTGTGGGCAGGATTGCCGTTAAAGAAGGTAACGCCGATGTGCGTGTAAATGAAGGAATTGCAAAGGCTATATCTGCAGACAGCATCGCGACAAATATTATAGAGGAGTCGTTGGCGCAGGGCAGTCCTTTGTTTGACTTGAATGGCAGGGTAATAGGATTGGGCGAGGTGGGCAAAAACGGCTCGGTTTCCGTTATACCGTCCACGGTGCTGCGGATATTCCTGGAGCCCCTGTAACCGTAAGTAAGAATAAGCCTTGAAATTGCAGGTTCGGGAATTTAGAATGAGAATATATTAGGATATTTTCATTCATGAAGAGGAATCATATTCTTTTGCTGGAAATCGTCGCGTGCTTTATTTTGGCAGGCGGCGTTTTCTTTTTGGTAATGCAGGCAAAGCCGGCGGTAACGAGCAGTGAAAAGCCTTTTGGAGTTCAAGGGGAAAACCTTGCCGCTGCGCTTTTGGCCGAAAGTCAGCCGTTGCAACCTACTGTTGTGCCGTCTGCATCTTCCGTACCTGAACGTGCTTTTGCTCAAAAATCCTCTGTCTTGCCGCACCCAAGTTCAAAACCCGCCATACTTGCAACCCCGACTCCAATCCCAGTCCCAAGCCCGAATCTATTGCCGCCGCCAACCCCATTGCCTGTTTTGTCGCCTACTCCCCTGATGTTTTCGCCGTCTGCGGCTGTACAGCCTGCGCCGACGGATATATATATTCCGTTGCCTAGTCCCGCAGAGCAAAATCTTAGCTTTGAAATCAACGATGGCGTTATTTCGAAAGAAGAATCTGTGGATATAAATAAAGCTACCGCAAAAGAGCTTGAAGCCATAACAGGAATAGGTCCCGTTATAGCAGAGCGTATCGTGGAGCATAGGGAAAACGAGGGTTTATTCCAGAGCATAGAAGAAATACAAGAGGTTTCGGGCATAGGGTCCAAAACATTTGAGAAAATGGAAGACGAAATTACGGCAGTATTTCCATCTCCTGTCTCTACGCCAGTACCCGCGTCCACTCCTTTGGATGCTGTTGCGGAAACTCAACCATCAGAAGAAGTTGTGATTGCTTATAAAATCAATATAAATACGGCAGATAAGGAGGAATTAGAAAAAATAAAAGGGGTGGGGCCCGTAATCGCCCAAAGGATTATTGACTATCGAAGCTCAAACGGCCCTTTCCAGGCTCTCGAAGATTTGAAAAAAGTAAAAGGAATCGGGGATAAGACGTTTTTAAAAATGGAAAAAGAAATTACTCTCTAGTCTTAAATCGTTTAACTTAAATAAATTTCGTAAATTTAAAAAGAGTGAGGCCCGGGCGCTACTTGCGCACGGGCCTTTGTGTGCTAACCCACAAGAAGCTGGGCGTAGGAACCCAGGGCATGACTCCCCTGTACCTGCAAGGGAGTAACCCTCGGTTTTATTCCGGAAAGCCGAATTCACTGGCAGTGCCATTGTGCACCTCCGAAATTGTGCTCTCCGCTTAGCTTATTGAATACCCAGCAGTGCTTTCTGTCAATGGGTCTTTGACTAGGACAAGGTTTTTAGCTATATGTAAAGATATCAAAGCATGCCTACTGATGCCTTTATAAAGGTTACTTTTGCGGCACATAAGCTTGTGAGTATGCTTCCCCCGGAAGAGGATTTAAGGGCGGTCATGCTTGAATGCGCCGACGCTATTTTGGCGGATCTTATTTTGCTATGGCAGGAAGAAATTGTTAGCGCGGAGCATAGGCTGAAAATTGGAAGCCTGCTTTTTGGAAAAATTGATACCCTCCGAGGATACTTTTCAAGAGTGCAATCTCGCAACTGGGTGGATTCAAAAAATTTCTTGATGATAGAAGACCAGTATAGTAAAATAAAGAAATTGGTTGAAGAAAAAATGAACGCCGCAGCCGCCACGAAAGTAAGGGAAGAATCTCCGGAAACGTCACATGAAATGGCGAATACAGAACCAGCAGATCGCGCCGCGGCAACCCCCAAGGAAACGCGCGTCGGAATTCTCTCCAATCGCCAAAGCAGGATTATAGAGTTGCTGAAAAACAAGGAAAGGATTCAGGTGTGGGAATTGCAGAAGATTATGCCCCAGGTAACAAAGCGTACTCTTCGGCGGGATCTGGATGATTTAATGGAGCAGAATCTCATTGAACGTTTGGGGGAGTGGAACAGTATCTCATACCGTATCCGGGCATAATGCTTTAAAGCAGGGTACCGTACGGTACCCTGTGGATAACTTGTGTATAAAAGTAGGACAAGTAGGACATGGCGGAAAAGCAGATAGGACAAGCTATGTCCTAACCCATCTATTCCAACTTGTCCTAAAGGCGCAGATTAAAGATAATGGATGCTCTAAAAGAAAAATTTACTGCCCTATACGACCAAAATATCGAGGCTATATACCGCTTCGTATATTTGAAGGTAAGCTCGCAAGACATTGCCGAGGATTTAACTGCCGAGGTATTCATGCGTTTCTGGAAAAAACTTACCCAGGCTGAAATTGAGAACCCAAGAGCATTCCTTTATCAGGTTGCCCGGAACGTGGTAGCGGATCATTATAGGAGCCGCAACTCGCGTTTGGTGGATTTAGCAGAAACAGAAGAGTTGGTTGAAACTCCTCGTCTTTCCCTTGAAGAAATTGTGGATATAGGGGTGCAAATGGAACACGTGCAAAAAGCCCTTGCCGTTCTCCACGATGATTACCAGAACTATATTATTTGGAGGTACCTAGAAGAGCTTTCTGTCCCCGAGATTATGGAGATTACGGGTAAAAGGGAAGAAAACGTTAGGGTGGGTATTTATCGGGCTCTTCAGGCTCTGCGTAAGTGTCTTGAGCTGGAAAAAGCAGCCTCATCAAGCGCAACTGTAATGAAACGGGGCGCAACCCCGACGTATTTGTAAGATGGAAGAAAAAGAGCTGGTACAAAAACTCTCCCATTTAAAAGAAACCATTAAGCCCAGGCAAGAATGGGTTTTTTCTGTGCGGCAGGAGATTTTGGCTAAGGCAAAGATAGCTCCGGCCGTATTGGCGCAAAAGGCTGGTTTTGCCGTGTTTTTTGCCAATGTCCTACGGTCGGTAGGACGGCCGGCGGTAGCAATTCCTGTCCTAGCCCTTCTGGTGATAGGCGGAATAGTTGCAGACGCGACAAGCGAAAGTTTGCCTGGAGACAAGCTATACGTCTTAAAGTCAATAATGGAAAAGGCCCAGCTTTCTCTTTCTGCCGATGATAAGAAAACCCTTGCCCATCTTGAACTGGCCCAGCAGCGTTTGGACGATTTAAGGAAGATTGCCGAAGGCAATAAAGTGAAAAACTTGCACCCTGCGATTACAGAATTCAAGGGAAGAGTGGCGGTCGTTTCAAAAGAATTCAGCCAAATGATAAAGGATGAACCAAAGAAAGCTTTACAGGCCAGTAAGGAGATAGTAGAATTGCAAAAAGACAAAGCGCAGTTAGAAGAAGTTTTGGGGGCGGCAATCGGAGGCGAAGAGATTGACTCCTTGAAAGAAGCAACTCAAGCATTGGTAGTAAATGAGCTTAAAGATTTGGAGGAGCGCACACTGACCGAAGAGCAAAAAACCGAACTGGAAAACGCAAAGAAATCATACGAAGCCGGCGAATATCAAAAAGCTCTGGAATCCATTTGGATAATTTCCGGAATAGTAAGTGAATAAATGTGAGCTTGGACCCGCAGTGCAACGGTTGTTGTTTTGCGGGATTTATTAAGCAATATAAAGGTCGGGTTTTCTAGAGCCAATATATTGGCAATAGAATTCCGAAAGTCGACCAATTCATAAGGTCAATAACCAAAAAATAAACAGAACGCAATTAACCAAATGAGTAAGTTATTCAAGAAATTCTTTACCATTGCGACTGTTGCAGTTGTTGCGGTAGGCGTTGCCATACCAGCAAGCGTTGCTCAAGGAGCGACGGTTGATGAGTTACAGGCAATGATTAACAGCCTTTTGCAGCAAATTGCGGCATTGCAATCGCAGGTACAGCAGCAGACCGGTGGTTCGACCGGAGGCATATCTGGCATTCCTGCCGGATTTACTTTCAACACGAATCTTCAGATGGGAGCGACTGGGACAGATGTAAAATATCTCCAGATCGTTCTTAACTCTGATGCTGCCACCAGAGTTGCCTCAACAGGCGCTGGATCACCCGGAAACGAAACAACCTACTTTGGTCCCGCGACCAAGGCTGGTGTTGTGAAATTACAGAATAAGTATACTTCAGAAGTGTTGGCCCCTTGGGGATTGTCTGCTGGAACAGGATATGTTGGAAACAGCACGCGAGCTAAATTGAACGCGCTTGTAGCTGCGGGTACCACAGTAACTCCTACTCCAACTCCTACTCCAACTACAACAACAAGCCCAACTCCTACACCCACAACGACACCAGTAGAGGGCAACACCCTGCAGGTAACGTTGGGATCGGACACGCCAGCTTCAGCTAACGTAGCAAGAAGCGCTAACGCAAACTTCACGAAATTGGTGTTAACCGCAGGCAATTCAGAAGTTTCTGTATCGAGCCTATATGTAACTCGATACGGCCTTTCTGCTAATGCTTCGGTTGAAAACCTCAAAATCGTTGATGAGGGCGGAGTAAAGGTAGGATCAATCGGAACTTTGAACACAAATTCGAAGGCCCAGATCACTTTCAGCCCAGCATTGAAGGTTGCGGCTAATACCACGAAAGTATTGTTTATCCGAGCCGGTATTTCAAGCACAGCGAATGCAGGAGAAACCGTTGTATTGGGTATTGATTCCGCATCTGATATCAGCGCGGGATCCGCTACGGTATCCGGCAATTTCCCGGCAAAGGGAAATGCCATGTCCGCGGTAGTGCTGACAATCGGATCGGTTGAAGTAATAGAGGACGGCGCTTTGGTGGATTCCCAGCCCGATGTTGGCGATACGGATGTACCCGTTAACGCCTTCAAGGTTGTGGTAGGTTCCACAGAAGGCGTAACCGTTGAGCAGATTACTGTAGAAGAATCGGGATCAGCTTCTTTATCTGACACAAAGAACGTTGAATTATACGATGTAACCAAGGGAGTCTCTTTGGGAACAACCCAATGGACTTCCGACGGAAAAGCATCGTGGAGCGGTTTGAATATTTCTCTTGCTAAAGGAGAAACCCGACGCTTCAAGGTTATGCTCGATGTCATCGGAGGAACCGGTTTGACGGTGAACGCCGACCTGATGGACGGAAGCGATGTGTTAATGTCCGTAAAGGGCAACACATACGGCTTTTACATCAGCCCAGATGGAAACGACGCCTCTGACTGGACAAACAGCAATGATGGACTTGCGGCAAACAACCAAACCATCCAGTCTGGCTCCTTGACGATTACCAAATCAAACAAGTCGCCTGCTACCGGAAACATTGCTCCGGCAAATAATCAGGCCCTTGCGGCATTCGACTTTGTCGTTGCCGGAGAGTCGGTAAAAGTCACTTCATTGCAATTTTCGTTTGACTTGACATCTGGATTCGTAGATGGAACAGATGAGGGCCAAATCACAAACGTGAAGCTGTATGACGCAAGCGGAAATCTTGTTGCGGGTCCCCAAGACTTAAGCGCAACAAACGATACCGCCAACAGCACAACGTATGAAGCTACGGTAACCTTTACTGATGTGCTTATTATTCCGGTTGGAACAAATGTGTATACGGTAAAGGCGGATATTGCCACAACAACTTCCACTGGCGATGCTTTGGTTGTAGGCGTTGGAGACGCAGACAGCGAGACAACGGTAGTAGGAATGACATCGAACAATACCATTACCGCTAACCCGACAGCAAGCAACGTGAATGGCAATACCCAGACAGTTGCCGCCGGCGCTTTGACTGCAACAACGCTTACGGCCCCTGCGGCTAGAAGCATCGCGGCCGGAAGCCAAGACTTCATCTTCATGACAGGAAGCTTGGCCGCAACGACTTCGGGAGAAGATGTCCAGGCAACAGCCGTTACAATCCAGAATGATCCGGGATCAGGCACAGGCGCTGATGATGTTGTGAACGTGGAAATTTGGGCGGACTTGACCTCTGCGAACAGCTCACGAGGTGATAAGTACGAGACTAAAGTAACCACAACAACCTCTTTTGACAGCACAGCCGACGATACTGCAGACACAATTGCCTTCACTCTGAATCCTGTGATCACTGTTAAGAAAGGATTGTTTGTAGACATCGCGGTAGTCGCGGACTTGAGGACAAGCGCTGACGTAACCGGTGTGGTAACTCATACTTTGGACATTGACGCGGTAACAGCAAGCGGCGCTTCAACTGGCGCTACTGTAGATGTAACCCCAACTGGTTCTGGCCAAGCAATGACCGCAACCACAGGAGGGACATTGACTGTAACCGTCGATGCTTCCAATCCTTCAGCAAAGTTAGTGCTTTCAGGAGGTTCCAAAGAAGCAGTAGGAGTATTCAGGTTAGCGGCAGATAATGTTGAGGATTTGGATCTTGATAGCGTTCTTGTAACTGCTACAGGAAGCCAGACAGACACAATAGCCGCTTACTATCTCTATTCTGACAAGCGAGCCGATGGCGGATCCACGTCAGATCCAATTTCTGTTGCTCCAGGAGGAACTACAGCCAACTTCCAGATTGCGGATGGCACTGTAACGATTCCGGCAAATGGTTACGCACGACTGACCGTGAAGGCGGATACCCAGTCCATAGATGGGACCGCTGTCCAGAACGCCGATACGGTTCAGGTGTCAATAGTGACCGCTGGCGATGTTGATACCACGGGTAAAGCTTCTGGCGGAGCCGTTGACTCTACGGAAACCAACGTTGAGGGTAGTATCCATAAGCTCTATAAGGCTTATCCGAAGTTTACGGTGTCAAGCGACACGGGCAAGGTTTCTCCCGCGACAGGATCGCATCTCAATGGTGGGTCTAAGCAATTAGTTGCCATATTCAAGGTTGAGGCGGTCGGAGGTGATGATGTTACCTTCCAAAACGCGGATGGAAACCTGGTTATCTTCCAGATTACTGTAACTGGAGATGATGATGCTGGCACTGAAACGATTACCTTTGAAGATCAAGACGCAAATACGCTTGATACAGGTACTATCACCAGCGCTTCCGCAACAACTGAAATTACGGTTGACTTCTCATCCAACGATCTTACCGTTCCCATGGGAGAGGCAAAGTATATCTATGTATATGCTGACACCTCTGACCTAGAGACTGACGGTAATACCCTCCAGGTATGGCTTGATAACACCGCCGGGGACATCGACTTTGGAGTAAATGGTGCTAACTTTACCAACTCTGAAGGCGCGATAATCTTCAAGGGTGATATTCTTGCCGGATCTTTGGTAAATCCCAGCTAATCTCTGAACCGAATCCGCTTCCTTTTCTCCTTGCGAAAAGTTGAGCGGGAAAAACATAAAGCCGCCCGTACGGGCGGCTTTATGTTTTCATCCAAAGACTATTTAATTATAATTCATTAAGGAATTCCCGGACTTCTTCGCTTAGCGTGGGGTTGATTTCTAGGGCTCTTAGAGCTTCTGCTCGAGCCTTCTGGGGTTCCCCCATTTCCTTATATGTCATCGCAAGGGAAGCATGATATTGAAAATTGCTTGGTTCAAGTTCTATGAGTTTCAGGTATGTTGCGGCTAAAATAGGATAGTTTTGCGTCGCAATGTAGACATTGATAAGCCTTTGAAGCGAAGGGAGGGATTGGGTGTAGTATCCTTTTTGGGCAGCAGTTTCGATGTCTGTTAATCCTTGTTCTGTTCTGCCAAGATATATTTCTGCTAAACCCTTAAACCACCAGCACGCACCCGTAGCCTGGTTAATGGCAACGCATTCTTCAGCGTGCGCTTTGGCCCTAGAATAGTTTTGAGATAGAATGTCGGTTTTTACCCATTCCACATATGTTTTTTGTTGTTTTGGGCTAAGTATGCGGGCGGTTTCGAGGCTCCCATAAGCTTCCTTTAGGGTAGCATCGATTGATGTTTGCGGAATCTTGCCTGTTTGCCCCGCTTCGAGGACAAGATTGGCAAATCCAGTAAGAAAAAGCCAGTTTGTGATATGGGTGGGACGAAGGGTTGCGACCTCTCTGGTTATTTCAATGCCTCTTTGCGCCAGCGCAACTCTTTCTTTTGGATTCTTTTCGCCGCATTTCTTTAACATTTCTGCGTATTTCATGCCCGTATAAGCGGATAAAAAGTTTTTAGGAGTTTTGGCTAGGCTAGCCATTCTTATCAATGCTCTGTCGCACCTATTTATGGTAACTTCATGATAAGCAAGATTGATTTGATTGGTCGTTAGAATGGGCTTTATCGCTCCTTTCCATACAAAAAAAGCACTCCCAAAGACTATTGCAAGCATAATGATAATCTGTTTGTTTTGGATGAAAAGCCAAAAGGAGGGGATGAGGCTTTTTGGAAGCATGGTTTGCGGGGCAGATAATTTTTTGTATTCGAATATAATGAACAGCGAGTATGATGTGGCTAGTGATAGAAGAAGGTATGTGGAAAATGTGTCAAAGCTGAAAAGATTGGCCATAAAGTAGGCAAGAAGGGTTGTTTGCATTGTATGAGCAGAAAGGGCAAGGATTGGAGAGGATTTTTTGATCTTCTGAAGAAATATGAAAAGGGCGCCGAAAAAAGAGAGAAAAGCTAAAAGCGCCGGAACTCCGCTGGCAATGGCAATGTCAAGAAAAATATTATGGGCCCTGTCCCACCAGTTCGTAGGAGAACTCAAGTCCTGTGTCTCGAAATTGGGCAACGAAGGATCGAAGAATTTATTAAATCCTATGGAAAAATTTTCTGGACCATATCCCAGTAAAGGTCTTTCTTTGAGGGCTTGGAGACTGACTCGCCAGGCCGAGATGCGGGGGTCTTCTTTGGCGAGTTGGAAAGAAAAGCGAGAGAAGATTCCTTGGGCGGCAATTTGAAGCTCTGGGCGCTTGTTCAGAAAATCGCTTTTTGTCATTGCATCAGGATATTTATTGATAAGGAAAATAGAGGTAGCCCCCAGCAAAAAAAGTATAATCAGCAGGATTTTGGCAATCCGCAGGGATGGAGGTTTAAGCGTGGGTGCGGCTTGTGCCGGGGAAGAGGGGAAAAAGAAAATAAAATAAGAAGCGGCGAGAGCTATTGCTATATAAGCAGATCGGCTGCCCGACAAGAAGATAACAAGGATAAAAAGCGCTAAAACTGCGGAAAAAAACAATTTTTGCCTTTTTGAGGGAGTATGAATAAGGTAAAAAAGCGTTGGAAAGCTCAAAAGAACGAGAAACGTCCCCAAGAAGAGAGCTCCTCCTACGGTAGATGGCGGACGGGTCTCGATAGCTACAAGTATGTTGCTAAATAAGTGAAACTGTTGCGCTATGGCAATGAGCGCAATGACGAAACCGGCCCCGATGGCTGTAAGCCATACCTTGCGCCAATTATCCGCTTGCAAGCTAACAAAGGCGATAAGTCCAAATACGGCAAATAACATCATCTGAAAAACCCCTCCGGAGCGATAGGGATCGCCCCAAAAGCTAAATGAAGGTTCTTGGGAAAACAGCGTAGCAAGGAGGGACAGAACAAAAAAAAAGCCCAGGAGAATCAGCGGCCATTTATTGGCAGAAATTCTCTGGATGACTTGTGTGAAAAAGCTAAGATTTTTTTTGGTGATATAATAAGCAAAAAAAATAACTAAAAAGCCGAGAAGGATCCGGAAAGCAATTGTTTGTCCCCATGCCGGAGGGGAGAATAATGGGGGGATATTTAACAAAGGTATAACAAAAAACAGCGCAATACTAGGCGTAAGCAATCGAAAAAAAGAGGCTTTGTGCTCCATATTTCTGTATGGTATCATAGAATATTAGCAGTAGCTATGGGTAAGCCGATTGATACTTTTTCTCCAATATGATATGCATTGAGTAATAGAGTTTAGTAATAAAGTTTGGTTAATGTTGTTGCAATATGGATGTTAGGCGCAAAACTTTTTTAATTACGGGAGGAACCGGCTCTTTTGGGCAGAAATTCACGGAAATTCTGTTGAAAGATTATGATCCAGACGCAGTAAGGATATACTCAAGGGGAGAATTGCTTCAGCTTGAGATGGCGCAAAAATTCAATTATGACGAGCGCTTGAGGTTTCTTATTGGTGACGTAAGGGATAAGGAACGTCTTTATCGGGCTATGCAAGGGGTAGACATTGTTGTGCACGCGGCCGCTTTAAAACAGGTTCCAGCGGCCGAATATAATCCCCTGGAAGCTATCAAAACGAATATCTCTGGAACTGCTAATGTTGTCGATGCCGCAATTGACAATAATGTCAAGAGAGTCATTTTGATCAGCACGGATAAAGCTGTAAATCCCGTAAATTTGTATGGGGCCACTAAACTATGCGCCGAGAAGCTCTTTGTGCAGGCTAATTCGTATGTGGGGGGTGATCGAGAAACACGATTTAGCTGTTCAAGGTATGGAAACGTGATCGGAAGCAGGGGAAGTGTCATTCCCATTTTCCGCGAGCAAAGCAAGCATGGGTTTGTAACGATTACCGATGAGCGCATGACCAGGTTTTGGATAACATTAGAAGAGGGTGTCGCATTCGTATTGTGTTGCTTGGAGCAAATGAAAGGCGGAGAGATCTTTATACCCAAGATTCCAAGCACAAAAATCATAGATTTGGCCGATGCCATTGCTCCTGGCATAGAAAAAAAGATTGTGGGCATGCGGCCGGGAGAAAAAATACACGAAGTTCTCGTAACCGAGCACGAAGCGGCCCATGCAAGGGAGTTCCCGGACTATTTTGTCATTGAGCCGGAGTTTCCTTTTTGGAAAGTAAATGGAGGCGTGGAGGGAGGGAGGGAATTGCAAGAAAATTTTCGCTATACAAGCGATACCAATAAATCTATGTTAGTATCGGAAGATGTCCGCAAGATGATTGAAAGAATGTAGGTGAAAATGGCAAAAAAATGAAAAAAAATTCTCTTCCCTACGGTAAGCAGTGGATTGACGCGCAGGACATCAAGGAGGTAGCAAAGGCATTAAGGAGTAGTTGGATTACTCAAGGCCCGACGATCGAACGTTTTGAAAAAAGGATTGCCGAGAGTTGCGGCGTAAAATATGGAATAGCAGTGTCATCGGGAACGGCCGCATTGCACGCGGCTTATGCTGTTGCCGGGATTGGCGATAAAGATGAAATTATCACAACTCCTTTGACCTTTGCCGCCACCGCAAATGCGGCAGTTTATTGCGGCGCAACTCCTGTTTTGGCGGATATCTTGTCTGATACCCTAACCATTGATCCTGCGGCAATTGAAAAAAAAATTACTACGCGCACCAAAGCCATAGCGCCGGTTGATTTTGCGGGGCATCCTTGCGAATATGATGAAATTATAGCAATTGCAAAGAAACACAAAATTCTTGTTATAGAAGACGCGGCGCACGCACTAGGATCCGAATATAAAAAAAGGCCAGTCGGTAGTTTTGCCGATATGACCATATTAAGTTTTCATCCGGTAAAGGCCATAACGACCGGAGAAGGAGGAATGGTCTTGACTAATGATAAAAACTTATTCGAAAAACTCAAGGTTTTCCGTCATCACGGAGTCGTCAAAAAACCAGAGCAAGGTCCCTGGTACTACGAAATTGACCAGCCTGGATACAACTATCGCATTACTGATTTACAATGTGCCCTAGGGTTAAGCCAGTTTCGTAAGTTAAGGCTTTTTATCAAGCGTCGTCGTGAGATTGTTGCAATGTATAACACGGCCTTTGAGGATTGCGAAGAATTAATAGTTCCCGTGGAGCGGCCATATGTAAAAACAGCCTATCATATTTATGTGTTGCGATTACGTTTGGAAAGGTTGAGAGTGGGAAGGCGGCAAGTTTTCGAAGCATTGCAGAGCGCTGGAATAGGATGCCAAGTCCATTATGTGCCTATTCATTATCATCCTTTTTATCAGAAGAAGTTTGGGTATAAAAAAGGCGACTTTCCGGTTACGGAACAGTATTATGAGGGGGCAATCACACTTCCTCTTTTTCCTAAAATGACAGATGTCGAAGTCAGAAAGGTAGTCCGGAGCGTCCGGAGTATTATAGGGTCTTATCGAAAATAATATGGAAAAATCCTCTGCCATAGGAGTTATTATACAAGCACGAATGAGCTCGACGCGTTTGCCGGGCAAGGTGTTAAAAATTCTTGGAGATAAACCCGTGGTGCAGCACGTTATTGAAAGATCAAAGCGTATTCCAAGCTGCCAAAAAGTGATTCTTGCTACCACTACCAAGCCAATCGATGATGATTTAGAGCGCTTGGGCAAGAGTTTAGGAATATCGGTATACAGGGGATCTGAAAACGATGTGCTTGATCGCTATTACCAAGCAGCAAAGCAATTTGAAGTTGATACTATTGTGCGTATTACTGCCGATTGCCCTTGTTTGGAGCCTCTTATTGTGCAAGAGGTAATTGATTTATATAACAAAAGCGAATATGACCACGTCAGCAATGCCCAGCCTCCTTCTCTGCCAGATGGCTTGGATGCGGAGATATTTAGTTTTCGGATACTCGAAAAAACATGGAAGGAAGCGGATGATCCTCTTGAACGAGAACATGTGTCTTTGTACATGGTAAGGCATCCTGAATTGTTTTCTCATGGAAATTATGTACATCCCCAAGATTTCTCATATCTGCGTCTTACGCTAGACGAAGAAGTTGATTTCTTTCTTTTGCGGGAAGTTTTCAACGAGCTTTATCCAAACAATCCTGAATTCGGTCTTCGAGAAATTGTGCAGCTGTTTGAAAGGCGGCCCGAACTTGCTAAAATAAATCAGCATATTGTGCCTCATCCAGTCAGTCGGTGGAAAAAGGGGCAGACAGAATCAGCATAAATTTTGTATGATGCAAAAACCAATAAAAGGCATTGAATTATGGAATAAAGGAAAAAAAATCCTTCCGGGAGGAAGCCAGCTTTTGTCAAAAAGATCGGAACTTTTTGCTCCAAACCAGTGGCCTTCTTATTACAAAAAAGCAAAGGGTGTTGAGGTTGAGGATATTGATGGGAATACCTATATCGATATGTATGGCATGGGGATTGGGAGCTGTATTTTGGGATATGCAGATGATGAAGTCAATGAAGCCGTAAAAAACGCAGTGGATGCGGGTTCGATGTGCTTGCTGAATGCTCCCGAAGAGGTAGAGCTAGCCGAGCTTTTTTGCCAGATTCATCCATGGGCAGGCATGGTGCGCTATACAAGAGGCGGAGGAGAAGCGATGGCCGTGGCAGTGAGGATAGCCCGTGCTTACTCGGGTAAGGAAAAAGTGGCATTTTGCGGTTATCATGGGTGGCATGATTGGTATATCGCCGCAAACCTTGCAGACGATAAGAACCTTGATGGGCATTTACTGCCGGGATTGGATTCCCGAGGTATTCCCCGAGGATTGAAAGGAACTTCAATTCCTTTCCAATACAACCGTATTGAAGAGCTAGAAAAGATTGTAGCAGAACATGAGATTGGAGTAATTGTTGTGGAACCCTTTCGGCTGCAGGAACCTAAAGATAATTTTTTGGAAAAAATCAGAGAGATTGCGGATAGAATTGGCGCTGTGTTGGTTTTCGACGAAATAACGATAGGGTGGAGGGTTGTCGTTGGAGGAGTTCACCTGCGCTATGGAGTTAATCCGGATATTGCTGTATTTGCAAAGGGAACCAGTAATGGATTCGCAATGGGAGTAGTCATTGGCAAAGAAGAAGTTATGCAGGCAGCCCAATTCACATTTATTTCCAGCAGTTATTGGACAGAACGCATTGGGCCCGTTGCCGCGCTTGCAACTATTCGCAAAATGCTTAGGGAAAACATTCCGCAGTATTTGGATCGTATTGGAACGTTATTTGCGGCTGCGGTTCGGGAAGCCGCCCTGAAGCATGGTTTAGAGGTTCAGATGGAGGGATTGCCGGGGCTTTTGCATTTTTCTTTTTCGTATGAGGAAAAAAGCCAGGCAATTAGGACGCTCTTTACTCAAGAAATGCTAAAGCGGGGCATTCTTGCGTCCGGAGGGCTATATACTTCTTTCGCCCACAAGGAAGAGCACATAGAAAGGTATCGGAAAGCATTGGATGAGGTATTTCCTCTTCTTAAAACAGCAATTGACGGCAACCGGGTGCAAGAAACTTTGGAGGGTCCTGTCGCTCATTCAGGGTTTAAACGATTAACATAATTTCAGTAGGGTATGGCGGCTGTTGTTATTGACTATGGAATGGGGAATGTCGCTTCAGTAAGAAATGCTGTCTACTCTCTTGGATACGAGGTAGCAGTTTCAAGGCAGAAAAAAGATATTAAGAGCGCAAGCCACATTATATTGCCCGGAGTGGGAGCTTTCGGGCAAGGCATGCGAAATCTTGCTGATTTTGGTCTAGTGGATATTCTAACAGAAGAGGTGCTGGGCAGAAAGAAACCTTTCCTTGGCATATGCCTAGGAATGCAGCTTTTAGCCCAAACAGGCCAAGAAGGGGGGGAACATAAGGGGCTTGGATGGTTGCGGGGATATGTGCGAAAATTTGAAGTCGATGAGTCAAAAATAAAAATTCCGCATGTCGGCTGGAACGACGTTGTGATAAAAAACCCCTCGCCATTGTTCCAGAACATTAAAAAACCTATCTTCTACTTTGTTCATAGCTATCATTTCGTGCCGGAAGATAATTCAATTATTTCGGGGCAGACAGAATACGGCGAGATATTTGTTGCCGCGATAGAAAAAGAGAATATTTTTGGTCTTCAATTTCATCCGGAAAAAAGCCAAAAGAAGGGCCTTTGCCTGCTTGAAAATTTTCTTCAGATACAATAATACTAATTTTATGGCACAAGATTTTTCTCATACCTATATTCTGAATAATCTTCGGCGTTGCACGCGCTGTACCATTCCCGAGACTCATGAGACCGTAATTTTTGACGAAGAGGGAGTATGCAATATCTGCAAGAACATTGCGCACAAGAAAACACAAGTGAATTGGGATGAGAGGAAAACGCAACTTCTAGAGCTTGCGGAGCAATATCGAGGGCAGGGGGCGTATGATTGTATTGTGCCTTTTAGCGGCGGCAAAGATTCAACCTTTACTCTTTGGTATATTGTCAGGGAATTGGGATTGAAGCCTCTGGTTGTAAGTTTTGATCACGGTTTTTATCGCCCAAGGACCCTTGAGAATAATGAGCGTACCCAACGTAAGTTAGGGGTTGATTTTTTGAAATTTCGTTCGGATTGGAAAGTGGTTCGGAGGCTTATGCTTGAGTCGCTCAAGCGCAAGGGAGATTTTGATTGGCATGCGCATGTAGGGTGTTTTGTTTATCCCATGCAAATTGCCGTCAAATTCAATATCCCCCTTCTTTTTTGGGGAGAGCCTAGCGCAGAGTATACGGCTTACTATGATTATTCGGAAATTGAAGAGGTTGATGAGCGAAGGCATCATCGAGGCAACGATTTAGGAATTAGCGCAGAAGACATGGTGGGGTTTCTCGGAGGAGGAGTTACGATGCGGGATATGGAACCTTATGTATATCCTTCATTGAGACAACTCCGGCAACTAAAGGTTCGATCGGTATGCCTGGGATCGTATATTCCTTGGGATGTTAAGAAAAATTATGAGATTATCCATCGGGAATTAGAGTGGCAAGGAGATCAAGTCGAGGGAGTGCCCCCTCAATATCCCTATGAGAAGATTGAATATCAGATCCAAGGGGCCCGTGACTATCTCAAATTTATCAAACGGGGATATGCTCGGGTGACCCATCTGACAAGTATAGATATCCGAAACGGGAGAATGACGAGAGGGGAAGCAAAAGAATTGATTGAAAAATACGAAGGCAAGAAACCTCAAAGCCTTGATTATATCCTTCGTATCTTGGGTATTGATGAAAAAACATGGCGAGAAATTGCTCTGGCCCAGGCCATCCCTCCCTATCAGCACGATTTTTCAAGGGAACAAAACAATGAACCTCTCTGGGATATGAAATTATGGGATTGGAATCCAGAGTAAAAACACGCATGGTAAAAATACGCATAATTCCAGTTCTCCTATTAAAAAATGGGAGGATGGTAAAACCAATTAGGTTTGGCGGCGGCGGCGAAAGAGATGTGGGCTGGCCCATTACTACGGCCCGAATTTATGATTCCCAGGATCCCGATGAAATAATTTTTCTTGATATTACAGCTACCGAGGGGAGCCGGAGGTTTCTTTTTGATACTTTGGAGGAGGTAGCAAAAAATTCTTTTTTGCCCCTTACTGCAGGAGGAGGAGTGCGGACTATCGGTGATATTTACGAATTGTTGCAAGTCGGAGCAGATAAAATTTCAATAAATACCGCCGCCGTAGAGAGCCCCCATCTTATTGAAGAAGGAGCGAAGAAATTTGGTTCTCAATGCATTGTAGTGTCAATTGACGTGCGCGAAGCAAAGCCCGGTTTTTATAAAGTATATACCCATGGCGGTAAGACAGAAACCGGTCTTGAGGCGGTGGAGTGGGCGCGGCGAGTTGCGAACCTTGGAGCAGGAGAAATTCTCCTAACTTCCGTGGATCGGGAAGGAACAATGCGGGGTTATGACACAAAGCTTATCCGCATGGTTGCCGATGCGGTCCCTATTCCCGTTATTGCTCATGGAGGAGCTGGGACGCGGCAGCATTTTGTGGATGCTATAGTGGAGGGCCATGCTTCTGCGGCGGCAGCTGCCTCCGTATTTCATTTTTCTGATTCAAATCTTACCCAGGTAAAGTCTTATCTGTTAAATACGGGAATATCGGTGAGGCCCATTTAAGGGCTAATTATGGATAAGGTAAATCTTGAACACAAAATACGAAAAGAAAATTTACGTCTTGACGGAGAAAGAGTATATCTGCGTCCGGTTGTGCAATCTGATGCGACTGACGAATATGTCGGTTGGCTGAATGATCCTGAAATAAATCGATTTCTTGAAAGCAGATTTGTTCTTCATACAAAAGCCGCTCTTAAAGAATATATACAGAAAAAATTTGAGGATTCTGATACCGTGTTTCTAGCGATTATTTTAAAGGAAACCGGAAGGCATATTGGCAATATTAAGCTGGGTCCTATTGATTGGCATCATGGCATCGGGGATATTGGCATCATGATTGGAGATAGGGAGTCGTGGGGGAAGGGATTTGCCACCGAAACCATTAAAACGCTTGAGGAATATGCGTTTAAAGTTTTGGGCTTGCATAAACTTACTGCAGGAGCCTACGAGCCTAATATAGGTTCCATAAAGTCTTTCCTGAAGGCTGGTTTCTTTGAGGAAGGAAAAAGAAGTGAGCATGCGTTGTTCGAGGGAAGCTATATTAATGTAGTGCTTATGGGAAAAATAAACAAAAATGGAAAAAATTGAAAAAAAATCAAAATTGGTGCTTGGAACGGTTCAGCTAGGAATGAGTTATGGAATAAATAATACGCATGGAAAGCCTTCAGAGGAGGAAGCTTTTTCCATTTTGGATACCGCTTTGGCAGGCGGCATTAATACGTTTGATACCGCTTTTGCATATGGAGATGCAGAAGATGTGTTGGGCAGGTGGCTAAGAGCTAAATCCGTTGGGGGAAAAGTGAGAATCATAAGCAAGCTTAAACCCCATGTTCTTAATGAGTACCCAGATGGCGCGAAGGGAGGCGATATCGTGCGAAGTGAAATTGAAAAAACTCTTGGACGGCTGGGAGTGGAACAGCTAGATGGGTATTTATTCCACTCTCCGCATTATATCTACCTATCTCACGCGATATCTGGAATGAGAAAGGCTAAGGAGGAAGGGTTAGTAAGCAACATTGGGGTTTCTATTTATGACGAAGCGGAAGCGATGCAGGCGGCAGAGATTGGGGTGGATTATATCCAGGTTCCTTATAATATATTTGATCAAAGGCTGGATAAGACTAACTTTTTTGAGATTGCAAAACGCAATCATGTAACTATCTTCGGTCGCAGTCCTTTCTTGCAAGGCCTTTTACTCATGGATATGTCCAAGATTCCTCCCTATCTTAAACATGCCGAAAAGTTTCTTTCAGAATTCATAGCATATAGCGAGAAGGCAGGAATCTCCCGCCAGACTCTTTCTTTGCTTTTTTCTTTCTATCATCCCAATATCGATCACATTGTTTTCGGTGTCGATACCGTGGCTCATCTCAAAGAGGACTTTGCTACCATTGCTAATCCTCCTCTGGGTGCGAAGGAAGCTGTTTTTGGGTTGCGGGAGCGGTTTCAAGATATCAGCAGAGGTGTAATTCTTCCAAGTCTTTGGGCTCGAATAAAATTAACTAAGTAAATTTCGTGGATAATGCAAGAAAAGCAGTCAAACAATCACCAGGGCTGGGGAATCGGAGTTGATATTGAACGGATTGACAGGTTCAAAAAATTAGAATATGGTAAAAATGATTCATTTCTTCGGAGGGTATTTACAAAAGCCGAAATCGAATACAGTTTTTCCTATAAAGATTTTGCTCCTCATCTTGCGGTACGTTTTTGCGCAAAGGAGGCGGTTCGAAAGGCGCTTGGCGGGTTTTTTGCCAGGCCGGTTGATCTCCGGGATGTCGAAGTTGTTTTAAACTCAAATGGGGTGCCCTCTATACGCATTCGTGAAGATATATGCGAGGGAATAGAATGCTTAGTAAGTTTATCCCATACGAATGACCTTGCTATAGCATTCGTCATAGCAGTTTATACATACGCAAATGCAAAGTGATTCCATAGCAAACACAGTCCATGAGATATTTATCGAGGTTTTCCCCGAGCTAAAAGATCGGGCGTTTTCTTTAGATAAAAGGCAAGAAGAATTCGAGAGTTGGGATTCATTTTCCCACATGGAACTCGTAGGTAAGTTAGAAGAAAGGTTTCATATTAACCTTGAAATGGAAGAGGTGGTGGAACTCAACACTCCCCAGCGCTTTATTGACATCGTGGAGAAAAAGCTGGAGAAATGAATTTCCACTATGAATACCATTTTTGGAATCTTAGAGCATTCAGCCCGTGCTTTTCCCGATAAGATTGCTCTCTCGTACGGCGGAAAATCCTATACATATGCCGAACTGCTTGCCGAGTCCAGTCAAGTAAGCAGATTTATTGCCGCCCAATGTTCCCCCCAAGATGTTATTGCTCTTTACATGGAGAACTGTGATGACTGGGTGGTATCGTATTTTGGCATCCTGGGAGCGGGATGTATCTGTAATTCCATTGGTATTCGGACCTCTGACGAGAATATGCAATTTCAGCTTTCGTATGCTACTCCTGCTTTTATTGTGACTTCTTCTAGGATGCTAGAAAAATGTCAGAGGCTTGGATTGGATAAACGCCACAAACTTATCACTCCAGGAGAGATTCGGCAACAAAGCGATGGATTTCCCTTTCTTCCCAAGGCCGACAAACGGACTGCCGAGTACAGCACTCTTATGTATACTTCGGGCACTACGGGAATGCCTAAAGCCATACGCCTTCGCCATCGGACCGCACTTAATGCCGCACGAAATATTCTAGACTATCTTAAGTTGCGTTACGATGACGTCTATTATGGAATTCTTCCTCTTTCTCACTCATTTGGCCTGGGGA
Source organism: uncultured Candidatus Saccharibacteria bacterium (assembly GCA_964479725.1). Lineage (GTDB taxonomy): Bacteria > Patescibacteriota > Minisyncoccia > Minisyncoccales > UBA10102 > CAYZNF01. The sequence goes on from CAYZNF010000001.1 coordinate 73,994, forward strand.
ATCTTCATGCCACGCTGTTGGCTGGGGGCAGTGTGGCGCTTGCAGAGAATACTATCAATCTCAAACACATTTTAGCTGAGATCAAAAAATATAAGGCAACTTTTTTTGCCGCTGTTCCGTTGACTCTTACCCAAATCGCAGAACATTTTTTAAATGATCTCCGAGAAGGAGGAGATTCCTTGCGACTTATCTGCACAAACACAGGCCCCATGCCTCCTCACATTACTACGTTGTTGTTGGGTAATCTTCCCAAAGCACACGTCTATACGTATTATGGTCTTACAGAAGCCTCCCGATCTTCATTTATGCACTATAACCTATACCCAGATAAGCTTACCTCTGTGGGAAGGCCTACTCCCAATGTTCGTATTGCAATCTTTGATAAACTAGGAAACGAAGCGGAACAGGGGGCATTGGGAGAAATATGCATTCAGGGGGATCATCTTATTGATGAATACTGGAAAAACCAGGAGGCAACAGCAAAGCAATTTAGAAATTCCTGGTTTTATACGGGTGATATCGGATATAAGGATAAAGATGGGTTTTTATATATCGCAGGAAGAGATGACGACATTATAAATATCGGAGGAGAAAAGGTATCTCTTTGCGAGATAGATCAAGCGGTTCAGAGATTAGATTTTGTTGCGGACGCTGCGGCGATTGAGCGCCAAGATGGAAGGCAGGAATATACGATTAAGGTTTTTGTAGTGCTGAATCCGAAGATGCCCCTTGCTCAAAGCGATAAAGAAATGATCGCAAAGAAGATTATTGCTTACTGCAGAGAAAGGCTGGAAAACTTCAAGGTTCCCCAAGAAGTAATCTTTACCAATAGCATCCCTAGGACAGAATCGGGGAAATTGAAGAGAAAAGAATTAAGATTCATATCTCTAGCATGAAAAGGGAACTCATAGACGAAACAAACAAAGCGATTATCTTTTCTAATAAGGTATATTTTCCTGGTGCAGTATGGGTTGGCAGTTACATCACGTACTTAAAGACAATTGCTGAAATGAAGTGTCTGTTTTTGACCGCATCTTCTGTGTATAAGATCTTGCAAGAACCGCTTCGTGAGATTCTTGTTCTCGGAGAGGGTAATATTATTTTTGTTGATGAAGAGCCTACCATCCAGATGCAGGAGGCCTTTTTGCAAAAATTAGACCATGATCTTCCCGATATAGTTCTGGCAATTGGCGGTGGCTCCGTTTTGGATCTTGCCAAATCGTTACGTGTGCAAAGATCGTATGATCTTGTGGTAATTCCTACGACTCCTTGCACTGGTACCGAGACAAACCCCTATGCGGTTTTACGCAATCGAGATGGCCAAAAGACTGCGATATACTCAAAGCGTTTGCTGCCCGATGCAGTTATTTTAGATGCGGGGCTTTTAGCAACCATTGAGAAGCGCCAGTTTGGATACTTTCTCATGGATGGAATGGCTCATTGTATTGAGGCATTGGTTTCGAAGCGGGCAAGCGCATTTTCCGATTCATTCGCCCTCGAAGGATTCCGTCTCTTCAGGGATTACTATCAATTATTGGATTTGCCTTATCCAAAGTCAGTTCTTGAAAAAATTCAAACAGCTGGCTTTTTCGGGGGATGCGCGCAGGGCATGGCTTCGGTAGGGCTTGTTCATGCATTTGCCCATTACTTTGGAGGAAGGTACCGTATTTCTCATGCGCGAGCTGTCGCCATGTTTCTTCGAGATGTTATTGCTCAAAATTCTTCTCGTACCGATAGATATAAAAAACTGGAACAGGTCTCTCTGAAAACAAGCCTAGAAGCCATGATTTCAAGTGCGATGGATTTTTTTGATCTTTCTGATGAACAAATCCCCGTAGAACATTCTTTCCGAATCGATGAAGCAGCAGAAGCAATACAAAAGGATGTGTGTTCGCTTACAAATCCGGTGCGCTGGAGAAACGAAGAAGTGATTGAGCTTATCAAAAAAAAGATTTTGATTTCCAATGAGTGAGATAGATGAATTATTAAAACAGAAAGCATTTGCGCTGAATGCCGCCGACAAATCGGATATTTTTCTGTCTGCAATGACAGAATCAATTCATCATCACTATAACCATTGTCCGCAATACAAAATGCTTTTGGATGGCCAAGGGTTTGATCCATTTCGCGTTTTTTCATTGGCGGATATCCCTTTTTTGCCCGTTTCCTTGTTTAAAGAAGTAGAACTGGTAACAGGGCCGCGCGAAGCAATTAAGAAAAAAGCCTTATCGAGCGCCACCACGACAGGGAAGCCAAGCATAATTTTTTTGGATCAGACAACGATCAATCGGCAGCAATCGGTCCTCCGATCCCTTCTCGCTGAATTCGTGGGCAGTAAGAGAAAAGGGCTATTTGCATTTGAAAAAAAGCATACTTCAGCTTCCAAAACCAACGAATCTTCTTCTCATGCTTCAGCGGTGGCTGGCATGCTGCCTATCGCAAAATCGCTGCATTTCTTGCTCGATGAATCATCGGGTCTTGATTTTCCTGCCGTTGAGCGAGCTCTTTTGGATGTTCATAAAGAAGACGACATATGCTTTTTTGGTTTTACGTGGCTGATCTACAAAATGCTTCTCGATTTAAAGCAAGGAGATACGCAGAAATATATAAAGTTGAAAAATATTTTGTCCTCTCTCCCAAACAAGAAAATACTGCTCCATATCGGGGGCTGGAAAAAGCTCAAAGACATTCAGGTTGAAAAAGATCAGTTCAACAAGGAAATAGGAGAATTTTTAGGCATCGATGACCTTGGCGCGGTAATTGATATATATGGTATGACAGAGCAGTTGGGCACCATATATCCAGATTGTGAATTTCGTCATAAGCATACGCCCATATATTCAGAAGTCATAATCCGTGATATAGAGACGCTTGCTCCTTGCCCGATAGGAGTGGCGGGGTTTATACAGCTTCTTACTCCCATTCCTTCCAGTTATCCTGGTGTTTCAATATTGAGCGACGATATAGGAAAAATTATGGGAATCGATAACTGTCCATGCGGTCGTAAAGGAACATACTTTGTGTTCCAGAAGCGCGCCGAAGCCGCTGAAATAAAAGGATGCGGGGATGCATTTGAAGTATCAAGCTATGAACCGAAAAATAATTTTTAGGCACGGCTCAAGATGCGACGAGCCACTACAGGACATAGGGAAGCTAATCCAAGAAATTCGGTTTTCCCAACAAAAACTTCGATCATTTCCCATCGAAAGTCTTGTTTCCTTTTTTGACCAATTAGCTCTTGTTTGGGCTAATGATCGTATCCTGGCTCAACAAGCAGGAGGTTCTTTGAAACATTTGGGGTATTTTATGAAACGGGAAAATATTGTGCCAATGCTCCAATTTGCTTTCAGGGGAAATTATAAAGCATTAGATTCTTTCCAAGATTTTGGGAATGGCAAATACCAATACAAATGCCAGCCCAGGGGATTGGCGGTCCACTGGCTTGCAGGAAATGTGGGGGTTCTAGGGATATATTCAGTGGTTCTCGCATTGCTTACAAAAAATGTCTCAATATTAAAAGCTTCGTCGCATTCCTATCAGGAATTGATTTTGCTTTTGGAGTCCTTCTTCGCTGTCCAAACTCAAGATATTAAGGGAAGCGATCTTCTCGATGCTCTGTGCGTGGTGCTAGTTGATGCCTCTGATATTGAAGCTCATACTGCTCTCTCTGCCTCTGCAGATATTCGAATTGCGTGGGGAGGCGAAGAAGCCGTAAGCGCAATTATGGGACTGAAAAAGAATATATTTGCCGAGGATATTATTTTTGGCCCAAAATATTCTTACGCCTTGGTTGATCGTGAATCGGCAAAAGACTGCGCGCATATTTGCCGCAGGCTTGCGTTTGACGTTTCAACATTCGACCAATACGCATGCTCTTCGCCCCATACTGTATTTGTAGAAAGCGGAGGAGGCGTTGATCCTCTTGCGTTTGCAGAAGATCTTGCTCGGGCGTTAGAGATGGTTGATAAGAAGTTTTTGCCAAAACAAACTACTTCTCCAGAAAAGAAAATGGAGATATTAACTCTTAGAGCCAAATACGCGATGACAGGAAAAGTACTTGGCGATCAACAGGGCAATTGGACGGTAATATATACGGATGAACCTGGTTTTGCGCCGCCATGTTTTTCGCGGGTGGTGTTCGTAAAGCCCATAAGCAGTATTAAGACTCTCGGAGGGCAAAATACAAGAAAAATTCAGACAATCGGTATTGCCATGGAAAAAGAGGAGCGTTTTGATGTTTTGGACGAAATTACGCAAAGCGGAGGTGATCGCTGCGTACAGCTTGGGGATATGACTCTTTATGAATCGCCTTGGGACGGCTTTTTTCCAACAGAAAAGATGGTTCGATGGGTTTCAGCCTTTAAGAAATAACATATGAAAATTCATCATCTGGGAAAAGTCGTCCGAAGCATTGCCGAAGAACTGCAAAAATACGAGAGACTCGGATTTGACGCGGAAAAAGATATTCTTGTTGACCAGGAGCAGAAAGTGCGCGTGGGCAAGGTAAAGAGCGAGTCTTGCATGATTGAGCTTTTGGAGCCTCTGGACGAAAGCTCGCCTATTTGGAATTTTTCCCAAAACCAGGCAGGATTCCACCACATATGCATTGAGGTGCCGGATATCGAAGCATATATTGCGGCAGTGAAAGCGCGGGGATTAGGCTTTCGGCTCACCGGCAAAACACGTTCAGTCTTTGATGGCCGTACGGTTTGTTTTATTGCGACCAAAGAAAAGGATATTATTGAATTGATAGAACCTCTTTCTATATGAGCAATGATTCTCCTTTATATGTATATGAGGGAAAAGAAATAACGGGACGGGATATTTTATCTGTCTTAACCGGACTAGGAATTAAAAAGGGAGATACAATACTTGTTCAGTCTGATATTTCTGTTTTTGGCAAACTCGCTCCGCGATGGCTGGGGAAAAAGGAGTTATTCTTGCATGAATTAGTCTCTATTTTTCAAGCGGCAGTCGGAAAAGAAGGCACTGTGCTTATGCCTACGTTCTCATATAGTTTTTTGAGGGGGGAAATATACGATCCTAAGACTGCTTCTTCGGTCAATGGAACTCTCCCCGAATATTTTCGCAAGGAAAAAGGCGTAGCCAGAACAAGCAACCCCAATCTTTCTTTTGCAGTGTGGGGAAAAAATCTCAAATTTTTTGTAGAAAATACTGGCAGATCTTCTTTCGGCAAAAATTCGGTCTTTGACAAGCTTTACGCAAAACGAGGGAAAATCGTTTTTTTCGGAGATCCTTTCTTTGGGAGCACATATGTCCACTATATCGAACATATGCACGGGGTGCCGTATCGCTATCGAAAAGTCTTTTATGGTAAAATTAAAAAAGAAAACGGGACGCAAGATTATGCCGCAGAGCATGATATGCGTTTCCAGGAGTGGTATACGCAAATTGACGGAAGCAAGTTTGCCCTTGCTTTAAAAAAGAAGAAAATCCTGCGCGAAAGATCTATTGGAAACGGTATTATTCGAGTATTGGATGCAAATAGCTATCGAAGAGAGGGAATGCGTTTGCTGGACAATGATATCTATGCTTTTCTGGATGACAATTTCCATAAAAGAAAAAATATTTTTTGCGCTTCTTCTGATGCGAAACGAAAAATACAGCATACCTTAGCTGTGCTTGCCAAATCAAAGGCGGGGGATGACATTAAAAAGGCCCTCAAATGCTTTCCTGCTGAAATTCAGGAGAGAAATGTTGCGTTCAAAGACCATTCACCAGGCATGAATACCGATTGTGGAGAGGTATATATACGAGGGCTTGATCGATCGGAATGTCTTTTGCACTGGTTTCCAGAATCTTCGAGCAATGGCGCGGAACTTCTTAGGAATTTTGCCTGTGCCTTAGAAATAAGCAGGCAATTGAAAGCTATGCCAATAGAGCTAAGGTATTCTTATAGGATTATTTTTTTTCCAACAAAAGACGCGGGACTCTACTTTGCCCAGAAATGGAAAAGCGTTTTTCCAGCGGCCAATTTTATTATTCCGCTCATGACTATGGGCAGAGAAATAAAGAAAAATACGGCAGAAATTACGAAGATACTAAAGATAGTGTATGCGAGAGAACGAAACGGAATGTTTTTAAGACAGAAGAAGTCTTGGCAACCGCGTATTATCTCAAGTTCGTGGATAAACTGGTTAAGCAAAGAGAATGCAGGCGCTGACGAAAAGAAAATTATGGAGTCTATTTTTGAACTTTCTAACGGAAAAACCACGCTCTCGGACATCAGCTTGCAAATGGGTATTGATATGCAAATTATCTGGAAAGCAGCAGAGAAAATGCTTCGGGCAGGTTTTTTAAAAGAAGTCGCTTACTTAGCGTAACTTTATGAAAAATTCCATTGTCATCAGGGCCTATAACGCACAAGCGACAATAGAACGCGCTTTGCAAAGTGCCTTGAATCAGGATTTTCCAACGCAAAATTATGAAGTAGTCGTTGTCAATGACGGTTCTAAGGATAACACCTTAGAGATCGTTCGCAATTTTGAAAATAATCCTTTGGTTGTTGTTATTGATCAAGAAAACAAAGGAGCGGTTGCTACGGCCAATATAGGTTGTAAGGCATCAAGGGGAGAGTATGTTATATTGCTTGATAGCGATGATTGCTTTGAGCCTCATCTTCTGCGGAGATTCTCGCAGCTATTCGACGAGAATGAGAGTATTGATTTTGCGTATTGCGGCTACTACGAAGAATTTCAGAAAAAGCGGGTATTGGTGCAGCCTAAAAATATGTTTGAAGCTATTGCGGGTGGAATGATGTATCGGCGAGACAGCCTTGCAAAAGAAGGATTTTTCAGGGAGGAAGTCATATTCGCAGAATATGACTTGATTTTGCGCACATGGCAGAGATGGAAGAGTGCTTATGCAAATGAACCCTTGCTCACATATTTTCGCAGAGAGGCCAGTATTTCGGGGGATGCTGAAAGAGTGAGAGAAGGTCTTAAGAAGTTGCAGGAACTCCATCCGAGTCATATAGATCTTATCAAAAAAATCCGGAGCTATGCTTTAGTTTCGTAAAAAAGGAAGGCCCATCGCGAAGCGACAGGCCTTATAGATGCTGTTTTCTGCTTCTCCTAGAATGCAAAGAGGATGATGACGATCCCGGCGAGTGCGAGACCGAACACCACCTTCTCTACGGGAAGAAGTGTCTTCCCCTCCTTGAAGACAAAGAGACCGATAAGGATGGGGAAAACGATCTCGGTGCCCCAGTAGATGGGAATGACTACGGTGAGTGTGGTGAGCTGAAGCGCCGCGTAATTGAGAAGTGCGGATAGCCAGATTGCCAGGGTTACGGCGGTGATTCCGAGAATGCCCGATAGCCCTTGCAATGAAAGCTTTCCTCCCGCCTCTTTCTTTCCTGCAAAGTGCCGTACTGCCAGCGATCCGAGGAAAGATCCCCCGTAACGTACGACAAGGAAGGACGCAAGAGGCACTCCTTCTTTTGCCAAGATGCGGGTCAGGAACATCTCTATACCCCAAATGACGCTGTACGAGAGAGTCCACTTCAAGAGTGTCCGCCATTCTGCGTCCATGATGCGCCATGTGCGCAGGAGTGAGTGTCTTGCAAAGAAGAAGGACGTCGTTGTTGTGACGGAGGGGTTGTTCGCGTTTCTGTCTTTGCGATAAGCAACCCAGGAGAAGACTAGTGTTGCAATGAGCGTGAGAATTATCCCAAAGAGAAGTTGCGGATCTTGGAGATTAAGGGATTTCCTCTCCTGGGAGAGAAACGAGATCCCCAAGGCAAGTGCAACGATGTCATCTCCTTGGGCAAGCATCGCGTTCTTGCTAAGGCTCACGTCCATTGCTCGCCATTGAGAGTAAGCACCGACGCTGTTGAGGAGTCCAATGAGTAGCAAAAGCAGAGTGGGGAAACCAAAGAATAATGGGTTCCCGGTCGTTAATACTAGGATCAGTGAAAAGGCAAATGCCAATCCGAATTGCCATACCAGGCGTGTTGTCCTGCCAGGGAGGCCCACGATCTTCTTTAAAAGGAAGGGCAGGACGATGTGGGAAGTTGCTACTCTTGCGGCGACTGGAATCTGCCACAGCATGGTTCACCCTCTCTTTTACCTGTTTGTTCCTGCATGTATTAGGTAACATTTGTAGATAAAATGTCAAGGAGGGAGGGTCAAACGCAAAGATTTTAGGGCTTTACAAAAAGGAGCAGTTTGGTAAGCTAAGGAAAAGACAAGTTGTAATTTTGGTTAATATGAATACACACCCTTTTATTGAAATCGGAGGGCGAAAGATAGGACTTGATTATCCCTGTTTCGTTGTGGCTGAAATGTCAGGCAATCACAAGCAAAGTTTTGAAACAGCAGTTGAGATTCTAAAAGCGGCAAAGAAGGCTGGAGCAGACGCAGTGAAGCTTCAAACCTATACTCCAGACACAATGACCCTCGATTCTCGCAAAGAATGGTTTATTGTGGGAGCGAAAACAGACGACAAGACTCCAGACGCTTGGCGCGGGCAAGCGTTATATGATTTGTATAAAATCGCTTACACCCCTTGGGAGTGGCAGCCAAAGCTCATGGAGGCGGCAAAAGAGATTGGGCTGATGCTTTTTTCGTCCCCATTTGACGCAACGGCAGTGGATTTTCTTGAAAAAATGGATGTGCCCTGTTATAAGGTTGCATCGTATGAGGCAAATGATGTCCCCCTCTTAAAGAAAATAGCCAGCACCGGCAAGCCAGTTATTCTGTCCATTGGTTTTGCTTCGTTAGAGGAAGTAGAGCTGTCTATTGATACTCTCAAAAAAAACGGCTGTAAACATATTGCTGTGCTCCATTGCGTGACTGGATACACCGATGTTGCCAATCCTGAAGAAATGAACCTTAGAACAATTACTGATATCCGTGAACGCTTTGGGGTAGTAAGCGGTTTTTCGAATAATAATGGAGGCATTGAAATTCCACTTGTTTCAGCTACAATGGGGGCTTCGATTATCGAACAGCATTTTACGCTTCGTCGCGCTGACCAGGCAATAGATTCCACCTTTTCTCTCGAGCCTCAAGAATTGGCAGAGATGATAAGACGAATCAGAAGCGTTGAACAAGTGCTGGGTAAGGTGCATTATGGAACCTTGACTCCTTCAGATGAAGAAAAGAAGCGTTTCCGGAGGGGTCTTTGGGTGACAAAAGACATGAAGAAAGGGGAGAAATTTTCTTCAGAAAACGTTAGAGTGTTAAGACCATCTGTTGGACTGGAGCCTAGATTCTACGAAGAAGTGGTAGAGCGAGAAGCAAACCAGGATATACAGGCTGTCACTCCGCTTACCCGCGACTTACTTGCCTAAAAACATTGAATACGGATGCGGAAAACGTTTCTAGTAAAAAAATTGTAGCTCTAAAAGCGTACAAAAGCGAAATGCGAGAGTATCCTCATCCTCGGTCACTCGGAGCACTAGAGATTATTGCCCGACGATGGGGAAGCGTCGTGGGTAAGGAATTTGTGGAGGCTTTTGAGCTTGTCCGGGAAATCAAATAATCGGGTATTGATGTGTATAATCCAAAACCTCTTCGTTTGCAGATACTCCGTCATATTACTCTGTTTTCACTGGGAACCCTTTTGAAAGGAATTGGCCAGTTTATAAACCAGTATGTAGCAGCTTTTCTTTTGGGCCCCGCTATCTTTGGAATGTGGCAGGGAGTACGTATTGTGCTTGGGTACGGGGCTAATGCCGGGCTAGGAGCTATCGAGGGCATGCAAAGAGAGGTGCCATTGCTTCACGGCAAAGGGGAAGGCGAGACCGCGAAAACCATAACAGGAATTTCATTTTTCTTTAATTTTGCGGTATCTTTTATCCTTGCCGCATTGCTCATGGCAGCAACTTTTTTTATCGCGGCGAGTCAAGAAACGCTTCTTGCGTTGCGTTTCGCCAGCGTTCTTCTTGTCTTGCAGTCTTTTAAGATATTTTACGAAACACTACTTAAGGCAAATAAAGAGTTTGGGATTTTAAGCATTGCCGCGGTTATAGATGGGATGGGATTTCTTATTTCAGCAGTTCTTATTTTTTATTTCTCCTTTTTGGGTTTTTTGGGGGGATTTACCGCGACAATGTTTATAAGTACGGCCTATGCCGCTTGGAAAAGCAAGTACTTCGCGATGCAATGGGATAGGAAAATCCTTTTACGACTAATCTCTATAGGGTTTCCTATCATGCTGATAGGATTTTCTGGCATCGGATTCCAGACAATTGACCGTTTGCTTATTCTTGGATTTCTCGGACCAGTCTCCTTGGGTATATATAGTTTGGGGGCTTTGGTTTTCATGCCGTTTACTTTTGTACTGTATACGGCAAATTCTGTCATGTTCCCGCATTTTTCGGAGCGCTTTGGGGAAATGGGGACAGACGGCTCCCTCAAAAACATGCTTATGATACCCTTGCACAACTTATCTCTCGTGACTCCTGTGGCGATAGGTGCGATTGCCGTAATCTTACCCACAGTTGTCTCGGTCTTCCTTCCTGCATATAAGGAGGGGGTAGGGGCGGCTACTATTTTTCTTTTTGGCTCATTTTTTGTCTCCACGGTAGGAATGGTTGCAAACTTTTTTATCGCAACTAACCGTCAGATGATATACCTTTTTATCTTAATTGTGAGCATGGTCTTCAACGCGGTTGCCAGTTTTATTTTATTGTCCTTGGGCTATGGTATAATAGGAGCGGCTATAGGAGCTGCTAGCTCGTATATAGTATTTTTTGTAACAATGATTACGCTGTCATTTAGGTATTTTCATATTCCCTCAAGAGAGCTTGCAGGGTGGCTGGGAGGATTTCTTTTTCCTGTTGCATATACAATTACCGCGTCCCTCCTTGTCTTATGGTTGATTAAGACGGAAGGATCTTCAGAAGAAGAAGCAGTTCGTAATATGTTTATGAGAGAAGGTCTTTTTTTCCTGTTGAATTCTTATTTTATATATAAGGCAGCTAAAACCATTCAAACCCTCTTTAGAAAGAGTTCTTTATGAAAAAAGTTGATTTTTGTTTTTTTGTCACTGAAACTTTTGTTGATGCCCATCGCAAGGTGCTGATAGCCAAGGAAATGGAGAATAGGGGGTATTCCACTTTTTTTATTACTACAAGTGACGCTGGAGATGCGGTATTTAAGGCGGCTGGACTCAATAATTTTGTTAATCTAGATGTGTTATGCGACGAGATTAAAGATCCTGCTTATACCCCGGAAGATATAGCCAAGGTTGAGGAAAGCTTTAGTATTTTAAATTTACGCGCCGAAATATTAACTGAACTTTTGGTTTTTAAATTCAAAAAAGAAGAAGAAGTTTTGGCGCTTTTCATGCGATATTTGAAAGCGTTAAAAAAACTATTGGAAGAAAGCTTACAGGCAACATATTTTGTCCAGGGGATGTCCGGATCCTTGAATAGTTTTGCATTTTATCATGCGGCAAAGCGCGTAGGGAAGCACGTTTATTTCTCGGGATCACCCTTTAGCGGATTGTTTCATTTTTCTTTTCATCATTGGGGAATATTTGAAATCAATGGCGAAAAAATAAAACAAGGGATTAGTTCAGAAGAAAGAGCGTGGACAGAGGATTTTCTCTCGAAAATGAAAAAAGAGCGAAAGCCAAACTTACCCATGTCGCAAATGCAGGCAAATCCCTATATTACCGGTGATAGAATCAAGACTTTTTTTCGTCTTTTGAAAACCTCTCGGGCGGAGCATTTGCCCCTCTTTTTTCTGCTGAAAAATTTTGGGAAAAGATACCTTAGGCGCTACTATGTGCGAAAATTTTATCAAGCTCCAATAGCGGGTGAAAAGTATATATATTTCCCCCTTCATTTTCCAGATGATAGCCAGCTCACCGTGCGTGGACTTCCCTTCATCACTCAAGAGTTTGTTGTCGAGATTATTTCTCGTCACCTTCCTAGCGGGTATACGCTATATGTTAAAGAGCATCCCGCCTCTATGGGGTATTTTTCAGTAAAAATGTTGCGATATCTTGCAAAACTTCCCAATGTCAAGATTGTTTCTCCGCTCTTAAACTCATATGATCTTATCGAGAACGCTAGAGCGGTGTGTGTTATTAATTCTACTGTAGGGTTCGAAGCCCTTATGTTTCCAAAGCCAGTGATCACTTTCGGGGCTTCATTCTATCGAGATAAAGGGGTAACTCTTGACGTGCACGATCTGTATGAGCTTCCCGAAATCATGCGTAAGGCATTAACTTTTCAGCCGGATTGGGAGCGTATTCTTATACTCTTCTATTTGTGGCATAAAAACAGTTTTCCTCCCGCGCCCCAGGAGACCCTATATACGGATAGTAAACCAGATTCGTCAAAGATTTCAATTTTTTGTGATTCGCTGTTAGGATATCTAGAAACCGAAAGATAATGTAAGATTTAGAGGGGCGTGTAGTTTATGGAACAATCAAGACAAAAACCAGTAGTCGCTTTCTTCTTCCCTAATCTTGACGCGGGTGGAGCAGAACGTACGGGTATGCATATTCTTAGGGCGCTTGATAGAGAAAAATTTCAGCCCTCCTTAATCTTAGGGGAGAAGCGCGGTTTTTTTGTGTCGCAGATACCGTCTGATGTTGCGGTGCGCTCTTTCGGAATATCTAATTTAGCTAGGCTGATTTTTTATCTGACCAAGTATTTGCGGAAAGAGCAACCAGAAATTTGTGTTTCGATGTTTCCGCGATTTACCATGGCAATGCTTTTTGCCAGGTTGTTCATAAAAAGCAAAACAAAATATGTTATTATAGAGCATACTCCCATTTCTCATATCTCTAAAACCGCCAAAACTCCTCTCCGAAGGCTTTTCGCGCGCTTTCTTCTGCCTCTAGTCATGCGTCTAACGTATTCTCATGCCGACGCAGTTGTTTGTGTGTCAAAGGGAATTGCTGATGACCTGCGCAACTTTGCTCATGTTGTCAAAAACGTCAGGGTTATCTATAATCCCATTATTCATCCCGAGCTCTTAACGCTTGCTCGGGAAAAAATTGATTACCCTTGGTTTGCGGAGCGGAGCATTCCAATCATTGTAGCGAGCGGACGTTTGGTGAAAGCGAAAGACTTTCCAATGTTACTACATGCATTTGCGCGAGTTCGATCTTCAGCCACGGCGCATCTGGTGCTTTTGGGGGAGGGCGGAGAGCGCGAGTCTCTGCAAAATTTAAGCAAGGAGTTGGGAATCGAGGAGGATGTGGCATTCATAGGTTTTCAAGAAAATCCCTATGCTTTTATGGGGCAAGCACATGTTTTTGCACTTTCTTCGTTTCAGGAAGGGTTCCCTACGGTTTTGGTGGAAGCAATGGCGTGCGGTGTTCCGGTGGTTTCAACTAACTGTCATTCGGGACCCAATGAGGTTATACGTAATGGCATAAATGGTTTTTTGGTTCCAGTCGGCGACGCAGAAGAGTTTGCAAAGGCGCTCTTGCAGGTAGTTTCAAATGAAGAAGTAAGGCAAAGGTTTATAGAGGCAGGAAGGCAGACCGCAAAACATTTTGAAATCAAAAAGAACGTACTTTTGTATGAACAACTTTTCCGCGAACTCCTTAATTAAAATAAAAGAAACTATTGCGCTTGTGTGGCGTAAGCATCCATTTGCTTTGCCTGTGGCCGCCCTAGCGCTTTGGCTTATTGTGTTTTTGCTGGATCAAGGGGTGGGCTTTGGCCTTCTTGTTATAGCAATTCTTAGCGTGCTAATGTTTTTTTTCTTTTGGAAATACTTTACTCGTGAGTCCTTAGCTTGCTATCTTTTTTTTGTCGTTCTCGGTATTCATGTGGCAGCGGTCCTTTTTATTCACTACGCTCAATTCCAGCCATTTAGCGGCGGCATTGGAGACTATACCGTATATCATCAAGAAGCTAGGGGAGTAGCAGAGGGTTTGATGAGGGGAGATTTTTCAGTTCTGGGAGGTTTGCCTTCTTCCGCACCAGATCTTGCAGTGCCTCATTACTACGGAAGAATAATCGGAGTGCTTTATGCATTTACCTTGCCTAAAATGGTAGTGGGTCAACTATTGGGGGCGTGGCTGGGAGCCCTCTCCTCTTTGCTGATGTATGGTGTTGCGCGTAAATTGGGATTTTCAAAACTGTGGGGGTTTGTTGTGGGTTTGGGCATTTCTATATATCCAAGTTACCTATTTTATGGAAGCCTGCTCTTGAGAGATGTTTTTGTTGTGCCCCTTGTTTTGGGGGGTATTATGCTGGCCCTCGCATTATTCAGTAAATTTTCCTGGAAACAATTTTTCCTATTTTATTGCATTGCGGCTGTTCTAGTAAATTTTAGGTTTTACATTGGATATGCGCTTATTTTTGCATTTTTGATATCATGGTTTTCAATTGCCGTATCAGGGTTTAAAAAAAGAATCTTATTGGGAGGACTGTTTGTTCTATTGCTTTTAGGTCCTCTTCCGGAGGTTTCTGCGAATCAAGGCTTCTTTGGCTGGAGCTCGTTCAAAACATATCTAAACCGCAATGTTATTGTGTTTATTAGAGAAGAAGCTTATGTGTATCAAGAGCCTTCTCCCGCTCCAATCTCAATATCAACTCCAACGCCAATCCCGATTCCATCCTCATCTTTGACTCCTCTCCCAACTTCAGCCGTATCTTCCCAAACAGGGAGACCTCTTGCGACCCCCATTCCCTTAAGCAGTGTTCCTCCGGTATCCTTTCCTGTAGCAATATCGACACCCCAGCCTACGCCACAGCCTACGCCACAGACCACACCCCAGCCTACGTCTCTGCCTGCTACGCCATCGATCTCTGTTCCTCCTATAGTAAAACGGCCTTTTGCTTTAGAAGCGCCGATTTCTATTGAGGGAATCGCACTTCCTGCATCTGATCCG
>CAYZNF010000001.1:88835-106138 GCA_964479725.1 uncultured Candidatus Saccharibacteria bacterium
TGGTGGAGACGGGCTTGCATAGTCCTGTGAGTTTTGCTGTAAATTCTGTCAAATCCTTTACGCATGTATTTTTTGGCCCGTTTCCGTGGCATGTAAAATATGCAAGGCATTTATTTGGATTAGGAGAGACAGCTCTCCTGTATTTGATGTACCCTTTGATTTTCTTTGGAATTTATGCGGCGATCAAGAAACGTAAAAAAGAAATGCTGCCTCTTTTGGTATTTAGCTTGATGGTACTTGGCGTAATGACTTTATATACGGCAAGCAACTTTGGGGTTATTACTCGGATTCGCATGCCCGCCATTATCATTCTTTTCGCTTTTTTGCCTTTAGGATGGCAGTTTATTTGGGAGTTTTATAAACATAAAAAAGAAATTCATGGAAGAACAACGATTTAATTCTTATCTCTCTTCGCACTTTAGGAAAATCAACGATTTGTCTGAAAATGGGTTTAAGAAATCGGCTCGCATATATCTTTCTTACTATGGGGATGTGCTTCCTAAAGAGAAAAATGTCCTTATTTTAGATATAGGCTGCGGGACGGGACAATTTCTTTATTTTTTGGATGAGCAAGGATATTCAAACTACTATGGTATTGATGCGTCAGAAGAGCAGATTGATTTTTGCAGAAAAAACGTAACAAAAAAAGTTGGGCTGGCTGACATATTCGAATATTTAAAAGATAAGAAAGAGACGTTTGACGTTGTTTCGGCCAACGACGTCATTGAGCATATTCCAAAACAGCGTCTTGTCGAAACCCTTGCTTTGATTCATGGGGCCTTACGCAAAGATGGGGTGTTCTTAATGAAGGTTCCCAATATGTCCAACCCCTTCAACCTTTTGAATAGATATATGGATATTACTCATGAAATCGGTTTTACGGAATATAGTATCTGCGAAGTTTTGGATGGAGTAGGATTTAGCAGCGTTGCAATCCGTAACGCCTCTTATCCTGTCGTTTCCCTTAAGTCACTCCTGCGGAGAATCAGTGAAGTCTCGGTTCATGCCGCCCTGAAGTTTTTGTATCTTGCCCAGGGAAATATTATGCCGAAGGTTTTAAGTACAAATGTCATTGCTATTGCAAAAAAGTGATATGAAATGTCTCGTAACCGGGGGAGCCGGATTCATTGGTTCTCATCTAGTGGAGCGCTTATTAAGAGAGGGGGCTTTTGTTCGGGTTGTTGATAATTTTTCTACGGGGCAACGCGATCGTCTTAATGTCTATGAGAAAAATTTAAACTTTGAATTGCAGGAAGGGGATGTGGCAGAGGCTAAAATTTGCCAGCGAGCTATGGAGGGAATTGATATAGTCTTTCATCAGGCAGCTCTTTCTGCGGTTCAACATTCTCTCGCAGATCCCCTTGCATTTACTGTTTCAAATCTCCAAGGAACAATACAGCTTTTGACTGCCGCACGCGATCAGCGGATAAAAAAATTTATCTATGCTTCTTCGTGCGCTATATACGGGGATGCTTCTCACCCGCCATTTATGGAAGATTCTCCTGTGCATCCTCTTTCTCCCTATGCCCTTACAAAATATTCCGCTGAACAGTATGTGCAGTTTTTTTGGCGTCTTTACGGGTTTCCTACGGTAGCTTTGAGGTATTTTAATGTCTTTGGGCCCAGCCAGGCCCGCAATTCCGCATATGCTCCCGTTATCCCTCTGTTTATTTCATCTTTTTTGAAAGCCCGAGCGCCATTGATTTACGGGGATGGAAACCAATCAAGAGATTTTGTATACGTGGAAGACGTAGTAGAAGCGAATATGCTCGCAGCGCGCGCAGAGGGGGGATTTGGAGAAATCTACAATATAGCAAGCGGCCGCGAGATCACAATCAACGAACTCGTTTCCATTCTTCAAGGCATTACATCAAAAACCATTGCGCCTGCCTATGGGGAAAAGAGAAGGGGAGAAGTGATGCGTTCGAAAGCGGATATTTCAAAGGCAAAAAAATATTTGGGATATGCCCCCCATGTATCTTTTGAGGAGGGTTTAAACAGAACTGTGCAATGGGCAAAGCTGGGCCATGAATGAAAAATCCCCCGCAAAAATAAAAATTTGTTACGTCGCAAACATGGAAGCGGTTTGGTTCCTTTTATTGAGCCATATTCGATTTCTTAAAGGAATGGGCTACGAAGTAACCGTAGTTTGTTCAAACGGGAGATTCGTGCAGGAACTGATAAGTTCGGGTATATCTATTAAGATCATTGACATGCCTCGCAAGATTTCCCCTTTCACAGATCTTCTTTCTCTTATTCGGCTTATTCTCTATTTTTGTAAAGAGCGTTTTTATATAGTGCATACTCACAATCCAAAACCTTCTCTCTTGGGACAGGCAGCAGCTTTTATTGCGCGGGTTCCCATAAGAGTTTACACGATTCACGGGTTTTATTTTGGAGAGGAATCTTCGCCCATGAAAAAGAGAGTTTTTGTTGCGATGGAGCGGCTGACGTGCTGGTTTTCAAATTTTATCTTTTTTATTAATCGCACAACATTGGAAATCGCAGAGCAGAAAAAAATTTGTCAGGGTAGGCGCATGATGTATGTGGGAAACGGCATTAATCTCCGCCATTTTACTCCGCAGAAATTTTCATCGGCGCAGATCGCGACAAAAAAAGAAAAGATAGGTATTCCAAGAGCGGCAAAGGTCGTAGGAATTGTTGCAAGGTTGGTAAAAGAAAAAGGGTATTTGGAGCTTTTTGACGCGTGGAAAGCGATAAAATCAAAAGTGCCGGAGGCCTTACTTTTGATTATCGGTCCCTTCGATCCCATTAAACGGGATTCTCTTGATAAGCAATTGTTGGATTTCTACATCCAAGAAGGTTCCATTATTTTTTTGGGGGAAAGAAAAGATCTGGATGAACTATATTCCGTGATGGATCTTTTTGTTTTGCCTTCACACAGGGAGGGATTGCCATATACGCTTCTTGAGGCGTCGGCTATGGAAAAGCCCATTATTGCAACAAACGTGGGAGGATGCAAAGAAGTAGTTGAGCATAAAAAGACAGGTCTTCTCATTCCTCCAAAAAATTCCGCAGAACTTGCTCACGCGATTTTGCATATGCTTTCAAATCCCGATCAGGCAAGAATAATGGGCGAGAATGCGAGAAAAAAAGTGGAAAAAGAATTTGATGAACAATTGGTTTTCCAGAGAATTGCGAGGGCATATCATCAGGTTCTTTCCGTAAAAAACCCGTAATATGGATAGGTGCGCACACGTATGCATTTGTATGCAATGAAGGGATTTCTTTTCGAGAATAAGGGATTTACCCAGACAATTTTAAAAAACACCTTCTGGCTTGTTCTGGCAGAGGTAATTTCGCGTTTAGTTTTAGCGATTGCTTTCATATATGCCGCAAGGGTACTGGGGCCTTCTGGGTATGGAGAACTTTCCTTTGCTTTCGCGTTTGCCTCTCTATTCGTAATGATTGGCGATGCCGGGATATCCATGATTATTACGCGAGAGTTTTCGCAAAGGAAAATAGCTCGGGAAGAACTAATGTCTTTGCTATCCCTGAAGACTGTTTTAAGCGTGGGTATCACTGCCATGCTTATTTTATCTTCTTTATTGTTCGTGAAAGAAGTTGAAGCAAGGAAAATCATTTGGTTTCTTGGGGGATACGTAGTGGCAGAAAGTTTTTCTGAAATGATTTTTGCGATTTTCCGTGCTTACCAAAAAATGGAGCATGAAGCAATCGCCCGCATATGCCGAGTCGTTATTGCTGGAGGGTTATTTTTATGGATACTATTTTCTGCTCCGTTTGGGCAGTATCTTGCGTTGGGATACTCCGTCGCGTACCTCGTCAGTTTTATTGGCATTTTGGCATGGTTTCATTTGCGTGTTGAGCCGGTGGGTTGGGCATGGAATATGAAAATATGGAGAAAATTCATCAGTATTTCCTGGCCTCTGGCTTTTACGGCCCTTGCAACTTCCTTATACACATATGGAGATTCTATCCTCATGGGAATTTGGGGACAGATTACTCAAACGGGTTGGTATAACGGTGCCCACAAGATTGCGTCTACTGCTCTTCTTCCCGCAATCCTACTTTCCCAGGGTTTTTATCCGCCCCTAAGCGCATCTGTGCGAGGATTCAAAGGATTGTTTAACTCAATATGGAATAAGCATTTTGGAGTAATGGTTGCCCTTGCTTTGCCTATTTGCATGGGAGGCATAGTACTTGCCCCCAAAATTATTGGTTTCATGTATGGTCAGGACTATATGCCCTCTGTGCCTACGTTTCAGATACTGATGATAATGGCAGGAATAACAATGCTGTACCTTCCTTTTAAGTACGCTTTGATTGCAGATGATCAGCAAAAAAACGTTTTGGTTATAACAACGATTGGCGCTGCGATAAATATCTTTTTGAATGTTTTACTAATTCCGCGTTTCAGCCTTAATGGAGCAGCGGTTGCGTCATTAGGAGCTCACGGGGTAATCTTAATTGCTTCTTCTTTTATATTCTTTCGGCGGCAATCTGATCTTTTTCTGGCTAGAGATAATGTTAAGCTTAGCGGGATTTCCTTGCTTGCGGCCTCATGTATGGCGCTTATCCTGTATTGGAGTTCGGCTGCAATGCTTCATGTTGTATTTGCGATAATGCTGGGATTTTTTGTATATGGAACATTGTTCGCGTTGCTTTATACCATCATAATGCGGAAAAAGAAAGAAATATAGTATGAAAGTAGCAATTATATTGGGCACACGGCCCGAAATTATTAAAATGGCGCCAGTTATACATGCCTGTCAAAAGGAAGAAGTCCCATTTTTCATCATTCACACGGGGCAGCATTATGACATAATGATGGATGCGGTTTTTTTCCAAGAATTGCAGCTGCGCCATACTCTCCACAACTTAAACATAGGTTCTGGAACTCATGGGGAGATGACGGCAAAAATGATTATGGGCATAGAAAAAATTTTAGTCGGCGAAAAGCCCGATGTAGTTCTTGTTCAAGGAGACACCGATACGGTGCTCGCCGGAGCATTAGCAAGCGCCAAGGTGCATATTCCTATTGGTCACGTCGAAGCAGGGCTAAGGAGTTTTGATCGCAGGTTACCCGAAGAGTACAACAGGATTATTTGCGATCACATGTCAGATTATCTTTTTGCTCCAACCCAAACAGCAAAAGAAAACCTGCAAAGAGAAGGAATTGCTTCTCAAGGGATCCTTTATGAGCGGGGAGAGGGGTTTCAGTCGATTTTTGTTACTGGCAATACGATCGTTGATGCAATCCTGCAAAATAAAGAACGTATTGATCAGTCACGTATCTTGGAACATCTTAATCTCGAAAAGAGCTCATATTTTCTAGTAACGCTCCATCGAGAAGAGACTGTGGATCATAAAGATCGCTTGAAGAGTGTTTTAGAGGGATTAAAGGCAATAATTAACTCTTATAAGATGCCCATAATATTTCCGATACATCCCCGTACGGTGAATAGGCTGAAGGAGTTTAATTTACTGGACCAAGCAGAAAAAATACATGGTTTACAAATTATAAGCCCGCTTGGTTTTTTGGATATTATGTCTCTTGAATCTAATGCAAAGCTTGTCCTGACTGATTCCGGGGGAATTCAAGAAGAAGCATGCTGTTTCAAAGTGCCTTGTGTCGTTCTAAGGGAAAGGAGTGATCGGCCTGAATCCATTGAGGCTGGCGCCGCTATTTTGGCGGGTTGCAATGCAGAGAAGATTTTAATCGCTGTCCAGACTATGCTTCAGAGAAAAAATGGCTGGGAAAATCCTTTCGGTGATGGCCATGCCGGGGAGAATATCATAAAGATTCTGACTAGGTTCCATTAAGCGGGGCAGATATTATTCATGAAGACATTATTGCTAATTTCATATTTCTTCCCGCCGGTTCAAAACCCAGAGAGTATTATGGCAATGCATTCGGTGAAATATCTTTCCAGATTACACTGGAAAAGTATTGTGATAGGCGTAAAAAACCCGGGAAGAGGAGGAATCGATGATTCTGCGTTGCCTGATATTCCCCGGGATACAATTGTTTATCGAACGCACACATTCGAGAATCCCCTGACTCAAGGTCTTTCTCGTCTTCAATTCTTGCCCGATAGTAAAATCGGCTGGTACTCATACGGGTTAAGGGAGGCAAGAAAAGCTATCCAAAAGCATTCTCCCGATATAATCGTTTCTAGATCAACTCCGATTACTTCTCATTTAATTGCCCTTCAGTTAAAGCGCGAGACAAAACTTCCATGGATTGCATGCTTTTCAGATCCTTGGGTTTCTAATCCTTATGCCATGTATCATCTTCCGTTTTTGAAACACTTTCAAGAACAGAAAGAAAAGGTGATTTTTGCCGAGGCTGACAAGATTGTAGTAACAAATGAACAGACTAGACGTCTATTTTCCAGTATCTACCCGATAGATGGGAAAATAGAAGTGATTTATAATTCCTATGATTCAGAAACAATGTCCAGGAATATCGATTTTAAAAGAAAAGAAAAATTTGTGCTTACTCATACGGGAAATTTTTATGGCATACGTTCTCCAGAACCTCTTTTTAGGGCATTGGAAAAATTGATAGATCGGCAGGAAATTCGCACCTCGATCCGAGTGCAGTTGTTCGGATCGCTGGGGCCATTTAAAAAATTAATATCGAGGTACGGTCTAAGTAGCATTGTAGATGTGAAGGGTACAGTTCCGAGAAAGGAGGCTCTTTGGCGGCTCATGGCTTCTGATGTTCTGCTTGTTATAGATGCGCCAAGCAAGGGAGAAAGTCTATTTCTTCCCTCAAAACTAGTGGATTATATCGCGTTGGGAAAACCTATATTGGCAATTACCCCCGGAGGGGCTTCTGCGGATGTTATAGAGAAGACGAAGACGGGCATGATTGCTTCTCCGGAAGATACCAAGAGCATACAAGAAGCTTTGCTTGCATACTTTAATAAGTGGAGGGCGGGGCATCTTTTACTCAATCCTAATTGGGAAGAGATCCAAAAATATAGCGCATCCGTGCTTATGGAGAGGTTTGCTAAGATTATGGAAGATACTATTGAAAAATATTATCATGAAAAGTACGTGAGGTAAATGTTTACATTATGGAGCGCTTAAGGGCTTGTATCATTACTGCGGTTTTTCCGCGTTTATATGTTAAACGCTGGTATGCCAAAAACACCGGTGTACATTCCTGGAACGGCAAAAAAGCCTGCATGACGCTTTCATTCGACTGCGATTATTCAAAAGATGTTCTCTCGCTTCCCTTGATATTAAGGATACTCAAGCAGCGCTCTTTGGCGGCGTCATTTGCATGCGTAGGAAAACTGATCGAGCGGTATCCTGTTGAACATCGGCAAATTCTTGAAGGAGGGCACGAGATAATGAATCATACATATACGCATCCAAATCATGAAGAGCTTAATCCGGGGAAAAAATTCAATAACCTTTCTATTGGGGAGAAAAAAGATGAAATTGAGCAGTGCCATCGCGCCTGCCAAACACTGCTTGGGTATTCTCCTATAGGTTTTCGGACGCCCCATTTTGGAAATTTGCATACAGATACGGTGTATGGGGTTTTGAGAGAGACGGGATACGCATATTCATCATCGATTGCTTTGGCGCGAACCGAAAGACGCGATGGGTTGCCCTTTCTGCGGCAAGGGATTAGGGAATTTCCGGTGAGCGCATGTCCTGAACATCCTTATGGAGTTTTCGATACTTGGCATGCTCTTAAGCGAGGATGCGGAAGACATGCCGAAAAAGGAGCGTGGGAGGCAGAATTTAGAAGGCTGGTCAATATTGGAATTGAAACCAATTCTTATCTTAACGTATATTTCGATCCTCAAGATGCGGCCGAGGAAGAGGCATTTCCGAAAATGATGGAATATTTATGGGAAAAAAGAAGTGAAATTGAGGTGGCTACATACAGGAAAATGCATGAAACAGTATATGTCCAAGGAAAATGATACAGTAGAAGAAGCAATTGCAAAAACATTTGAAGATCATTCGGATATATTTCCGGAAGATATTGATTTGCAGGATTGCCGCATAGAAGCAATGCAAAGATTCATTGGCAACATGGAAGGGAAATTTGTTTTGGATGTTGGCTGCGCGAAGGGGAGAATAACAAAAATTCTTGCCGCTCAAGGAGCGATTGCTACGGGGATTGATCCTTCAAAAAGACTTCTTGCATTAGCAAGAGAGCAAGTGCAGAATGCCAATTTTGTTGCCGGGTCGGTTGCTAATCTTCCTTTTCCTGACAATACATTCGACACTGTTATATGTATCGAGACATTAGAGCATATACCCGATACCAAAAAAGCAATTGCGGAAATGGTTCGGGTAGCAAAACCCCATGCCCAAATTCTCATCGTGGATAAAAATATCTTTTCTCTCCATGAAAAACTCTTTATTCCTAGTGTAGCGATAAAATGGTGGGCAGAGTTGAATGGAAAATGGTTCTATCCTCGTAGTTTTCCTTTCAGGGAAAAATGGTTTACTTCAATAGCTGTTAGACATCTTTTGCTAGAACACGTTTCATCAGTGGATAGCGAATATTTACGTGCCAAGCATAATGTTATACTAAAATTTCTGCCGTTTTTTAATCTTTTCATAGCATGGAAAGCAATAAAATAGACCAGCAAAATATCGGGACTCCTTGGGATAAGATTTATAAAAAATATCAAAGCATTGATTTGATAAATGAATACATATATTCCAGACTTAAGGATGTTTTAGGAAAATATATTGTTCCCGTAGACACTATACTTGAAGCCGGATGCGGTTCGGGGTATATGGTGGCTTATTTTCAGCAAAAAGGCCACCGCTCTGTGGGTTTGGATAATGCCCCAGAACCTCTTCGGGTTGCTCAAGATGTTTTTGGTGTAAAAAATGTCGTACTTGGAGATCTTTTTAAAATGCCTTTTGCGAATTCTTCGTTTGACATCGTATGGAATGAAGGGGTGCTTGAGCATTTCCCTTTTAAAGAAGCGCTAAAAGGGGTCAAGGAAATGCGTAGGGTTGCAAAAAAATATGTTATTATTGATGTGCCAAATCGCTACAGCCCTTTTGTGATTAAAAAGCATCTTATGCGTTTTGCCCGAAGATGGCAATATGGCTTTGAAGAATCCTATTCATCCAAGCGCCTGCGATCTTTAATGGAGCGGGCGGGGTTGCGTGTAATAGGAGAGCATGGAATTTATGGGGCTATGCCATTTACGGTATGGGATAAGCGGAACATTCTCCCTCTGCTATTTTTAACCATACCCTTGCCTTCTTTCTTGCTGAAGCGATTGCTGGATAAACTTTTTCTCTTTGAAAAGCGATATCCCAAATTTGTTCGTATGTTTGGTTTTCATTTGCTGATGGTCGGAGAAGTTGTCCCAGAAGCGCAACGGTAAGCCTTATATCAATGGATCACCCAGGAATATCTCCAAAAATTATATATTTTGGCGGGGGATGGCCCACAAACATTGGAAATGCCTTCATTGATTTTGGATCAATGCAGTTGTTGCGTATGGCTGTGCCAGATGCTTCTATATATTTTGCCAGTGAAATGCCGAAGTGGTTTTTTGCTTCGGAGCGGAAAGACATTAAGCTTACCTTTGATCTTGCGAGCGTAATGGATGCTGACTATATAGTTGTTTCGGGGATGGTCTTCTGCGATGAGTTCCTTCGTTTGCACGGACCTACGATTTCAGCTTGCGTAAAACGCGGAGCAAAGTTTGTTATCAGCGGAGGGGGAGGGGCAAAGTATACATTGGGAGAAGTAGAACGGTTCAGGGATTTTCTCACGAAAAACCCACCCTATGCTTTCATTTCGCGGGATGAGCGATCCTTTAAACAGTATCAAGATCTCGCACAGTACTCATATAATGGCATAGATTGCGCGTTTTTTGTTTCCGATGCCTTTCGTCCAGCAAGGCTTACTTTGCCAGAATTTGTGATTTATAACTTTGATGTCCCTAAGCCCTATGTGTTTTTTAAGTCTCTAGGGGAAAGGGTGTTTAAGAAACAAAACTTTTTCCCGAAGCTTCCCGCGGTGAAAGGAACGTTTATCATTAAAACTCACCATGCTTCCTGGCAAAGCCGTATGAGGTGGTATAAACTGAATGCCAATACTTTTATTTCTGATCTTCCGGAGGACTATTTGAATTTGTACGCAAACACAAAAGCTACTTATTCAGACAGGGTCCATGCTTGCGTGGCTACTATGGCTTTTGGTAAGCCAGCAATGCTTTTTTCTTCCACGCCTAGGGCAGGATTATTTGAAAGAGTGGGGGTTGGGTCTATTACAAGCAAGCTTACCTTTCTTGATCAAGAAAAGATAAGGCAAGAAAAGGAGAAACAGATCGGCTTTCTGCGCGGATTATTGTAAGATCGCACTATCAAATTCTATTGTTTCGTATTGCCCCTGGATTAAGTTGGGCGCATACCCCAAATGGGCAAGGAGAGTATTGAGGCTTCTTGTATGGCCTACTAGCAATATGGGAGATGGATGGCGGGATGAGGCGTATTCTTTTAGTGCGTCCAAATGCCGTTCGAGGACAATGGCTTTGTTTTCTCCCCCAAATTTGCTGAAATCATACGAATTCCATTGGTCTTGTAATTGCTTTCCAAGCAGTTCTCCGTGTTTTTCAATAAGTTCCTTGGCGCTTTTACCTTCTAAGCTTCCAAAGGAACACTCGCGAAGGCGTCTATCAAAAATAAGAGTAAGGCGAAGCTGGCTATTAATAATAGCTGCAGTTTGAGAAGCGCGTTTTAGGTCGGAGCTGATGATTGTTTGAATTTCCAAAGGCAAAAGCATCCTTGTGATTTTTTCAGCTTCCTTGAGGCCGTCCTTATGCAGTTCAATATCTGTTTGTCCAGTTAAACGTCCCTCTATGTTCCAGATACTCGCGGTGTGGCATATGAGGATAAACTTCATGCGTAGAGGATACCATAAAATATTGAAAACAAAAACAGGACCAGACGCTAAGGTCTGGTCCTGACAAAAAAGGTGCGATTGGTGTGCTAGAGCAGGCTCTCCAGGAAATCAGCCGCTCTCTCGGCATTCCTGCCATCGGCCCGCAGATGCTGTTCCTGAAAAGGCCGCAGTCTAGCTCCTAGAGCGCCAGAGAAGGCCTCTTCGATGAGGTGCGTCAATTCACCAGCCGAGTTTGCCCTGGCTGTGCAGCCAAGGGTGACGGTCAGAGGCTCTTGTGTGAGGCCATGGCTCCATTCCAAGTACGCTTCTTGCACTGGTGGGGTGAAAACGGATACATTGGGTTTCCTCAAGAGACCCGCTTCGGCAAGCACCGTGGAGGACATCGAGGTCACCACGGTTGCAGTTGCAGTAACTTCAAGGGTGGTAAAAAGAGCCGAGGAATCGGCAATGACCCGTCCCCCGTATCTTTCTAGGGCTGCTTGCCATGGCTGGAGCTCGCCCGGGGCCTGACTCATGCGGGGATGCATCCTTGTTATGAGGCAAGCCCGTGGAGTGATTCTGTTGAGCGCTTCAACCACCACGCCAAGAGCGTGGGCGCTCATATCAAGTTCGCCCGCGTGGACAATTATGGGTTGGTCAGCAGGAATGCCAAAGCGATCGCGCACCTTGGCTTCGATTGCCTTGCGGTCAATGCCAACAAAGCGATCGAACGCAGGAAATCCGGTGGTGACGAATTGGTTTTCCGGAAAGTCGGGCCAGGCCTTTCGAACCAAAGCCCGATTCAGAGGATCATTCCCCAGCATCCAGTCCGGCCGGTATTGGAGATCGGCCCATTCTCCCCACAAGGTTCCGCTGCTCCAAGTGTCGCACAGAGCTACGCTTGGGCAACAAAGCTCTCTGCAGAGAGGCACAAGGTTTCTGCCGATCCCCCCATCGTTGCACATGCTTGTGACAAGGAGGGATGGGCGGGAAAATACTGTCAAAACTTCTTGTGCCGAGGCAGGGGCAAGGAAATCTACCCCAGGCTTTTGTCCTTGCTCTTGGAGCAGACCAACTGCCCTTCCGTTGGCAATGAGTGCGACATCGTCGCCCCGTCTTCGTCGGAGTTGTTCGGCTACCGGCACGATGCCAGCCATGCCTCCTGGGTCTTTGCATACCATCAGGATTGTCAACCCTCACCTCCTCAAAGCTATCCCTTCCTCTAGAGCCGGAAGGCATTGGTATTATTGCAGGACTATAAGTCTTTGTCAAATTCAGGGGGGTGAATTCTCACTCTAAAAACAACAGAGTTTGCAGGCTAATTGCAACACCTTCAGTGTCAGCCATACTCCGGATATATGGCACATACACATATTGGACCGGAGGATTGGCCGGTCATCGCCCGTATGCTGCGGGCAGGACATCCAATTCGTGAGATTGCTCGCACGCTCAGGAAGAATCCCAGTTCGGTCTCTCGTCACGTGAATGAATATGGAGGAAGAGACGGATATGACGTATGGGAGGTGCGTAGACGAAAGCGTATGAAGCGGGTGGCGGCCATGGACAGTATTCGCGTTCTAAGGGGGGCACTCTTGCGCACGGTGGTGAGAGAACTGAAAGCACACCGCTCCCCCGAGCAAATTACAGGGAGTCTCGCGCTCAAAGGAACAGACGTGTCTGCCAGTACCATATATCGGTACATCGCCGAACGTGCTACGCACCTGAAGCAATACCTGCGTTCGTGGAAGGGAAAGTATCGCCGGAGACGTGGTACGAAGATACGTGAAAAAGCCCGAGAACAAGCAAAGAAGCGGCGAATCGATGAACGTCCGAAAGTGGTTGAGCGGCGTGGCCGTTTGGGCGACTGGGAGGGCGATACCATAATGGGGAGAGACAAACGGGTGCACATCGTCACATTTGTGGACAGACGGAGTGGATACTTGGTCGCATACCTCTTGCAGAAAATGCGGGCGGAACTCCTTACCACACTTGCGCTCAAGAAGTTTGCACGGATGCCGTGCGGGAAGCGCAAGACCCTCACGCTCGACAACGGTGCGGAGTTTTCTGACTGGGAGCGACTCGAAAAGAAGTCGGGTATGACAGTGTACTTCGCGTACCCGTACCACTCGTGGGAACGTGGCACCAATGAGAATACCAATGGGCTGTTGAGACAGTATTTCCCCAAGGACTTCGACTTCAACCTAATCACCTCCGAGGAGCTTTCTCACGCAGTGCGCCGCCTGAATGAACGCCCGCGTAAACGTCTCAAATTCAAAAGTCCGCGCCAGATATTTCTGAAGAGATGAGTATTGCAATTAGAGTGCTAATTCAAGGGGCGGTCTCAAAGACGGGAATCAAAGAGAATGTTTAGCGATGCGGCGCGTGAAAAATTGTTTCCGGATGCTGTTTTCGAATTTTTAAGAAATTTTCCCTAATTTTTTCAACAATTGAAAAATCTCGCACCCTGGGAAGCTCTTTTTTGAAAAGAGCAAAGCCTGTTTCTGTGCCAATGCGTGGCACTAAGTGCCAATGGACTTGCTGTAATTCGTCCATATATAAGAGGTATACTTTTTTTGTTTTGTAGGTTTTCAATAGAGCGTCTCTTGCAATGTCTATAGTATGCATGAGATTCTCGTATTCTTGACAGGACAAGAGGTGGATATCTTTAACTGGTTTTTTCCAAAAAACAATAGTATGTCCAGGAGCAAAGGGAAATGTTGCTAAGCAAATACCTATATTCGCGTCTTCATAAACAATAGATTTCTGGGGTGGTTTGGGGAATGGTGCCATAGTTTATCTATTGTATCGAGGTTATTTCCAAAAGGAAAGAGCCCACTCGGGAGAGTGGGCTATGTGTGAAAGAGCCTGTCTATCTGAACTCGAAAGCAATTGCGGTGGCTTCCGCATGCTCTTCGTGGCTTGTACCAGCGCGCTCTTGCTCAAGAGTCCTGGTGCTGGCAAGGATGTGCTCCAGTCCTCCTTTGTCGTACCGTTGGAACAGAAGGGGAGCTAGCAGGTCCATGCGATCAGTGTTCCCCTGAAAACGGATGAAGCCGTCACTAAACAAAATCACTGTGACTGGCTTCTGGAGGGGAATGGTGAACGATCGCCACAGTTTTGCAACCGCAGGATCGCCATTTAGCGTGGCGTAACCTCCTGGACGGTTGCTCCACTTATTGCGATGGCTCTGGATATCTGCAAAACGGTCCGTCCATGCGGCAAGTGTGGGATTTGCCGCAGACGCATTTTGAGCGAGGGCACGGCTAAATTCGTTGTTGAGGTACTCCTCGTGCAAATACGCCTGGTCCGGGGTGGAGTCGATCCCTTGAGGGGTTCTCCAGATGGCAAGAGCATCGCTCCCCTGCAATACTTTTATTTGTTGAGGGGATGATTCTGCCACCTCGATCCCAACGAATGCCGCGCCGGGTAAGGCAGAAGCGCAGTCGGGAATACTATGTTCCCGAACAAAAGTCCGATGCACTTTTGCGTTACCCGCGCGCAGAGCTTCATTCAGAGAAATATGCGCTCTACGGCGCAACGTCTCTAGGATAATTTCTCGAACGACTTGGCCGCTAGATCGGCCTTTGTAAAGAGTAGGTCCCTCTGTGGGGTGATAGAGCGCGCTGTATGCATCCACAACGCACGCTACGTTGAACTCAACCCCAATGCCATCTTCTGGCACCCTCGCAGAGCCGGGGTCCCGAATGACGGTGTGATAAACATCTCTTAAGTCTAGCACTGCTGTCACTCCTTTCTGTCTGCCGTGCCGCCGAAATTCTAATAAATATTATATACATATAGTGATAATATTGTCAAATTGTTGATCAATACGGCGTATTGACTTATAATAAAAAATCTACCTATGCAATTTCAAAGGCTTATTAAAATTTTGTTTGATTATTGGGCGGCGCTTATCGTGCTTTTTATTTGTTTTGTACCACTTTTCTTTATATCTGTTCTGGTTAAATTAGATTCAAAAGGGCCGATTTTTTTCCGGCAGGAGCGAGTGGGTAAAGACGGAAAATTGTTCAGGATATGGAAATTTCGTACGATGGTGGAAAATGCTTCCCAATTAGGATTGGGTATTGAAATAGCAAAAAATGATTCTCGAATTACCAGAATGGGGAAGTTTTTGCGCCGATTTGGTATTGATGAGATTCCTCAAGTGTTTAATATTATTGCGGGAGAAATGTCGCTGGTTGGGCCTAGAACCGCTCTTCCTCATCAGTTTTTGCAATATACGGATTTTGAGAAAAAGCGCTTAAGGGTAAAACCCGGGATTACAAACATCAATATCTTGAAGGGGTGGAATACACTGCCTTGGAAAGAGCGGATAAAATGGGATGTGTGGTATATTGACCACTGGTCGTTATGGCTTGATTTGAAAATCATGGCTTTAACTCCTATAATTGTATTAACTGGCAGGGGCCAATATGGTGAAAACGGTATCGTGGAAGATTACAAGAGCGACAAGGAATAATATTTTGTATGGCAGTTTTGAAAAAACGGGTAGCGGTAACGGGTGCGACAGGACTTGTAGGATCCCATCTTTCAAGGCAACTTCTAAAAAGAGGATATGATGTGTTGGGATTGTCCTATGGACAAGAGGCGGCCACGGAGCAATTGAGGGCCGACAAAAATTTTTCCTATTATAAGGCAGATATTACCAACTTTGAAGAGATTACCGCGATTTTCAAAGACTATGCGCCATACGCCATATTCCATACCGCAGCACTGCTTCCCCGCAGTCAAAATGCAGAAGCTCTTTCTTTTTTTGCCACTAATGTCCGAGGGACTATTCATGTCTTAGAGGCATGTCGGCGGCTTGGGATAAAGAAAATTATCTACAGCTCTTCCATGAGTGTATATGGGAAAGAAATTCAAGTCTTGCCGGTAAATGAAACAAATCCCTTGCGTCCCTATGACTTCTATAGCCTTACAAAGCTCCAGGGAGAGGATTTTTGCAGATTGTATTCAGAGCAATACGGAGCGGAGGTGATTGTTCTTCGCTATGCCGGGATTTATGGGTTTCCACGAAAGGATGGGGTAGTTTATAATTTCATTAAAAACGCTAAAGAGGATAAGCCTTTGGAGATTTCTAGTGATACGAGCTGGGATATCATTTACGCGGAGGATGTTGCCACGGCAAATATACTGGCTTTAGAAAAAGAGAATTTACCTTCCTTTTCAATTTTTAATATTGGGAGCGGCAAAGAAATACATGTACGAGAGCTTGCGGAAAGAATTATCGAAAGGACAAACTCCAGGGCAAAACTTTTATCGTGTACCAGCGGCCCTGCTTTTCGATTCTTTTTTGATATAAGCAAGGCAAAAGAAGAGTTAGGCTTTAGTCCTATTTCTCTTGAAAAGGGGCTGGAGGAATACGTGCGTCAGGTTACTGTTGTTTAGGAATTTCACGCATGACTACCGTTACTATTAATCAGGCTCTTCATCTTCCATATTTGGGTATCTTTGAAAGAATGGCTAAAAGCAGTGTTTTTGTTTTTTTAGACGATGTTCAATTCATCAAAAATGATTTTTATAATCGAAATAAGATTAAAACTGCCACCGGTCCTCAATGGATTACGGTGCCCGTAAGATACCATTTTCCTTGGATCCAAAATGAGGTTACAATAGATTTTTCAAAAAATTGGGCAGAAAAAAATTGGAGAAGCATAGAGCTAAATTATTCAAAAGCCCCTTTTTTTAA
This sequence comes from uncultured Candidatus Saccharibacteria bacterium, assembly GCA_964479725.1. Classification (GTDB taxonomy): domain Bacteria; phylum Patescibacteriota; class Minisyncoccia; order Minisyncoccales; family UBA10102; genus CAYZNF01. The sequence continues at coordinate 105,416 of CAYZNF010000001.1, forward strand.
TATGTATAAAGACTCTTTCAAGGAATGCTACCAAAAACGCTGGAATACGATTTCCGATTTCAATATCGATTTAACGTTTTATTTAGCAGAAAAATTCGGTATCAGCCCTACCTTTGTAAGATCTTCCCAAATGGGGGTGGATAAAAGCATGGGCAGGTCGGAACGCTTGCTTTCGATATGTCAGCAACTGGGCGCCGCACGCTATTTTTCCGGCAAGGGCGGTCATAATTATCTCAATGAAGAGATTTTTTCCCAGAATGATATCGAGGTTGTTTATCAGGATTTTATGCATCCCGTATATCCTCAACCGTATGGAGAATTTATACCCAACTTATCAGGGATTGACTTATTGTTTAATAGCGGCCCGGAAAGTCTTAATACCATTTTAAACGCAGTATCCTATGCATAAATCTGCTATTCCTCTGTTGCGTCCAACGCTTCCCAATGCGGATGCTCTCCGCGGAAAATTGAAAGAGATATTTCGAACAGGGATGTTGACTAATGGGAAATATGTAAGGGAATTTGAAAAACGATGTGCGGATTACTTAGGGGTAGGACATGTGGTGGCGGTAGCAAACGGGACATCGGCCCTTATGATCGCATTAACTTGCCTAGATGTGAAAGGCGAGGTTATTCTGCCGAGCTTCACTTACACCTCTGACGGTCATGTGTTGCTGTGGTGCGGGATAAAGCCGGTCTTTGCGGATATTAACCATAAAACAA
>CAYZNF010000001.1:106148-121187 GCA_964479725.1 uncultured Candidatus Saccharibacteria bacterium
CAAAAAACAATGAACTTGGATCCCGCTTCAATTGAAAAAAAAATTACGCCGAGAACAAGAGCGATCATGCCAACGCATGTATTCGGGAATCCTTGTGAAGTTGAGGCGATTAGTAAAGTCGCAAAAAAAAATAATTTAAAAGTAATTTACGATGGGGCACATGCGTTTGGAGCTTTATATAACGGAAAATCTGTTTTAGGTTTCGGTGATGTATCTATAGTCAGTTTGACTCCTACGAAAGTTTTGACCACTGGGGAAGGAGGGCTGCTAGTGGTCGATGATGAAAAATTGGCTGAAAAGATGAGGCTAGGACGGTATAATGGCGATAGCGTGAACCGGAACGAAGAGTTTTTAGGGATTACGGCAAGAATGGATGAGATGAGTGCTATTTTGGGGATTGAGAATATGAAAATTTTTGAAAAGATGCGGAAAAGAAGGTTAAGATTGGTTGAATTGTATAAAAAGGAATTAGAGAATGTCCCAGGTATTGTTTTTCAGTCGATATTGCCGGGTTCTGTCTCTGTGTACAAAGATCTTGTTATTATGGTAGACGAAAAACAGTTTGGTGCTTCTAGAGATGAGCTTTTGTATGAGCTTACCCAACGTCGTATTGAAACAAAAGTCTATTTCTATCCTGTGCATAAAAAGAAAGTTTATGAACGGTATAAGAGCATTTCATTGCCCAATACCGATTACGTTTTTGAGAGGGTTCTTAACCTTCCGTTGTATTCCCATATGCCAGAGCATTATGTTAAGAGGGTTTGTGCGGTCATACAAGCTTTATATCATAATAAGAATCGCCCATGAGAATTCTTGTTGTAGCTCCCCATCCCGATGATGAAGTGTTGGGGTGTGGAGGTGTCATTGGTAAATATGCGAAGCAAGGCGACGAAGTGTTTCTTTGTATTGCAACGAAAGGATATACTCCAGACTGGTCAGAGCAATTCTTGAAAGACATCAAAAAAGAAATTAAGGAATCCTGCCGTATTTTAGGCATCAAGGAAACCTTTTTTTTGGGTTTTCCAACGGCAAAACTCGATACCATTTCTCAGAAAGAACTGAATGACGCTATCTCTGATATGGTGCGCAATATAAAGCCGGATGTCATCTATTCGCCAAGCGGAGGGGACTTAAATCGCGATCATAGATGTGTGTTCGAAGCGGTTCTGGTTGCCTCAAGGCCAAAGCCGGGATCTTTTGTTAAGCAAGTCCTTTGCTATGAAGTTTTGTCGGAAACCGAATGGGGAATGCCTCTTCAGGCCTTTGTTCCCATGGTTTATGAAGATATTGGGAGCTGTCTGAAGGATAAAATTGGGGCAATGGAAGCATATAAGAGCCAAGTCAAAGAGTTTCCTCATCCTAGATCAATTGAAGTAATTGAGGCTCTGGCCAGAAAAAGAGGATCTGAATGCGGAATGGAGGCAGCGGAAGCTTTTGTATTGATACGATCAATTAACTAGCAGTCTTACGAATGAAGATAGGCATTATTTCTGATCCGCACGCAAATCTATACGGCTTGCAAGCTGTGCTTAATGAGTTGAAAGATGCCGACATGATTCTATGCGCTGGGGATTTGACTGGGTATTATACCTTTGTGAATGAAACTCTGGATCTTTTGCGAGAAAAGGGAGTGATTTGCATTTTAGGAAACCATGATGCATATATTGTAGGATTATTAGCCGTCCCATCTAATCCAGTTATCCTGCCTTCTCTGGAGTATACCAAAAATCATATTAGCAAAGAGAACCTAGACTATCTGAAGAGCCTTAAGGCAGGATTTTTAGAGGTTGCAATAGATAGGTTGCGTGTTAGAATGTACCATGCTAGCCCTTGGGATGAGTTTGAAGAATATGTTTTTCCAGACTACAAAAATTTTGAGAGATTCCGAGAAATTCAGGCGGATGTAATTATTCTTGGTCATACCCATTATCCAATGATTCATTGGGAAGGAGAGAAGCTGGTAATAAATCCAGGTTCTTGCGGCCAGCCCAGGGATTATAATCCTCAAGCTTCTTTTGCGATATTTGACACAACAACACGAAAGGCAGTAATTAAAAGGATAACATATAATTCTGAAGAGATAAGGAAAAGAGCATATGAGGAAAGTTTGGATCCTTATGTAATTCAGGTTTTGACAAGAACGGAATGCGGCAAAACACTATGAACAGTTCTATTTCAGGAAAAATGCCAGTTCTTATTACTGGGGTTGGGGGGGGAAGTACGGGGGAGGGGCTTATAAAATCTCTGCGGCTAGCAAAAACTCCTTATTATATCGTTGCGGTGGATGCTCTACCGGTAAGCTTTGGTTTTTTTGAGGCGGATGCTTACTATCAGATTCCTTCTGCAAGCAGTGCGCACTACTTAGAGAAAATTTTGGATATTTGCAGGAAAGAAAGTATCCGGGTGGTAATACCCGGATCCGAGCCAGAGTTAAAGAAAATGTCAGAAAATCGAGATATCTTTGCGAAGGAAGGGATTCTCCTCTTAATCAATAACGCCTCGGTGATCGAGCGTTGTATGGATAAGTGGGAAACATATCTTTTTCTTAAAGATCATGGATTCGATGTTCCAAAATCTTACCTTATCCATGAAGAAAGCGAGGTAGAGGCGGTTGATATATTTCCCGCGGTCATTAAACCTATTCGGGGCGGGGGATCCTCGGTAAATGCATTTCTTGCTCAAGATAAAGAGGAACTGGCATTTTTCGTAAGGTATCTTTTGCGCCAGGGAATAGTACCTATGGTTCAAGAGTATATTGGATCGCCCAAGGAAGAGTATACGATTGGGGTGCTGCACACTTTAGATGGAAAATTTTTGGAGTCTATTGCCTTGCGCCGGCAAATTTTAAGCGGTTTATCTAGTAAAGTCCGGATAAAAAATAGGACATCTCATCCTTATTTTGATACACTTGCTATTTCTTCTGGATATTCCCAAGGAGTAATAGGCGATTACAGACAGGTGCGTGAATATGCGGAGAAGATAAGTCAAGCAGTAGGTTCTACGGGTCCCTTGAATGTTCAGTGCAGGAAAACCGAAAAAGGCATATATACTTTTGAAATTAACCCACGATTTTCAGGAACTACAGTGATGCGGGCTCTGGTCGGGTTTAATGAGCCGGATATTCTTATTTCGCACCATGTCCTGGGAGAAAAAATTGATTTGCCCATTCAATATAAAACCGGTATTGTTGCCAGAGGCCTAAGAGAGTGTTACATTGGAACTGATCAGGTAAAAAATGTTTCGTTGGAAGATTTTATTGAGCATCAGTAGGATATGGCATATTTTCGTTTGTTAGTGCGTTTTGTCACAACTGCCCGAAGGTTCAGAAGGATCTTATTTATCATTTTTGATAGTTTCCTTATAGGAGTTTCTGTAATTTTAGCGTTTTTGTTGCGATTTGATGGTCTTATTCCCGCAGAAAAATGGGGGAATATCCTTTTCTTCACTGGTATTTCCCTTGCAACCGCAATTCCAATTTTTTGGCTGCAAGGTCTTTATAAAATGTCCTGGTCATATGTTAGTTTCACTGATATTCCCAAGATTTTACGGGGAGTAGCCCTTAATATTGCACTTTCCGGCCTTTTCTTATTTTTACTAAAGACTTCGTCGTTGCTCGAAGAATTTCCCCGTTCAGTAATTTTTGCCTACGGAGTGCTTTTGTTTATCTTTATAGGCGCCTTGAGATTTGCCAAGCGCATATATTGGCAATTTTTCCAGGGAAAATTAAGCATTCCTACGCAAAAGACAGATTTTCCTTTCCCGTTTCAAAAGATAGTTCAACACGAAAAAGAGAGGACAAAAACGGTGCTACTTACCGGGGGGGCGGGATATTTAGGTTCAATGGTGAGTCGATTGTTGCTGCTGCAGGGATACAGGGTAAAGGTTGTCGATCAGTTATTCTTTGGGGATGCTTCCACTAAGGATCTTATGGGAGATCCGAATTTTGAACTTATTAAAGCCAATATTTTTGATCTCCGAGAGAATAATGCTCTTTTTGCTGACGTAGACGCTGTGATTCACCTGGCTGCCGTCGTTGGGGAGCCAGCGTGTCTGGCGAACAAAGATATATCATTGCGCACGAATTATTTTGGGACAGTGTATATGGCGCGTCTTTGTAAGGCATTCGGGGTCAAAAAATTCATTTTTGCGTCCACTTGCAGTGTGTATGGGGAGGCGGAAAAGAATGGAATTGTATGCGAGGAATCATCTCTGAATCCAGTAGATTTTTATGGAGAAACAAAAATCTATGCGGAAAGGGAACTCATGAGATTAATGGATGAAAACTTTTCCTGCACTGTCTTGCGTTTTGGCACTCTTTACGGCGTATCCTATCGCATGCGTTTCGATCTCGTAGTGAATACATTTGCGAAAAAGGCAATTGTAGACAAGGAAATTTTCCTTTTTGGCGGTCAGCAATGGCGCCCCTTGGTTCACGTTCATGATGCTGCCCGGGCGATATATTTTTGCCTCGAAGCTCCTGCGTCCAAGGTATCAAACCAGGTCTTTAACGTCGGAGGAGATCGGGAAAATTATCTTATTTCGGATTTGGGTGAAATTATTCGAGAGTATTTTCCCGAAACCTCCATTAAAACTCTTGCAGATGTGGCCGATCAGAGAAGCTATAAGGTTTCTTTTGAGAAAATAAAGCGTACATTGGGATTCGAACCTGAAAAGACTGTGAGGGATGGAGTCGCAGAGATTAAAGAAGCTATCGCTGGGGGTTTTATCGGTGACCTAAACAATAAGTATTATTACAACCATCTTTTCCAGAAGTAGGAATGGTATTGAAATCGTTATGGATGTGTGGATAATCTGATAATCTTGACATTGTTTTTTACTATGCAAGAATAGATTAATTTGATGAGTCAGAATCTATATTATTTTTTGTTTGAAAGCTAAAACGAATATTTCGTTTTAGCTTTCTGTTTTATAAAATGAGCTATACAAAACGTGGGAAGAGGTTTTTTGATCGAGCAGTCAGTATCTTTTTAATATGCGCTGTCATCGCGGGGGCGGGAGGTTCAGCTCTTATGCCATTTTCCTTCGGTGGGCTGGATATTGCTCATGCGGCGGTAACCGCGGTAACGGGGGCGGATAATGATACTACGGGTTTTGGGATAGATGGAAGGGACTTTGCGGTTACCTGGACAAATGACGGGAATACGCCCGCAGGCTATACGACGACGAAAATTTTTGTATTATCGGCGGCAACTGCGGATAGCGTTACGGCTGGGAATATCTTAATTAACGGCTGCGGAGGAAATCCTTGCCAAGAGAGGGGCTTTTTTTCACAATATTCGCAAAGCGCAATGGCGCTTCCGCAGTTTAGCAACTCCGACAGCGAAGGCAATAATTGGAACGCGCTTACAAGCTATAAGGCTTGCGTGTTTGTTGATGCTACTTCAGACGAACTTACATGCTCTAGTGCGTTTTCCGTGACTTCAGATGCTCCAAGCGACAGCAATATGCCTTTTGTTGATCATATGCCCGTATATGCGGCCACAGAGAGCGCAGATGCGATTTTCAGTGCGGTTATTACGGACGATCAAACTACAGGGGCAGAATTTGTAACCCCGGAAAATGATGGTCTCGAATTCTTCAAGATTTTCTATGGTGCTAATGTGTCTGTAGGTGAAACCGCAGCATATGCAACTCAAGTCAATGGTAATTTGTTTCAATTCACGGTTCCTTCGGCATCTGTGCCTGTAGCAGGAGGAACGTTTGAGTATTATTTAAACGCTAAGGATAAGGCGGGAAATACCATGTTTTTCTGTGCTAATCCTGCCGCTGCAAGCGCCGCTGATTGCAAGAACGCGCCCTTTGTCGTGAATACTGTTGCCGCGGGCGAACGAAGCGTTGCGGGAACAATCAGGTCTGGAGGAAATGCATTATCTGGCGCCTATGTATATGCGGGAGGATATGCGAAAGCTGCTGTTACTACTAATGGAAGCGGAGCCTATTCAATCACCGGCCTTCCTAATAACAATGCGTTCGATATTACTGCGTATAAACAAGGGTATTGTCGTAATGTCCGATTTGAAGTCCTGGGGACATCGAATTTGACCGGCATTGATATGAATATCAATCAGGGGGAATGTGGATTTGCTACGGGAGGCGGGGGCGGAACCCCACAGGTGATGTTTTCGGGCCCCTTTGACGGAGCATTCGGTGTGCCCTCGAGTGAAAAAATCCGTGTAGGTGTAAATCAGGCAATGAATGCCCAGACAATTAACGATTCTAACGCGGCAGATGCAGGCAGTAATGTGTATCTTACGACAGATGATGGCACCACTAAAGTTGCGGGCGCTGTGGTATATTGCGAGAGCAGTTCGACCCCAGGATGCTCTTCTATCCCTTCCCAGGACACAAACACGATTTTGTTTTCTCCGACATCTGCTTTGCAGGCAAATACATTTTATACATTTGTCATTACGGAAGCTGCAACAAGTACTTCTGGTCAGTCCATACAGAGCAACCGTGCCGGAGGGGGGCATAAGATTTCCTTCACGACAGGTGGATCGGCCTTTAATGAGGCAACGGTAACTGCAAACTTTGGCAGTGGCGGGCAATATATGCCTCCTTTTGTCCGTTCAATGATTCCGGGCCCTGGCGTTCCCTCGCCTTTGAGCACAAGTGTAGTATTGGAATTTTCAGATCGCATGAATACGAATACGATTACTACAAGCTCTCTTCAGCTTTGGAACATGAGTACCAACTCACAAGTTACGCTCCAGGCAAGTGAAATTACCGTGGATTCTAATGAGCAGCGCGTTATTACCATTAATCCCGCATCAAACCTTGCGGCAGGAGAATATGAAGTAAGGGTAAAGGGATCTGTTGCTGCGGCAAATGGCATGAGTATCATGCCTCCCAATCAATCGAGTAATGATGCATTTAGCGGTAACTTTGTTGTATCGAGTTCTGTTTCTGCGGCGGCACCCACCGTTTTCCCGCTTTTGGCATCAGGATCTGAAGTGGCGGTGAATGAAGGTATTTTTGAGTTTGGCTTCTCCGATCCTTTGCTCCCGAGTTCCGTAAATACGACAAATATTACCATGAAGCGCGGGAGTACGAATGTAGCTGTTACGGTAAAATATGATCCAGGAACTAATTCCGTTTTTGTCATACCGACAGATGTCTCGGCGCCTAGCACGACATATACTATTACATTTACCGCGAGCGGCGTAACTACAATTGCCGGCACTGTCCTTGCAAGCGCTGCTTCCTATACCTATACAACGGGAAGCGCGGATACGGTGGCTCCTAAGGTAGTGAATGCCAGGTGCGACGACAATACGTGCGCTATTTTCTTCACGGAGCGTATGAACCAGGGAACACAGGTAGATGCGAACTATGCTACCAGTATCTTGAAGCCGGCTAATATCACGGTTGATGTTACATCGGATGGAGCCCCGGCATCTACGCTTGATCTGCTGGCTGGAGTAACATTGACGTATGATTCGGTAGAAAATAATCTCACGGTCAAGGGTCTGTCAGGGAGTTCCATCGCCTTAACCAGTGGAAGCGAGTTCCTTTTTACAGTTAATGCGGCGGTTACGGATTTGTCGGGCAATGCGATTGGCGCGACAAATAATACGTGGCGTGGGAAAGCGGAGAGCAGCGCCAATACTTTTGGATCATTTGGGAGTACTGGCATGTTTGGGCCGCCAATGGGAGGAGGAGCCGGAACCGAGTTCAAAGCTGAAGGATTTGGAAGTTTTACCTCCGAGCAATTCGCTTTTGGCCAGACTGTGATGGCCTTTCCCTTCAACCAGATGGCGGGACAGGATTCTAACGTATTCCAAGCAAGGTTTAGCCCCGGAGTCGCTCTGCAAAATGATGACCAGATTATCCTGACTTTCCCGAGCGGAACCGGCGTGACAAATGCCGCTCCCGACACATTCTCCCCGTTTTATACTGACATGAATGAATTTGGATCTGGGACTGTTGTCTTCGACACTGCGTTGGATTCTGATGGTGTTTCGGTTGATGCCACAGCGAGGCAGGTTACAGTGCAGCTGGCTGTAACCGGCACTCCGGGGGCCAGCGACTACTATACGATTGATCTTCGGAATATCACGAACCCGGCAATCCCGAAAGGGCCGGAAACCGGAGGATACACGGTAGATATTAAAGTTTCGAGGGCTGGGACAGTCATTGTGAATAAGACAAGCATGCCCTACTTTATCGCACAGGCTGGTTCCAGGAGCATTACAATAAACCTTTATGCCGGGAGCCAAGCTACACCAGATAGCGTATCTGGCAGTATATTCATGTTTGGCGGAGGTCCCTCCGGCCCTCAAGACAAGAATATAACCATAACCAATGGAACAGGTACCGTTGCCCTTACCAGCCTTCCTGATGGATGTTACTTCTTTGGGACAGAGCCGTTCGTAATAATCGGCGGAAACGAATATTTCGGCCAGCATAGCCCAGAACCTGTATGTGTAGATTCAACCAACACATATCGCACAAAAAATATCGTTCTTTCGTCGGCGACATCAGCAGGATCTTCCGTGCCAGTAACGGTAAAGTTTGCGGGAATAAGCAATTTTGGGGGAGTGGACATTGACATATTTGCCGGCGGGCCGGGAAATTTCGTCGTAAAAACTCTTTCGGGTGTTACTACGCCTGCCGTCGACGGATATACTTTGCGTCTTCCACAAAATGGGACCTGGTTTGTGGGTGTGGGTCCGGCGATGCCAAAAGGGCCGTCTGCTACAAAAATTACGTCACAGCTGCCGGGAGTTCCGCCTCCGCCTGTTGACCTTATTGTAAGCGGCCTTGGCGGTACACCCGCTGTGACTGCGGGAAGATTTGTCCCTCCGGGAGCCGGCTTCAACGATACTACAGATACGTTAACCCTTACATTCGCTACAGCCGACAAATCCATTAGCGGAACCGTAACAGACGGAACAAACCCGCTGCAAAATGTGGAAGTGTTTATGCATGCCCAAGGATTTGGAGCGCCTGCTTTTGCCACAACCAATGACTTAGGCGCATTTACGATCAGTGTTTCTGATTATGGAACGTATGAAATAGGAGCGATGAAAAGTGGCTTGCCGCCTACTTTCCAGAGTATCGAAATTTTAGCCGATGGCTCTGATGCTGGCACGGATATTGACATCTTTTTCAAGGGAAAACAGATTACGGGGGCAAATCCTTTGATTTTGAAACTTAAGAAACCAAGCTATTCTATTGCAGGTAAAGTGCTTGACGCGGAATCCGGCGGCAGCGGTATTGCGTATGCTCCGGTATTCGGCACCGATGCGAATGGAAATTTCGTAAGCACTATGACGGATAGCAGCGGGAATTATACCTTGTTTGTGGATGCCGGTACGTGGACGGTGCGATCTGAACTTCCTCCAAGCAAGTCTGATACCTGCGGCACGCTTTCAAAAAGCGTAACCATTACAACGGAAAGCAAATCGAGCCAGAATATAACACCTTCAACAAGCACTTGCGTAGAGTTGAGCGGAACTGTAAGTGTGGGAGGGACAGCACAAGCAAACATCCCAATATTTATTGATGAATGGGACACAACCAATAGCAGGCCGGTAGCTGGAGGCGTGTTTAAAGGAACTTCTACGAACAGCAGCGGTGTTTACACCGCGAAGGTTGCGGGCAATAAGACCTATCGTATTGGCACATTTGATCCTAGTTTTGGAGATTTAAGCACCACAAAAGCAGTAGTGGCTTCGAATATTTCAGACGCTAACATTACAGTCGCCACTACCGATACGATTACGTTTGCCTTCACCGGAGGAACTTCATCCATGGGTGCATTCGTGGAATTGAAAAAATCCACAGACAAAAATGTCCGAATTGGCAAGCAGTACAATGGGCTTAATTCAAACTTGCAAATGACAGTTCAGGGAAGCACCACGTATAACTACTTTGTGGATGTGTTTGGATTTGGAACCTTTAACGGTTCAGCTTCCGCCGGAGATACGGTTACGCTGAATGTCTCTACGTCTAGTTTCTTGACATTAAGCGGAAATGTGAAGGACGGAAATGCGGCGAATTCGAATAATCTTTCTGGGGTGCTGGTTACCGCAAAGGACACAACAACGGGACTGGTAAAAACAGCTCTTACCGATTCTAACGGAGACTACTCAATGGGCTTGAAAGCAGGTACATACACCGTAAGCGCGTCTAAAGCCAGCTATATTCCTGCCCAGGCTCCGGCAACTCTTGTACTGTCCGCGAACACTTCCAATTACGATTTTGGAGGAGCAAGCGGAGACCAATTAGGCATGGTGAAGTCTACACAGGTTATTACAGGCACCGTGTATGAATCTAATGGATCCACTGCCATGACTGAAGGATTTGTAACCGCGACAAACAGCAGCGGACTCGTGGTAACAACTTCTGTCGATTCCCAAAACGGAGTATATTCTTTGCCCGTATCTGATGGCACGTGGACAATTTCAGCCAAGGGGCCTCGGCACACGAAGACCGCAAAGTCGGGAACGGTAACTATTGCTGGAGCTGATTCGGCAAGCGGCAATAATATTACCCTTACTGCCGATAATACGAAGGTTTCAACATCGGAAAGCAAGGTGGTTGCGGCAAATATCGGAGGCGCACTTGATGCTACAACGAACAGCGGAGTTAAGGTAAACGCGGGAGGCGGAGTTTTGGAGTCTGGCTCGGGAAACGTTACGATTGAGATAGAGAAAGCATTTACCGCCCCAGATACTTTGAATTTTACTCCATTAGCGGATGCATCATTCGATGTTTCGGCCTCCGGAACTTCGACGGTCAAAAATTTGACTGGCACCGCAGAACTGCAAATTGATTACACGAGCATGGTGGCTGATCTTCCCGCGGGGGTAAGCGAGAGCGACCTGAAGTTTGTGTATTATTCTCCAGAACGCGGTGAATATGTTCCTGTAGAAGGAGGATTTACCGTAGATACGGCAAATAATATCATAACAGCCCAAACCACCCACTTTACGAGTTTTTCTGTTGTGTATAGTCCGGTCGCGGCTAGCGCCGCTCCGAGCGGTGGCGCGGGAACTGGCATTGGGTACATAGCTCCAGAAGTTGCGTCGGTACCCTCTACGCCCGAACCAGTGGCAATTGTGGTAACAACAGAGGGAACGGCGAATCAGCCAGTAGTTACGGAAACAAAAACGCCAGCTTCTGCGCCGGAAACCAGCGTTTTATCAAAGCCGATTTCTCAAATGACCACGCAAGAATTGCTTTCTGCAATCTCGACTCTGATGGCAAAAGTGCAGGCGCTTCAGGCAGAATTGCAGAAAATGGCGGGAGAAAGCGCAGAACCTTTGCAAGGGGTATATTCCGGTATTCCCGTTGGCTTCGAGTTCAGGGGTAACCTTATCTTTAGGGCAAGTTCGGAAGATATCAAGTATCTGCAGATTGTTCTGAATGCCGATCCAGATACGCGCATTGCCCCATCTGGGGTGGGGTCGCCGGGCAAGGAAACAACTTATTTCGGGGCTCTCACGAAAGATGCTGTAATCCGTTTCCAAGAAAAATATGCCTCGGAGATTTTGACTCCCATCGGATATACCAAAGGAACGGGTCGGGTAGGCGAGATGACACGAGAAAAGCTTAACGAGCTTTTGAGGGCGCGCAAATAAACAGAGGAAAGAGGTTCGTATCAAAGCAGAGCCCCGGGTATGAATCCCGGGGCTTTTGCTTTTTAAGAGGTTTGATATTATGATAATTCATATGCGAAAGAAGAATTTATCTTTAGCAATCTGCGTGGGAATTATCCTATTTTTGTTTCCTTTCGCTGCGTTTGCCAGTGATATTCTTGGCCAAGGAGCCACTTTTTTTGTAGATCCTGAATTCGACATTGCAGGGAGAAAACAAATTTTGGCTACGCTGCGTTATGAAACATTAAGACTGTATTTCTACGCGGAGGATGATTGGTGGAGTGGATTGACCGATAGCAGCAAATCAGAAGTGATGAATGCGCTAGGAAGACTGGACGCCGAATTTGCGAATACGATTTACCCTTCGGTTACGAAACTTTTTGGCACGGAACAAAAGCCGGGAATAGATCGAGACGAGCACATTACTGTGCTTATTCAGCAAACTTCGGAGACTAGAAACGGCTATACAAGAATCGCCGATGGATATTCAAAATTCGAGGCCGCGACATCGAATGAACGGGAAATGGTGTATTTAAATTCTTCGATGATTGTTAAGGAGACGGCGCCTAGTTATTTAGCCCATGAATTTTTCCATTTGGTATATTTAAACCAGAAAGAGTTAAAATATGGAGTTTCAGACGACCTATGGATTCAGGAAGGGTTGGCGGAATTTGCAGCTTCTCTGGCTGAATATGATTCGAATGAGAAGAAGTATTTGGGGGAGCGTGTAAAAGATTTTATAGCAAATCCCAGGGACTCACTTACCGAATGGCGCGGTTTGCCTATAGATTACGGGATTGGAAACATTTTCTTCCAATACGTCGCGGATCGGTATGGGCCGAATGTGCTTGCCGATATTGTAAAAAGTCGGCAAATCGGCATAGCCGCGTTTAATGACGCGCTTCAGAAAAACAGCATTTCAAAAACCTATGATCAGGTATTTACCGACTGGACTATTGCTGTGTTCCTCAATAATTGTTCTTATGGCAAAGAGTATTGCTTTTTAGAGGAAAGCCTTGAGAAAGTGCGTGTAATGCCGTTGATAAGTTTCTTGCCTGCCTTTGGGACAAGTGAATTGACTGTAACAAGTTTGACAAAAAACTGGTCTGGAAATTGGCAGAAGATTAGCGGCGGTAAAGGAGAACTGACCCTCGAGTTTAATGGGAATCCCGCAGCTCAATACATTCTTCCTTATTTGCTGCAGAAAAACAGCGGGGAATATGAATTATATTTTGCGAAGCTTTCCCGTATTCAAGCGAGCAAAATTATAGTGCCTGAATTCGGCAAGGATTATACTTCAATGATTCTGATTCCCTCTATTCAGGAAAAGACTGAAGGATTTACAAACGCAGATCCTTCATATTTTTTCTCATGGACCGTTTCAGTGCGTGAAGAGGGTCAGCCCCAAATTCCCGGAGATTCACAAAGCACGCAAGAATTGCTAAGGCAAATCGCGGAACTGCAGGCAAAAGTGGCAGAGCTCCAGCGGATTCTCGATGCTGCGCAAAACCCGAATCCAATTTCCTGCGTAAATTTTTCAAGGAACCTTGAGTATGGTTTGCGAAATAACCAGGAAGTGCGATGCTTGCAGGAATTCTTGAAAAATCAGGGAGCAGATATTTATCCCGAAGGATTGGTAACGGGATATTTTGGGCCCTTAACCAAAGCCGCGGTTATTCGTTTTCAGGAGAAATATAAGGCAGAAATTCTTGCACCAATAGGGTATACTTTTGGAACGGGGTATGTGGGGCAAATGACGCGGCAAAAGATCAACCAGATACTTGACAAAAGATGAGCATTGAAGTAAGATAGAAATGTAGTGAGTAATCTACTCCAAAAGTCCGCGGCAGACCTTCCTCGAGCAAGGTCTGTTTTGCGTTTTTGGGGCGCTATTGCAGACTTAAGAAAAGTTGCATACAATAGTGGTAGATCGGGAGGTCGTACTCACTACATTGACTTTGGGAGTAACCACTCCCGGTCTATTGTTTATGGATGAAAAAGAACAAAAAATGCTGGAGCTTTTGCCCGGAGTCCGGGCCAACGTCGTCCTGGGAGATTACACTACATTTCGAATTGGAGGATACGCCAAGTATTTTTTTGCCGCCAAAACAAACGAAGACATAGCGAAAGCAGTAAGAGCGGCGAAATCCGTTGGCATGCCGCTTTTTGTTTTGGGAGGAGGATCTAATATTTTGGTTTCAGACAAGGGATTCGAGGGATTGGTACTAAAAATTGAAACAAAAGGAATAGAAACAAAGGAAAGTACAGCAGAAGAGGTCGAGATGAGTGCCTGCGCCGGAGAGAATTGGGATGAGTTTGTCAGCGCTTCCGTAGAGCAAAATCTCTATGGCCTCGAGAACCTTTCTGGTATTCCGGGAACAGTGGGAGCAGCTCCCGTGCAAAACATTGGGGCTTACGGGTGTGAGGTAAAAGATACTCTTTCTTGGGCAGAGGTGTTCAATGTGGAGACTTTTGAATTTTCAATAAAACATGCGGCAGAGTGCGAATTCGGGTATAGGGAAAGCATTTTCAAGAAACCGGAGGGAGAAAGATTTATCATCCTTCGTGTTGCGTTTATCCTAAGGAAAAACGGCACTCCGCGTACCGACTACAAGGACGTCGGCCGCTATTTAAAAGAACATGCTATTTCCAATCCAACTCTGCCGCAAATACGCAAAGCCATTCTTGAAATACGAGGCGGGAAGTTTCCTGACTTGCGGATAATGGGAACTGCCGGATCTTTTTTCAAGAACCCGATTATTTCAGAAGAGCGCTACAAAACTCTTTTAACCAGATTTCCCGAATTGCCCTCTTATAAAGCCGCCGGAAATTCTTTTAAGATACCTCTTGCCTGGATTTTAGATTATGTTTGCAAAATAAAAGGAATTCGCAAGGGGAACGTGGGAGCGTTTGAAAAACAGCCCCTGGTGATCGTGAATTTTGGTGGGGCAGTCGCGGATGAAGTAAAACAATTCGTGGAAGAAATACGTTATGATGTGAAGGAAAAAACAGGAATTGAAGTGGAGTATGAAGTGCGTTTTTTGGGGAATTTTTAAAATACAGTGAAATATTTTTCATGAAATATGTTTTCCACATTGACATTGTGTGTTGTAGGTGAAAAAATAAAGTTAAGAGATGCAAATGGTGAGAAAAAATCGTGTCGACATCGTTTGCATACTAATGAAAATCATCTGAAAAAATAAATATTCATATGGCAGCAAAAAAAGGAAAGAAGCGAACAGCCAAGAAGGCAACGTCACGAAAGAAGACAACCAAAAAGAGGAAATAGCGTGACTTGTGCTTTTCACGCAACTCCCGCGGAATCGCGGGAGTTGTTTTTTTATTGCGATATGTTAAAAAGAAAAAGGAATGGAAAAAATAAAAGCGCAAGAACTGGACAAAAGAGCGCCAA
>CAYZNF010000002.1:0-116401 GCA_964479725.1 uncultured Candidatus Saccharibacteria bacterium
TCGTCCAACGAATTTGATGAAATCAAATCGTTGGTGGAAAAAATTGGAACGAACCACCGCCTACTTTCCAAACAAGTCCTCGTCGGGCTTCGCCCGCCGTTTGATTTAATCGCCAAACAAAAGGGTTTTTACGAAGCGAGACCCGCCGAAGGCGGGAAGAGCGAGGAATCCAATCTTTCCCAATTTTCAAAATGTCTAACTTGGTCGGGCTGCCGAGAGTCGAACTCGGGTCGCACCCACCCCAAGGGTGTATACTGCCACTATACTACAGCCCGCTTTATTTCTTTCGAGTTGAGCCCGTTGCGAATATTTTATTTACGCCAGAGGTGCCTTGGCTTTTCTAGCCTGGGCTTTCATGCATTTCGTGCACGCCCGAACTCGCTGTCCGGAAATAAGACGCGTCCATTGAAGGTTGGGGCGTTGTTTTCGCTTGATAGTAGGGTTGTATTTGCCGCGAAGCTTTACATGGCGCCACACCATGGTGCTTGATTTGCCGCAAATTGAACATTGCTGTGTCATACAGAATGTATAGTAACAGAATTGCCGAATTTTACAATAGGCTTTGGGCTAAGCTTATTTTGTGCTAGACTTAAGATATCTATGGAACAGTTTTTCGATATTTTAAGATTTCTCGTACCCTTTGTCATTCTTGGGTTCTCTATTATTATGCACGAGGTTTCCCACGGTTTTGTGGCTAATGCACTGGGGGACCCTACGGCAAAAAACGCGGGAAGACTTACCCTCAATCCGATTCCGCATATCGACCCTATTGGATCAATATTACTGCCACTCCTGCTTATAGTGCTGAAAGCGGGGTTTTTTATTGGCTGGGCAAAGCCGGTTCCGGTGAATCCTTTAAATTTTAAAAGGCGTTTTGACGCAATTTTCGTCAGTATTGCGGGGCCGATATCCAATCTAGCTTTGGCGCTGGTTTTTGGATTGTTCTTGCGCTTTTTTCCCCAAGAATTGCAGAGTCCCGCGATGTTCGCGGTATTCGGGTATATTGTGTATATCAATTTGCTCCTTGCCATATTTAACCTTATCCCAATCCCTCCGTTGGACGGTTCCCATGTATTGTTTCATTTCTTGCCGCGGTCTTATCAGCAATACCAGCCGTTTTTAATGCAGTTTGGGATAATTCTCATCTTCTTTTTTGTCTTCTTTCGTCCGGGTTTTCTTTCGTCGCTCGTAAACTTTGCGTTCGAACCCTTAATGGGGCTTTCGCTTATACAATTTTTCCTTGAGTTTAACTATGTTTTTTAGGTTGCGTTAAAACAAGTTGACAGGCGAGACAATATTTGGTACATACAAAGAGTGTGATTAATTTTTTTGCATATGCCAACATTGAGACAACTTATTAAAAAGGGACGAAAAAGATCGGCGCATAAGAGCAAGACTCCGGCGTTAAGTTTTGGTTTTAATACTAAAAAAAATCAACCCGTTGTATATCCAGCTCCTTTCAAGCGCGGCGTTTGCATCCAGGTAAAAACCATTACCCCTAAAAAGCCCAACTCCGCTTTGCGTAAAGTTGCAAGGGTGCGATTGAGCAATGGCATGGAAACGACGGCGTACATACCAGGAGAAGGCCATAATCTGCAAGAACACTCGGTAGTGGTAATCCGAGGGGGAAGAGTCAAAGACCTGCCTGGCGTGCGTTACCACATTGTCCGCGGAGTGCTTGACGCGTCGGGAGTGGAGGGTCGCAAGCAAGAGAGGTCAAAATACGGAGTTAAGAAAGCAAAGTAAACAATATAATTATGGGCAGAAGCGCGGTTAAAAAATTAGCAACACAGCCTGACGGTATTTACAATAAATTCGAGGTTGCCAAGCTAATTAACCAGATCATGAAGGAAGGCAGGAAAAATGCCGCTCGTAAGATAGTGTACGGAGCTTTCGGCATCATCCAAAAGCAGACCAGCGAAGATCCCGTTGCTGTTTTTGAGCGTGCTCTGGAGAATGTCGGTCCTATGGTGGAAGTACGTTCAAAGCGCGTGGGCGGAGCCACTTACCAGGTGCCAGTTGAAGTAAAAGCGGCTCGCCGGCTGGGTTTGTCTTTGCGATGGATCATTTCGGCGGCTGGATCGAAAAAAGGAAAGCCGATGCGGGAAAAATTGGCAGATGAAATTATTTTGGCAGCAAAGAAAGAAGGGAGCGCCGTTAAGAAAAAGGAGGACACTCACCGCATGGCCGAGGCCAACCGTGCGTTTGCTCACTTTGCCTGGTAATCTTTATTATGCCTCGAATTTATCCCATCGAACGTCTTCGCGATATAGGCATTATTGCCCACATTGACGCCGGAAAAACAACTACTTCCGAGCGGATTTTGTTTTATACGGGTATTTCCCACAAGATTGGAGAGGTGCACGAAGGGCAGGCAATCATGGACTGGATGGAGCAGGAGCGAGAACGCGGGATTACCATTACTTCTGCCGCTACTACCTGTTTTTGGACACCATCCAGACTTCCAAAAGACGAGGAAAACGAATATCGAATCAACCTTATTGATACTCCCGGGCATATTGATTTTACCGTGGAAGTGCAAAGATCTCTGCGCGTGCTAGACGGAGCTGTTGTTGTGTTCGATGGAGTTGCCGGCGTTGAACCGCAATCGGAAACAGTTTGGCGCCAGGCAGATAAGTTTGGCGTGCCGCGTATTTGTTTTATAAATAAGATTGACCGCACCGGAGCTTCTTTTGAAAAAGGATTGGAATCTATTTGGAATAAACTGACTCCTAATGCCGTTGCAATGCAATACCCATGGGGCCAGGAAGACCAATTCAAGGGGGTGGTGGATTTGCTGACAATGGAATTGGTGACTTTTGAAGGAGATTTCGGCCAGATCGTTAAACGGCAGGAAATTCCCCAGGAACTGCAGGCAAAGGCAAAAGAGTGGAGGGATAAGTTGGTAGAGAAGGTTGTTGCTGAAGATGAAGCGGCAATGAATACTTACCTTGAGGAAAAAGAGGTTTCTGTAGAGGAATTAAGGAAAATTCTGCGCAAAGCGTGTTTAGCCGGAAAGCTTGTTCCGGTATTTACCGGATCCGCTTTGAAAAATAAAGGAGTCCAGCTTGTTTTGGATGGGGTAGTGGATTATCTGCCCAGCCCGATTGATATTCCTCCGGTAACGGGGGTTGACCCGAAAAGCGGGGCTGAAATCCAGCGCAAAGCTTCGGATTCAGAGCCTTTTTCCGCTCTTGCGTTCAAAATTGCCTCCGATCCTTATGTAGGATCGCTGACATACTTTAGGATATATTCGGGAGCCGTTAAAAAAGGTTCATACGTTTTGAATGTTACTACGGGAGAAAGAGAGCGTATAAGCCGTTTGTTGCGCATGCACGCCGCCGAACGCGAAGAAGTGGACGAGCTGTACACGGGAGACATCGGGGCTACAGTCGGTTTGAAAAAAACCACAACCGGAAATACGCTTTGCGATGAGTCAGCTCCTATTATCCTTGAGCAAATTACATTCCCGGAGCCGGTTATCTCTGTGCGTATTGAACCAAAGACTAAAGTTGACCAGGAAAAAATGAGTTTGGCGTTAAAACGTCTTACCGACGAAGACCCGACATTCCGCGTGAACTCCGACATTGAAACGGGGGAGACGATTATTTCCGGTATGGGAGAATTGCACCTGGAGATTATTGTAGACCGAATGAAGCGTGAATTTGGCGTAGAGGCAAACGTCGGCCGCCCGCAGGTAGCTTACAAAGAAACAATCAAGCGGGAAGCTGAAGCTGAATCAAAATATGTGCGCCAGTCCGGCGGACGCGGACAGTACGGGCACGTATATTTGCGTGTAAAGCCCCGAGAGCGAGGCGCCGGATTTGAATTTCTTGATGAAATCAAAGGGGGTGTTATTCCTCGGGAATATGTGCCGGCGGTGCAAAAAGGAGTGCAAGAGGCTTTAGATAAGGGAGTTCTGGCGGGGTATCCCGTCATTGATGTTCAGGCCACGGTTTTTGATGGTTCGTACCATGAAGTGGATTCGTCTGAATTTGCATTCAAAATTGCCGCTTCCATGGCTTTTCAGGATGCCGCAAGAAAGGCGGGTATTTATCTGCTGGAGCCGGTAATGCGCTTGGAGGTAACCGTACCTGCGGATTTCTTGGGTGACGTAATAGGAGATCTTTCGGCACGTCGAGGCAAGATCGAAGAAACCGAAGATCGTCTCAATATGAAAATTATCCGCGCCAAGGTGCCTTTGTCTGAAATGTTCGGCTATGCGACAAATTTACGGTCGTTGACAGAAGGCCGCGGAACCTTTACAATGGAATTCGACGCTTACGAAGAAGTGCCTTCTAGTATTGCCCAGGAAATCGTTGAGGGAAAACGCAAATAAACCTTACCCGCTATGGATATCAACGAAATCAAACAATTGATTCAGAAGGATGGGGGCAAGTTCATTGTAATAGAGAATGATATTCCGTTGCTGGTAATTATGTCATTCGATGAATATAAGAAAAAAATCAACATGGTTGCCCAGCAGTCAAATCCGCAATACCCTGCAACTTCTCCGCCTGGGAACGTTACTGAGAGGCCGAGGAGAACAGAAGAGTTGACAATCGACGATCTTCCCTTGTAGTTTAATAAATAATAGTCATACAAAATAAATTTTACGATATATGGCAGGAAAATTTGAACGAACGAAGCCTCATGTCAACGTTGGTACAATTGGCCACGTAGACCACGGCAAAACAACTCTTTCCGCCGCCATCCTTCATGTTTTGAAACTGAAAGGAATGGCAGTGACGGAAAAAACTATTGACCAGATTGACGCGGCCCCCGAGGAAAAGGCGCGCGGAATTACCATTTCGCTTGCTCATTTGGAGTACGAAACCGAAAAAAGGCACTATGCCCACATTGATGCTCCCGGGCACGCTGACTATATTAAAAACATGATTACGGGTGCTGCCCAAATGGACGGCGCCATCTTGGTTGTATCCGCTCCAGACGGTCCAATGCCCCAAACAAGGGAGCATATCCTTTTGGCGCGCCAAGTAGGACTTCCTTCTATTGTTGTATTTTTGAACAAGTGCGATATGGTGGATGAGCCTGAAATGATCGACTTGGTTGAGTCGGAGGTTCGTGAATTGCTGAAGAAATACAATTATCCGGGAGATCAAACACCGGTCATCCGAGGATCTGCTTTGAAGGCCCTGGAAGCTACTTCGGCTGATGATCCTGCTGTAAAGCAAGTCTTGGATCTTATGAACGCTGTGGATGAATTTATCCCGCAGCCAGAGCGCCCGGTTGATCAGCCGTTCTTGATGTCTATTGAAGACGTATTTACGATTGAAGGCCGCGGCACCGTGGTAACTGGAAGAGTTGAGCGCGGAATAATCAAGCAGAATGATGACGGAGAGCTTGTGGGAATCAGACCCACCCAAAAGGTGGTTATAGTGAGCGCGGAAATGTTCAACAAGACTCTTGATGAAGCTCGCGCAGGAGAAAACGTAGGAGTATTGCTGCGCGGGTTAAAGAAAGAAGACGTTGAGCGCGGACAGGTTTTGGCAAAGCCAGGAACCGTTACTCCGCATACCGAATTCCAGACAGAAGTGTATATTCTTACCAAAGAAGAAGGCGGACGCCATACTCCTTTCTTTAGCGGGTATAAACCCCAGTTTTACTTCCGAACCACTGACGTAACAGGCGAGGTTACTTTACCCGAAGGCACAGAAATGGTTATGCCGGGCGATACGATTAGCGTAAAGGTGAAATTGCATGTGCCGGTAGCCATGGAAGAGCAGCAGCGCTTTGCCATACGCGAAGGAGGAAAGACGGTGGGAGCAGGAGTGGTAACCAAAATTATTCAATAAAAAGAGAGGAACGAATGGACGCAGCATTATCGCAACAAAAAGTGAGGATCAAGATTTCGGCCTATGACCACAAGGTGATTGATTCGAGTGCGCGGCAAATCATTGACGCGGTCATTCGGCAGGGATGTGAAGCGATAGGGCCAATTCCTTTGCCTACGGCTATTCGGAAATATACGGTTAATCGCTCTTCATTTGTGCATAAGGATGCACGGGAGCAGTTTGAGATGCGTACGCACAAGCGCGTTATTGACATCATGAATCCCACCCCAAAAGTTATTGAGGCGTTATCCAGTTTGAATTTGCCGGCGGGTGTGGATATTGAGATTAAGATGTAGAGTATAAGCAAGGTTGGGCAAAGAGGTTGACGCGGGAGTACTTTTGGTTTACAATTAAGACACACAAAAAGGCATCGGCAGGAGACCGAGCTCGGCTCGGTTTTCGTTTGTAAAGGGCTAAAATCTTTTATGAAAGCAGTTTTGGGCAGAAAAATTGGAATGACCCAGATTTTCCAAGAAGCGGATGGAAAGGTGGTACCGGTAACCCTCATTGAAGCAGGGCCTTGTAAAGTTTTGCAGGTGAAAACCCTTGAAAAAGACGGCTATCAGGCAGTCCAGCTTGGATTTGAGTCCATTACTAAAGAAAACAAGAAACAAAAATCTGCCAACGGAAAAGAATTTAAGGTCTTGGGGGAATTTAGGTCCGAGGGATCACAAGTTCTTCCAAACCCCCAGGATTCTGTTGATGTAACGGTTTTTGCGGAAGGAGATAAGGTGCGCGTTTCCGGCATTTCCAAGGGAAAGGGTTTCCAGGGGGGCGTAAAGCGGCATGGTTTTTCGGGCAGGAATGCCACTCATGGCGTAAAACACGAGCAGCGCACAATCGGTTCTACCGGAAGCCGTTTTCCCCAGCACGTGGTGAAGGGGCGAAGGATGCCTGGCCGTATGGGAGCGGAGCGTATTACTATGAAAGGTTTGAAGGTGGTAAAAGTGGACGCGGAACATAATATCCTTGCGTTGAAGGGCGCTGTGCCCGGGAATAACGGAATAATTCTTGAAATCCAAGGAATGTAATCAACTATGAAGCTTCCCGTATATACAACCGAAGGAGCAAAAAAAGAGGAGCTGGAAGTTTCAGAGACTGTGTTTAATGTTCCCTTGAACCATGATTTGGTGCACCAAGCTGTAACCTATTACCGTTCGAACGCAAGGCAGGTTTCGGCGCACACCAAAACGCGAGGAGAAGTTGCCGGCGGAGGAAAAAAACCTTGGGCCCAAAAG
Organism: uncultured Candidatus Saccharibacteria bacterium; assembly: GCA_964479725.1. Classification (GTDB taxonomy): domain Bacteria; phylum Patescibacteriota; class Minisyncoccia; order Minisyncoccales; family UBA10102; genus CAYZNF01. The sequence continues at coordinate 7,094 of CAYZNF010000002.1, forward strand.
CATACAGGACGCGCTCGCCATGGTTCGATTCGTTCTCCTTTGTGGATTGGGGGAGGTGTTACATTCGGGCCTCGAAATGAGCGGGTTTTCGCTAAAGACATCAACAAAAAAATGCGCAGAAAAGCTCTGGCGGCGGCGCTTTCCCAAAAAGCCAAAGAAAATTTGGTTATTGTTACCGAAGATTTTAACCTGGGAGCGGCAAAGACCAAGGAGTTAAAGAAAATCATGGAAAAACTCCCATGCGAGTCAAAGAGCAGTTTAGTCGCGCTTCCTGCTATGGACAAGGCGGTAATTGCGGCTGGGAGGAATCTGGAGAACGTGCAGACCATACAGGCTCGCGACCTGAACGCCCTGGAAGTCTTATCTTTTAAATATTTGATTTTGCCAAAAACAGCGGTAAAAGTTTTGGAAGAAATGTTCGTGAAAAGCAAGAAATCTTAAATCCGGCGTATGGCAACAATAAGAAAAATTTTCAAAAAAAAACCGGCCGAGCCAAAGAAAAAAACCGCGGCTAAAAAGGAGGCAAGCGAAAAGAATTCAATTTCATTTAGTGTGCTTTCGCGGCCTCACATCACCGAAAAAGCGGTAGCGTTAAGCCATTCCAACCAATACGTATTTGAAGTAGCGGACAATGCTACAAAAGGATCGGTCTGTCAGGCAGTAGAAAGCCTCTACTCTGTGAATGTGCTGGGCGTGAGAATAATCAATGTGCATCCTCGCAAAGCCCGGCTTGGACGGATTCTAGGAATGAAAAAGGGGTATAAAAAAGCCATTGTCACTTTGAAGCAAGGGCAAAAACTGGAATTATTGCCCACATAATAACTGTATATGGCAACACAGCTTTCAAAAAAAGAACCGGAAAAAAATTTGCTGCTATGGATAAAGAAAACCGGAGGGAGAAATTCAACCGGCAAGATAACCGTAAGGCATCGCGGAGGAGGGTACAGGAAAATGTACCGTATGGTTGAATTTGGGCAGGAACACAAAGGAATTCCCGGAACGGTTGCCGCCCTTGAGTATGATCCAAACAGGACTTCTCATATTGCTTTGGTTGACTATAAAAACGGCACCAAAGCTTATATTTTAGCGCCGGAAGGACTAAAAGCAGGGGAGGAAATCTTGTGCGACGATAAGACGGAAATAAAAATCGGCAATCGCTTGATGTTAAAGCATGTTTCGGTCGGAACTGTGGTGCACAACGTAGAATTGGAGGCTGGACGCGGAGGGAAAATTGTCCGCGGGGCCGGGGCCGGGGCGACAGTATTGGCCCAAGAGGGGAATTATACCCACCTTCAGCTTCCTTCGAGTGAGATCCGAAAAGTTTTTGATGTTTGCTTTGCCACTATCGGAGCAGTATCTAATCCCGAACATATGTATAAGCGCGTTCGTAACGCCGGAAGAATGCGGCTTATGGGTTGGAGGCCCACTGTCCGTGGTACTGTCATGAACCCGGTAGATCATCCCCATGGAGGAGGCGAAGGAAGGCAGGGAATTGGCTTGGTTCATCCTAAAACTCCTTGGGGCAAACCGGCTCTTGGAGTAAAGACCCGCGGCAAGAAATGGAGCGATAAATATATTCTTGAGAGAAGAAAGAAAAAGAAAAAATAGGGATTCGAAGCATTAACTGTATGGCACGATCACTGAAAAAAGGCCCATATATTGACGAGAGATTGGCTGGAAAGATAAAAAAGCTTCGCCCTGGCGAAAACGCGGTTATTAAAACTTGGGCGCGGAACGCGACCATCACTCCGGAAATGGTGAGCTTTACTTTTGGGGTTCACAACGGGAAAGATTTTATTTCGGTTTTGATTGCGGAAGATATGGTCGGCCATAAGCTCGGAGAATTTTCTCCGACCACTAAGTTTTCCCGCCATGGAGGAAAAATGCAGAAAGAAATAGAACTTGGCAAAAAAACGGCTGAAAGTACACCAGCTCCAGCAGCTGCGGCGCCAGCAGTAAAAAAGAAGTAATGTATGAAAGCAACAGCTAAACTTCGATATTTAAGGATAGCTCCCCGGAAAGTCCGCCATGTGGCAGATATTATTCGAGGAAAACAAGTTCCGCAAGCGGAGACCCTGTTGAGATTTGCCGTTCGCAAAGCTGCAGATCCCATACTGAAAACATTGCGATCTGCGGTGGCTTCGGCTCGAGTGAACCATGGCATAGATGAGACGAATTTATATATTTCAAAGATTACCGTTGACGAAGGGCCAAAGCTAAAGAGAATTGAGCCTCGAGCGAGGGGAGCTGCCTATCCTATACAGAAAAAGAGTTCTCATATCACAATCGAGCTCGAAGAAGTCATTCCTGGAAAGGGAGCGGCAATTAAAATGGAACCAGTAATCAAGGAAAAAGCTGAAACGCAGGAGACCGAAGCAAAATCAGGCGCACAGGAAAATGACGAAAAGCGCGAATATTCCCCACGGCGCGGCGCCGCAAAACAACGCCAATCCGCTAAGAAAGGGCGAGGCATACAAAAAATATTTAGAAGAAAGGCTGTCTAACCCATTGCTATGGCTCATAAAGTACATCCAAAAGGTTTCAGGCTGCGCTATACCGAAGACTGGAGTTCGCGTTGGATAGACAAGCGCAACTACGTCAAGACGCTTCGCGAAGATTTTCTCATACGCAATTATTTGGAAAAGAAGCTGAAAGACAGTTCTGTTGAACAGATTGAAATTGAGCGATTTTCCGGCCGCCTTACTATTATTATCAGTTCGGCGCGCCCAGGCTTGATTATCGGTCGCGGGGGAGCGGGTGTGGAAGAGTTGCGCAAGGGCATAGCTAAAATCTTGGTTTCCCAAAACAAAGAAAAAAAACCGGAGGTTCGTTTGGAAATCCGCGAGGTAAAGAATCCTTGGGAATCTGCGGCTCTTACGGCGCAGTGGGTTGGCCAGCAATTGGAAAAGCGTATGCCTCATCGCCGAGTTATTAAGCAAACCATTGCGAAGGTAATGGCAAATAAGGGTATCAAGGGTATCAAGATAATCGCTTCTGGCAGGCTTGGGGGCGCCGAGATTGCACGCACAGAAGGAGGAAAGGAAGGAAGGCTTCCTCTCCAAACGTTAAGATCCAATATTGATTTTGCGATTCATGAAGCCCAAACCACCTACGGAACCATTGGCATAAAAGTATGGCTGTATAAGGGAGAGAAATTTGAATAGTATTAACGCATATGCTTCAGCCCAAAAAAGTAAAACATCGAAAATGGATGAAGGGACGCTCCCAAGCAGTTATGGAAACGAGGGGAACGGAACTTGCCTTTGGAAGTTACGGATTAAAGGCAACAGGAACAAAATGGATTCCATCCAAGCAACTTGAGGCTGGGCGAAGAGCGATTATCCGCTACTTAAAAAAAGGAGGAAAGACATGGGTGAGAGTATTTCCCGACAAACCTGTTACCCAAAAAGGCGCGGAAGTGCCTATGGGCGGCGGCAAGGGCGCCCCAGACCATTATGTGGTCGCCGTAAAGCCGGGCAGAATTATTTTTGAAGTGGAAGGCATTAAAGAAGATATGGCGAGGGAAGCCCTGGCAAAAGCGGGAACAAAGTTGGCAGTAAGGACAAAATTTGTTAAAAGATAACAGGGCTTCTTATGGATAAGACAAAAACGACAAAACCGGCAGAAGTAAAAAGCATGTCCGAAGCGGAGCTCCAAAAAGAGCTTGCTGAAAAACGGAATAAGCTACGCGATTTGCGATTTGACTTGGCTTCGGGAAAAGTGAAGAATGTCCGTGAGATACGGGAAATCAAGCATCGTATTGCTCAAATACTTACTAGCCTGCAGCAGATAAAATCCAACCAATAGTATGCCAAAAAAAACACTGACAGGAATTATAGTTTCCAATAAGATGCAAAAGACGGTTGTCGTGGAAGTGGAGCGTTGGACGGTTCATCCTAAATATAGGCGTCGTATGAAGATCCATAAGCGATATAAAGCTCACGATGAAAAAAACGAATTTAATCCCGGAGATAAAGTGGAGATAGAAGAGACGCGGCCAATCTCCAAAGATAAGCGATGGAGGGTAATTAAGAAGATTTAGCGCTTCCCATGATCCAACCAAGAACAATGCTAATAGTGGCAGACAATACAGGAGCAAAGGTTATCCAATGCTTCCATGTATTGGGTGGTACCCGAAAGCGTTACGCGCAAATCGGAGATATTATTGTAGCCGCAGTAAAAGATGCCGAACCGCGCCGTTTAGTCAAAAAGCACGAGGTGGTGAAAGCGGTTGTTGTCCGGCAAAAACGCGCGTTTAGGCGCGCGGATGGTTCATATATCCGATTTGATGAGAATGCCGCTGTTATTTTGGAAAAAGATCAGGAACCCAAGGGAGGGCGTATTTTTGGCCCGATTCCCAGGGAAATACGGGATAAGGGATACGCGAAAATTGCAGCTTTGGCTCCTGAAATAGTTTAATATGATATGAAAATCAAAACAGGCGATACGGTATTAATAATAGCCGGGAAGGATAAGGGACGGAAAGGAAAGGTTCTTCGGGCACTGCCGCAGAAGGGGCGTATTTTGGTTGAAGGCATCAACATCCACAAAAAGCACGCAAAGCCGCGCCGAGGAGGCCAAAAAGGGCAAATTATGGAAATTCCCGCTTCTATTGCTGTTTCATCGGCAAAAATTGTGTGCGCTAAATGCGGAAAAGCGGCGCGTGTGGGATATAAGCTGGAAGGACCAAAAAAATATCGGGTCTGCAAAGAATGCAATAGCGAGCTATAACAATTATGGAGAAGCTTCAAGACAAATACAAAAAAGAGGTCACGAAGGGTTTGATGGAAAAATTCAGTTATCCTGGGACAATGGCTGTGCCTCGTATGACAAAAGTGGTGCTCAATACCGGCATTGGCCGTCTTGTTGCCGGAAAAACCGGGGATGACCAGAAGAAAGCAATCGAGGGAGTTCTCGAAGATATGACTGTGATTGCGGGGCAGAGAGCCGCTTTGGCTGCCGCGAAAAAGTCAATTGCTGGTTTTAAGCTTCGGCAGGGCATGCCCGTCGGGGTAAGAGTAACGCTTCGCGGCAAGAGGATGTACGGTTTTCTTGATAATTTGATACATGTCGTACTTCCTCGCTCCCGTGATTTCCGCGGATTGGAAGCTTCTTCCGTTGACAAACAAGGCAATCTTACTATAGGAATAAAGGAGCACGTTTTTTTTCCTGAAATTTCCCCCGATAAAGTCAGGAACCCGATAGGACTGCAAATCACCGTTTCAACAACTGCTAAAACTTACCAAGAAGGCTTGGAGCTGTTCCGCCGCCTCGGTTTCCCTATTAAATAATGTCAAAGTAGTTTATACTGTATTTTATGGCTACGAAAGCGTTGATCGAAAAATCCAAGCGAAGACCAAAATTCAGCACTAGGAAGGTAAGGCGATGTTTTCGGTGTGGCAGGAAACGCGCCTTTATGCGGGATTTCGGACTTTGCAGGATTTGTTTTCGAGAAATGGCTAATAAAGGATTAATTCCCGGTATTAAAAAATCAAGCTGGTAAATATGGTAGATCCAATCGCAGACATGTTAAATAGGATTCAGAATGCCCAAGCTGTCCAAAAAGAGACGGTAGAGGTGCCTTTTTCGCAGCTAAAATACGGTATTGCCAAAATTCTCGAACATACGGGTTTTGTCAAGAAAGTTGATTTTAAGGGAAGAAAGGTAAAGAAGCTTATCGAAATCCACTTGAAGTACGATAAAGCGGGAGTCCCCAACATTACGGGAGTCAAAAAAGTGTCTCGTCCTGGCCAGCGCATATATGCGGCAGCCGCGGAATTGCGCGGGGTGAGGAGCGGGCACGGAGTGGTTGTTGTTTCAACCCCCAAAGGGCTCATGACATACAGAGAAGCAAAAAAGCAAAACGTTGGCGGAGAAGTTTTATGTGAAGTCTGGTAAAGAAACATATGAGCAGAATAGGAAAAAAACCAATTGAAATACCGGCCGGAGTCCAGGCGCAAATACAAGGTCAAAAGATTTCTGTACAGGGCCCAAAAGGGACTTTGAATCTTGAGGCGCATACCAACCTTAAGCTTAAGCTTGAAGATAGCCTAATTTCCGTGATTCCTGCGCGTATGGATTCTCAAGGCAGGATTGAGAAAGATACCCGCGCTTTGTGGGGCTTAACCCGTGCTTTGATTGCGAATATGGTCAAGGGAGTGGTTTCTGGATATGAGAAAAAGCTTGAAATCGAGGGCGTCGGTTATAAGGCTGCGCTGGAAGGCGCTACTCTTGTTCTGAATGTTGGATTTACCCATTCTATAAAAATTGTGCCTCCGCAGGGAATAGTGTTCAGCGTGGATAAAAATGTTATTGCCGTGAATGGGATAGACAAAGGATTGGTAGGAGAAATGGCCGCTCAAGTGCGAGCCGCCCGCCCAGTTGAGCCCTATAAAGGAAAGGGAATAAAGTATGTTGGAGAATTTGTACGTCGAAAAGCTGGGAAAAAGACAACAACCTCTGCGGGAGCATAGTCCATTATGAAAAAAATAACCCGACAACAGCATAGACAAATTCGCCACAGAAGAGTGCGAGCAAAAATACTGCAGAATGCGGGTATTCCCCGTTTGACTGTGTTTCGATCGAACAAGCATTTTTATGCCCAGCTTGTTGATGATGAACACGGAGCTGTAATCGGGGCTGTATCCGACAAGGAAATTAAAAAACAAAAAGGGGATCGGGTTTCTGTGGCAAAGGAAATCGGCAAGATGATTGCGGCGAAAGCCAAGGAAAAGAAAATTGAAAAAATAGTGTTTGATCGCGGCGGATATAAATACCATGGCAACGTGAAAGCTTTAGCCGAAGGCGCGAGAGAAGGCGGATTAGTTTTCTAACGACAAGTTACTATGCCAATCAATACAGACACACCCAATACTAAAAAGACACGCGGCTTTGGCCGGGGACCGCGTCACGATCGTCCGCCAAGGCCCAAGGACGAATTCGACCCGAAGCTTTTGGATTTGGCGCGCGTTGCCCGCGTTGCCGCCGGAGGACGCAGGTTTAGCTTTAGGGCAGTTGTTGTCGCAGGAGACAAAAAGGGCAGGGTTGGAATTGGGGTTGCAAAGGGAGTTGATGTTGCCCAAGCCATGCAAAAAGCGACAACCCAGGCAAAAAAACACATGATTACCGTATCAGTCGAAGGCAATACGATTCCTTATGCCGTAGAAGCGAAGTTTGGCTCTTCCCGTGTTTTGTTGCGGCCCCAGCGCGCCGGAAGAGGTTTGGTAGCCGGAGGACCTGTTCGCATTATCTGCGAAAAGGCAGGCATCCAGGACATCTCCGCTAAATTTCTTTCAAAGACGCACAACAAACTAAACAATGCATTGGTAACGATAGAAGCTTTAAAAAAGCTGCGGGTTAAACCCAAGCCCGTGAAGCCAGCGGAGGAGCCTGCTAAAGAAGTACCGATGCAGCCAGCAGCAATCTAATAATATGCAGTTGCACGAACTCAAACCACAATATCCCGCCAAGAAGCGAAAGCGAGTTGGCAGGGGCGGAAAACGAGGTACCTATTCCGGCAAAGGAATGAAAGGGCAAAACTCGAGAACCGGCACCCAATTTAAACCCATTATCAGGGAGCTTATTAAGCGGTACCCAAAAATGCGCGGGTACAGGTTCAAGTCTATACGGCCTTTAGTACAGCCGGTAAACGTAAGTGATTTGAATTCCGCGTTTAAGGCTGATGAAAAAGTTACCCCAGCTGCTTTGGCGGAAAAGGGGATAATTCGAATATTGAAGAGTAAAGCCATAGCAGTAAAAGTCCTTGGGGGCGGAGCGCTCGATAAATCTCTGACAATAGAAGGATGCGCAGTTTCAAAGAGCGCGAAAGAAAAAATCGAAAAAGCGGGAGGGAAAGTTATGATATAATTTTAAGATGGATTGGTTTTCTAAAATAGTTCAGCTTTTTAAAATTAAAGATCTTCGGACCAAAATACTTTTTGTCTTGGGGATTTTTGTTGTATTCCGGCTTATGGCCAATATCCCGATTCCCAGCATTGACGCTGAAGGATTGCGGAGGCTCGTTTCCGAAAACCAGGCGTTGGGCTTGCTAAACCTGTTTACGGGAGGCGCCATGGATAATGTTTCCATTGTCATGCTTGGATTGGGTCCATACATTACGGCCACAATTATCCTCCAGCTTTTGACAATGATTTTTCCTGCTTTGGAACGCTTGTACAAGGAGGAGGGTGAAGCCGGACGAAGAAAGTTTAACCAGTACGGCAGAATGTTAACCATACCCTTCGCGTTTGTGCAGGGGTATGGGTTTATGGCGCTTTTAAAAAGCCAAAACGCCTTGGCCCCCAATATTACATCTTTTGATTATCTGTTGACCCTTATTACTATTACAGGGGCTACCATGTTTCTGGTATGGCTGGGAGAATTGATCACCGAAAGGGGAATTGGAAACGGAGTTTCTTTGCTGATTTTTGCTGGCATTGTGGCAGATCTTCCCCGTAGCATCGGGCAAATGATAACGAGTACGGAAGCCAACCCCACCCTTGTCATGAACCTTGTTATTTTCCTGGCAATGGCGCTCGTCATTATTATGGGAGTCGTATTCGTAACCCAGGCAAGGAGAAATATTCCCGTTTCATACGCAAAACGCGTCCGCGGGAACAAAATGTTTGGCGGCGTCTCCACGTATTTGCCTTTGAATATCAATCCGGCCGGAGTAATACCCATTATCTTTGCTCTGTCTTTGCTTGTGTTTCCCACTATGATTGCCGGATTTTTCCAGACGGCTCCCGGAGTAATGGGAGACATTGCTAAATCTGTGCAAACGTTTTTCACAAACCAGTGGATCTATGGCGTCTTGTATTTTCTTCTTGTGGGCCTGTTTACATTTTTTTACACTGCGGTTACTTTTGACCCAAAATCCATTTCTTCAAACTTGCAAAAAATGGGGGGGTTTATCCCCGGCGTGCGTCCCGGCGAATCTACCGCCCATTACATTATGTACACCTTAAACCGCATCCTGTTTGTGGGAGCTCTATTTTTAGGGACTATCGCGGTCATGCCTTCCATTATCCAGGGTTTTACCAGAATCTCGCAATTTTCCTTTTTGATTGGCGGCACAGCCCTTCTCATAGTGGTAAGCGTTGTGCTTGAAACCATACGCCAAATCCGTGCTCAAATGAAAATGCGCGACTATGAATCTTTCTAAAGGGGAAACAAAACCTTATCTTGCGATTTTTCTTGGGGCGCCCGGAGCCGGCAAAGGAACGCAATCTACCCTGGTTTCAGAACATTTCCGTCTGCAGAGGATTGAAACAAGCAAACTTTTGGAAGCACGCTTTAAAAGCGCAAAAGAGGACGATGAAATAGAAGTTTCGGGAAAGCGCTATGTGATTGCCGAGCAAGAGCACAGGTGGCGGACCGGACTGCTTTGTGAAGATGGGTTTGTAGCTTTTATTGTAGGAGAAAAGTTGCAAGAATTATACGCGGGCGGCAAGAGCGTTGTGCTCGACGGCTTTCCCCGCACAATAGGACAGCTAGAGCCTTTGCTCCCGTTTATTCTCGACTCTTTTGGAAAAGATCATATTGCTGTGATTTATATTGATATACAGGAGGAGGAAGCGGTGTTTCGCAATTCAAATAGGAGGATTTGCGATTTAATGCGTCATCCCATCCTTTTCACGCCTGAAACCGAAAACTTAACGATGTGCCCTTTGGACGGATCAAAGCTTGTCAAACGCGCTTTGGACGATCCCAAGGTAATCAAGGTGCGTTTTGAAGAATTCCGCACCCAAACACTGCCCTTGCTCAACTATTTTGCAGATCAGGAAATTCCGCTCCATACTGTGAAAGCGGAGCAATCCGTGGTCAATGTTTTTTCGCACGTTTCTGAAATTTTAGGCAAACTATCATAAATTATTATGCGCATTCTCTCTATCCTGGGACGTCCCGGAGCGGGGAAAGGAACTCAAATAAAACTTCTTTTAGAACAGACGGGTTTTGAAGCGATAAAAACCGGTGATCTTTTGAGAGACCGCAGCAAAAAAGGAGATGCGGTAGGCGACAAGCTCCGCGATATTTTGGATAACGGGCTTTTGGTGCCCACCCCAATAGTATTTTCATTGTGGATGCCAAAGCTTGAGCAGATTTATAACGAAGGCAAAGTAAAAGGAATTATTTTCGATGGCAATCCCAGGAAGCTATACGAAGCAATGATGCTTGAAGAGCTCTGTTTGATGTTTGGCTGGGCTAAAAATTTCCGCGCCTGCTACATTAATGTTCACGAAGAAGAAGCCGAAAAGCGTTTGCTCGAACGGGGCCGGTTCGACGATAATAACAAAGAGATACAAGAGCGATTCTCCTGGTTTAATAACGAGGTAATGGAGGTTGTGGAGCGCTACCGAAAAATGGGAGTGCTTGTTGAGGTAAACGGCACCCAGCCGGTTGAGGCGGTGCATCGGGATATATTTGGCAATTTAGGTTCTTTTTTAGATGATCTCAATTAAATCAAAAGAAGATATTGCAAAGATGCGGGAGGGCGGAAAAATCCTTGCTCGTATCCTTGACCAGATTCTTTTGAAAATTAAAGCTGGCGCTGCTGCGGAAGAATTAGACAAGGCCGCAAAAGCTCTCATTTTGCAATCTGGGGCAAAAGTTGCTTTCGAGGGTTACCAAGGCTTTCCCGCGGCTTTGTGTGTTTCCATAAACGAAGAGGTCGTGCATGGGGTTCCTTCCTCGCGCATCCTAAAGGAGGGGGATATTGTTACCATTGATATTGGCTTGGTTTGGAAAGGATTTTATGTTGACATGGCGCGCACGGTTCCTGTGGGACAGGCGAGCCCCGAAGCCCTGCGGCTCATACGAGTTGCAAAAAAAGCATTGCGACTGGGGATTAAAAAAGTGCATCCCGGTGCTACGGTGGGGGATATTGGCAACACCATACAGAGGTTTGTCGAAAGCCAAAAATTCCAAATTGTGCGCGATCTTTGCGGGCATGGCATTGGCAAAGACTTGCACGAGGATCCTTTGATATTGAACTATGGCGAGCGCCATACGGGAACAGAACTCAAAGAAGGCATGGCTATTTGCATTGAACCCATGATTACAATGGGGGACTGGCATGTAAAGCAAGCCATTGACGGTTTTGTGTTTACTACCGTGGACAATTCTCTTGCGGCCCATTTTGAGGACACCATTGCCGTTACAGAGAATGGATGCGAGGTCCTAACTTCATGAAAATACTCAAAGATCGTCAAATCTGCGATTTTTTGGTAGGGTATAAGAATATGACGTCTTCAGTATTGACACAAGAGAATACACAGAAGGTTTTAGCACAAATGAGTGCCAAGCCATACTTTAGCGAGGATAATTTTGTTTTATATCATGGAGACAGCTTAAAATTGCTTCAGGATATTCCAGAAAATTCCATTGATATGATTTTTGCAGATCCTCCATATTTTCTATCCAACGGAGGATTCACTGTTCATGCTGGAAAACGCGTGAGTGTTGATAAAGGAGAATGGGATGTAAGCAAGGGGGTAGCGAAAGATCTCGAGTTTCATATCGAGTGGATTAAGGCATGTCGCCGAGTATTAAAACCAAATGGAACTATTTGGATAAGCGGTACCTACCACTCAATCTATCTCTGTGGAGCCGCTCTTTTGATGTCTGACTATCATATTTTGAATGACATTGCTTGGTTTAAACCCAATGCTTCCCCTAACTTAAGTGGACGGTATTTTACTGCCAGCCACGAAACTTTAATTTGGGCTAGAAAAGAAAAGAAGGCAAAGCACAAATTTAACTATAAGTTAATGAAAGAGGGAAGATGGCCGGAAGATTTTCTCAAAAAATCAGATAAACAAATGCGGTCAGTATGGGCAATGAATACTCCTCAAGCATGGGAAAAAACTTTTGGTAAACACCCAACACAAAAACCATTCGACTTATTAAAACGTATTGTGCTAGCTAGTACCTACGAAAATGATATAGTCTTGGATCCTTTCGCGGGTAGTTCAACGACCGGACTTGCGGCCTACACAAATAAAAGAAAGTTTATCGGGATAGATTTAGAGGAAAAGTATTTAGATTTGTCGATTAAGAGATTTAAAGAAATGAAAAGTAAGACTAGAAGCAAACTACTTTAAGATTATGAAAAGAGGAGGTATAGGAGGCGCAAATACAAGGACGGGGCTACATTTTGAAGGAAGGGTTGATTTATTAACTCTCATCGATCGACTAAAAAATTATAGCGTGAAAGGAAACGTAATTTTTTATAATGGCGAAAAAATAGCTCTTTCCTTTAAAAAGCATGGGCTTTATACATATCTTGAAGAAAATGGGATCGATTACAAAAAACTTATTTCAAGGAAGCTTCTTCCCGATGATGCTATTTTTGTAATCACAAACAATACTTTCTATATCCTAGAAATGAAATTTCAGGAGGTGGAAGGGTCAACGGATGAAAAACTGCAAACTTGCGACTTCAAAATAAAACAATATCGAAAGTTATTATCGCAATTAAACGTAGAAGTTGAATATATCTATATTTTGAGCAACTGGTTCAAAAAACCGATATATAAAGATGTACTCGATTATGTAATTACCGTACCTGGATGTTCGTATTATTTTGAGTATCTCCCGCTTCAAAAAATCGGTCTTCACGTGCCGGAATAAAAAAATCCTAAATTTTTACAATTGAAAAAATTATCGTCTGCAAACGTCGCCTGTCGGAGCGAAAGTCCTTTCCTTTTTGTTTTTGGGGAAATATAGTATAATTGCAAAATATGCACTTATCCGTAATTATCCCCTCGTACAACGAGGAAAAACGTTTGCCAAAAACTCTAAAGGCGGTTGATGAGTACTTGAAAAAACAGGATTACGATTATGAAATTCTTGTCGTAAATGACGGCTCAAAAGACAAGACTGCCGATGTTGTTCATGAATTCGGTGCTTCAATAAAGAATTTGCGTTTCGTGGACAACAAAAAAAACCATGGCAAAGGATATGTCGTGCGGCAGGGGATGCTCGAGGCAAAAGGGAAGTATCGTGTGTTTATGGATGCCGACAATTCAACTTCGGTTGATCACGTGGGTTTAATGTGGCCGCTGTTTGGTCAGGGCAAGGATATTGTTATCGGGTCCCGCGATCTCAAAGAATCTGTTATACCTGTGCGCCAGCCGTGGTGGCGGGAAAGGCTTGGGGATATTTTCAATCTTATTGTCCAATTTACTTCCGGGCTTTGGGGTATGTGGGATACGCAGTGCGGATTTAAGGGGTTTACCGAAAAATCAGCCGTTGATGTGTTTTCCGGGGCAGTCGTTGACAGATGGGCTTTTGACGTTGAACTTTTGGTTATAGCTAAAAAAAGGGGGTATTCGATTGCGGAAATTCCTGTTACCTGGATAAACGATGCAAGCAGTAAGGTAACACTGAAAGGAATGATCCGTATGCTGTTTGAAGTCTTGCAAATCAGGTTAAACTCCATGAGAGGTATGTATGGCAAAAAACGAGAAGAGCAAAAAACCCCTGCCTAAGGTGCAAAAAGTATTGGTTCCCTCGGAACTTCGGTATGATTTGGTATCGGAGGATTGGGTTGTGATTGCCACGGGGCGGGCAAAAAGACCCGAAGCTTTTAAGCGTGACACAAAACAACTTCCTGCCGCGCCTAAAGCTGTCTGCCCTTTTGAAAAAATCGAAACCCAGGAATATCCCACGCTTGCGTACTATAAGGGCGAGAAAATTGCTGAATTTCCCGATGATATTTCCGTTCTTCGATGGACTACCGTTGCATTTCCAAATAAATTTCCGGCATTCGCGCCCGGCATTTCAATGCGAGGCAGGAGCATTGGACCGTACCGTGTAACCGACGGGGTGGGTTTTCACGAAGTCATCACTACCAAAGACCATACCAAAGATATCCCTGATTTTACCCAGCGGCAGGTAAAAGAATTGATTGACGTATATCAGGAAAGGTACTTGGCTCTGATGGGTCAGGCATTCGTGCGGTATATTTCAATATTCAAAAACAAAGGCCCGTCTGCCGGGGCTACTGTGGGACACCCCCATTCACAGCTTATTGCTGTTCCCGTAACTGATCCTGAAATACAGCGAAGCCTTGATAGTTCTTATAAATTTTTCAGCATAGAAAGAAAATGCGTGCATTGTGTTATGCTCGCCTGGGACAGGCAGGAGAAATCAAGGGTAGTATATGAAAACGATTGCTTTACCGTGGTGACTCCCTTTGCCAGCCGTGTTGCTTTTGAAATGCGTATTTACCCAATTGAGCATTTGGCATATTTTGAACGGGAAGGTGAACACCAGAAAGAATGTTTTGCCGATGCTTTGCATATAGCCTTGAGAAAGCTTTCAAAAGCCTTGAAAGACCCTGATTATAATTATTATTTACACACCGCTCCTGCCGACAAAAGGGATTACGACCAGTATCACTGGCATTTGGAAATTTTGCCGAAAACTGCCACATGGGCGGGATTTGAATTGGGGACCGGCATTGAAATTTCAACGATTGAACCCGAAAAAGCGGCAGAATTTTTGCGGAACCAAAAAGTATGATACAACTCCTTGAGCAATTGCTTTCGATTCTTTCATCTTTTGTTATTTCCACTATCGAAGCCACAAGCTACTGGGGCATTGGTTTTCTTATGGCCTTGGAGAGCGCCAATATTCCAATTCCCTCTGAAGTCGTCATGCCCTTTTCCGGCTTTTTGGTTTGGGAGGAGAAACTCACTTTCGGGCTTGTGGTGCTGGCCGGAGCCCTGGGAAATTTGGTCGGCTCTATTGCATCCTATTACCTGGGTAAATGGGGCGGCAGGCCCTTCTTGGAGCGCTACGGGCGATATTTTTTTGTGAGCCGGCATGATTTGGACTTGGCTGACAAACTATTTTCAAAATACGGCACAATTACCATTTTTGCTTCGCGAATGCTTCCTATTGTGCGTACGTTTATTTCTTTCCCGGCTGGCATGGCGAAAATGAATATCTGGAAATTTTCCGCCTATACATTCGCGGGATCTTTATTGTGGAGCATTGTTCTTACATACGTTGGAGTGATTACGGGAGAAAACTGGCACTCTTTGGAAAAATATTTCAGGAAATTTGATTGGCTTATTGCGGCAGTGCTAATTGTTTTGGGAGCATGGTGGATATGGCGACACATTAGAGTCATGAAGCGTGAAGCGTATAGCGAAAAGCGAAAGTTATGAACAATTATTATATATAACAATGATGAAACCTTTAATTGTTGCCAATTGGAAAATGAATCCTGCTACTGCTAAAGAAGCTTTGGCATTGGCAAAAGAAATAAATGGCAATGCAGAAAAAATAAATGCGGAAGTTGTTCTTTGCCCGCCTTTTCCATATCTTCCAATTATATACGCTAAAAAGCTAAAAAATATATGCCTAGGAGCCCAGGATTGCTTTTGGGAAAGTCCGCCGGCTGGCGGAGGAGCTTTTACGGGAGAGGTTTCACCTGCCATGCTAAAAAACATTGGATGCAAATATGTTATTTTGGGGCATTCTGAACGGAAGAAATATTTGGGTGAAACATATGTAATGATAAATAAAAAACTGAAAGCTGTTTTGAAGGCGAGGTTAGCTCCGGTTGTTTGTATTGGCGAAAAAGAACCGCTTTCGGAAACGGCAAAAGGGGAAGCGGAGTCTCAAATGGCGCAAATATTTGCCGGAATTTCGGCTGGGGAAATGCAAAGCGCAGTATTGGCATATGAGCCTGAATGGGCTATAAGCACAAACCCCGGAGCTAAACCCGCTACCCCCGAAGGAGCCAGACTTTCAGTGGAATATATGCGAGAGATCCTTTTCAGGCTTTTTGGCGACGAGCTTGCGAAAAATGCCAAAATTATGTATGGAGGAAGTGTAGCCAGCCATAATATTAAGGGTTTTATGGATAAAGCAGGGATTCAAGGCGCTTTGGTAGGTTCTGCCTCTCTTAATGCCCCCGGGTTTGTCCAGCTGGTTAAAAACGCTATAAAATAACCTTGCGTCGCAAACAATCCTAAATGGATCCTCTATTTTCAGGCAATTTTTTTAATCCTACAAAAGGTAGCATGAGTCTTTCCTCTGTAATGGACGAGATGGTTTTGTATATGAAAGAACGCCCCGCGAGGGAGTATGAAATTATCATTGGGTGCGATTCCTCGGCTACCGAAGATCCCACATTTCCTGTTGCTATTGTCATATTGAGAAAAGGGGAGGGCGGGAGGTTTTTCTTGAGGCGCATACACTACCCCCGAAAATTTTACAGCAGGCAGGAAAGAATATTGGAAGAAGTAATGCTGTCATGCAGGCTGGCGTTGTGGCTAAGGGAGCATTTTGCCATGCGCGCACAGCAAGAAAACAATCCTCCGAAATACCAGTTCCAATATATCCATGCGGATGTGGGAGAAAATGGTATTACCAAAGACATGGTGAAGGAAGTTGTAGGATTAATCCGAGGCAATGGCTTTGAGCCGTGCATTAAGCCTGCTTCCTTCGCCGCCTCATCTGTCGCCGACAGATACTCTTAAGCAGGTGTTTTATAGAATAGGAAATTATACAAAGTTCTAAGTCTGATTTTCGTTGTCTCCTTTGCGGCAAATAGATGCTCGTAATCGCGAAGTTTTTGTTGCTATAGGGCAAAGTACTACGAATTATTGCATATGCAAGATTTTGTAGTTCTCAATGATTTTCAGTAGAATTCAGTTTGAATTTGGTTTGAAATTGACTTTCAAATTTTTTCCATTATCCTAAAGCTTAGAACTTACTGGGAGGTGGAAGGTGGCGAAGACAAGCTGGTTTAGGGTCTCCATGGCGATAGTGGGGATGTGGGCTTGGGTTGTGGTCGCAGTAGTAGCAGGGTTATGGCAGGAGGTGCAGGTTGGCCTTGCGACAGTGGCACTGTGCTGGAGTGCGGCTGCCGTCGTCTTTGCCGTGAGCGAGAGCGCTAAATCACGGCTGCTGTTTTTGATCTTGTTTTTTAGTCCCGCGCCTGTAATTGCGGCCATGATTGTTATGGCAATTGCCAACCATGCTCGGTGATTCGCGCTTGCCAATGTCTTCCTACGATTTTCATCCCCGACGCTTACAAAGCGAAGGGGGTTTTATATTTGCTTCGAAGTTTTGAAGTAGTTTCTGCCCCGCGCTTGCTGTGTATGTGCTGGGACTGTCCCAGCACAGAAATTGCGCGGATTTCAATTTTGTGGCATAATATAGAGGTTATGCAAAATAGGAAACGCACAGTTTTTGTGGGAATGTCGGGTGGGGTTGATTCTAGCGTTGCCGCGTCTCTTTTAAAGAGAGACGGTTTTAATGTTGTAGGAATTTACATGAAATGCTGGCTCGAAGCGGAAAATCCCGCTTGCACAACCATAGACGACGAACGATCCGCGAGGATGGCCGCCAGTCATTTGGGTATTCCATTCTATGTTTGGAATTTTATTGATGAGTACAAAAAGCGCGTGGTGGATTATATGGTAGAAGGGTACAGGAAGGGGATTACCCCAAATCCCGACATGATATGCAATAAAGAAATAAAGTTTGGCTTGTTTTTTGATAGGGCGATGAAACTCGGGGCAGATTATGTGGCGACTGGGCATTATGCTCGCATACAGCACACGAGAAATATTCCTTACGCTTCGTCCGCCAAACCCACGGCCTTACTCGAACTTCGCTTCAGGAATATTTCTCGTGTGCGCCCTGTATCCGCGAGCTTGCCTGATAGCGCGATGCCTCGTTTGTCCACTGAAAGGCCTTGCTTATTACAGGGGATAGATAAAAACAAAGACCAGTCATATTTTTTGGCGTTTATAAAACCTGAAGTTCTAAACAGGGTATTATTTCCTATAGGTAATTACACTAAGCCTGACGTGCGGGAGTTGGCCCGAAAACTTGGTTTGCCTAATTCCGAAAGAAAAGACAGCCAGGGCATTTGCTTTGTGGGAAAGGTACATGTTGATGATTTTTTGAAAAGATATATTGAGCCAAGAAAAGGGAGAATAGTTGATATGGAAGGCAAAGTATTGGGTGAGCACCAAGGGGTGATGTACTACACAATCGGCCAAAGAGAGGGGATTGGGTTGTCTGGGGGACCGTGGTATGTAGCGGCAAAAGACACAGAAGCAAACAAACTGGTGGTCTCCCGTAATGAGCAGGATCTCGACAAAAAAGAAACAGTCGTGTCGCATGTAAACTGGATTTCAAAACCAGAGAGTTTTCCTGCAGAGGCAACTGTGCATTTGCGCTATCGCCACAAAGGAATTAAAGCAAATGTGATAGACAAGGGAGACGACTCCTTTATCGTTGAATTTACGGAAAGTCAGCGCGCCGTAACTCCGGGTCAATTCGCAGTTTTTTATGACAAAGAAGAAGTACTCGGCGCGGGAGTTCTGCAATAGCAATATTTACAAATTTTTTAATTAGCGTTATCACTTATTTTGGATGGCCGGGAGCTGGGTTTGGGTGGAGGCCGAATGGCAGGGCGGATAATTAGGCTCTCGGCCGTTCTCTAGATTTGGAAAAAGAGGAAGGAGGAAAACCTAATGACTGCTGGCGTGGCTGGCGCAAGCCAGGCGATAGTATTGGTACGTCCGGGAGCAAAAGATAAAAAGCTTCCAATGTCTGAAAAGGGCCTGAAGGAAGTTCTGGCGCAGTCTGCGCCAGGCGAAACAATTGTCCTGGCGGGAAATTCCAATTGGCTGACAGCCTTTGCTCATGGACTGCAAAGCCATGGGAGAGCCGTGCGCTTTTTGCCTTCCCCCATGAAAGAAAGGGGGCAAAGGCAATCTCATGCTGCCATGCTTGGGGCGGCTCTGGAGCATGGCATTGTCGGCCGGCCATTTTTCAGGGACGGGAAATCGTCTGCAGAAGCAGAAGTTCCCCATCCATGGGTAGAAATGGCTAATCAGTATTTCCTGCTGTTGGATGGCATTCGCCAGGCCAAGCACCGAGTGCTAAATGCCTTGAGAATATTGTATCCAGAGCTCGTTGCCATAGGCGACAAGCTTTGGGGGCAAAGAGTCTCGAGGCGATGGGAAGACTCGACTGGACCTATTTTGCGAGCACGGAGGCGGAAGCTTACTCTGCTTCTTTAGCGCAGTACGTGCCCGCGGCCAAACAGGCAGAGGCTGCCTCGCAGCTGCACAAAGAGCTTGGCATGCTCGCCGAATTCAACATTCTGCAGCGAGATCTGCGAGAACGCATAAAAGCAGAAACAGAGGGGCATGCCATCGTAGAGTACTTTGGCGGCACCTTCTCGGCCCAGGTGCTTGCTCTTCTGATTGGTTGGAGAAGGTGGGGGGAAGGGCGGAAGCAAGGTTTTCGCGCCTTGCGAAGCTACTGCGGCTTGGCGGTAACTCGGGTGGATTCTTCCGGGAAGCCGCGAATTTCCAGGGTTCGGCCCGAAATAAGAACAGCGCTGTACTGGCTGTTCGCCACCTCCAAGGGCAAGGAGGTGGTTAGTGAGGCAATGGAACGGCGGGCGGACAAGAGCAAGAAGCCTGGGCGGCCAAAGCGTATGGAGGCTTTGCTTCTTGCCGTATGGCGAGATTGCCTCCAGTAAAGTACGATAAGGGGGGATGGCCGAGAGCTGGGTTTGGGTGGAGGCCGAATGGCAGGGCGGATAATTAGGCTCTCGGCCGTTCCCAAACAACGAAAGCACAGAGGAGCTGGACATAAAACAGGCTTCAGTAGCAGGAGGGCTGGTATTGAGGCTCCTCTGATGCCCGGGCGGGGTTGTCTCACGACGACCCCGCCCTAAATTTTTGTATAAGGGGAAAAATTTGGTATAATGCCTACATTATGAACTCCAATGAATTGAGAAAACGGTTTCTCGATTTTTTTGCTGAAAACGGCCATGCGGTGGTGCCTTCTTCGCCACTGATTCCCGATGATCCTTCGGTGCTTTTGACAACTGCAGGAATGCAGCAGTTTAAACCCTACTATACCGGGCAGGCGGATCCAATGAAATCTCCTCATCCCACACTAGAAGGGAGGCCGCTCGGGAGCCGCAATGCCGTTTCGGTCCAAAAAAGTTTCCGCACATCGGATATTGAAGAGGTGGGAGACGAGCGCCATCTTACATTTTTTGAGATGCTGGGCAACT
Source organism: uncultured Candidatus Saccharibacteria bacterium (assembly GCA_964479725.1). Lineage (GTDB taxonomy): Bacteria > Patescibacteriota > Minisyncoccia > Minisyncoccales > UBA10102 > CAYZNF01. Next base: position 27,162 of record CAYZNF010000002.1, read on the forward strand.
TCTCTTTTGGCGGCTACACTGATTTCAAGCGCCAGCCCATTACCTACGCCAAAGAATTTCTGGATTCTATTGGCGTTGAGGTTGACTATGTAACAGTCTTTAAGGGAGACAGCGAAGTGCCGCGAGACAATGAGTCTATTGCCATTTGGAAAGATCTTGGTTTTTCGGAAGAGAAAGGCAATTTGAGGCTTGAGGGAAGGGCGGATAACTTTTGGGGTCCTACTGGAAATGAGGGTCCCTGCGGCCCCACAACAGAAATTTATGCCGGAGGAAAAAGCGCGGTGGGAGGAAAGCCAATTGAAATTTGGAATATTGTTTTTAACCAGTACTATTGCTACGCTGACAAACGCCTTGAATTACTAAAGCAATCCGGGGTGGATACAGGCATGGGCCTTGAAAGGCTGGCATTGGTGTCCCAAGAAAAAGCCAATGTGTTTGAAACTGATTTATTTACTCCTATTTTTGCTAAAATGCCGGGCGACCTAGACGAAAATGTCCAAAGAATCATTGCCGACCATGTCCGCGCTATTGCGTTCTTGGTTTCTGACGGAGTACGGCCCTCAAACAAAGAAGCGGGATATATTTTACGCGGTCTGGTTCGCCGCATCGTGGCTCAACAGTACGTTGGACAAAAACAGGATATTGATTTTCAAGGAATGTTTGAGGCTATGGTAGATTACTACAAGCCCGCTTACCCCGAACTTAACAAGGAAACCGCAATAAACGAGTTTTTACAGGAACAGCATAAATTTAAGGATGCGATACAGCAGGGGATTAAGGAATTGGAGCGCATGGAAGCGATTGACGCTGAAAAAGGTTTTTATTTATACGAGAGTTTTGGCATTCCCTTCGATGTAATTAAAGAATTGGCAGGGGATAGGGCAAAAAGCCTTACGAAAGAATTATTTAACAAAGAATTTGAAAAACACCAGGAAATTTCTCGGGCTGGGCAGGAGCGAAAATTCGGCGGACATGGCCTCATTATGGATACCGGAGAACTAAAAGCGGGAAACGAAGAAGAATTAGAGCGGGCAACAAGACTGCATACCGCCACCCACCTAACCCAAGCCGCTTTGAGGAAAATATTGGGCGAAAGCGTGCGCCAAGCCGGATCGGATATTACGCCAGAACGGCTGCGCTTTGATTTTACATTCGAAAGAAAGCTGACGCCGGAAGAAATCCTGCGGGTAACCGAGCTGGTTAACGGCGCAATACAAGCCAATCTGGCCATGGAACGCATTGAGATGCCTTACGAGGAGGCAATAAAAACAGGGGCCTTATATTCAAAACGCGAGAAATATCCTCCCACGGTGAAAGTGTACAAAGCGCACAATCCCCAAACAGGCGAAATATTTTCGCAGGAATTGTGCGGAGGGCCCCATGTGCGATATACTGGAGAAGTAGGGAAGTTTAAAATTCTCAAAGAAGAATCTGTTGCGGCCGGAATACGCCGCATTCGAGCAACAATTGAGTAAGACAATTTATTTTAGATGCCTTTGATCCCTGTTTTTGGGAAGCCTAAAGCAATGGTTTCGTTGTACGTTGACGCAGGAAGCTCTGCCGTAAAGTTTTGCGTGCTGAAATCCTGGCCGGCTGGGCGAGAAATCCTTGCGTGTGATTCCATTCCCACAACAAAATTTGCTTGGGAAAAAGATACCCATACGGTCATTGCTAACGCCAAAAAACATTTCTCGGGAATCAGCGAAATTATCTTCAACCTTTCCCCGTCGGTTTTTCGGGCAGGGGTTTTTGAATATTCTTTTACGCGAAAAAATCCTTCTGCGGCTATTACCTTAAAAGAAGAGCAGAGTCTGGGCAAAGAAATGCTTGGCCTGGCGAGAAAAGAAATGACGGAATATTTTTCCAAGATATACGGTATTCCTCCGGAAGAGCTTATGGTTATGAAAATAAAGATGGTCCACGCGGAAATAAGCGGTTATTCGGTGTCCCATTTGCGCGGATATGCTGGTCCTTCTCTACGGCTCCGGGTTTTGGGGACATGCCTGCCCATTGAGTACAAGAATTTTTTTGACCGCCTGAAGCGTTTATACAAAATCAAGCAGTTAAAACTTTCCCACTGGGCGGAAGGAATCGAAGCTTTTGCCATTGGGCAAAAACACGATGGTATTTTTATTGACGCAGGCGACCAGATGACCCAGTTGGCCGTTATGCGGCAGCATACTATTTTAGGAGTGCAGGACGTAAAATACGGCGGAGATAATTTTTCGTACGCCCTTGAAATGAAGCTGGGATTCCAAGAAACAATGGCCAGGGATTTTAAAGAGCGTTATTCAAGGAACGAATTTACCGAAGAAATGAGGAAGAAAATGCATGACGTTTTCCAGCCCGAAGCGCAAAAATGGGTGGCCCTGTGCAAAGAAAAACTGCTGTCGATGAATAACGTCCTTCCTTCCAAGATTTTCCTTATGGGAGGAGGCAGCCAGCTTCCGGAAATCGCTACAGAACTTACGGCAAGTTTTGAAGATCTGCCTATTAATGGCAATCTTGAAATTACTTTCCTTGATCCTCAAAATGTTATTAAAAATATAAAACACTCAAAAGGCGGCAACGTCATATACACGCCACTCTTTTTATTGACTTATGGCAAATAAACAAAAAATTTTGGATATTACACGCCGTGATTTGACAAAGGCAAATCCAGCGTATGGAATCGCGCAAAACAAGGGAACTGCGAGAGGAAATCGGGCGTTTGTTTCCGCCTCGCAAGAAAAGAAACCGCCACATTTTTCTGCCATCAAACTTTTCGGCATACTGGTGTTATGCTCTTTGGCTGGCGTTTTCGCAATCCAATTTTTCTTTTCTAGGGCGTACGCGGTTGTGTGGCCAAAATCACGGGAATTAGCCTTTCAAGAAACAGCTGAAATTCGGGTGGGGGAGAACAATACCCAGCTTCAAAACAAAGTAATCGGGGGGCAGGAGCTTACCCAGGAATTTCAGGAAGAGAAAACGTTTTCTTCTACAGGAAGAACCGGCAACGCAAAATACGCCAACGGCAGTCTTATTGTGTACAACGAATCTACCGCAGGGCCGCAAACCCTTATCGCTACTACCCGATTTATTTCCCAAACCGGCAAGCTGTACCGTTCTTCCGCGAAGGTAACAGTGCCGGCGGCCAAGCGGCAGGGCGGCAATACTGTGCCGGGACAAGCAAGTGTGCCAATAAAAGCGGCGGAAGCCGGGAGCGAGTATAATATTAATGACGAAATGAATTTTTCTATTCCAGGGCTTCTCGGCACTTTTGCGTATACCCGCGTGTACGCGAAATCTTCCCAGCCGATTTCTGGGGGATCTTTGGGCGAAATACCCACTGTGTCTAAAACCGACCTGGAAGATGCCAAGGATGATCTTGTCAGGGAATTGACGGAAAAAGCAAATGAAAGCTTTAAGACATTAGCGCCCGAAGGATATTTGGTTTTGCCAGAATCCTTGGGAGTGGAGGTGCTTTCGGTTTCCAGCGGCGCAGAGGAAGGCGCGCAGGCGGCGCAATTTTCATATTCCGCCAAGGTAAGGGTTCGCACGCTAGCCTTCAGGAAAAGTGATCTGGAAAGTCTTATTGTCCAGGCTTTGCGTTCACAGCTTGGGGATGGTGAAGATTTAAACCCCTCAAGCCTCGTCTTTTCATATATTCCCGAAGACTATAATCGCGAAGACCGTATTGTACGGCTTGGTGTGCAAGGGAAGGCTTTGGGGTATAAAATACTAGATGAAGCCGAAATACGCTCTAAAATTCAGGGAAAATCAAAAGAAGGCGCTGATCTCGCGCTTAATGAACATCCTTTGCTTGAATCCGCAAAAGTATCATTTTGGCCTTTTTGGGTAAAGGCAATCCCAAATGACCAAACCCGCCTTATGGTGAATATTGAGCTGCCTGTTGACGTTTCCTCAGATTTTTGATATCATTAAGAACTGTAATTTTGATGAACGAAAAACAAAAAAATAGGGTGAGCGGCGAAGTGACTGAAACCTTGCCAAATATGCAGTTTCGGGTTAAACTAGAAGACGGCAAGGAAATACTCGCATATCTTTCGGGGAAGCTTGTTATCCACAAAATACGCATTCTGCCTGGAGATAGGGTAACCGTAGAAATGAGTCCCTATGACACGACAAAAGGAAGGATAACTTTTCGGGAAAAATAGAATATCATGAAAGTGCGTTCATCGGTAAAAAAAATCTGCAAAGATTGCAAAACCGTCCGAAGACGGGGCATGGTTTATGTTGTCTGCAAAAACTTAAAACACAAGCAAAGGCAAGGATAAACCTTATGGCACGCTTAGCTGGAGTCAACATACCCGATAACAAGAAAATTGTAATTTCGCTGGCTTATATCGAAGGAATAGGCCCGACCTTGAGTTCGAAAATTCTGCGTTTTACCGGGGTTGATCCCGAGAAACGCACCCATACTCTTACGGCCGAAGAATTAAACAAAATCCGTGAATACATAGAAAAAAACGTGCGGGTTGAGGGAGACTTGCGCCGGGATATTATTACACATATCAAACGATTGCGTGAAATAGGAAGCTGGCGAGGCATGCGCCATGCCAAGCGCCTGCCAACTCGGGGACAACGCACGAAAACCAACAACCGGACTGTGCGTGGCAATGTGAGAAAAACTGTAACATCAGGAAGGAAGCCAGCGGCCTCACCGACATAAATATTATGGGTAAAAAACGAGTAGCAGGACAATCTAAAGAAGAGCTATTGCGCGAAAGCGATGGAGTTCAGGAAAAACTTGTTGCCGAAGGATCCAAGCAAATCGTTTCCAAGAGAGTTAAAGAAGGCCGAATTTCTATTTATTCTTCGTACAATAACACTATTATGGCCCTGGCCGACAGCAGAGGAAATGTTTTGACCCAGGTAAGCGCCGGCAAAATAGGGTTTAGCGGATCGAAAAAATCTACCCCTTTTGCCGCGTCCAAGGTTGCTGAAGCAATTGCCCAGGCCGCCGCGACGAAAGGCATTGAATTAGTTGAAATTTTTGTTAAAGGTGTGGGTCCGGGCCGCGATTCAGCGCTTCGCTCATTGGCTGCGAGGCCTTTTGAAATAGCGGCTATACACGATGTTACGCCGGTGCCTCATAACGGGCCACGCGCGCCTAAAGTACGAAGAGTATAATATTTATTTATGCAAACAGGTGTCGTAAGAAAACGAAATACCAGCCCGCTGTCCGAATTTGGGCGTCAGCTAAAGGAAAAGCAGACGCTGAAACTTGAATACAATCTTCGCGAGCGGCAGTTCCAGAATTACGTCAACGAGGCGCTGGCAGAAAGCCGAAAAGGAGCGGGAAATTCCCCCGAGCTTTTGATGCGCAGACTTGAAATGCGTTTAGACAGCATAGTATTTAAAATGGGCTTCGCCGCTACCCGCGCTCAAGCTCGGCAAATGGTAACACACGGACATTTTTGGGTAGGAGGAAAACCCGTAGACGTGCCTTCGATGCGTTTGAAAAAAGGAGACGTAGTCGCACTGCGCCCGTCCTCCATGAAAAAAGCGCTTTTCCAGAATTTGCAATTAGCCTTGAAAAAATACGAGGCGCCGGCTTGGATCCAGCTCGATAAGGAAAAAATGGAGGCGGCTATTATCGGCGAGCCGAGTTTGCAGGCGATTTCGCCTAATGTCGAACTTGCGCTTATTTTTGAATTCTACTCAAGATAAAAAAACGTACATTCGCTTTATATTATTATGATTCCTTTTTCTCTGCCAACAAAAATTATTGAGACGAGCGCGTCGCGCGGATTATTCGAAATTGAAGCCCTTTACCCGGGATATGGAGTTACCGTAGGAAATAGTTTGCGCCGGGTACTGTTGTCTTCGCTTGGAGGGGCGGCTGCGACGCAGGTAAAAATAAAGAATGTTCCTCATGAATTTTCGACTTTACCGGGTGTCATAGAAGACACCATACAAATCCTTTTAAATATAAAGCAATTGCGCCTCAAGCTTCATGGAGACGAGCCGCAAACCATAACGCTGAAAATCAAGGGGGAAAAAGAAGCAAAAGCCTCTGATTTTGAAACTCCTTCCCAAGTGGAAATCATGAACAAGGATTTGCATATTGCAACGATTACCGATAAATCTACTGAACTTGAAATGGAGGTGAGGGTTGAAAAAGGCATGGGATATGTTTCTGCGGAAGCCTTGCGAAAGGATAAGAACGAGATAGGCAGTATTACCCTGGATGCCGCATTTAATCCTGTGCGAAAAGTGAATTATCGGGTTGAGAACATGCGCGTGGGTGAGCGAACCGACTACGACAAAATCCAGATGGAGATTATCACCGATGGAAGCATTGCTCCGGAAAATGCCCTGCACCAAGCCGCTCGCATTTTAGTAGGACAATTCAACACGGTTACAGTGGGCTTAGGCGATGCGGTTGAAGCGGCAGCCCTAGCAAGCAAAGGAGCAGGAGAAGGCGATGCAGAAGGAGCTGAAACTAAAACCAAAAAGGCGAAGAAAACAGTTAAGAGCAAGGCCAAGCAAAAAGTATAACGATAATGTATAAGCGTATCAAAAATAGAAAATTTTCACGCAAACCTTCCGTGCGCCGGGCGTTTTTACGCTCGCTTGTGCGCGCTCTTGTGCTTAAAGACAGGATTAAGACCACTGAAGCGCGGGCGAAAGAACTTTCAAGCGCCGCAGAAAAAGTGGTAACAACGGCAAAGAGGGGAGGATTGGCGGCGCGCCGTTCTTTATTAAGATCCTTTGATGATTTGGCAACGAAAAAACTCGTTGATGAATTGGGGCCGCGATTCAAAGAACGGGCAGGCGGTTATACAAGGATCGTTAAAATCGGGCCTCGAAAGTCTGACGGCGCTAAAATGGCTATCATCGAATTTGTCAAATAAATGCATATACAGGTTATGGAAGAAAAACGAGCTACGCACACAATCGATGCTTCGGATAAAACCCTGGGCAGACTGGCAACCGAAATTTCCGTATTGCTTCGCGGAAAACTGAAATCTGACTTTCTCTTGCATAAAGACGATGGTGATTTTGTAACCGTAAAAAACGTGCGAAAGATCCGCTTGACCGGAAACAAAATAATTGCTAAAAAATATTTCAGCCATTCAGGATATTTTGGTGGATTGCGCGAACAAAAAGTGAAAGAAGTAATGGCAAAGGATCCCACGGAGGTCTTGCGCAGAGCCGTATGGGGAATGCTTCCGAAAAATAAACTTCGGGCGCAACAGATAAAAAGATTGAAGATGGAAGAATAATTTGTATGGTTAGAGCGAAATCACAATCAGTCAAACGCGTGCCAAAAGCGCCCGCGGAACCAAAACCGGAAGCACCGCAAGGAAAGTACCATGAGGGAGTGGGGCGGCGCAAAACCGCTATTGCCAGGGTTCGCATTTTTGAGGACAGCTCCCAGACTGGCTTTGGAGTAAACGGCAGAAACCTGGCCGAATATTTCCAGCAGAAAGAGTGCGAAACAATCGCAACTGAAATTATGCAAAAAATTTCATTGCCTGTGCGGTTTGGAGTTTCTGCATTTGTGGCAGGAGGAGGCAAACAAGCGCAAGCGGAAGCCATTAGGCATGGGATTGCCCGGGCTTTGATAGAATTTGATCCCGGATTGCGCTCACAGCTAAAAGTATTTGGATATTTAACACGCGATCCCAGAAAAAAAGAAAGAAAGAAATTCGGGCTTAAGGCCGCCAGACGAGCGCGACAATGGCGCAAGAGATAGGGAATTACCGAATTATACGCTCCGAAGTCATCAGCCCCTTGGGGGTGGCAATCAAAAACGTTTTGGTTTCATTCAGCCAAAGCGTTTTTGATTGAGGTTCGTCGAGCACAGTATAGGTGTTTATATTGCTCCGGTCGTCAATTTCGGCAATTTTGAGCGTATCACCCGTGAGAAACGCGACATATCCGCCAGTGATCCACAAGGGGGAGTGCAAGCGTTCATTGAACCGGTTCAAAAATACAAAAGCACCCTTTTTCTTTCTGGGAGCTTCCATCTGGTCTTGAAGATAATACACCCATAGTTCCGATCCGTTGATCACCAGCAGTTTTTCGTAATCGGGAGCCGGGATGAGACTGGTAACATTATCGGCAATCCTGGAGAAGGTTTCTTGCCGCTGGACGTATACGAAGAGATTTGAGTTTTCTTTGACGAAAATTCGATTCTTAAATGAGAAAATGTCATATGTTTTCCCGGGCTGGATTACAAATGATGTCTGCACGGCGTGCTGGGGAGAAGATGCGAAAGCAAGTTCTTTCACCCATAAGGAACCGTCTTGCTCGAGCCAATAAAGTTTGTTCTGATCTACAAAAAAAGCAAGGACATTCGTTCCCCAAAACGAGAAATGCTCTTGGGTAATATAATCGATTTCAGTAACAGCTCTAGCTCCAGGAAGTTTTTGGAGCGCTAAGAGCCGATTACTGGAAACTGGCGAAAATTGGACAGTTTTTGCTTCACTGGCGTCAAGGATAACGGGACAAATGAGTTCTTCGCACCAAAGCTTTACTTGTGGAGATGAGGAAGCTACGAAGGCGCTTTCGACAGCATCTTGAAGAGCTTGGATCAGGATTCTGCTAGAGTCGCTGCTCCATTGAACTCGGGCAATGCTCTCTTTCGGGGACGATAATCGACGCAGAAGCGTTTTTGCATTAGCTCGGGTATCCCAAAAGACAAGCTGGCTGCCAGCATCGGTTTCTTCAAGCAAAACCGCATAAATGCCATTTGGCGCAAGCCATGCGTTTTTGACTGAAGTATTGGTTATCCTGAAAATAATTTCACTGGGGAACAAGAAAACATTTTTTGCTTCAGCGGCTTCGTTGGCTCTAATTTCAAGAATTTTTTCCCATGGGGAATATCCTTCCTTTTCGATGCGTACCTTATAGTTACCCGGAAATAGATCGGATATCAAAGCTGATCCCGCAAAAATCGAGGTTCTTTTTGTGGGCTGACCCTCGATATAGATTGTCGCGCTCGGAGGCACGGCTTTAATATACAGGGCGCCAGTTTGGGTAATTGTGCGGGTTCTCCAGTCGATTTTGTACCCTAGAGAATATAAAACAATAAATGCCGATAAGGCTAAAAAAAAGACGGAGACGATGAAAAACAAGATAGTGCGGTAGCGTTTCGTCATCGATTATATTATATGCCAATTCTGCCGTTGTCTCAATCTTAAAACTTAATCCTGGGTGGTTTGCCAACCCAAGGTATTTAAGGTAAAATAAACCAGTCTCTATGGAAAAATTCATCATCCAAGGCGGAAAAAAGCTTTCAGGGGATATTGATGTTCGCGGGGCAAAAAATGCGGCTTTTCCCCTTATCGCGGCCGCGATCCTTACGAAAGAGGATGTTGTCATACATAACCTTCCACTTATCGAAGATGTGTTCCGCATGCTTGAAATTATGCAAAGCATGGAAGCCACCGTGGATTGGCTGGCCGAAAGGACGGTCAAAATAAACACACGCCATTTGGATCCTTCCAAGATTGATTCGCTGAAAGTGAAACGCTTGCGGGGATCGGTTGTACTGCTTGGCCCGTTGCTTGCCCGCTTTGGGAATGTTTTCTTGGCGCGGCCAGGAGGGGACATGATTGGCGTCAGGCCAATAGATACTCATCTTGATGCTTTCATACAACTGGGCGCAAAAGTAACCCAAAAAAAAGACGGGGTGCAAATTGATCTCGAACAGAAGATCGCCGGAAAAAAGGAAGTTATACTCAATGAATTTTCGGTTACGGCGACAGAGAATATCCTTTTATTTGCCGCGGGAACATCTGCTCAAATCACCGTAAAGACCGCCGATTTTGACTATCAAATCCAGGAGCTTGTAAAAGTACTCCAGAAAATGGGCGCTGAAATCACCCTGTCGGGACTTCACGCGCTGACAATAAAAGGCAGTATACGGCTAAAGGGAGCTGTGCATACGCTGATGTATGATCCCACCGAGGCAGGGACCTTTGTCCTGATGGGAGCTATTGCCCCGGGTGAAATTACGGTAAAAAATGTGGAAGTCTCTTTTCTTGACTTATTCTTCAAAAAACTTAAGGATTTTGGTGTTACTTTTGAGATTGCAAGACACAAGAACGGCCTGGTAGACATAAAAGTTTCGCATGCCAGGAATCTTAAGATCGATAAAATCCAATGTTTCATTTATCCCGGCATCCATTCTGACCTGCAGAGTCCGCTTGGAGTTCTGGCAACACAATCCAAAGGGCCGACACTTCTGCATGATCCCCTGTATGCCGGACGTTTGAAATATCTTGAGGAGTTAAATAAGATGGGGGCGGAAATATTTCTTACCGACCCGCATCGGGCCATTATCAATGGCCCCGCGAAACTATACGGAGCAGAGGTAAATGCTTCTGATCTTCGCGGAGGAGCCGCCCTCATTGCCGCCGCTTTCATCGCTCGCGGGGAAAGCATACTTACAAACGTATACCAGGTGGACAGGGGATATGAGAAGATCGAAGAGCGCCTGCAGAAACTTGGCGCCGACATAAAGAGAGTTGTTGATAATTGATACTTTGAAATCTGTCGTCATGTTTGTCACAAAAATCGGAATTGACCTAGGCACTGCTAATTCGCATGTTTTCATTCCTAAAAAAGGGGTCGTATTGAGCGAACCTTCGGTTGTCGCTGTGGCATTATCTGAAAACAAGATTTTGGCGGTGGGCGACGCGGCAAAAGAAATGACCGGAAGGACTCCCGACACAATACGCGTGTACAGGCCAATGAGGGAGGGAGTGATCGCGGATTTTCGAGTTACCCTAGCAATGATACGCTATTTCCTCGAAAAAGTCGTGCCTAGCTACCAATTTTTCAAACCCGAGGTATTAATTTCAGTGCCTGCCGGAATCACCTCCACGGAACGGCGCGCGGTTATCGAAGCCGTGTTAAGCGCTGGCGCCAAAGCGGCTTTTGTGGCCAAAGAACCGATTCTAGCGGCCATTGGCGCCGGAATACCAATCAACTCTTCTTCGGGGCACATGATAGTAAATATCGGCGGTGGCACCACAGAAGTAGCGATTATCTCGCTCGGGGGCATTGTTGTCTCAACCTCTTTGCGGGTAGCGGGAGATAAACTGGACCATGCGATCGCAGAGCATATCAAAAAGAAACACAATCTGGCCATTGGAGAAAAAACCGCGGAAGATATCAAGATAAAAATCGGGACGGCGCTTCCTGAAAAGAATGAAGCAACCGTAGAAATACGCGGCCGCGATTTGGCGCTAGGCCTGCCAAAAAACATTCGTGTTACCTCTAATGAAATTGCCCAGGCAATTGCCGATCCTCTTGAAGAGATTGTACAGACCGTTAAAATGGTCCTGCGCCAGACCCCGCCCGAACTCTCTGCAGACATTATGGACAAAGGTTTGGTAGTTTCAGGGGGAGGAGCGCTGTTGCGCAATATCGACCAATTGATTTCGCAGACCATCGGAGTGCCCTGCTTTGTTGCGGACGATCCTTTATTGTGCGTAGTAAAAGGCACGGGCGTTGTTTTAGATAACCTTGACATATACAAGCAAAGCGTAATGAGTAAACGGTAAACACTATGAGAAATAATCGCCAATGGCAAGTATTGTCTCTCGCGGCGCTTCAGGGCGAACTTTCGCACGCGTATGCTTTTTTGGGCAGCGATGCGTCCGTAAAAAAAGAAACGGCGCTTCGCTTGATCCAATTGGCCAATTGCCAATCGGAAAATCGTGATGCGGCAAAAGACGTCTGCGGAACTTGCCGGGCATGTATGGAAATAGGGAATTATGCGTTTGCCGATCTTTTATGGGTCCGCGAGGAAGATGAGATTAAAATTGAAGCAGTCAGGCAGATTGCCTCGCATCTTGCCCTGGCTCCGTATGCTTCGGCCGTAAAATTTGTCGTGATCGAAAACGCGCATCTAATGAACCATACCGCCCAGTCTGCTTTCTTGAAAGTTCTGGAAGAGCCTCGCGGAAATACCGTTATTATCCTGCTTGCCGAATATCCCGCCCTTTTGCTTGACACTATTTTATCCCGCACCCAGCAAATTTCATTTTATTCCAGCCTTTCTGCGCACGGAACAGATAAAGAGACCTTAAAAACCGCGCAAGAGTTTGAAAAATGCTTGGAAATTCCCTTGATTGAGCGTTTTGAAAGAGCAAAAAAACTTGCTGACAATCCTGGAAAAATTCCTTTTACGCTTGCGGTGTGGCTGGGAATCGTCCGAAAAAATATGCTGAAAGAATTGCAGGTTTCAAATACGAAAGAAGTTGTGCGATGGAAACATATTGTCGAAAAGATTGAAGAAGTGCTATCGTATATTCAGCGCACAAACGTAAATAAAACACTGGCGATAGAACAAGTCATGCTGGCTCTTCCTTGATATGTATAAAGAAATTATCCAAAAAATGCGTCCAGAAGCCGATAAGGTGGTGGAGTTTTTTGCCAAAGAAGCTATGAAATTCAGGACAGGCCAGGCTAGTCCGGCATTGGTTGAAGATGTACTGGTGGATGCCTACGGCCAAAAAATGCCAATAAAACAATTGGCCGCGATTTCCTGCCCAGAGCGCAGGCAAATTCTAATTCAGCCGTGGGACAAATCATCCCTGGAGGCCATACAAAAGGCTTTGCAAATGGAGAGTTCGCTGGGTACCAGCCCCATAGCCGACAAAGACTCGCTGCGCATCAATTTGCCTCCTCTGACCCAGGAATTCCGCGAAAAAATACTGAAAATTTTGGCGGATAAAGAAGAAGAAGCGAAACAAGTAATAAGGAAACTGCGCGACGAAGCGTGGGGCGAGATACAAGACAAAACCCGTACCGGCCAAGTCCGCGAAGATGACAAATTCAAAGGCAAGGAAGACCTGCAAAAACTCGTAGACGAATATAATAAAAAGATTGAAGCTGTCGTTGCTAAAAAGCAACAGGAAGTTCAAAACGCATAAAATTCACATGATTACAGCCCTTTTATTGGCAATTTTTAGCATTCTTTTCCTTGTCGTACTCCATGAGTTGGGACATTTCTTTTCGGCGCGGAAATTCGGAGTAAAAGCCGAAGAATTCGGCGTTGGGATGCCGTTTACCCCTGCTATCTTCAAAAAAAAAATAGGGGAGACCGTCTATTCTTTCTATCCCTTGCTGATTGGCGCTTTTGTAAGGTTGCTGGGCGAAGAAAAAGCATCGGAAGATCCGCGAAGTTTTAACAGGCAGCCGGTTTTGAAACGTATTATTATTGTCGGGGCGGGTGTTGTGTCATCATGGGTGGTTGCCGCGGCCATTTTGGCCTTTCTTGGCGTTACCTGGGGTATTCCTATGGCGATTGACGATGATACGAATTTACCCAGTGGCACGACGCATGTCCAAATTACAGGGATAGCTCCGAATTCTCCCGCTCAAAACGCGGGCCTGCAATTGGGAGATATTATCCAGCGTATTGAGAACAAAACAAAAAACCAAGCTGTTGAGCCAAAAACTATCAAAGAAATTACCGAGTTCGTAAACGCATCGAAGGAAAGTGAAATCATGATTACGGTTGATAAGGGAAGAGAAACCAAAAATATCGCGCTTGTCCCGCGTTCACAGCCGCCAGTAGGGGAAGGGGCAATCGGTGTTCAGCTTTCGAGAGTTGGTTATGCTAAATTTGCCTGGTACGAAGCCCCTTATCAAGGAGTCGTGCTAACCGGTAAAATTACCGTGGCTATTGTCAGTCAGACCGGCCAAATGATTGCCCAAAAGATACGCGGAGACGGCCCTCCTCTGAAAGATCAAATTGCCGGTCCCGTGGGAATGGTGTCCATGCTGCAGAATTCTTTGTTTGTGGGGCCCGCGAATTTCCTGTATTTTGTGGCGCAGATTGCGATTTATCTTGCCATTTTCAACACCTTGCCGATTCCCGCGCTCGATGGCGGAAGGATTGTTTTCCTGGCAATCGAGGGAATCATTCGCAAACCTTTGCCGGAAAAAATAATACAGACCATGATAATCGTTTCGTTTCTCCTGCTTGTGCCTCTAATAATTTGGGCAACGTTCAACGATATCCAGCGTATTTTTTAGCTATGAGACAATCCCAGTATTTCGCCAAAACAAAAAAAGAAAGTCCCAAAGATGAAGAAAGCACGAACGCGAAACTTCTCATTCGCGCCGGTTTTATCCATAAGGAAATGGCAGGGGTATATACTTTTTTGCCCCTTGGTCTTCGCGTGCTTAATAAAATTGAACAAATAATAAGGGAAGAAATGATCAATGCCGGAGCGCATGAAATGCTGATGCCCAGTCTCCATCCAAAGGAGAATTGGCAAATAACAGGGCGATGGGAATCTTTCGACGCATTATTCCGTCTGGAAAGTCGCCACGGCAAGGAATACGCATTAGGCCCTACACACGAGGAAATACTATATCCTCTGCTAAAGCAGTACGTCGAATCGTATAAAGATTTGCCAGTGGCTCTTTTCCAAATTCAGACTAAATTCCGCGACGAAGCAAGGGCCAAATCGGGGTTAATGCGGGGGCGTGAATTCCGTATGAAAGATCTTTACAGTTTTCATGCCACTACGGAAGATCGCGACCGCTACTATGAAGTCATGCGTCAAGCCTATATTCGCAGTTTCAAGCGTCTTGGACTTCGAGCAATCGAAACGCAAGCGTCAGGAGGGACATTTTCGGAGTTATCGGCAGAATTCCAGGTGCCTTGCGAATCAGGAGAAGATATCATAAACTTTTGTGAAACATGCCAATCCGCTGTCAACGAAGAAGTGATGAAGGGCAATACCTGTCCCACGTGCTCTGGCAAGGTAGAGGCCATGAAAGCCGTGGAAGTAGGGAATATCTTTCCTTTGAAAAGCAAGTATTCTGAAGACTTCAATCTTATTTTTAAAGACAAAGAAGGCAGTGAAAAATTTGTTGAAGCAGGGTGCTATGGAATTGGCACGTCGCGTATTATGGGCACAATTGCCGAAATCAGCCATGATGACAAGGGTTTGATTTGGCCGGCCAATATTGCGCCCTTCTTTGTGTATTTGATACAATTGCCCGGCGGAAAAGAAATTGCCGATGCCTTGCACGATGATCTTGAAAAACAGGGGATAGAAGTGCTCTATGACGACAGGGAATACGCTGGAGCAGGGGAAAAGTTTGCGGATGCAGACTTAATAGGTATTCCATATCGAATCGTAGCAAGCGCAAAAACCGCGCAGCAAAACGCGATCGAACTAAAGAAACGAAACGAAGCGAGTCAAATTATGGTTCCTATAGCTGAAGCGGTTCGAACGGTCAAGGATTTTTATGAAAAACATTAAACGCTTATTCGGCAAATTTCTTTCCCATTTTGGCAAGGATATTGCCATTGATTTGGGCACTGCCAACTCTTTGGTGTATGTCCGCGGCAGGGGAATAGTCATACAGGAGCCTTCGGTTGTGGCTATTAACCAAAAAACCGGCCAAGTCCTGGCAATTGGAGACGAAGCAAAAAAAATGGTGGGAAAAACTCCGGCCCATATTGTTGCCACGCGCCCGCTTGTAAAAGGGGTTATTTCAGACTTTGAAGTAACCGAACAAATGCTCCGTTATTTTATAGACAAGGTGTACAAAAGAAAGCTAGTGATAGCTCCTGGCCCCCGCGTTATTATCGGCATTCCCTGCGGGGTTACCGAGGTGGAAAAGAAAGCTGTGCGCGACGCAGCGCTTTCCGCGGGCGCCCGCGAGGTGTACCTTATCGAAGAACCGATGGCCGCCGCGATTGGCGCGCATTTGCCCGTACAGGAGGCTAATGGAAACTTTATTGTCGATATTGGCGGAGGAACCGCTGAAGTGGCTGTTATTTCCCTTGGCGGTATTGTTTTATCAAAATCCTTGCGTATAGCGGGGGATAAACTCAATGAGGATATCATACATTTTTCCCAAGATGAATATAAACTGCTTATCGGAGAGCGCACTGCCGAAGAAATCAAATTAAAAATCGGTTCGGCATTTCCCGGCAAAGAAAAAAAAGATATGCCTTTGCGAGGCAGGAATTTAGTTACCGGTCTTCCCGAAGAAATTACCATATCTGAAGCGGACGTACGCAAGGCAATGGAACGTTCGGTGCGGCAGATTGTAAACGAAGTAAAAGCGACCGTAGAAGAAACTCCGCCCGAACTTTTGGCCGATATCATGAAAAGCGGCATTTATCTTGCCGGAGGCGGTGCGCTTTTGAGCGGATTGGATTTGCTCATCGCGAAAGAAACAAAAATGCCAACGTCAATTGTAGAGGATCCCTTGACGGCAATGGTAAGGGGAGCCGGCTACGTACTTGAGAATTTAGACGAACTCCATGATGTTTTGGTCGAAACAGATAATCTCGAACCCCCTAAATAATCCGAATCTACGAATGAATTCTAATGCTGCAAATAAAATTCAATTCTTCATTCGTAGAATTCGCATACATTTGTAGATTCGAATCATCTTTATGATTTCAAAAGAACAGGTAGCGCATATCGCAAATTTAGCCCGCATCAAACTTGCGGAAGACGAAACTGAAAAATTCCAGAAGGATCTTTCAGAGATTTTGGATTATTTTAATTTGCTCAACGAGGTGGGTGTCGCAAATGTCCAGCCTATGATTCATTCGGTAAAAGAAGAAAACGTGCTGCGACAGGATATCGCGGCCGTTGCGAATCCTGCCCTTGCCCAAAAACTACTGGAGGCCGCTCCCGCCACCGAACGAGGTTTTATAAAAGTAAAGTCCATACTGTCAGAATAAGAAAGATATGGATACAATAGCTTCAACCCTCGAAAAACTTTCCAAAAAGGAGATATCCGCCAAAGAACTTTGTCAGCAATACTTGGCCGCGATTGCAGAAAAAGACAAGGATATTAACGCTTTCATTACGCCAACTCCGGATATAGCTATTTCGCAAGCAAAAGAAATAGACGAAAAAATCGCCAAAGGCGAATCTCTGCCTTCGCTTGCAGGTATTCCGTATTCACTGAAAGATGCGATTTTGGTGAAGGATACCCGATGCACTGCCGCTTCGAAAATTCTCGAGAATTATGTTGCTTCGTATGATGCTACCGTCGCAAAACGGCTGCAAAATGCGGGTGCAGTGCTTGTTGGCAAAACAAATATGGATGAATTTGGCATGGGAGCCTCTACGGAAAACTCCGCTTTCGGCCCGACAAAAAATCCGCATGATTTCAGCCGCGTGGCAGGCGGCAGTTCTGGAGGTTCAGCCGCCAGTGTATCCGCCGGCGAGTGTATGTTTTCTTTGGGAGAGGATACCGGGGGATCCATACGCCAACCTGCGTCTTTTTGCGGTGTTGTTGGATTAAAGCCAACCTATGGCACTGTATCTCGCCACGGTATTATTGCGCTCGCCTCTTCGCTTGACCAAGTGGGGCCTTTCGCAAAAACCATTGAAGATGCCGAAACAATTTTCCGAATTATTTCAGGAAAAGATCCTTTCGATTCCACTTCCGTTAAATACGAATATACAGCAAAAGAATTGCCCGCCGCGCTGAAAAACTTGCGAGTCGGCGTTCCTAAAGAATATTTTTCCGAAGGCCTGGATCCCAAGATCGAAACTGTTATTAAGGACACGTTTCTGAAACTTGAAAAAGAAGGGGCTCAATTGGTGGAAATTGAGCTTCCCAATACAAAATACGCTTTGGCCGCTTACTATATCATTAACACCTCCGAAGCTTCTTCAAACCTTGCAAGGTACGACGGCATACGCTTCGGGCGGCAAGCCGAAGGCGGCGATCTTCTCGAAACATACCTTTCTACGCGCGGAACTTATCTGGGAAACGAAGTAAAGCGGCGTATTATGCTGGGCACTTACGCCTTGTCCGCGGGGTATTACGAGGCTTTTTATGTAAAAGCCCAGAAAATACGCACCCTGCTTGCGAAAGATTTCGAGGCCGCGTTCCAAAAAGTTGATGTTGTCATGGGACCCGTCTGCCCGTTCCTACCCTTTCGCATTGGAGAACGCATCCAAGATCCTTTAGCGATGTACTTGGGGGATATTTATACCGTTCCGGTAAACCTTGTTGGCTTGCCCGCGCTTTCCTTGCCGGTTGGCTTTGCGGATAATCTTCCTGTAGGTCTGCACATAATTGCTCCTGCGTTCCGGGAGGAAATACTCTTTGGAGTAGGGAAGAGCATTGAACAGATGAGTTGACGCAATGTCGCGGGTATGGAATCATAAACTAAACTTCATGTTCGAAACTCTTATCGGAGCATATCGGGAAGCAATTGAATTCATTTCTGAAACTTTTCCGTTTTTGCAATCGCAATGGTTCAAAACCATTATTTTTATCGTCAAGATTGTTATGGGCGCAGTTGGACTTATTCTTCTCTCATTCATCGTTTGGGTGCTTCTTAAAACTTCCTGGATTAAATTCAGTTTTGGCCAGGATGTTTCCGAATTTATGCGTTACAGGGCTGGCGGGGCCCAAAAACGCATGCGGGATTGGGAAAGGATACGCAAGCGGTTGCTGGGCACAAACGTAAGCGAATATAAGCTTTCCATACTGGAAGCAGACCAAATGCTTGACGAAGTTTTAAGGAAATTGGGAATAAAGGGTGAAACCATGGATGACCGTCTTTTGAATACTCCCGATACCCTTGTTAAATCTATTGTGCGCATGCAGGAAGTGCATCGTACCAGGAACAATATTGTGCGAGATCCTGATTATTACCTTGCCCAGGAAGAGGCTGTTTCTGTCATTAACGCTTATGAGGAAGCTTTCCGCGACCTTGATTTGATCTAATCTTAGTAGTATAATAATGAACGTGGCAACAGCCGCATCTCTGCGCGCGGGGTGGTGCAACAGTAGCATACGAGGCTCATAACCTTGAGACGCCGGTGCAATTCCGGCTCCCGCAACACGATTCTTGTGAAATCAGAATTTCAGGAATATTCGCGACAGGGTAGCTCAGCTGGTTAGAGCGAGGGACTCATAAGCCCTAGGTCGTGGGTTCGACTCCCACCCCTGTCACACGATTTTTATCTAAACTTTTTAGTTTAGGTATAAAAATCAGTGCCCTGAGCAGTGTCGAAGGGCAAAGTCCCTCGACTTCGCTCGGGACGCTAAATTTCGCAAGCCAATCACATTTCGCTTCGCTCATGTTCTTGGGCGAAATTTGCGGGCGTAGCTCAGTTTGGTTAGAGCGTCTGCCTGTCACGCAGAAGGTCGCCGGTTCAAGTCCGGTCGCCCGCGCATAAAACACAACGTCTTGCATAGGACGTTTTGTTTTTGATTTGACATTTATGCTTCAGCACGGTATTGAATAAAGTATGGAAAACACAAATAATCAAATTGGGGCGAAAGCCGAAGAGAAAGCCGTATGCTCCAATTGCAATAAAGAAGTTCTCGTGGGGCAAACCTCATTATACAAAGGAAAACGAGGAGAGGCGGTATATATCTGCAACGATTGCACTGGCAAAATGAATGAAGAGTTTGAGAAGGAAACGAAAAATATCAACTTTCCAATGGCGTTTCTTTTCGGACTGGCAGGAGCTGCGTTAAGCGGACTGATGTGGTTTCTAGTTGCCACCATAACGAATCTCGCAATCGGATATGTAGCGCTTGCAGTAGGCTACCTCATTGGTTTTGCCGTGTATTTTGGCGCAGGCAAGAAGCGAGGGATCCAACTCCAAGTCATGAGTCTTCTTTTGACCGCGGTAACTTTGTTCGTAGCGGAATATTCCATTACAGTGTATGTCCTCAATGAATTTGCAAGCGAGGCGAGTGTCAACGGAATGATTCTTGTGTCTCCTTTCGACTGGACGCTATGGAAAGAGATAGCCACTCCCGTCTTACTGCTTATTTGGGGTATTGCTTTGTATATCGCATTTAGGGTGCCTCAAGCAAGAAAACTTTAGTACATATTTTTGCAAGAAAAAATCCCTGGCTCCGTCGTCAGTGCATAAGCAGAGTCACATCTTTATTATAAATACCATGAATCAGGTACGAACTTTTAGCTTTGTCGCGCTTGGAGCAATGGCGGGCGGGATAGCGCTATGGTCAATTGTGGAGGCCCTCGCAGCTTAATCTTCTAGCGGCAGAATCTGTCTGATTGGGCAACTAGCTTCGGCAAAGTATCCTGCCGAGGTTTTGTTTGGGCGGACGTTATTTGCCAAACTCCTAAATAAGTAAAACGCGGTGGTCCAGATGTATGGGCCACCGCGCAATTTATTACGCTTGCCGGCTCCCAAGTGAGCCCAGCAACTCGCGTAGAATCGCCGTTGTTCGGACGCAAGGAGCAACTCGCGCCACCAGCGCTGTCCGTATTCACCCAGACTTTGAGCTATGGCCCGAAGACGAAAGAAATTGCTTGCGTCCAATGTCCCGGATTCGCACAGAACCTCGCGTTCAATGCGCAAACCCTTTACCACAGCAAATTGCAGTCCATGTGCGCCAACAGGATCTAAGAGAAGTTCCCTTATGGCAACGGGATGCCGCACAACCGCGGAAACACCCCTCTCGTGCAACTCCCTCATGGAAAGCAAGCCGGAACCTAAAATACTCATTGTGAACCAATCCAGCTCCAACAGAGCTACCCTGCCTCCTTTATGCACAGCAAGTTTGAGCCGGGCCAGCATATCCGCCGGGTTATCCGCGTCTGCGAGACAGCAGAACGCAATAGCCGCATCGAATGTACCGTCGTGTTGCACCACATCTCCTTGGGAAACTGCAATCTGCAATCCGGGAACAAGTTGCCGAAGAATTCCTGCGATGTAGTTTCCTGTATCTCCGACGACAAGAACGTCCCGGCCACCAATATTGCCGGTAAGTCCTGCCTCCTGTTGCAGTTGGTACACCAATCCTTCGCCTGTAGTGCCATTTCTTCCAGGACCAAATCGTTTGAGATAGGCATTCGTCCAAGCGCTTCTTACTTTCATCAGCACACCCTCTCTTAGCTATTGCCTTTTTAGCAACTTCTCTATTATAGCATAGCAGTTTTATTGTTTTGTCCACAAATGAGTTGATGCCAATTAGCAAAAAGTAGGGTATTATACTTAATAATGGCCGATTTTGTATAGGTTAGTTTATTTATGGACACAAACTGGTACGTTATTGCGGGGCCGCCGTCATCGGGCAAGACAACCCTAGTTAGTTATTTGGCAAAAATGGGCTATCCAACAATCCCTGAAGCCGCTAGAGCCGTGATCGATAGGGAATTGGCGAATGGGAAAACACTGCGGGAAATCCGAAGCAATGTATTGGAATTTCAGCATAAAATTTTGGCGGAGAGAAAAATACTCGAGGCCAAAGTGTCGGCCGACAGCATTACTTTCCTGGATTCCGGAACTCCTTGTGCCGCCGCATACTGCAAATTGGCGGAAATTGATTCTGGTTTTATATTTCAAAGCGTGTACTGCCGCTATAAAGGAATATTCCTATTAGATTCCCTCCCATTTTTTGAAAATGATTACGCACGCATGGAAGACGCAAACACTTCCGCGCGTATAGGGAATTTGCTTTATGGCGTCTACAGCGAATTGGGTTATCCGATTATAAGGGTTCCCGTAAATCCTGTGGCGGCAAGAGCCGAATTTATTTTAAACGAAGTATGGCACAATACTCCAAAGAACAATTCGAAGCAATGGTAGGGGAGGCAATCGAAGCTTTGCCGAATGACGTTAGGAAATACTTAAAAAATGCTGCCATTATCGTGGAAGATAGGCCGAGTCGAGATCAGCTCGAAGAAATGCAAGACGACCCCGAAAACACGCTGCTTGGCCTTTACCAGGGGGTACCCGAAACAGAATGGGGGAAAGGCTTTGGGAATGTGCTCCCGGACAAAATAAGCTTGTTTCAGGAAAATATCGAGCAAATTGCCGATACTCAAGAGAAAATAAAAAACGAAATACGCCTTACGGTTTGGCACGAAATTGCGCACTATTTCGGTTTTGACGACAAGGAAATCGAGGATTTAGAGAAAAAGATACGCATTGTTATACTCGGCGGGGGTTTCGCGGGATTAAACGCGGTCCTCGAGCTTCTACGCAAATCAAAAAATCTGCCGCATTTTTCAATAACGCTTGTCAACGAAGGGGATAGTTTTGTTTTTGTGCCTTTGCTTCACGAAGTGGCAACGGGTACGCTTTCGCCCTTTGACGTTATTCAGCCAATTCGCCACATTCTTCCGCGAGAGAAAATTAAATTTTTTGAAGGAAAAGCAATAAAAATAGACTTTGAAAACCAGACAGTTATTGTGCGACGATGCCATGAAATTGAGAAGGGCAAACAAGAAATTACTTTAAATTATGATTATCTCATTTCGGCCCTTGGCTCCGAAACAAATTACTTTGATATTCCTGGCGCTAAAGAATTCGCCCAGCCGTTAAAAACCATTGAAGACGCAAAAAGGCTGCGCGCAACAATTATACATGCTTTTGAAAAAGCTGAATTTGCGAACGTTGCGGAGCAGAAAAAACTCTTGAATTTTGCCATAATCGGCGGCGGCGCTACGGGGGTTGAGGTTGCGGGAGAACTCGTTGACTATACATCAACAGAATTGAGACAGACCTTTCCGCGCTTGTCGGTAAAACCTAAAATAACTTTGGTGCAAGCTGAAAAAACTTTGCTTTCGAAAGAAGAGCCATGGTTTCAGGCAAAAGCACGGAAGGTGCTGTGCAGGAAGGGGAATGTTGATGTTTTGTACAGCCAAAAAGTAATTGAAGTAACCGCCAATGGAATAAAAACGCAGGACAGATTTATTGAAGCTAAAACCGTTATTTGGACCGCGGGAGTAAAAGCGGCGAGCATCATGATCGAAAGCGGCGCGTCGTTGGACATTGACGAGAAAAAGCGTATTCGAGTCAACGAATTCCTCCAGCTCCAAACCTATCCCGGCGTGTTTATTGTTGGCGATCAAGCTCATATTGCCGATCTCGAAACACAACAGCCGTATCCTATGCGCGCCCAATTTGCCGCAAGAGAAGGAAAACTAGCCGCTCGAAATATTCTTTCGCTTCTTATGGGCAAGCCTCTGCGCCCTTTCAAATGGGGAGATAAAGGTTTTATTGTTTCCTTGGGAAAAGGCGGGGCGCTGGCACGGATACTCGGATTGCATTTTTCGGGCCCCCTTGCTTGGTTTATATATCGCACAGCTTACCTTTGTAATCTTATCGGCCTGCGGGCAAAATTGCGCACTGCGGTGCGCTGGGCAATTAATTTGGTTTTGCCTCGCGACATTGCCAAGCCTTAAAATCGTCTCATAGTGTATTCTTATGGCAAAATTCCTTTCGAAAAGAAAAATAATTTTGCTTGTTATACTGGTTCTTGCCGCGTTGTTGGGGTGGATTGAAACCACAAACCAAGCTCCTCTTTTTCAGCCGCAACAGGAAGAAACCCTGCGAAATCATACAAGGCTTGTAATTGACGGCGACACGCTGGAGCTTGCGACAAAAGAACGTGTGCGCCTTATCGGCATTGATACGCCAGAGAAAGGAGAAATGTTTTATGAAGAAGCAAAAGCTAAGCTCAAGGAACTCATCGAAAGCAAAGAAGTGCGTTTGGAAAAAGATGTTTCAGAAAAAGACAGGTATGGAAGATTGCTTAGATATGTGTATGTCGAAGATACCTTCGTAAATCTTGAAATGGTGCGGCAAGGCTACGCCAAAGTTTCCACATATTCGCCGGATGTTCGTCATGCTGAAGAATTTCGCGCCGCCGAGCGTGAAGCTCGTGAAAACAAACGCTGTTTGTGGAAGTAAGGTTTAACCTTACTTATTAAATAAGCTCGCCCCCGGGATGGAGACGAGCTTTTGCAATGTGCTGGTCTGATGAGGTGCTAGGCAACAACGATGGCGACGGGGAGAATGACCCTTACCCCCTGATCCTGCCACGAGATTTCGGTAGGAATCGCGGCCGTAAGAACCGAGCAGTCCAAGGCGACACGTAGCACAGTCTTTCGTTCCGAACCCGTCTCCAGGGACAGCCCTGTGTGTACCACTCCTGGCAAACTGGCGATACGTGGCACATAGGACTGCGCCTCTCGCCAGGTTGCCCATCTTGTCGCTGTTGCCACAGCCTCAACCATAAACTTCCCCCTCTGAACCGAATGCAATCATTATATTTTGTTCCCAACCCCGCGTCAATTCTCAATAGGGTGGGTATCTTTTATTGACGAGCTGCGTTGAGTGTTTTATTATAAAATATCTTTTGCTTTATTCATTAATTTATTTCTTGTGAAACATTTTCTCAATAAGAGGCATTTGGCGACAACTGTTGTTTTTATAATTTTCTTAATCAATGTTATCCTGCCTTCAGCCGCCGGCGCTTCGCCTTCTACTCCGCTGCGGATTCCCACGCCTACGCCTCAAGTCGAAAAAACGTCTCGGCTCCTGGAATTGCGCCGTGAACTTGAACAAGTTCCGAATTTTCTCCAATACACCGAATACAAAATGCTAAAGTATAAATCCGAAATCGGCGCAAGAGCTACGACAGAAAAATCAAAAACCTCTGCAGACGACTATTTGATTCAGCCTCGGGGACTATCGCCCCTTTCTCTTGAGCTTACCGGAGGATTTAATACCGACTCATTCCTTTCTTTTAATTCTTTAGCAGGAACTTCAATTAGCACGCTTACTGGCATGGCCGCCATAGATGAAAGCCTGCAATTGGGCTCAATCAATGCGGAGAGAGAAGATACCGCGGCAAGAGAAGAGCGTCAGCGCATAGACTACGCTCTAAATAAATACTACTACGACAATAATTACGTTTATCCGCAAAGTCTAGACCAACTGATTCCTAAATACCTGCCAAATATCCCGAAAAACTTTACATATATAAAGAAAGGGTCATCCTTTGAATTGCGTTTTACACCCCCTCCGTCAACGGCCATGCCAATTTCCGCGGTTCAGCCTCTTACTATCAAATCCCATCCCTGGGAGACCATGACGGAAAGCAAACCGCGCATTCCAGAGATATTTTCCCTTGTTCCAAACGACTATTCTCTCGCATATTTCAGCAGTGCGGAAAAATTTGACGAATTTGAAAAAAAAAAAAAAAAAATGGCTAAGCCTTTGTCGAGAATATATGGGGTGGGCAATGCAATATCTTATCGAGAAAAGATATTTCAACGTCTTGGCATTTCTCATATTCCCCGTTTGTCTGACGTATTTGACGAAGCGGCTTTTATATCACACGACATCGATATTTTTCCTAATACCGAGTACGCCCTTATTTTTAAGGTCAAATCAGAAATCAGCGATTTTCCCTCAAAATTTCTCACTGCTCCTTCCGGCACCCATGGAAAGGCGGGGGATTACTACATTGTAGCAAGCCACCCTGATTTATTTGACGAAATTTCCCGGATTTCCGGAACTTCCAAGTCCTTGGCAAACGCCAAGGATCTCGCCTATATCCTTTCTGTCATGGAAAAAGAATACGACGGATTTGTGTACCTTTCCGAAGCATTTATTCAGAAACTTACTAGTCCGGCTTATCGCATAAATTCAAAGCGCAGAAATATCATAGCAAAAGCTCTTGTGGATCTCCAATATGTTTCTATTGCCTACAGAGATATTACCGGAAAGTGGCCGCTCTCTTTTCAGCAGCTTGTCGATGAGCAGTACATTGCGCCCAAGACCATAGCCAGTATAGAGAATTATTCCATAGATGAAAACGGCATTGTGTCTCATAAAGACTGGGGCACTGTTTATAACATTACTCCCGTGCGACAAGTACCTATCAAAGAAGTCTTTCCTGGCGAAAGATCGTCGTATGACGAATTTCGTGAACAGTATGAACAATATTGGCAGGAATTCATTGATCCTGTCGGTATTGCGATTCTCGTTGGCGACCATATACGCTTTCATACCGTCATACTGCCCCTAATCAACGAATCTCGCTACAATTGGCTTAAAAGTTTGGCCGGAGGGGAAAGCGCTGAATTTCAGTTCATAAAAAACCCGGACCGCATCCCATCTTTCCAAATCATCTCAAAATTCAATACCGACGACATTTTATACGCCTTATACAAAACAGCCCCGCAGGAATTTGACGAAAACTATAAAAAATGCGCGAAGGATTATTATGAAATAAGGCCCTACCCAAGGGATCCGGTAAGTAAATTCTGCACCATAGCGGAAAAACCACGCACGGAAGCGATTGTGCTAGTTAAGGATATGCTTGCCAAGCAACTCGAATGGAATGAACCCGAAGAGCTCTTTGATTTTATCGGAAACGAAGCTACTATTGCCGTGGGTGATGCCATGGAATACAAAATTTCAGATTTCGCTAAATTTGATGCGTATTTTGGACTGGCCATAGACGATACAGAAGGTGCAAAAAAATTTCTCGAACATGTTTTCCGATGGTACAACAAAGAAATGGGAGGAAACAGTCGTAACGATTACGACATGGGATTTTTCAGTTTCAGCGCCACAGAACCTCTTAAAAACTCATACAACGACGTAGATTTCTACGTGATTCCTCTTGGCTTTATAAATCTTTATTACACTTTCCTCCACGACAGGTTTTACCTCACTATTTCCCAAAACGCTCTCAATAAGATCATCGATCAAGGCGCAATAAAGCAGACGTGGAGCAGCTCTGTTGCGCGCCTTTTTGATTATATCGGCACAAAGCAGAATGTCTTGGCGTTTGTTGACGGCACAGCTCTTAAACCGTGGATCCAAAATCTTATTAAGGAGCAATGGGCCTCTTTTACTCGCGGCGCTGATTTCAAGAAATATACGATGTACTATACCGAAGCCCTTGTGCTGGCAAAGGCATTGCCCAACTACAACGGAACAATCGAGAACACCCAAATCTACTACCGCTACGCTCCGACAGAGTGGTTCGACGCAAAGCTCTACGCAGAAAATGGCATTCCTTATATCAGGGCAGGCGAAAAATCCTACAACATGCGCGAAGTTAATACTGCTTCGCGGTCTTACGATTATTATTACGACGAGCCCGCAAACTCCCTTAAAAAAGTGTCCCTTGGAACGATCACATCTGCGTTTGACATGAACACAGTACTAGCTGAATGGGAGTACTTCAAAGATTTTGGCGCAGGTCTTGCTTTTACCGAACACGGGCTGGATATACGCGTTGCCATTAACAATCCTGAACGCACCTCGCTTGACGCCAGGGTACCCCAATCCGCAGATAAATTCTTCTTTAGCACGGGCTTGGGAAAACTCCTTATTGCCGCTAATGCGCTGATTGCTTTGGCGTTTATTGGCATTGTCGCGATTTTGTTTACGCGACGGAAAAAAATCTCAACCCAACCGTCTCAACCCATCAATCCCGTGCAATAATGGGTTAGATTGTGGTACAATGCAATAATATGAGAACAAAAATTATTTTTGGCGCAATATTATTTTTTGGGGCTTCACTTGCTTTCCTCGGTCTTTGGGGAAGCGATTCTGTCCTTAACGGGCACAAAACAAAAACATACAGCAACCCCGAACTGGGATTTTCGCTTGAGTATCCCGTATCTTTAGGCATCACCGAATACATGGGCGGAAGCATGCTCATAGGCAGGCAGGATACCGCTTCTGGCACGCAAGTCAGTGTAGCCATTTCCGGCCAGGAGCAAGCGCAACTAAGCTATGGAGAATTCATGGCCGCAAAAGCCATTGATCTTTGCTCGAAAAACCTTTCCGATAATCAAGCTTCATGCGCTGAAATTGTAAAACTCGAAACCGTAACTACTGCAAAAGGCATTTTAGGCGAAAAACTTTATATTAGAGAGACATCCCGAAATAGGGAAATAGGTCCATTTTTCGCCTTCAATATTTCACCTCTGTCGGGAAACGAAATGCGGACCCTTTTCCTGCATCCAAGCGCCAAAGCAGGCAAAAAAACTGATCCAAAAATCATTCACGCCGTTGCAGATACAGTCCAAATAAGGAATGTCAAATAAGGGCTATCAATGTGCCTACTTTTGATTTTGTTGTAGAGGCGGTCCGGGAAATTTTCCTTGGCAATTGGTATTGGCTGCTCCCATTAAGCACTTTTCTTGAAGGCCTGGCTTTAGTGAGCTTTGCCGCGCCTGGCGTAATTACTGTTCTTTTGGGCGGCTATTATGCAGGAATAGGACAACTATCCATGTATATGGTTTTTATCCTAGCAATAACTGGAACTATTCTTGGCGATATTGCCAGTTATGCTATGGGAAAATCAATTTTAGGAAAGCGCTTTGAAAAATGGATGCCCCAAGATAAAAAGTCCCTAATATTGGCAAAAATAGAAAAACGAGCGGCGTGGTTTTTGCTTTTCTACCATTTTTCAGGATACGGCAGAGCTTTTGTTCCGATGATAGCTGGCGCTATGCGAATGCCCTTCAAGAAATGGCTGATATTTTCTGTTATAGGATCTTTTTCTTGGACCAGTTTCCTGGTTGTTTCGGGATATTTAAGCGGAAAATACGCCAGCGATCTATTTTCTCAATATAAGCTCTTTGATTGGCTTTTCCTTGCATTCTTTGTTTTTTGGACAGTAAGTTTAGCTGTATTTATTTGGAAGATTAAGAACACCAAAAACAAGCTCAATAGTTAGTAATTTTATAGTATGGCAAATATTGTCATTGAGACCCGGGAATTGACAAAGTATTACGGCAAAACCCGGGGTATCGAAGATTTTAATCTCACTATACAAAACGGAGAGATTTTTGGTTTCTTGGGTCCGAATGGAGCAGGCAAAACCACAACCATCCGCCTTCTGCTTGGGCTTATTAAGCCAACGAAAGGCACGGCTATGATTTTTGGCAAAGACATCCGCAAATCCTATGCCCAGATACTACAGCATATTGGATACCTGTCGGGAGACATGATCTTGTACGAAAAAATGACGGGGAAAGAACTGCTCAATCTAGCTTCCGCCTTTTATAAACGCAAAGCTGATCCCCAAATCGCAAATGAAATCGAGCGGAGATTGGAATGCAATCTCAAAACACCCATCAAAAAACTGTCGAAAGGGAATAAGCAGAAAATTGCCATACTTCTCGCGCTTGCCCATAATCCCGATATCGCTATTTTAGACGAACCGACAAATGGGTTGGACCCAATAGCACAGCACGAATTGTACGCAATTTTAACTGATTTTAAAAAGCAGGGGATGACCATTTTCTTTTCCTCGCACAACCTTATCGAGGTCGAAAAAGTGTGCGACCGGGTAGGTATTGTACGCCAGGGAAAACTCGTGGATATTGAAACAATCCAGACTCTCCAGCGCCAAAGGCAAAAATTGGTGGAAATTATCTTTGCCGATACCTACAACATTGAAAATTTCACAAAAATTCCCGGGGTTGCGGTAAAAAACGCGACTGAAATCACTCTCCAAATCCTTGCCAATCCTTCCACGCTCCAAGATATTGTAAGCGTGCTAGCAAGCTGCAAAGTAAAAGACATCACTATCACATATCCCGACCTGGAACAGATTTTTTTGCAATATTACAAAGAAATTACATGATGTTTACTGCATTGCTCAAAAAAATTGTCAAAGAAGCCCAATGGACCATATTCTGGTATGTTTTAATCCTGGCTGCCCATTCTTTCCTGGCCGCTATTATATATTCAAATTTCGACGATGCGTTTCCGGGCGGAATTGAAAATTTCCTTGCAGCCTCGTATTTTGATTTCAACTGGATGTTTATTATCATGATTCTTAGTTTTTTCTTGGGCCGCAGAGTGCTTGCCCACGAGATCGAAAAGGGAACCGCGGATTTTTTGTTTACGCTTCCCGCCACCCGAATGAGCATTCTTGCCGTAAAACTCGCTTCATTGTACTTGATTATCGTATTTGTCATTTCAACGAGCTTATTGACGCTCATAGCATCTTTTGCAGTTACGGGAAATTTTAGCATACTGCCTCCGAAAGGCCTTGCCCTGTTTTTCATCGCAGGTTCAGCGCTTGCTTTTTTCCTGTTTTCTTTTTCTTCATTTTTCTCAATGATTCTCTCCCGCTCCACTGCGGTACTGGGCATTTCAGGCGGATTTTTCTTGCTTTCTTCCACGCTCCAGATTTTTTCTACGATCAACGAAACGGTCGAAAATTTTTATTTCCTGTCGTTTTTCAAGTACTACGGCCCCACCCATGAAATTTTGCGGGGATTTTTGGATTTCTCAAATATCTATATCCTTCTCGCCAGTTCGCTTCTGCTTTTAGGAGCAGGCATCCTTGCCGCGGAGAAGCGAGACCTCTAAGCAAAAATGGTTGAACTGGTATGTATTTTGCGCTATAATAAAAAGAGGAATATGGGTATATCGGAATTACGAACGAGGGCAGAACAAGAGATCTTGCATAGCCAAAGCCTAAAAGAATTAGACGAGGTTTTGCGAAAGTTTCTAGGCAAAAAGGGAGAATTAACCCTTATTTTGCGTTCCCTCGCAACGCTAGACGAAGCCGAACGCGAAAAAGCCGGCAAAGAATCCAATGAGTTAAAGCAAGATTTGCTTTCGTGGCATCAAAATCGAAAAGCCGAACTGGGAAACAAGGAACTGCGCGAAAAGGAGAAGAATGAATGGATTGATATTACCGCCCCGGGCACAAAGTTTTCCCAGGGGCATCTTCACCCCATTACTTTGGCACAGCGCAGGGCAATTGAAATTTTTGAAGGGATGGGCTTTGGCGTTGCCGAAGGGCCGGAGATTGAGAGCGAGTGGTATAATTTTGACGCGCTCAACATTCCGCCAAACCATCCCGCGCGCGATATGTGGGACACTTTCTGGCTAAAGCCAAGAAACGCGAATATGCTCCTTCGTACCCATACAAGCCCAGTGCAAGTGCGCTATATGGAAAAAAACAATCCTCCTTTAAGAATTATTGCCCCGGGGCGGGTATTCAGGTACGAAGCAACAGATGCCCGGCATGGATTTCAACTATACCAACTGGAAGGTTTAATGGTAGGAAAAACAGTTTCGGTTGCCAATTTCAAGGCAATTCTGCGGGAATTTTATCGCCGGTTTTTTGACTCACCGGTTACCCTACGTTTGCGGCCAAGCTATTTTCCTTTTGTGGAACCTGGTTTTGAAGTGGATATGAGCTGCGTATTTTGCAAAGGAAACGGCTGCCAAAGTTGCGGCCAAGCAGGATGGCTCGAAATGATGGGAGCCGGTATGGTGCATCCTAAAGTATTTGAAGCAGTAAAGTATATCCCCAAGGACTGGCAAGGGTTTGCCTTTGGCATGGGCATTGATCGATTGGCAATGATGAAATACAAAGTAAACGACATTCGGTTGTTTTACAGCGGGGAATTGGGATTCCTGCGACAATTCTAAAAATAAATGCAGTTCTTCATTCGTAGAATTCGCATACATTTGTAGATTCGAATCATGCTTTATTCATATAACTGGCTCAAAGACTACATAAAAGAAAATTTATCGGCCCCAAAGAAACTGGAGACGCTTTTGGCCATGCACGCCTTTGAAGTTGAGGAAGTAACCCGTGCGGGAAAAGACTGGATTTTTGATATTTCTGTCCTGCCAAACAGAGCGCATGACACCTGGAATCATCTTGGTATGGCTAGAGAGGTAGCGGCAATTACCGGTCAAACCCTTGTTGAGCCCGAAAAAAGCACCCTTACGGTCAAACGCGGCACTTTAAAGCCCCTACAGACAACAATCACAGCCAAGGAACTTGTTACTCGCTACGCCGCTTTGGTTATAGAGGGAATCAAAGTAAGAGAATCTCCAAAATGGCTTAAAGATCGCCTTGAGGCTGTTGGCATTAATTCAATCAACACCATTGTTGACGTTACCAACTACGTCATGCTTGAAATCGGCCAGCCTATGCACGCTTTTGACTACGATAAAATTCAGGGCCATAAAATGCTTGTACGCAAAGCCGTAAAAGGAGAAGAGCTTGTAGTTTTAGACGATTCCAAACTGTCGCTCCCCGAAGGCGCTTTGGTTATTGAAGATGCGAACGGTTTAATTGACCTTGCCGGTATTAAAGGCGGAAAAGTGAGCGGCATATCCGAGGAAACAAAAAATATAGTTCTGCAGGCAGCCGCATTTGATTCCGAAAATATTTACCGAACCAAAAAACAGCTCGACTATCGTACGCAAGCGGCTGACATGTATGCGGCCGGACTTGATCCCAACATTGCCGAAACGGGTTTGAAAAGAGCCTGGTACCTGATCCAGCAGTTGGGAGGCGGCACACTAACCCAAATAATTGATATTTATCCCAAAAAAACCAGACCCACCGTTATTTCTCTCGATCTTGAATATGCCGATAGGCTGCTTGGCCTCCAAATACCGGACAAAGAAAGCATTGCGATACTAAAGCGGCTTGGGTTTTCGGTTATTCCAAAAAAAGGCTCAAAAAACAAACGGCTTTTGCAAGTAACAATTCCCACAAGAAGGGTTGATGTAAGCATTCCGGAAGATCTTATTGAGGAGATTGGTAGAATTTATGGATACGAACATATTGTCGAGCATTTTCCCGCCGCTTCCTTGCTTGCCCACGAAAAAAACTTGAACATTTTTTGGCAAGATCAGCTCCGGGACGCCCTAAAAACCGCCGGCATGACGGAAACGTATAATTTGTCATTCATCGGCCAGGCTGATGTTGCGCAGTTCCGGTATTCGGAATACGAAATAAAGAGGCTTGTTGAGCTGGAAAACCCCTTAAGCGAGGACATAAAGTACATGCGCCCCAGCTTAATCGAAAACCTTGCGAAGAATATTGCTTTGAACCAGAAAAAACACCCCGACATTAAACTTTTCGAAATCGGCAAAATATATTTTAAGGAATCCGGAAGACTCCGCGAAGAAAACGAAGCGACAGGAATTATGTTCAACCAATCTTTTTATGATATCAAAGGAATCGTTGATTTTCTTTTTGAGAGTTTGGGGATACCTGGAGTTTGGTATGACAACCATGAGCAGATAGCAGAAAGAGAAGCCGGAACTGTATGGCATCCTAAAAAATCTGCTGAAATTAAAGTGGGGGATAAGCAAATCGGATTTCTTGGAGAAATATCGCAAGATATACTTTATCGTTTTAAAATTACCAAACCTGTATGCGCGTTTTCCCTTAACTTTGACGCAGTCTCATCCCTTGCCAGCGAAGAAAAAGAATACCGTCCAGCTTCCCGTTTTCCGGCATCAATACGCGACATTGCAATCATTGTACCTTCCAACATACGCACGGTAGATATAGAAAATCTAATCGAGACTGCGGGCGGAGAGCTTGTGGAAGATGTGGATATCTTTGATGTGTACGAAGGAGCGAAAATAGGTGAAAGTAAGAAAAGTATGGCTTTTAACATACTCTACCAGGCAAACGACCGAACTCTGACTAATGAGGAAGTTGACCAATTGCACACCAAAATAATCAGCGCATTGGAACAAAATCCCGAATGGGAAGTCCGATGATAGATAATTCGAATCAACGAATGAATACGAATGCTACAAATAAATTTCAATTCTTCATTCGTAGTATTCGCATATCATTTGTAGATTAGAATCATATAATATTATGGCTAAAGAAAAACCCGCACAAACAAGCGACTATGGCGCAAAAGATATTTTCGTGCTGGAGGGTTTGGATCCGGTCCGCAAACGCCCAGGCATGTACATTGGCTCCACCGGGCCAGACGGATTGCATCATTTGATTAAAGAGGTTGTAGACAACTCCATAGATGAGGCCATGGCCGGATACGCCCGAAACATCTCTGTTGCCATACACGCAGACAACAAAGTGCAGGTAGACGATGACGGCCGAGGAATTCCAGTGGATATTCACGCTCAAACAAAAAAATCAGCTCTTGAAACCGTTCTGACTACTTTGCACGCCGGGGCAAAATTCGGCGGAAAAACCTATCAGGTATCCGGAGGATTGCATGGCGTGGGCGTGTCGGTAGTCAATGCTCTGTCAAAATACATGCGGGCAGAGGTGCATCGCGATGGTTTTTTGTACGTACAAGAATACATGCGCGGCAAGCCTAAGGGTCCTGTCAAAAAAGTTGAGAAGTCAAAACTGCGGGGAACCACCATTATTTTTGAGGCAGATTCGGAAATTTTTCCCGATACTACCTACGACGCAAAGCGCATTCTTAACCGTTTGCGACAGCAAGCCTATCTTACGCCCGGGGTGCGCATGACGTTTTTAGACAAAAGGGAAGCCCTGCCTGTTCCTTATTCTTTCTATTTTGAAGGCGGCCTTGCGTCGTATGTAAAACATCTTACGCGCGGAAGGGTTCCGCTCCACGATAATGTTTTTTATGTCAGATCCGAGAGGGAGCGAGTGCAGGCAGAAATTGCTTTCATTTACACCCAGGAATTCGAATCCTACGAAGAGGGTTTTGCCAACAACATTTACACTCCCGAAGGCGGTACGCATATAACCGGTTTCAGGACCGCCCTTACCAGGACACTCAACGACTACGCAAGGAAAAACAATATACTCAAGGGTGAAGAAACGCTGACTGGCGAAGACGTGCGCGAAGGACTGACCGTAGCTGTTTCGGTAAAAATCCCCGAACCACAATTCGAGGGCCAGACAAAAGCAAAACTTGGCAGCCCGGAGGCAAAAAATGCGGTCGAAACAATCGTCGCCGAAGCCCTTACCGATTTTTTGGAAAGAAACCCCCAAGACGCAAGGGCAATCATCGAAAAATGTTTGCTGGCTTCCAAAGCCAGGAAGGCCGCCCGTGCGGCGCGCGAAACTGTCATACGAAAGGGCATCCTTGAAGGATTGGCGCTTCCCGGAAAACTGGCGGACTGCTCATCCAAAAACCCGGAAGAATCCGAACTATATGTTGTCGAGGGAGATTCGGCAGGCGGTTCGGCTAAAATGGCCCGCAACAGAAGATTTCAAGCTATATTGCCATTACGCGGAAAAATCCTAAACGTCGAACGCGCTCGTTTAGACAAAATCCTTGCCTCAAAAGAAGTAAAGGCCTTGGTCATTGCGCTGGGAGCGGCAATCGCTGAAGATTTTGACATCGAACGTTTGCGCTACCACCGCATTGTCATTATGACCGATGCCGATGTTGACGGCGCACACATCCGGACGCTTTTGCTTACACTGTTTTACCGCTATTTCAAACCTATAATCGAAAGAGGATACTTGTATATTGCCCAGCCGCCGTTGTACAAGATTGCTATCGGCAAAAAATTAGAATATGCCTATGCTGAAGAGCAAAAAAATCAGATTATTGATCGCTTTAAAAAAGACCACGTCGCGAGCGCGAAGAGCCAAACAAAAGCCGCCAAAAAAGCCCAAAAAGAAGCAGCCGAACCAGAAGCCGCGGAAACCGAAATAGAGGCAAAGGCGCCTGGAGATAAAATTCCTGGCATCAATATTCAGCGTTACAAGGGTTTGGGGGAAATGAACCCCGGCGAATTGTGGGAAACAACTATGAGTCCCGATAAACGCTTGCTGCTCCAGGTGCGCATTGACGACGCTAAAACCGCAGACCAGACTTTCGATATCCTGATGGGGGATGAGGTGCTTCCGCGAAAGAAATTCATCCAAACCCACGCGAAATCCGTCCAAAATCTGGATGTTTAGGTTCATCCCCAAGCTCTTGCTTGACTAATTGACATTTTACCCGCGATTTGGTAGAGTAGGGCATGGCCCAAAGGGTCTTTTTTAAAATGAATGCAACTTCACTCCCGACAAAACTCACAGCGTTCCTCAAGGAGGTGCGCACAGAGGTCAAGAAAGTAAACTGGCCTACACGCAAGGAAACAGTTTTTAATACGATTCTAGTTATCGTGTTTTCCGTCGCGGTAGCCGCGTTTTTAGGTTTCTTTGACTATATTTTCACGAACATTATCCAAAGGTTCATTATTTTGTAAGGTCTATGCCAAAACAGCAAGTATCCCAAGAGCGGAACTGGTATGTTATACATACATATTCCGGCTATGAAGATGCGGTAGCTCGAAACCTTAAGCAAAGGATTGAGTCTTTGGATATGGAAGATAAGATTTTCCAGATCATGGTGCCCAAGGAAAAGAAAATCAAGATCAAGAACGGCAAGCGAAAAACCGTGGAAGAAAAGATATATCCTGGATATGTCCTAGTGGAAATGATAGTAACCGATGAATCCTGGTATGTGGTGAGAAATACCCCCAATGTTACCGGTTTTATCGGTTCCGGCACGGTTCCTATACCGGTTTCCCGTCAGGAAATCGAGTACCTGCAAAAGCGCATGGGCGCAGAAACCCCCCAATTCCAAATCGAAGTAGCTCCGGGCGACCCGGTTAAGATTATCGACGGCCCTTTCAAAGATCACGATGGAAAAGTTGCGGAGATAGACCCGGCGAGAGGAAAGGTAAAAATATTGGTCAGCATGTTTGGCCGCGAAACTCCGCTCGAGCTTGATTCGTTACAAATAAAGAAGTTATAGTGTATTCGCATCATTTTATATGGCAAAGGCAATCAAAAAAACAGTAAAACTGCATATTGCGGCTGGCCAAGCAACGCCAGCGCCTCCGGTTGGACCCGCTTTGGCCCAGCACGGAGTGAACATCGGAGAATTCATCAAAAAATTCAACGAGGAAACAAAAGATCGGATAGGATTTAAGTTGCCTGTAGATATCACTATTTACGAAGACAGGACATTCGCCTTCAAAACCCACCAGCCCCAGGCTTCTGCCTTGATTAAAAAAGCGGCTGGAGTTGAAAAGGGCTCCGGTACTCCCAACAAAACAAAAGTAGGGAAGATCACAAAAGGCCAACTCGAAGAAATTGCGAAACAAAAAATGCCAGACCTTAATGCGGAGGATTTAGAAGCCGCCAAAAAAATCATTGCCGGCACCGCCAAATCCCTGGGTATTGCTGTAGAGTAAGCTTAAAACCCTCCCACAACCGTTATTTCTCCCCTAAGAACAGGATGGGGATCGTACCCTTGGATTGCGATATCTTCGAACTTGAAATCATCTATATTGGTTATGCTCGGATTCAAAGCGAGCGTTGGAAATGCGCGAGGTTCCCGCGTAAGCTGTTCACGAACCTGCTCATAATGATTGCCATAAATATGGGCATCGCCGAAGGTATGCACAAAATCGCCTGGTTTGTATCCGGTTACTTGAGCTACCATATGCGTCAATAAGGCGTAACTGGCGATATTGAAAGGCACGCCCAGAAACATGTCTGCCGAACGCTGGTAAAGCTGAAGCGAAAGTTTATTATTTGCGATATAAAACTGGAAAATCGTATGGCATGGAGGGAGCGCCATCGCAAATTCCGGAGAAGCGGCCATTTCATAAATGTATTCCGGATTCCACGCTGATACTAAATAATGCTTGCGATCGGGATGCGATTTAAGCTTGGGAAGCACCCATGCCAGTTGGTCCACGTCTCTTCCGTCGGACGTTTTCCATTTGCGCCATTGCCGCCCGTATACAGGGCCCAATTCCCCCCATTTTTCGGCAAAACCAGCATCGTCTTTGATTTTTTGCGCAAACTCATCCTGCGTCAGCTGGGGTACCTTGTCGGTCTCCATCGCCTTTTTGTAGTTCTTATACGCCCAATCATCCCAAATATGGACACCATTATCAACCAGGTACTTGATATTGGAGTCTCCTTTGAGAAACCACAGCAACTCATGAATAATGCCGCGCGAAAACACCTTTTTCGTGGTGAGCAAAGGAAATCCTTTCGAGAGATCGAAACGAATTTGCCGGCCAAACACGCCTTTAATCTCAATACCGGTATTGTGTTCGTGTTTTATTGCGCCATTATCCAAAATATCGCGCAGAAGGTTAAGATACTGGTATTCGGGATGCTCCATAAATAATTTTGTGATTTATTTTTCTCTTCCTTTTTCTTATGATATACTAGTTATAATCCCAAAACAAGAAAAAGCATGAAAACCTTTATTGTTGCCGCTTTAACCGCCGACGGGCTTATCGGAAAAGACTCTAACCATCAGGCAAACTGGACCTCAAAGGGGGATAAGGGTTTTTTCGTGGAACTCACAAAACGAGCCGGAGTTATGATCATGGGCATGAATACCTGGAAAACCATTGATCGCGCCATGGAAAACAGGCTCAAGATCGTGTACACAAAAGAAAATCTCACGTCGGACCAGCCGGATGTGCGATTTACCCAAAAAGACCCCGCAGAATTGCTTAAAGAGCTGGGAAACCAAGGCTATGAAGAGATTGCCATTATCGGCGGACAGCAAATTTTTACCCTGTTCCTGGAACAAAACTTAGTGGATACCATATATTTAACAATAGAGCCCGTGATTTTTGGATCGGGAATGACGCTTTTTAACAAGCCTATTTTCAAAGAATTGGAATTTAAATCGATCAAGGTCAAATATCTGAAAAAGCACAACACGAATACAGTATTATTAGAGTATAATATCGTAAAATAACTATGGTTTTAGGAATCCAAGAACTCCACCGGTTGGTTAAAGAACAAAATCTAGTCGAAAACCTTTCACAGCGCGAGCTTGAAAACCCGGAAGGCGCGGGATTTGATATAAGAGTAGGGGAAATATATGAGCTATCAGGGCAAGGATTTTTGGGAATAACAGAGCGCGAAACCCCCTCAATGGACCTTGTTGCAAAATACGAAGGAGACGAAAATCCTGTGCCGGTTTTGCTAAAACCTCATACCTACTACACCATCAAAACGATCGAGTCCGTAAACATGCCCGAAGAGTTACTTGCCGTCATGACGCCTCGCTCAACTTTATTCCGATCCGGAGTTTATATTTTTGGCGGGCAAACACCCCCTGGCTATAAGGGCGGCCTTACGATGGGGCTTTATAATTTCCGCAACGAAGAATTTAAACTGGAAATGGGCGCCCGCATTATGCACATCATGTTCTTGGAAGTAAAGGGCAAGGGCAACCTCTACCGGGGACAATGGCAGGGCGGGCGAGTAACAACAAACGAAAGGGAAACCCAAGTATAATAAAAAATATGGACGAAAAAACTTCTCTCCCCGCCGAACAAACCGCACCCGTTAATACTTACGCGGGCCGTCCCACCTGGGACGAATATTTCATGGCAATGGCAAAGCTAGTTGCCACTATGGCTACTTGCCCGAAGCGCCGCGTTGGAAGCGTTATTGTCAAGAATAGGAGGATTGTGGCGACCGGTTTCAATGGCGCGCCTCCCGGCTTGCCGCACTGCACCGAAGCAGGATGCCTGGTTTTTCCGGATGAAGGCACATCGTGCCAACGCGTCCTGCATTCTGAACACAATGCCATACTGCAAAACTCCGGCGACTTGGAAGGCGCTACCTTATATACGATTTTCATGCCATGCCTCAATTGCATGAAGGCTATTATTTCGGCAAAGATAAGGGAAGTAATTTACGAACAAGATTACCCCAAACCAAAGGGCAAGTACACCGAGTCAAAGGAATTTGCCAGCCAGGCTGGTGTTAAATTGAAAAAAATCGCGGCCATCGACGCCATATCTCTTCTTTCCCGCTATTCCTAAAATGACTCCACAAAGAGGTCTGTTTATCGCTTTTGAGGGTTTAGATGGTTCCGGACAGTCAACCGAAGCCAGCTTGCTGAAAGAATTTTTAGAATCGCAGGGCAAAACAGTGCTTCCCACAAAAGAGCCTACCCTTACTTCTAACGCTGGTAAAGTAATCCGAAAAGTTTTAGATAAAGCAGAAACTAAAACGCCGCAAGAGCTTCAGGAACTGTTTGCGCAAGATAGGGAAGAGCACGTTAATTCTGTAATTTTGCCAGCGCTGGAAAAAGGAATGTGGGTTATAACCGATAGATATTTTTTCTCCTCGATGGCATACGGAACTGCCGCGGGAGTCAATTTGGAGTGGATCATCGAGCGAAACAATAAACTATTGATGCCGGATATCACTTTTCTGCTCAAAACATCGCCTGACGTATGTATCGAAAGAATCCAAAAGCGAGGCGCTCCAAAAACTCTTTTTGAATACAAAGAGCACCTCGAAAAAGTTTGGAAAGCATACGAATCATTGGCTGCAAAATTCCCGACGATTGCCGTAATCAACGGCGAACAGTCCATAGAGGCTGTCGCAAAAGATATTCGAAATACCCTTGTTTCGCAGCTCAAACTAGACTAGTATCAGACAGTTATGAAATATATTCCCACTATCGGCCTCGAAATACACGCTGAATTAAAGACTAAGAGCAAGATGTTTTGCTCTTGTGCCAACGATCCCTTGGAACAGCACCCAAACGTCAATATATGCCCAATATGCATGGGCCACCCCGGCACACTTCCCACAGCCAACGAAAATGCCGTGCATAAAGTAATTAAAGCAGGCCTAGCCTTGCATTGTGAAGTTTCACTTTTTTCAAAATTCGACCGCAAAAATTATTTCTACCCCGATCTTCCCAAGGGCTACCAAATAAGCCAATACGATCTGCCGTTCTGCAAAAACGGCTATCTTGAAATTGACGGCAAAAAGATAAGAGTTACCAGAGTCCATCTAGAAGAAGACACCGGAAAACTTATTCATCCTGAAAAAGGAGACCACTCTCTTATCGACTACAACAGAGCTGGCGTTCCCTTAATGGAGCTTGTTACCGAACCCGACATCACAAATTCAGAGGAAGCGACGAAGTTCGCAAAGGAACTTCAACTGATTTTGCGATACCTGGATGCTTCTGATGCCGACATGGAAAAAGGACAGATGAGGGTTGAGGCCAACGTTTCAATACATCCCGAAGGCACAGAAAAACTTGGCACAAAAGTTGAGGTAAAAAACCTTAACTCCTTTCGCGTCGTAGCCAAAGCCATTGATTACGAAATACAACGGCAAACACAAGTTGTTGAAGACAAAGAACAAGTAAGACAGGAAACCCGCGGATGGAACGAAAACACCCAAAGGACATTTGTCCAAAGGGAAAAGGAGTCAGCGCACGACTATCGCTATTTCCCGGAACCCGATATTCCGCCCATTACTTTTACAGAGAAAGATATAGAAAAAATCCGCTTCGAATTGCCAGAGCTTCCCCAGGCAAGACGAACGCGTTTCCAGCGCGAATTTGATCTTACCGAAAAAGAGGCTAGCCTATTCGTAGATAACAAAGACATCGGCGAGTTTTACGAAAAAACCATCAGCGAATTAGGGCCGCGCTTGGAAAAAGAAAAACGGAAAGCCTTATGCAAGCTTTCCGCAAACTACATTGCTTCAGATCTCATGGGAATCCTGGAGGGAGCCTCCGTAGCTGGAACGGATTTCCTTATTACTCCGGAAAACTTTTCCGAGCTCATACTCCTAATTTATGACGGAAAAATTTCGAGTGCGATCGCAAAAACAGTGCTCAAAGAAATGTTCGCTACAGGAGCTGATCCCGACCATATTATTGCGGATAGAGAGTTGAGCCAGATAAGCGATGAGACGCAAATTGAAACCTTGGCAAACGATATTATCGCTCAAAATCCCAAAGCCGTTGAGGATTTTAAAAAAGGAAAAGAGAACTCCCTGCAATTCTTGGTGGGGCAAATGATGGCCGCCACCCGCGGAACCGTACAGCCAGACCGCGCCCGTGAAATCTTGCGTACCCTCTTAACCAGATAGCGTTGTTTATCGAGTAATTCTCCGATCGGAGAATTACTCGACTAAATTTTGTCACAAAGAAAACTGGAAACAAGTTTTTCAACAGTGGAGAAGCTCTCAATCCATTGAATACGTTTGTCTCGCTTGAACCACACCATTTGGCGACGGATAAATGCTTCACTTTCTTTTTGAATGCAATTAATCATTTCTTGTTTCGTAATTTTTCCCCGTAAAAATTGTGCGACATAACGATACTCTAAGCCAAATTCTTCCAGTCGTTTCCATGAAAGCCCTTGCTCGTTAAGATTTTTTACCTCTTCAACCATTCCCTGCCGCAACCTTTTCTCGAGGCGCTTTGCGATTCGATCTTTTAATTCCTCAATTGGCCGCTTAATTCCCAAAAGCAAAAAAGAATAGGGAAGAGGGTTTTTGCGAAGTTTCGGAACCAAGCCTCCGGTTGTTTCAATGATTTCCAGGGCGCGAACAAGCCGCCTTGGATTTTTCGCTTCTATTGTTTTTGCCCGTTCAGGATCAAGCTTTTTTAAGCGCGAAAAAAGTTCTTCTGCTGTAAGTTTTTCCAATTCTTTTCTTAGTTTGGGATTTGGCTTGACTTCAGGAATAACTAGGCCGTCTACCACAGAATAAATATAAAACGGGCTTCCGCCCACAATGATTGGGAGCTTACTCCGTCGGCTTATTGATGCTATCGCCTCAATTGAAAGACGCTGATATTGCGAAACAGTAAACTTTTGCCGCGGCGAAGCAACATCCAAAAGATGATGAGGGATGCCTCTCATTTCCTTTCGTGTTATTTTGCCAGAGCCCAAATCCAACCCTTTATACACCTGCCTGGAATCGGCGGAAATAACCTCACCGTCAAATTTTTTCGCCAGTTCCACGCCAAGATCACTTTTTCCAGACGACGTGGGACCGATAATGACTACTACTTTTTGCATAGTATAAAGCTATGGAGCGAGCAATATCGAGTATTAGTGTATCTCCTCCTCTTTTTCCTTAAGGAACATTCTCCACTGCTCAAGCAGCTCAATAAAAATCTGGAAAGGAGCCTCAATAAGGAAATTAAACACCACAATCAGAATATTATATTTCGAAACACGGGAAGAAAGCCATTTTCCTACTTGAGTAACTGGAAGAAAAAAAATTTCAAATAAACTCCACAAAATTCCCGATTTTTCCTCTTGGATATACAGTTCTCTGCCCCGCTGACGTATTTTTGCGCCGGCAAACGCCACCAGGGAAATAAACATGATGAAGATTGTAATAGAAATAGGATTAAACCGGAGCAGCAGCAAAAACTCAACCAAGGCGCCGAATGTAACCAAAAACATTAGCCAATATAATGCGTGTATGGTTGTGCGTATTTTACTGGGTTTTAAGGAAGCTAAGGAAAGCATATACTTTGCGGGGTTTTCTTTTGAAAACCCGATCCTCATGACTTCAAGCACCACCTGCTGGATATTGTATTCAGAAGTCAGCTTAGTGGTAGCAACCAAAAAAATCATCAAAAGCGAAGGCACAAAAATACTTATTCCCAACGCGATGTAATTAAATTCGCCGAGAACATAATACTCAAACGGCACCTCGACACCAAATGCCACCATAATTTTTGTTAAGAAGATTGAAATAGTGCTGTATAAAGCTGTTCTTCCCATTCGCGTCTTGAGTTTGTCTAAGCGCGCCGCGTAAGCTTTTTGGATCCGCGCTTCGAGAATTTCGTGTTTTTCGAAATCCTTGGGATTCTGGAAAACAATATCACCGATAAGCAGATAGGCGGTATCGTATCGTTCTACTAGCTGGTAGAATTTTTCAGCGAGAGGATGCGCAAAAGTCTTTTCTATGAACAGTTTGGATTCTGGCAGTTCCTTTGCTATTCGCGCGATATCCTCTTCGGTAAGATTTCTCCAAGAAGGATATATTTTTTCAATTAAATGATAAGTAAGAATCGCCTCGTCTAATTTAAACAGCGCTCGATGCGCCGCGATATATAATTGGAGGCGTATTTCATTTTCAGGCGGAGCAAAATTTGCCGGAGAAATTTGGATACGCTCTGCCATTTCTTGGGTGGTGTATTCGATAAGCAGTCTTTCCTTTTGAGGAGGATCAAGCAGTTCTTCAATTTCGCTGGCGGCCACGCGCAAAAGCCAGTCTTCAATTTCCTTATGCTGTTTTTGCGCCAAATCCCGCCGTGCGGCGGCAATATGGTAAATAAGGCTGGTATATTTATTTATTGTTTCCTGGACAATTTGAATTTTTGAAACGGGGATATGACGATTGGCAAAATGACCGCCGCGAATAAGCTCCTTTAGCAAAGGCTCCGCGATCTCCTGTTTGTTGGACTGAAATAGAATACGGCGCTTTAAAATTCTTTCAATCGCTGTTTTACGAAGCAAATGTTCTTCACGCCAGTCGACAATGCCACGTATTTTTTCGTAAAACAAAGCTACCTTGGCGATTACCTCGTCTACGACAATGGTATTCGCAAAGTCTTGAGCTTCAACGCGCTGCTTCCATAGGCGATAGTCCTCTAGAAACTTCGCCAAACGAGGATGTAACCCCATATGTGTTTAGAGCTTCTCGGCAATTTCTTTTGTAATGTTCGCCGCAAACTGCGTTACAGCTATGGCACCCACATCTCCTTTGGCACGAGCGCGCACGCTAATAGTGTTTGCCTGCATTTCACGATCACCAACAATAACTAAATAGGGGATTTTATGCATTTCTCCCTCGCGAATTCTCTTTCCAAGTGTTTCGCCGCTTTGAACAATTTTAATTCGCAGATCTTCCGGTGACTTCTCTAATAGCTGCTGTTTTACACTTTTCGCGTATTCTTCAAATTTTTCCGACACTGGCAGAATCCAAATTTGTTCCGGGCTCAACCATAAAGGAAACGCACCGGCGTAATG
Organism: uncultured Candidatus Saccharibacteria bacterium; assembly: GCA_964479725.1. Classification (GTDB taxonomy): domain Bacteria; phylum Patescibacteriota; class Minisyncoccia; order Minisyncoccales; family UBA10102; genus CAYZNF01. The sequence goes on from CAYZNF010000002.1 coordinate 71,456, forward strand.
TTCAATAAGAAAAGCGATAAATCTTTCGTGGGAGCCCAGCGGCGCCCTGTGAATTACATATACCGGCTTATCTTTGCCCTCACTATCCTTATAGCTCAACCCAAAGCGCTGTGTGGCCAAAAAATCAAGCTGGTTAGTGGAAGCTGTTTCCTCGCGGCCAATAACGCTTTTAATTTGGAAATCTACTTTTGGCCCGTAAAACGCGGCCTCTCCCTCTACTTCCACGAAAGGAAGCTCTGATCGCTCCATTGCTTTTTTGATAATTGCCACAGATTTTTTCCAGCCTTCAGGCGCGCCCGCATACTTCTTTTTGTCTTTGGCGGGCAAAGACAGGCGCATATAAAAATCCTGTATGCCAAATACTTTTTTGTACCAAAATTCGTGCAGGCGCATTACCTTCAAAAATTCTTCTTCAGCCTGCTCTTCTGTGCAATATATATGGGCATCATTTTGGGTAAATCCGCGCACACGCAAAAGCCCAGCTAAGGTGCCGGAAAGTTCATATCTATATACGGTGCCAAATTCTGCATACCGCAACGGCAACTCCCGATAACTGTGTGGTTCCGCTTTGTAAATCATGTGGGTATGCGGGCAATTCATGGCCTTCAAATAGTATTTGCCGTCGTCCAATTCCATCGGAGGATACATGCTGTCTGCATAATAGGGAATATGCCCCGAAGTTCTATATAGGTCTTCTTTAGCAATATGCGGAGTCCGCACGCGCTGATAACCCCATTCTTTTTCAATTTCTTTTGCGCACTTTTCAATTTCTTCAATAATAATAGTGCCGTTAGGCATCCACAAAGGCAGGCCTGGCCCTATTTCGGGAGCAAAGGTAAAAAGCTTAAGCCGTTCACCCAAAATACGATGGTCCCTCTTTTTTGCTTCTTCTTGTCGCCAAAGGTAATCATCGAGTTCCTTCTTAGTGGCAAAAGCCGCCCCATACACGCGGGTAAGCATAGGATTTTTTTCATCCCCTCGCCAATAGGCGCCCGCAATACTTGTGAGCTTGAAAGCATCCAAAGGGAGTTCGCTTGTATTTTTGATGTGCCCCCCGCGGCAAAGATCCAAGAATGCAGATCCTGTGTACTCCATCCCAACTTTGAAATCGCGTAGCGCAAAACGTGGAGCGCGAAGCGTTTTGGAATTCTTCTTAGAAAATTTCTCGCGTGCTTCCTCGGTCAAATCATCAATTAATTCAATTTTGAATGGCTGGTTCAGCTTCTTATAATACAACTTTGCTTTGGGTGCTGGCCATAATTCCTTTTTGAAAGGGAGGTTTTGCTTGGCAATTTCCCGTATAGCCGCTTCAATTCTCGGCAAATCTTCTTCTTTGATAAATTGCCCCGCCTTCTCCGCCCCTCTGGCGGATTTGGCGGGCAAAGCAAAATCATAATAAAACCCGCTTTCGATAACAGGTCCTATGCCGAGCTGGACTTTTGGATAGAATTTTTGCACTGCCGCCGCAAGCACATGGGCAAATGAGTGTCGGATATTTTCTATAGAAGATTCCGAAGATTTATTCATATCAAAATTGATTCATTGAGTAATTTATTGGTAATTGAAAATTGGGAACTGGTCATTCTTTTCTAGTTATATTCCTATCACAAAATACCTTTTAAGGAAAGTATAAAAAGGGACACTGTACTCTTTTCTAGCACGGAAAGTAAGGTTAAACCTTACTCAAAGAAAAATCGATCGCGTTGCGCTTACTTGTTGAACTCGCCCCACAAAAACTTGCCCAAAGGGCAGTTTTTGCTTCCAATTATACGTTATTTCAATATTGCGCTAAAAACTCGCGATCGCGATTCTTTAGCGAATCATCCTACTTGAAAATTAGACATTAGCAATTTGCTATTGCTGTATCAGCTCCTCAATTTCCTCTGCGATAAATTTGCGCTCGCCGTTGCGAGCGTCCAAACGCCCGGTAATGAAAATGATTTTGTTTTCTTCAAACACAGCAGCGGGATAACGCTCTACAAGGGAAGGGAAGATAACAACCTCCATCTTGTCAGTTAAATCCTCAAGCCCCATGAAAAGCATCGGCTGGCCTTTTTTCGTAACAATTTTCTTTATTGAAGCCACTATCCCTCCAATTTTTAAACGTTTCGTCTTGATTGCCTCTATCACTGCGGGATTATTCAAATCCGCCTTATTAAGCCGCGAAATAGCAAGCGTGTATTTCTCAAGTATATTCTGAACTCGCTTTAAAGGGTGCGAGGTTACATACAACCCCAGCAATTCTTTTTCCCATCGAAGAAGCTCGTGCTCGGTAGCGGGATCTGCCGGCTGGAGAGTAAGGTTTACTGAAACCGCAGCATCGGGCAAAGCGTTTCCTCCAAAAAGATCCTTTTGGCCGTTTAACTTGGCCTTTTGGGTTTCCTTTGCAACATCAAGGAGCTTTTCCATATTAGAAAGCAAAAGTTTCCTTTCGCCGAATTGATCGAAAACACCGGCCTTCGTGAGACTCTCGAATGACTTTTTATTTAAATCTTTTGTCTGCACCCGGCCGACAAAATCATGAATAGATTGGAAAGGGCCATTCTTTTTTCTCTCCTCGATAACGGTTTCGACAATACCTTCGCCCACATTTTTTATGGCGGCTAAACCAAAACGAATCTGGTTTTTTCCGGGAACCACGCTAAAGTTTTTGAAACTTTCATTGATATCAGGCGGCAGAACTTCAATATTCATTTTGCGCGTTTCTTCGATGAGAAATGCAATACGTTCAACGTCGTGCTGGTCGCCGGTAAGCAAAGCCGACATGTATTCAACGGGATAGTTGGCCTTCAGCCAGGCAGTTTGATAGGCAATAATGGCATAGGCGGCGGCGTGCGACCTGTTAAAACCATATCTGGCGAAAGGGGGGAACAATTCCCAAATTGCTTTCGCGCTTTTTTCGGGAATGCTGTTTTGCACCATGCCGGCTATGAGTTTCGAACGCTGTTCGTCCAGCAATTCCTTGATTTTTTTTCCAATGGCTTTTCTCAAAGTATCGGCCTGGCCCAGGGTAAAACCGGCAAGATCTCTTGCTATTTGCATCATTTGCTCTTGATATACCCCGATGCCATAAGTATTTTTCAATATCGGCTCCAGTTTAGGATGGAGATATTTTATTTCCTTTTTTCCGTTTTTTCCCGCGATGTAGTCGGGAATAAGATCCATAGGACCTGGGCGATATAAAGCAATCATGGCAATAATATCTTCGAATTCGGTAGGCTGAAGTTCTTTTAAATATCGTCTCATGCCGGAGGATTCCAGCTGAAACACACCAGTCGTATCTCCCTTTCTTAAAAGCTCATACACTGCGGGCTCATTATGAGGAATCTTTTCAATGTCGATGTTCTGATTATGTATTGCGTAAATGCGCTTTAGGGTGTCTTCAATAACAGTCAAGTTTTTCAGGCCGAGAAAGTCCATTTTGAGCAGTCCCATGTCTTCAATGCTGTGCATTTCAAACTGGGTAACGATACTGCTATCGCTTTGCGAAGGATGCTGAAGCGGCACAAGGTTATCAAGCGGTTTTGCCGCAATCACAACGCCGCAGGCGTGTGTAGAGGCATGGCGCGCTACGCCTTCCAATTTTTGACCAAGATCAATCAATCTCTTTGCCTGGGAATCTTGTTCATATAATTCCTTGAATTCTGTTACCTTCTCAAGGCAATCTTTTAAACTATGGCCAAATGGGATAAGTTTGGCGACGCGATCACAATAACTGTATTCGTAGCCCAACGCTCGGCCCACATCGCGAATAACGGCTCGAGCCGCCATTGTTCCGAAGGTAATAATTTGTGCGACACGGTTGCTCCCGTATTTTTCGGCAACATACTTTATTACTTCGTCGCGCCTGTGGTCGGCAAAATCCAAATCGATATCGGGCATGGAAACACGTTCGGGATTCAAAAACCTTTCAAAAAGCAAATTATAGAGCAGGGGATTGATTCCCGTAATTCCCGACAAATAGGCTACCAGAGATCCTCCCGCGGAGCCGCGCGCCGCGCCTACTACAATATGCTTTGACTTTGCCCAGTTCACATAATCCTGCACAATCAAAAAGTATGGAGCAAATTCCATTTTCTTTATGACTTCCAGCTCATACTCAAGACGCTCTTTATAATTATGGAACTGCAAAACATCAGGCTTTTTTTCTACGCCTTGATAGCAAAGCTCTTTTAAGTATTCATCGGGTGTCTTGTTGTCGGGTACCGGATATTCAGGAAGAAGAGATTTGCCTATCGGAAGTTCAACATTGCAGGCTTCCGCGATTTTCTGGGTATTTTCAAGAGCTTCCTGGTAGTCTTTAAAAATTTCCCTCATGTCTGCCGCGCTCCGGAGGGAAAAATCGTCTGTTTTTAGGGTAATGCGTTCCGGATCATCCGCCTTGGCCCCCGTGTTAATAAGCATCAAAATATCCTGGGCTTCCGCGTCCTCAAGACGCAGGTAGTGGGAATCGGCAGTTGCGACCAAGGGGATCCCTGTCTTTTTTGAAAGCGCCGCCAAGCCTTCTGTAGCGATTTTCTGGTCGGGAATGTTGGGATGGTGCTGTATTTCAAGATAAAAATTTCCCTGTCCAAAAATTTCCTGGTATCTTAAAGCTGTTTTTTCGGCTTCGTCCAAATGCTTCGCCAAAATGTTCTGCGACACGCGCCCCGCCAAACATGCCGACAAAGCAATAAGTCCCGTGGAATGGGTGCGCAAAAAATCCTCATCGACGCGAGGCTTGTAATAATATCCCTCCAAATGCGCGGCTGTAAGGATTTTTACTAAATTCTGGTACCCTTCCAAATTTTTTGCAAGGAGCACCAAATGGTAAATCTTGTCGTCTACACCCGGACGCTTTTGGAGCATGCTTTCATGGGCGAGATAAATTTCTGCGCCAATAATAGGTTTTACTCCCTTATCCTTGGCCTTCTTGTAAAATTCTATGGCACCATAAAGATTGCCGTGGTCGGTTAAAGCAACCGAATCCATGCCCAGTTCCTTTACACGATCAATTAACTGGCCGATTTTTGGCAATCCATCCAGCAAGGAGAAATGCGAGTGCACGTGAAGATGAGTAAAACGCGGTTCCATAATGATTTGACTCATTCATTGTATGAAATTTTTTGCGTTCCGGAAAGCGCAGCTTCATAATGCGCGCCAGTGTATACACAAAAACTTTGCATAATTTACACGATCGTGTAAATTATGCTAAGACTTAATACATGGATTCTTCAACGAGACGAAAAATCTTACTACTGCTTTATGGTGGTATATCAATAGGATTCACATACTCTCCAGCCCGGCAAATACATATAGCCAAGACCTTAGCTCGGGAATGGAGACATATTGATAGAACAAAATTGCGGCATGAAATACATGCTTTATATCGTTCAAAACTTCTAAAAACGCAGGAAAACCAAGACGGAACACTCACTCTCGTTTTATCGGAAAAAGGAAAGACAAAAGTTTTAACGTATCGCTTTGAAAGTATGCGTATCAAAACCTCCGAATGGGATAGAAAATGGCGGTTTATTATATTCGATATTCCGGAATATAAAAGACAGGGACGCGACGCATTGAGAATTAAATTGCGTGAATTAGGATTTTACGAATTACAGAAAAGCGTCTTCGTATTTCCTTACGAATGTCGAGATGAAATTAATTTTCTCATCGAGTTTTTTCACATTCGACCCTATGTGCGTTATGGCCTGCTAACTGAAATTGATAACGATCTGCACTTAAGAGAAATCTTTCATTTGCCGACTAAATAAAAACTTTGCATATTTTACACGATCGTGTAGAATTTACGAAGTTTCAAAAAAGACTTTTTATATACAGCGGATGTTTTTTTACGATCAGCAGAGTATTGTGTCTTTACGATTTGTGTGCTTAATAGTAATAAGTGGCTATATAGAAAGGGGCTGACGACATGCAAGACGATCGCGTAATGTTCGAAGAAGGTGTCTTTGATGGCATCGCCGACTTAGCCAAAATGTCTCTTGCTCTTTGGATTCTGCGAAAGTGGGAAGCATGGCACCGTCTCAAGACTCTTTCTGAAAGTGGGGTTAGGTATATACTCACCGCCACAAAACCTCACGCACCTTTCACCGATGTAACTTCTGAACAGCTAAGGGAAGCACTCGATTATCTACTCCATGTTAAGTGCATTGAACTAGTAGACGTTGAGCGCTTCCGGCTTACGCAACTTGGAGCAAACATTGGCCACGCCATGCATCCGGTCTCTTCGGCACATTCCTGACTGAACTCACCCAGCTTGGCATCTAACGCTCAAGCCCTTCCCATCTGCGGGAGGGGCTTTCACTTTTTTTAGCGAATCATATAAAATGATTTCATGAGGTATCCCTTGAGCGAAAAGCAACTGTGGAAACAAGGATATACAACAGTAGCTGGATTGGATGAAGCGGGGCGAGGGCCGCTTGCAGGACCTGTTGTTGCATGCGCCCTGACCATAGACAAAAAATATTTTTCGAAAATAAAAAAATATAAATACACCGACTCAAAACTCCTCACCTCAAAACAACGCGAAAAATCTTTTGAAGTCATGGAAAATTTTGATGGCATAGAATGGGGAATAGGCATTGTTTCAGAAAAAGAGATAGACAAAATAAACATTCTCCAAGCTACAAAAAGGGCAATGCTTTCAGCTCTCGCAGAACTCGAAAAAACACTGGGTAAGGCGCCGGATTACGCAATTCTCGACGGCAATTTTCCAATACAAAGCCCCATACCCCAAACTTCTGTTGTCCAAGGAGACAGGCTTGTATATTCATGCTCCCTTGCTTCGATTATAGCCAAGGTTACTCGAGATAAAATGATGTCCGATTATCATTCGCTGTATCCTAAATACGGCTTTGATAAGCACAAAGGATATGGCACTCCAGAGCACATAAAAGCTCTCTCTCAATTCGGCCCCTGCCCGCTCCACCGTCAAACCTTCGCTCCCGTACAAAGAGCTCTTTTTGCCGCTCGCGCTCTTGCATAGGTTTTGGAATTATGGTATACTCCAGATGTTTAGAGCATAAAATACAAACATGGCAGTTCCAAAACAACACCGTTCAAAATCCCGCCAGGGACAGCGAAGAGTGCACATTTTCCTAAAGGAATCCGCGCTTGTTTTGTGCGTGAAATGCGGCAAACCAGCCCGTCCCCACACCATGTGCCAAAACTGCGGCACATATCGCGGCAAAGAGGTGGTCAATGTGCTTGCCAAATTCACCGGCAAGCAGAAGAAAGAAAAAGCCAAAGAATTAGCTAAACAGGAAAAACATTCGCATAAAAAAGAACCCAAGCGCGAGTCATAAACATGGCCAGCAGACATCTTGCGCGTTCAATCGCGATGCAATCCTTGTATGAGTGGGACTTCTACGGACAAAAAGAAGGCGCTCTCGAGGGCATCGTTGAGCGGAACCTCCAGGAATTTGGCTCCGGTCTTCAGGACGTGAACAGACAGTTTTCTCGCGATTTGGTTTTTGGTGTTGTGGATCATCTAGCCCAGCTGAATACCATTATCGAAAAAGCGGCTCCCGAATGGCCGCTCAATCAAATTACCATCGTAGACAGAAATGTCTTGCGCCTCGGTTTGCATGAGCTGATTTACGGCAATAGAGAGGAAGTGCCGCCAAAAGTTGCGATCAATGAAGCTATTGAACTGGCAAAAAATTTCAGCGGCCCTTCTTCGGGAAGATTTGTAAACGGAGTCCTGGGAACAGTTTTCCGCGAGCTTGAAAGCCAAGACGAAAAACCGGACGAGAATAAAAATAAATGATCAAAGATTTTTCTCAACTCGAACAGAAGCTCAACACACCCTTCAAAAACAGGGATATACTTGTGCAAGCATTTGTTCATAGGTCCTATCTCAACGAAAATCGCGAATTTTCCCTTAACCACAACGAACGTTTGGAATTTTTGGGAGACGCGGTTTTGGAGCTTGCGGTAACAGAACGTCTATACCAGGATTTCCCCGATCGCCCCGAAGGCGAGCTAACATCATGGAGGGCGGCGCTGGTAAATGCAAAAATGCTATCCTCCATAGCCAAAGAACTGAACTTTGGAGAATATTTGCTCTTATCTAAAGGGGAGTCAAAAGAAAACGGCAAGGCGCGGGATTATATCCTGGCCAACACCATGGAATCTTTTATTGGCGCCCTATATCTTGACCAAGGCTATAAAATATGCAAAAACTTTATTGAGGAGCACGTCCTCTCAAAACTCCCTAAAATCCTGGAAAGCAAGCTTTTTGAAGACGCCAAGTCAAAATTCCAGGAAATTGCCCAGGAACGTACCGGCATTACCCCCGTATACGAAGTAATAAAAGAATGGGGGCCCGACCATGCAAAACACTTCAGGATAGGCGTATATCTTAATCAAGAAATGATCGCAGAGGGGGAGGGATCTTCAAAACAAGAAGCGGAGCAAGACGCCGCGCGCAACGCTATTAAAAAGAAACATTGGGAATTATAGAAATTATATAAAAAACATATGCTCGTTATTCGATTTTTCCGAGTGGGAAAGAAAAACCAGCCATCATTCAAGATTGTCGTAACCGAAAAAACCAATCCTACCCATGCCGGTCGCTATGTGGAAGAGGTTGGCTTTTATAATCCTCTTACAAAAGAGAAGAGGGTAAACACAGAACGCATGAAATACTGGATGTCGCAGGGAGCCCAGCCTTCAGACACAGTATTCAATATTTTAGTTGACGAAAAGATTGTTAAGGGTAAAAAGAAAAAGCCCCAGCACAAAGTTATTGCCGCGACCGAAAAAAAAGAAACAACCCAACCAGTTGCTGCAGCGGAAAAGCCGGCGGCCTAAATATTTTGAAACGAAGTACGCAAAAACGTGAGGACAAAATCCTTGCGTTTTTGTTTTGCAAAATTATCCACACACCGGGCATATTGACACTCAATTCCTGGATTGATACAATGGGGCAATTTTAACGAGCTCTTTGATAACCAAATGCAAGGCGCCGCGCCAAGAGATCAAACTTTGATACCCTGGCGCGGCGCCTTGTTCTTTCGGGGCAGAAGAACTGGGTGCGCGAAGGCGGAACAGAGGGGGATAGATGAGTAGTCGGAGGCGAAGTGTCATTCCGTCCTCGATTGCGAGGAATTACCCGAGCGCCATTGATCCGTCTCGGCACGACCACAGCCCCATGCGACCTTTAGAGTACGATCCCAAAGTCTCCGTCGCAATTGAACGCACCCCAGAGCTCCAAGCACTCTTGCAGGACGACCCTTGGGCTTGGAACTCCTCGCGGGGCAAAGGAATTAGAGGGGGAAAATACCATGGACGAACCTGGCGGAGAAGATAATAGACCCAGGCCCATGAACCCGTTGGGCTTCTTCGCGAAGGCACAGGCCTCGCGACGGGCTTCGCTAGCGGGCAATCCGTCCAGCGAAGCAAGGACGGGCATGCTGCCCTTCTTCGCAAGGGTGGCAATCTTCGCGAATTGATCCTGCCCATTCGCACCCCAGGGAGAGCGCTTGCCCCAGCGCTCTCCTCTTCATTTATTGACACCACTTTTTGCGCTCTGTATTATTAAGTCAGATGTATTGAAGAAAAAATACGGTACATCAGAACGCCAGAAAGGTCGATACTTCAGAAGATACTTATTTGGTATAGACAAAACCAAACATACGGATATGGAAGAAACTCCAAAATATCAGGAACTGCTTGATTATGTAGTGAAAGCTTTAGTGGACAATCCCGACAGCGTCCAAATTCAGCGCAAAGTAGATGAGATGGGTGTATTGCTTACTCTCAAGGTACATGCCGATGATATGGGCCAAATCGTGGGTCGCCAAGGTTCTACCGCAAAAGCCATAAGGACGCTTGTTCGAATACTCGGCCTCAAAGCTCACGCCAGAGTAAACCTTAAAATCGAAGAGCCCGACGGCGGGCGAAGGCAGGTGCAGCAACCAGAAAGGACATCCCTCGACGACTTGAAGATCTAGCTCAAGGTTTAACTTTTCTCAAAAACAGTGCTACTATTCCAGTAGCCTGTTTTTGTATGAAACGATTCGACATCATCACAATCTTTCCCGAACTGTTCGAGCCATTCCGCAATGAATCTCTACTGGCAAAAGCCATGGAGAAACGTTTGCTTTCCGTACAAGCCCACAACCTGCGGGATTGGGCCGAAGACAAGCATAAAGCGGTGGACGATAAACCCTTTGGCGGGGGATTGGGCATGGTAATGAAGGTAGAACCAATATACAAAGCCGTGAAGGCCTTAAATTCTAAATTTCCAATAAAGAGTGATACTTTTAACGCCGAGGGGAAGAAAATTCAGCCAGCAAAAAGCTTTTGAACTTTCAAAGTACGATCAACTTATTTTTATCTGCGGCAGATACGAAGGCATAGACGAAAGGGTAGGGAAGTATGTAGCAGATGAGAGAATTTCCCTTGGAAATTTTGTGCTTATGGGCGGAGAAATTGCCTCTATGGCAATTATTGAAACAGTTGCCCGTCTTATCCCCGGAGTAATCGGCAAGGAAGAATTTCTGCAAGAAAGAATTGCCAAAAAAGACAAGACCAAAATCGGTTTTGTTGAATTTCCCCAATATACCCGCCCCGAGGTATTTGAGCCGGAACCAGGAGTCCAATGGAAAGTTCCAAAAGTCCTTATTTCCGGCCACCATAAGCTCATCGGTGAATGGAAGCAAAAGAAGGGCAAGGTGTTTTAAATTGCTTGCGCACGACCTATTTTCAGTTAGCACTTCCACACTACTTTTACTATGACGTTTAGATGTGGAGAACTTCGAGAGTTGCCCGTACGGAGGGATTTTCAGTGTTTTTTATGCGCACATTTCCTGCTCCGTAGCGCTCGCGAAGCGGCGTGAGAAACTCATCTGCCCACGAAGGCGACAGCACTTCAACCCCATCGAAATCCACGACGACAGAATGGGTTTGCGGAGAAAGAGAATAGGCTTGCGCGGCAAGCCAGGCCTCGCGGCCGGCAGGTCGCGAAATCAGCATGGCACCGAATTTTTTAAGCAAAATGGTGGTGATCATATAGAGATACAGCAAATACACCCTTTCATATCGAGCGTACCGCCAGAAAACTTAATTTCTCCTCCATTTTGGATTATAGCTTTTCCTACTCCGGAATAAAACGTCATACTCCACTTCTGCCGCTGGATCACGTCGCGAACGAATTTCAAACCATTGCCCCGCCGCTCGGGGTCGCGGCCAGAAATTTGCATCGTAAATGCAACCTCAAGAGCTTCTGCATCACTTTTTAATTCTGGCCGCACGCGCGAAAGCGTTTTGCGTACTCCCTGACCCCTATCTGCGATGACTGCGATTTTTTCCGCTGCATCAAAACCGAAATATACACCCGGGATACTTCTCCAGCTTCCTAGATTATGATCGTACGCGTTGTTTCCAATTTCGCCGATAATTGCAATAAACAAAGGTACATGGAGAAATTGTTCATCTTGCAGTTCTCCGCGTATCTTGTCCAATCGTGCCATAAAAATATCTCGAGTAGAACAATACACGTCGGCGCTTAAAACACTCTCCCCTGAAGGATGCTCCACCCATTTAAAAGCAGTTTCTAAAAGCTGATTATCCATTGCCGTATCATACCAAAACACTGCCATAGACACAATTTTGCCCTGCAATACGTCTTTTCTTACCACAAATATCCATTTACCGAAAAGCTCATTGAAAAACAGAGCAAGGCATGATATAAAAGGGTAGTCCGCCCGTGCTCTACGAGCTGTAGCGAGACAAGGGTCGGTGCCAGAGCGGCCAATTGGACGTGGCTGTAAACCACGCGGCTTTACGCCTACGGGGGTTCGAATCCCTCCCGGCCCACAAATCACCTCGACCACCGGCTTAAGAAACCCTCGGTTTCTTACGTCGCTTCGCTCCTATTTTCCGACACGAGGTGATTTGTGAAATTTTGCTTCGCAAAATTTCCTTGCCAATGTAGCTCAGTTGGCAGAGCAACTCCATGGTAAGGAGTAGGTCGCCGGTTCGATTCCGGCCATTGGCTCATGGCAGGAAATGCCAAGTTATCAACCATAAATCATTTATATGGCCGCAAAGACGAAAAAGAACGTTTTTTCAAAGCTTCGGTGCAAAGACTGCGGAAAGCTTAATTATTTCACCAACAAGTCCAAGAAGGCCGGTGAAATAAAGCTCTCTCTCCAAAAATTCTGCAACGATTGCAGAAAGCACACTGTCCATAAGGAAGCAAAGAAATAACCTTTGGTTTTTTCCTCGTATCGCAGGAATTCCGGATTCGCTTACAGTCGAAAAGTTTTTGTGTATAATTGAAAAATAGGGGTATGGTGTCAATGGCAGCACAACGGTCTCCAAAACCGTTAGACCAGGTTCGAATCCTGGTACCCCTGCAAGGCACAATTCTGCGCCTTGCTACGCCAAGTATTGATGAAATTCATAAGCTGGTGTACAAAACGCAGGTTTGAAACTCAAACAGAATTTGCCGCAGGCGGATATAGAATTGTATCCGCCCGCAGACGGGTATATAATTGTACTCGTCCAAACATAGAATATGAAATTCTATTACGTTTATGTCCTTCATAACAAAGTCAAAGATTTTATCTACATTGGATATTCAGAAGACCTTCGATGCGAAGCGAAGAGAAGAATATCTCAAAACAAACCGCGGCAGAACAACTCTAATGACAATGCTCAAAGAATACTTTAGTGAGTAGTGAGGTGTAGAAATTATACCTTTAACGATTGAGAAAGTTGTACTGGCATGATAAACTTATTTAAATGAGCAACACCCAAATACAAACATATTTTCTCCTCTTCCTTCTGCTGGGAATTTTGGCGCTTGTCTTTGCTATTCTTTTGCCGTTTTTAAGCGTACTTTTGATCGCGGCATCCTTGGCAATAGTGTTTCATCCTCTGCACGCAAAAATCCTTGCGCTTTGGAGAGGAAGAGCGACTCTCGCGGCGTTTACCAGTGTTTTGGCCATACTGGTTCTCATTCTCATGCCATTGAGTTTGCTGGGATTCGTTATTTTCCAGGAGGCAGCCGGTTTTTACAGCGCGGCGGCAGAAGGACGGTTAGATCTTGAGCCGATAGAAAAAATTGTCGGCAACATCGAATCCCAAATTCAAAAATTCGTTCCAACTTTTTCCTTGGAACCCAGCGCTTATGCCGAACAATTGGGCAAATGGTTAATGCAAAATATCGGAGGGGCATTTTCAAAAGCCACCCAACTAATCCTGTATACGTTTTTGATGCTTCTGTCGCTTTACTATTTCCTCAAAGAAGGGGACCAGTTCAAGAAAATTATTGTTACTTTCAGCCCTTTTCCCGATGAATACGATATCGAAATATTCTCGCGCCTCCGCGCAGTAATTTCAAGCGTAATTAAAGGCTCTTTGGTCATCGCCATTATCCAGGGTGTTTTTACCGGAATCGGGTTTCTAGCATTTGGGGTGCCCGCCCCCGCGCTATGGGGCGCTGTTGCAGCTATTGCCGCACTCATTCCAACACTCGGGGCCAGCATCATAACCTTGCTTGGGGCAGGATTTTTGTTCATGAGCGGCCATACGCTTGCCGCCATTGGCTTAGCCCTGTGGGGAACACTTCTTGTCGGGTTGGTAGACAACATTCTCCAGCCGCGGCTCGTACAAAGAGGCACAGCCCTGCATCCCTTCCTTATTTTCCTAAGTGTTATCGGGGGAATAAGCTTTTTTGGGATCATGGGCTTTTTGCTCGGGCCAATTATCTTGAGCTTGCTCAAGGCTCTGTTTGACGTATACCAAAAGCAATTCAGGTCGCTTATCAAGACAAATGAATTTGTTATCAAAACCACACCAAAGCATGACTAGCCTGCCCATAGTCAAGTATCCGCAAGAAATCCTGCGAAAACCCTCACAACCAATCGAAACAATTACTCCCCAAATACAACAGCTTATTCCTCGCATGGTCGAAGCCATGAAAGAAAACAAAGGGATAGGTCTGGCAGGGCCGCAGATCGACATCGCAAAGCAAGTCATTATCGTGCAGGATTCCCGTTCATCCCATGGGTTTATAAACCCGAAGATCCTTTCCAAAAGCAAAGAGCAAAGCGTTGAAGAAGAGGGATGTTTAAGTTTGCCCGGTATTTTTTTGCCAATACGCCGATCTGAAAAAGTAGAAGTTACCTGCCTTACCCCCGACGGCAGGGAAGTGCGCATTGAGGCCGAAGGGCTTATTGCCCGCATATTTCAACACGAAATAGATCACATCAACGGTTTTCTTATTATAGACAGGGTAAGCCCTTTAAAACGTCTCAAGATACGGAAGCTCTTGATGGCGCTTGAACATGGATGAACTCGTAAATGAACTGAAAGAGCAAGGTTTTTTAGCATCTCCTCTTCTTGCCAAGGCATTTTTGGCAATAGACCGTCAGGATTTTGTGCCGGAAGAAAGCAAGCCGTTCGCATACGTAAACGAGGCCATCCCAACACTGGCTGGCCAAACAATTTCCCAACCGGCCGTGGTAGCGTTCATGCTCGAGAAATTGGATCCCCAGCCGGGTGATAAGATTTTAGATATCGGAGCGGGATCTGGCTGGACTACAGCTTTGCTTTCGTATATCGCAGGAAAAAACGGAAAGGTTATCGGCATTGAACTCATCCCGGAAGTAGCGGAGTTTGGCAAAAAGAATATCGCGAAATACAATTTTATCAAAAAAGGTATAGCGAAATACTTATGCCAAGACGGATCGAAAGGCTGTCTTAAAGAAGCGCCGTTCAATAAAATACTGATATCCGCGAGCTTGCCTGCCAAAAATATCCCGCCCGCATTAAAAGATCAGCTCGCCGCCAACGGGTGCATTGTAACTCCCATACGCAAGTCCGTTTGGAAACTGACCAAAATAGACGATGATGGGTTTGAGGCAAAAGAATATCCCGGATTTTTGTTTGTCCCGTTTAAAATCGACAGCCGGCATAAATCAGAAGATTCCTATGATTAAAAATATTTTGTTGACCGCTTTGCTCATATTTGGAATAACCCTAATCCTGTTTCCGTTTTTTGTTTGGTTTTCCATTACAACGCCCGCAGACGCTCAATCTTCAGAGCGCGTCATGTTTCGCATAGAAAGCGGGGAGGGAACAAGAGCAGTTGCCCAAAAGTTAAGAGACAACAACCTAATACGGTCTGAAGGATTTTTCTTGATGTACATGTTTTTGACCGGCAAATCAGGAAATATACAGCCAGGCACGTATGATCTCTCTCCGGCCCTGGCTATCCCCAAAATTTCTTCGACAATCACCTCATCTGACGCCGCTATACATACCATACGCATTATAGAAGGCTGGAACCTGCAAAATATTTCGCAGTATCTTTACCAGGAAACAAGACTACTGCCCGATCAATTTTACAAAATTACCGGCACACCCGCGACAGTTTCTCTCGAGGGTCATAATTCTCCTTCGCAGGATTTTTCCGATAAATATTCCTTCCTCCAGGATAAGCCCGCCACAGCAAGCCTTGAAGGATATCTCTTCCCTGATACGTATTTTATACACCGCAACGAACCTGCCTCAACCACGGTAGAACGAATGCTCAATAATTTCGGCCAAAAATTTGACGAACCTTTGAAAACGGAAGCTAAAAGCCAAAATAAAACCATTTTTGAGGTAGTTACCATGGCTTCGCTCATTGAAAAAGAAATCCAAACAAAAGAAGATAAGAAGCTTGTTTCCGGAATCTTATGGAAAAGGCTGAACGGGGGAGTGAAACTGCAGGTAGACGCGACTGTAGCCTATATTACAGGCAAACGATCCACAAATATTTCCCTGGCCGAAACACAAATTGACTCCCCATACAACACATACACAAACTACGGTCTGCCAATAGGCCCCATAGCAAACCCGGGTCTGGACAGCCTCAAAGCGGCTCTATACCCAAAGTCCAGCCCGTACTGGTATTATCTTTCCACTCTCGAAGGCAAAACAATCTACAGTAAAACCCTAGAGGAACACAATATTGCCAAAGCAAAGTATTTGAAATAACTATTGCTTTATTGCTTGAATTGTTCTAATTTATTCTTGACGCGAATATAAAGGGGGATGCGATGCAAATTTCACCGGAAGAGCAAACAAAAATCGTTAAATCGCTGATGATACGTTTACTGTTGGTGCTTCTAGCCGCTTTCTTGTCTGTCGCCTTGCTTTTGTTTGGCATTTTAGTGCTGACAGGCAAACTATACTTTCCGGGAATTTTGGGAATCCTGGCATATCTGGCCGCGATCATACTCGCGCTTTTTCTTTTGTGGAGAGCTGGCCAAGGATTTTCCCGCGCCTCCGAAGAGCATTCCGCCAAGTAAAGGATTGGGGGAGCATCCAGACTTTACATCAGCCCGGCCTTCGCTTTCATCACTCTCGATAAAAGCCTCGGCCGGGCTATACTTTGTTGAACGTCAAAAAATACTAGTTTCGCTTGCCTCTTCACATCTAAAACTCCTTCCTTAATTATACGTACGTATAAATCAGTAAGCAGTTTTTGCCCTGCAATGTGTGTAACCAGGGTACATACACTTTTAAACTGGATAATATTGAATAACTGTGTTATAGAACGCATAAGCACACTTGAGGGAGGTTGCCATGCCACTGGTAACAATCAAGTACAGGCCAGAAGCACCCATCAGCATCGATAATCTGCACAATCCCGCGTTTATGATAGGCTTACGGGAATGCGTCGCAAGGGCTTTGACGGTTCCAGGAAGCGTGGACTGCCAATTGACCGCAAACGACGTTCTCATTGAGTTGAAGCCTCTGGAAGACGGTGATATCAATTTCCCCGACATTTGTTTCTTAATCTTCGCAGGAAACCATCCAGAACGAGTCAGGAGCCGAGACACCCGATGCCAGGCTATCGTCCAATTCGTCCGGCAAGTATTGACGGATAAAAATGTCAGGCCGGAGGGTTTCGTGTGGCTTCTGCTCGTTGAAGATTCTTTCGTGATTTTCTAGAGCAAACACGTATTCCCCCCGTAACTAGGTCGCAGAGCTCACGCTCTGCGACGTTTTCATTTCTGTTGACTAATGATAAAGTTTGAGTATGGACAAAACAACTATAGACACCTACAACAAAATGGCTTTGGAGTACGATCAAGAGGTGGCTGAATTTTGGAACATTTTCCCCCGGACCATACTTGATACATTCGCACAAAATATAAGCGGCAAAGTGCTTGATGTGGGCAGCGGATCTGGCAGGGATGCACTCATCCTCAAAGAAGCAGGTCTTCAGGTAACGTGCCTAGATGCTTCAACCGCCATGATTGCGCTTACCCGGAATAAGGGATTGACGTCTGTATTGGCTGATTTTAACGATCTTCCGTTCGCCAATGAGTCGTTTGATGGCGTATGGGCATACACTTCTTTGCTCCACACTCCCAAAACACAAATTAAAAAACCACTCGCCGAAATTTATAGGGTGCTAAAAAACGGAGGTGTTTTTGGTCTCGGTCTTATTGAAGGAGATACTGAAGAATACCGCGCCAGCTCTGGAGTAGAATTGCCACGCTTTTTTGCGTACTACAAAAAAGAAGGGATTGAAAACCTTCTCAAAGAATTGAACTTTTCGATATTTTACTTTGACTCCTTCTGCCCCAAAACTAGAAACTATTTGCATTTTCTAGCGCGAAAATAGGGGATTGTGCAAAGCCGTACTTCCCACAGACTTCCCACAGTTCGTTTGACATTTTGGGGGATATGGCTATAATACAGTTAAATCCGCAGACAGCAGGTCTCCCGGAGATACTGAGCCAGATGGCGAAGTATTTTCAGGAATAAACCCTGCCGAGGAAATAAGCGAAAACCCGAATAGGGCATTTCTTGCTTATTTTACAGGTCGCTGCGGATTCCACCGCGGTTTTTGTTTCTCTCAAAAGAGAGAAACAACATTATAGAATAGCTACGAAACTTTAAAGTAAGGCAATCCGCCTTCGTTAAAGCTACGGCGAGACACTGTGCCAAAAACAAAACAACAAAAAGCAGAAACATTATCCGCATTAGAGTCTTACCTTAAAAACCCAAAATCCGTCGCGTTTGTGGATTTTAAGGGTATTAAGGTAAAAGACATGTCTACTCTACGAAAGCAGCTAAAACAGAACGGGGCCAAGTTTGTTGTCGCCAAAAAGACACTTCTGCAAAAAGCCTTCAAGAATGCCAATATCGAAATCGATTTCAAGGGCATGGAAGGGGAGATAGCGGCAGTATTCGCGGCACAAGACCCGATAGCGCCGGTAAAAAACATCAGCGACTTCGCGAAAACGAATGAACACATCAGGTTCAGAGGAGGATACATGGAGGGATCGGTATTGGATATAGCCGCGATCACCGCGCTTGCCAATCTTCCTCCATTGCAAGTACTTCGCGGACAGTTCGTTGGAACCGTCGCGGCCCCTTTGTCTGGTTTCATGAATGTTTTGCAAGGTAATATAAAAGGACTCGTATTTGCCTTGAATGCGATAGTCGCAAAAAAGTCATAATTAAATTATTTAGGTAATACGCCGCCGTCCCGCATTGTATTCGGGACTATGGCGAGACAAGTATGGCAGACGAAACAAAAACAACAGAAACAGTAGAAGTGCCTGAAAAATTCAAGAGTTTGGTGGAGAGCATTGAAAAACTTTCGGTTCTTGATCTTTCAGAATTAGTAAAGGTATTGGAAAAGAAATTCGGAGTATCCGCGGCAGCTCCAGTAATGATGGGCGCTATGCCATCGGCGGCCGGCGCGGCGGGCGATGAAGCCGCAGCCGAAGCAAAAAGCTCCTACAACGTGGTACTGGCAGCAGTAGGCGACAAGAAAATCGAAGTTATCAAGGTAGTCCGCGATGTAACCGGAAAAGGCTTGAAAGAAGCCAAGGATCTCGTAGATGCGGCGGCTTCATCCGCTCAAATGATAAAGGAAGGAGCGGCAAAGGAAGAAGCCGAAGATTTAAAGAAGAAATTGGAAGCAGCGGGCGCAAAAGTAGAATTGAAATAATCTTTGCGCGTAGCGCAAAACGCAAAGCGTATAGCATAAAAAAGAAACCGCCTACACAGGGCGGTTTCTTTTTCTATAATTCGATTTGGATTGCATATACCTTTGTGCCGCTTAAAACATAGAGAATTTTGCCGTTTTGCGCCAGCGATATATCTTGTATTGCATCGAAAGCATCGCTTATGTATTGGCGCAAAAGCGCCCCTGATTTGTTTACCACAATAATTCTTCTTTGGGTTTTTTCCAGCATGACGATATAAGGAATTTCAGAGTTTGTAGCTATGGCCGAGACATTTGCAAGCGTGGGATAAACCTCAATGCTAAAGCTTTCCTGATAATCTCCCTTATAATATCGCGACAGTTCGTTGCCTTCTTTCATTGTCCAAAGACTTCCGTCCACAGCCAAAGCGCTTGCCCCTACGGGTTTTTGGGAAGAAGTGGGTTTGAGCCATCCAAAAGGCTGGACTTGACTTTGCGTTGGGTTTCTATACAGCAAAACACGGCCGGTAGCGTTATCTAATCCATAAAGATTGCCGTCGTACGAAGCGGCAAGGTTAAAGGTAAAATTGGCAGGCAAACGGAGAGCTTGCTCCTTGATAACTGCTCTTCCCGAAATTTCTGTAATCACATTAGGAACCGCCAAGAAGAAAACTGCCTTATTGTCTTTTGACACCCCAGCAAAGGGCGCTAAAGGAAGATCAAATAATGCTCCTTCTCTGCTTGCCATGGCTATACTTACTGCTTCATTTTTCCCGTCAGTAAATAAGTATGCCGATTCTCCCGCGACAACTATATAGCTGTAACTCCTGCCTTCCCCTAGGGAATTCACGTCAAAAACTATTTCCGGATTTTCGATTTTCTCAATCTTATTGATTTCCCTCAATTTTTTTTCAATGCTGTCTTTTTCCAACACCAAAGCATTCATGGCTTCCTTGTCTTTTGTTTTTTGTTCGGCATCCTTGATGTAAGAAAGCGCCTCGTGGAGAAGTTCGTTTGCCTTTTGTTCGTCGCTGGCTCCCAACGCGCTATCTGAAGCAATCACTAAAGCTTCCACACGCTCTTGGACTGCTTTTGAATTTGAATCTGCCCCCAAATTGAGGTTGATATTCTTTTGCACCGCAAATCCAATTCCCGCGGCAAATACAACAACGCCAAGAAGAATTAGAGCAAAACGGCCCACAGACAATTTTGATGAAATTTTTGGCGCGGAAAGCAACAACCTGCCGCCAGGAAGTTTGGCTAAAACGCTTTGCTTTGGCAGAAAACGCTGTATATCCATGGTTTCCAGCAAAGAGGGGAGATTGGCGAGCAGGTATGGCGGCTTTTTAGCTCCGCCCGCCACTTCTTCCAAAGCGCCACTCACCAGCACAAACAAAAATGCGCCCATGGTTTGCAAAAGCTCTTTTTCTTTTTTCTTGAAAATGGCTTTTAATCTCTTTTGATCCTGCACGGCCGCCACGTCCCGCAAGGTGTTCCCCCTAGAAAGGGCATCTGCCACTTCTTTTGTGGCGATAAAAATACGATCTTCGCCTACAACTTTTCCGCCCGCAATATTGCCAAATACCGCGGCAGGATCCTTGGGCACGGCAGGGGAGTCGATGCTTTTACCGATGTCGGTAAGCTTGCCATTTCTGGCGATCCAAAGCCTAACGCTCCCGCATTTGGCGAAATAGGAGAAATACGTGTTCTCGGATGCAGGGGCAATCACAAGTACCGCAAAATGAAGATTTCCCAGCCATTGGGTGTTTCCTTTTTTGGCCTCTGCTTTCAGGAATTGGTTTGCTTTTTTGAGCGCTGACTGCAAACTGCTTTCGATAATCGGGTTCTTTTTTGTGCGCGATTGGTGCTTATAATATTCTTCTTTAATTACAGCAGCCAATTTCTTGAGAAAGGTAGCGTTTGCCGGCATTGAATCATCAAGCTCTCCTGCCATGCATAGGTTTCCTTTGGTTTCTTCTTTCGCCGTCTGGGGCTCGAAAGTGAATGTTTCTATCTTCTTTGCCCCTTTTGATGTCGGATTGAAATAAAATTCAAATATTTTCATAGTGTTGCTTTACGAATTATATCAGGAAATCGGAAATATCCAAACTTGTTTTATAAAACCTTTTAATATACACTTAAACAATTCCGCAGAGGGAGAGCGATGCTATGAAAAACCAGTTGTTTTCCGATAACCCAGATACGCTCGTAATCTGGAAAATGCTTTCGTCGACAGCACAGGCCCTCATCAACAGTGGCACGGCGGTTCTCATCGGTCTTCTGCAAAAAGAAGGCCAGACAGAACCTATTGAGCTTTACCTTTTAGCATGTCCGACTTGTCATTTCCTGGTTGTGGATTACCCGCACGGCTTTGAGCGCAATAGACATTTCTGGTGCGAATATTGCAAGGCAAGCATTTATGCAAGCCAGAGAAAGGTACAAAACCTTTTCTCTCCACAGATTGCACAAAGATTAGCGGCGTCTCCCTAGGGGGACGCCGCCTTTTCTTTAAAGATAAAATATAGTATCACTAGACTAGAGCACAAGCCCGCACCCTTAGTTCAGTGGCAGAACGTTCGCTTCACATGCGAAAGGTGGTAGGTTCGATCCCTACAGGGTGCACCAGAAAGGAAATTGCAAGTTTTGAAGGTTCGCCTCGATTCGCTCGGCGGCTCGCGCGTATTGTATTTTCGGTTCAAAACGGAATTCGCGATTTCGCTTGAAGGGAAGAAAATTTTTTAATCCAATACGGAAACCCAGAAAAAGCTTTGTAATATAGGCTTTTTCTCGTTTACAGTTTAGCTTGACTTTCAAGCCCATATATGCTCTATTAGTAATACTACCGGAATCGTGAGAAACTGGTAATTTCTGCGGTAATAGTGCCGTAGAAAACATAGTACCTTGAGGAGGTAAACCATGTTGGAACTCGTGAAAGTTGCCGCCACGCCGTTGTCCGTCGTAAGCTCAGCACTGATCTTATTGAGTTTTACCAAGCTCGGGAAGATGAAAGTGTTCCGCTTCATGTTGGGCGAAATTGCTCTCATGACGGCTATCGCCTACACCTTCAAGACAGCACTCGGTGTCAGCGCGTTCGCTCCGTTCGGCATGGCCATCTGGTTCGCCTTCAGCTCAATTAACTTCGCGTATGCGACGTGGTGTATTACCGAGCAGGCGAGAACCCGTTAATGTCTCGCACCAGAGCCCCTTGCGGAATTCAATTCCGCTTGGGGCTCGTACTTTTTCTATATTTGAAACAATTGAAATTACGTTTATTAAAAACTTCGCAGAATTTACACGATCGTGTAAAATATGCGAAGTTTTTGGTTTGTTGGTTTGACTGATTTCAGTTTTTGGCGTACGATTTTGAATACCGAAAGGAATTTTCGGCTAGGGAGAGGATGCAATGAGGTGCTATACAGTTGAGAGTGGCAAACTTGAGGCAGGTATCAAAGTCACACACGGTCCCACTGGAATCATTGTCGAGTTGGGGAGTGGTAATGACGTCCGAATCGTCTGGATGTTCGAATCCCACCCACCCATCATCGGCAAAAACGAGCGCATTTATGATGCCTATCCTATAGCACGCCACACGCAACAACGCGGAACGACACAGCTTTATTTTCTTGCCCGCCCAAACGATCCTTTTGACAAAGATGTTCTGGTGCGCATCGATACTCGTGGCCAAAACCGCGGGACCAACACTGGTACGTGGCGTCCAATCCAAGGAAGTACCCCAACAGCAAAGGTCATCGGCCACGATCGGACCCAACGCCAACCAGCTTCTGACAGCCTCATTGTAATGTCAGAGGGGCAAGTCATTCAGATTGACACTCGAGGATTCCACCGCCCGGTTCGGCTCTCCTACCCATCTCCAGAGACTGGACCCTGGCTCCTGGTATAAACGAGGAGCACACAACACTTCAATAAACCCGCCCCGTGCGCCAAAAGCGCCCGGGGCTTTCTTATTTTTTCTTTCAAACGCATGTGCTACAATATTTGAATGCTTGGAATCCTGTTTTTGCAATTCGGGAGATGGTTTTTTCTAGCGGCTCCAGTTGCTTTCCTGAAAACTTGGAAAAATATTCTGGTTTTTATTCTGGAGTATTTTTCGGTTGTCCCCCTTATTAAGACTTTCTTTGCCCCGTGGCGGGGGATAGCGTGGCACAGGAACAGGGGATTTGACCTAGGAAATTTTTTTTCGGTAGCGGCGTCCAACCTTATTTCACGTTTCCTTGGAGCAATCGTCCGAACCTTTTTGATTGCATTGGGAATTACTGCAGAAATTAGTTTTTTGGGGATTGGCATCCTGCTGTTTTTCGCATGGTTTTTGCTCCCAATACTCATTGTTTTAAGCTTTATATATGGACTTCTTTTATGGACCTAGCCTTCCCATCCTTTAATATAAAACAAACTTCTGCGTACCGCGGAATTTGGCTTGAGCATAAGCTGCGGCTCAACACGCTTTTGAAAATACAGCGAGTCGCGCATTATCTCCTGCCAATTTCTTTTCTTATTTTCTCAAGTCTTTTTCTGGCAGATTTTTTCCTGCCGGATTTTTCCGTATCGGATTTTCTATTAAAAAAACTCCTCGGTCTTTCATTCATGCTGTTTGCCTATTGGAGCACAGCGCTCATACTCAATCTTTTTTGGGAGTATTTAAAATATCCCAAATCCCAGCCATCAACGGAAAACCTGGCCGAGCTTTTTGACTATGATACACTGGCCGCACTTTCTTTTGCCGAAAATTACTCGGCGAAAAAACACCTCAAAGAAGCAAATTCCGATGTTTTGCTGTATGGGCTTCTTTTGCAAAGCCCTGTAGTAAAATTTGTTTTCCAAAGGGCGCTACTGGATCAAAAACGCTTCAGAAAATCTTTAGAGCATACCCTTGCTCAACTTCAGCGGGATGCCAAGAACGCTTTTTCTTTTTCCGATGACTTTCACGATACCATTACGGCCTCTATACAAAAAGCGCAAAGTTCGGGCAAGAAAGGGGTATCGGCTGAAGACCTTTTGTGGGGATTAGCCGAAACAAACACCTCTTTTGCCGGTCTTTTGCTCCAATACAATTTTGCCTCACAGGACATACATAACCTTGCGTACTGGGCGCGCACAATCATTGAAACAAGTGAAACAAAGAAAAAAATATGGCTACCAAAAAATTTAAAGCGCCATGGGAGTTTGGCTCGCGACTGGGCCTCGGCCTATACCATTACCCTAGATTCATTTTCCAGGGAATTGACCGATGAAGCGCGCTCGAGAAATTTCCCACGCGCCATTGGACATAACCGTGAGAAGGAAATGATTGAACGCACCTTAACAAGCGGCCTCAACAGCCATGCCCTGCTTGTGGGTGAAAAGGGGACAGGCAAAGAACGGCTTATCATGGATTTTGCATCAAGGGTAGCCTTGGGAGAATGCGCCAACGAACTGCTGAATTATAAACGAGTCATACGGGTAGATCTTCCATTTCTTTTGTCGTCGCTAAAAAATTTAAAATCGGTGGAGCAGACCCTTACCGTCGTTTTTCAGGAAGCCGCCAACGCAGGAAACGTCATATTGGTTATAGACGAACTGCACAATTTTATAGGAGAAGACGCCAAGGATGCTCCGGGGCGGGTTGATATTTCCGGCATATTGTCTTCTTACCTGCGTATGCCTAATTTCCCAGTACTTGCCATAACAACCCCATCCGGCCTCCATCGCAACCTGGAGCAAAATCCAGCTTTCCTTTCATACTTTGAACTGATACGCCTTTCAGAATTGACAGAGCAGGAAACCCTTATCGTCTTACAAGAAATGGTACCCTCTTTCGAGTACCGTTATAAAAGGTTTGTTTCGTATCCGGCCTTGCGGGCAATAGTGGAATTTGCCACGAAATATATCCAGACAAAACCTATGCCCAAAAAAGCAATGGATTTGCTGGACGATTCCTTGGTATATGTGGCGCGGACAGAGGATAATGTTCTTTTACCAGAACACGTGGCGGCAGTCGTAACGGAGCAAACCGAAATACCGGTGGGAGAGCTGCGGGCAAAAGAAAAAGAAACATTGATAAATCTCGAAGCTCTTATCCATAAACGCATCGTTGGCCAAGAAGAAGCCGTAAAAGAAATATCCTCGGCATTAAGGAGAGCAAGAGCAGAAGTTGCAACACGGAATGGCCCCATGGGAAGTTTCTTATTCTTGGGGCCAACGGGAGTGGGGAAGACCGAAACAGCAAAAGCATTGGCGGCAATATATTTCGGATCCGAAAAAAGGATGATCCGCCTGGACATGTCCGAGTTCCAAACCGTCAACGATATCCCCAGGCTTTTGGGTTCGTCAAAAAGAGAGGGTTTGCTTACTAATCCGGTCAGGAGAAACCCTTTTTCCCTTATCCTGTTGGATGAACTGGAGAAAACCCACCCCAACATACTTAACCTGTTTTTGCAAATATTGGACGAAGGCCATGTTACCGATGGGCTGGGCAGAAAAGTGGATTTTCGCAATACAATTATCATAGCCACAAGCAACGCCGGATTCCAGCTTATATTACAAGCAATCAAAGACGGCAAACGTTTTGAAGATTTAAAGGAAGAAATGGTTGAGTTCCTGCTCCAAGAGGCGGTGTACAGGCCGGAACTGCTTAACCGTTTTGACGGGGTCGTACTGTTCAAACCATTGACAAAAGATAATCTTTTCGCTATAGCAGAGCTTATGCTGGGCAAGCTCCAAAGGAACATGAAGCGAAAGGGAATTGAGCTCACGATCACCCCCGAACTTACGGCCAGAATCGCGGAGCTTGGATATGATCCTAGGTTTGGAGCCCGCGACATGCAAAGGGTAATCCAAGACAAAGTGGAAAATGCTTTAGCCATGGTCTTGTTGTCCGACACGGCAAAACGGGGGAGCAAGGTACGTATAAATCCCCAAACATTTGAGGTGGAAATAACCCCTCAAATTTAATAAAGATCAAATTACAAAAAATAAGATCGCACCATTATTATGCGACATAAAGTACTGACTGCCAGTGTTATCGCCATAGCAATTATGGTTATTACCGGATTTAACGCCGTGCTTTTTGCCGGCGTGTGGGATCCTGTTTGGAATCCCTTCCGTCCGGATCCTGAAAAAATCCTTTTTCAGTCGTTTTGGAATTTAAGCAAGACAAAAACATATCAATCGGAATTATCGGGCTCAATATCGTTTCAATCGGGCCAAGACAAGGGCAAACTTTCATTTAGCACAAAAGGACCACTTGACCAAACAAATAAGGAAATGCAGCTTTCGGCGGGTATTATTAAAGTTGATATTGAAATAGGCAGAGGATCTGAACAGAAAACTATTTCTTTGGAGGGAGAGCTAAAATCGCAAGGGAACGATGTCTTATATCTAAAAGCGACAAAAGTGCCCAAAGAAGTTCATGAAGCCCTAGAGGATGCCGGACTTTCGAACGAACTGCTGGATAAATGGATTAAGATTGACGCAAATTCACTGATGTCAAGATACTTGGATGAGGAACAGCAAAAAGCGTACGCAGAGCAAGCGAAGCTGCAAAAAGAGCTTATGGAAAAACTGACAAAACTTATTTCAGACCCTAAATTTTACGATATCGTTAAAACCCATCCAAACGAGGAAATTAAAGGAGTATCCGCTTATCACTACACCGTAGATTTCAAGAGCCGCGCATTTGCCAACGAGGCCTTGCCCATCATTCTCGATACCGTAAAAGCACTGCAAGCAAATGATTCTTCCTTTCAAGAAATACCGCTCGACTACGCCGCAGGAGCGCTTCAGGGCATGATTGATACGTTTCTTTTGAAAGTGGGGCCGATCCAGGCTGACGTGTGGATAGAAAAGCAAAAAAAGTTGCCGCTAAAGATAACATTCAATAAAACGATTGATACTTCTGTTGTATATCAGCCCCTAAAAGGATCGGTGGGCATTGACTTTGTCTTCGAATTTTCAGACTTCAACAAACCCGTTCATATTGAAATGCCGACAGACGCAGTTCCTATTGAAGAAATACTGGACGATATTTCTTCTGATGACGATTTTTTCCCCGCACCCCTTGGAATAGGGAGTTCGAGAGCAAGGGACGCCATACGAATATCAGATATTCGACAAATGGCACTGATACTGGAAACCGAAAACGAGGCACAGCCAGGAAATTACCTAACTGGCTGTACGAAAAGCGGCGCGAATAACACAGCGACATGCACAGCTCCAGGGGATATAAAATACTTCAAAACTCTCATAGATCCGTCAAACGCCTCCCCCAAACAGGGCTCTTGCACTATATCTACCCCGCAGGAAGGATGCCAATACGCCATAAGCAGCAAGAACGGCATTGGCCGGCCAAAAACAAATGATTACCAAATTTGTTTCTACCTGGAAAATGAGCCGACAGATTCCGTGTATCAGGGGTATATTAAAGGGTTGCAGGCAGTAAAGAGCGGACAGGATCCATTAAAAGCCTCTCCCTGCACAATTCCATAACCAAATGTAAGCCATGTAAGGTTAAACCTTACTAACGAACAAAAACAGTCCCGAGCGTAGTCGAGGGACTGTTTTTGTGTTTGCCTATGTTCGCAATAGGGCTTGTTTGTGGATAACTAAAATGGTTGACTAGGATGGTTGGGTGGAGTATCATGGAAGTGTAGTGGAAAGTTGTGGATAAAAGTGGGGAAAAGTAAGCCAAACTGTTAATAACTTTTATGTTCATCGGGGAATATTCATATTCGATAGACGAGAAAAAAAGGCTTGCTGTTCCCCCCAAATTCCGCGAATTGCTAGGGAAAAAAGCGGTTGTTACCAGAGGCTTAGACCAGTGTTTATTTTTATATCCCTTGAAAGAATGGCAGAAATTAGCCAAGAAGTTAAGTGAACTTCCCTTAGCGCAGGCGGACGCCCGAGGTTTTGCAAGACTTATGCTTACGGGAGCTATGGAAGTAACGACTGACGGTTTGGGCAGAATTCTTGTGCCAGATTACCTTAAAGGATACGCCGCCCTTCAAAAGAAAGTTGTGGTAGCGGGCGTATATAACCGAGTTGAAATTTGGGATGAAGAAAAGTGGACAAGCTACAAGGAAAAAGCGGAGCAAGAAGCGGGAAACATCGCCGAACGCTTGAGGGAGCTTGGGATATGACAGAAGTAATCCACCAGCCTGTTCTTTTAAAAGAAGTTTTGGAATGTTTAAGCCCCCAGCCAAACGAAAACTTTATCGACTGCACCCTCGGAGAAGCAGGTCATACTTTGGCGCTTCTCGAAAGGACAAATCCTCACGGCAAAGTGCTTGGCCTCGAACTCAACGAACAGACCCTTGAAAAGACCAAAGCAAGACTTAAAGCAAGCCAATACGCAGATAGAGTAGCCATAGCTGAAGGTAATTTCGCAGATCTTCAAGAAATCGCCAAAGGGCTGAAATTTGCTCCTGTCCATGGAATACTCCTTGATCTCGGTTTTTCTTCGCTTGAGCTGGAACAAAGCGAACGGGGATTTTCTTTCCGCCAAAACGAACCCCTTGATATGCGGTTTTCAGCCAAAACTCCGGAAACAGCGGCAGATATCGTAAACACAAAAACGCCAGAAGAAATCGAACAGATCTTGAAAGAATGCGGCGAAGAGCGCTTCGCCAGACAAATAGCCCGAGCAATTGCAAATGAAAGGAATAGAAAGCGAATTGAAACAACATTCCAGCTTGTGGAAATCATCGGCAAAGCAGTTCCCGCATGGTACAAAAGACAACGCCTGCATTTTGCGACAAGAACATTCCAGGCCCTGCGTATAGCGGTAAACAGCGAACTCGAGAATCTTTCCAAAGTCCTTGCCCAGGCTATAGAAATCCTTGAACCAAACGGGAGAATTGCGATAATTTCATTCCACTCCCTGGAAGATCGTATCATAAAGCAATTTTTCAGATCATCGGCAAATCTAGAAGTTATCACAAAAAAACCTGTCTCCCCGTCAAAAACCGAAATACAAATGAATCCAAGATCGCGCTCCGCCAAACTGCGGGCCGCAATAAAAAAATAAATAAAAGCCCAATGCGCAAAGCAAAATTCCGCTCTCGAATATTCAAACTTGCCGTTCTCTTGGGCCTCGCCGTAACCGCGGCACTGGCCAGTCTTTATATTGTTCAAATTAACAGAGCTACGGCTTTGGCGTATGAGATTTCCGGCATCGAAAGAGGCATTTCGCAGTTAACCGACGAAAACAAGGGCCTCACGTCTCAATACGCCCAGAATATTTCTTTCCAAGAATTTGACACCCTTGCTTCGTCGCTCAACTTTCAAAAAGTAGACAAGGTGCAATACGTGCAAATCCTGGACACCACTGCAACGGCAAAACGCTAGCGGCCATAAAGCGCAAAACATGAAACATTTTTCAGGACGAAGTATTTTTATACTGGCAATCCTAGGAATTCTTGGAGCGACGATACTCGGTCGCTTATTTTTTTTACTAGTCGTAAACCATGCATTTTATCTTGCTTTAGCGCAACTTCACAGTCAGCTGAGCTCGATTTCCACCGGAGAACGCGGCAGCATTTTTGCCCAAGACAAACAAGGTAATACATATCTCCTTGCCACAAACCAAAAAGTCCCTTTCTTATTTATTTCTCCCCCAGAAATCAAAGACGCAGAAACCGTCGCACAGACACTTTATGACATTTTGCAAATTCCAAAAGAAGAAATAACCAAGAAATTTGAAACCGAAGACACATTCCACGTTGTCGTCAAAAAAGACCTTCTTTATCAGGAAGAAACGGCCATAAAAGAAAAAAAGCTTGCGGGAGTTTACATTGGCTATGAGACAAAAAGGTATTATCCACAGGGTGCGTTTGCCTCTCATGTGCTGGGTTTTACCAACAGGGACGGCAAGGGCCAATACGGCGTGGAAGCATACTACGACAAAGACTTGCGCGGAAAAGAAGGGATAAAAACCGAAACAAAAAATCCCGCGGCTTATTTGTTTTCTTTATTCAACGATACCGTTCAAGACGGTTCAGATCTTATTCTCACGCTGGACTATAACGTGCAGTCGGTGGCAGAATCCCTTCTGGAAAAAGCCCGTACCTCCTTAAACATAGAACAGGGAACCATAATTGTCATGGAGGCTAAAACAGGAAAAATAAGGGCGCTTGCCGGCGCTCCGGAATTCGATCCGAACGATTTTTCTCAAGTCCAGGATATTGTTGTTTTCCAGAACGACGCCTTGCAAAAAACATACGAGCCTGGATCGGTTTTCAAACCTCTTACTATGGCAGCAGCCATAGACGCAGGAAAAGTAACTCCGGCAACAACCTATGAAGACACGGGAAGCCTTACCATACGCGACAGAACCGTATCAAACTATGCCCAGCGTATTTGGGGCCAGCGCACCATGACCGAAGTGCTGGAGTTTTCCATAAACACAGGGGCGGTGTTTGCCCAACAGCAGCTTGGAAACAGGCAATTCCTTGAATACATGGAGCAATTTGGATTGTTTGCCCCAACAGCGATAGATTTGGCCGGCGAGGTGCACTCAAAAAACAACGAACTCAAAAAAGGATATGAAATTAATTTTGCCACGGCTGCCTTCGGGCAGGGCATTGAAGTTACACCAATACAGCTCGTTCGCGCTTTCACGGCGTTTACCAACAATGGAACCTTGGTCCAGCCTTTTATTGCCGAAAAAGCCATTTTGCCCCAGGGATTTGCCGCAAGCCTTGCGCCAAACCAAAAACATCCCATATCCGTGCTTTCGCCAAAAAGCGCCGGACAAATCAATTCAATGCTCACGAGCGTAGTTGAAAACGGCTATGGCAAAGCGGCCCAAATCCCCGGCTATCATGTGGCGGGCAAAACAGGAACAGCACAAGTATCGTGGTCGGCTCTTGGCATACCCCAATCAGGCTATTCAAACCAAACCATCCAGTCGTTTGTGGGCTTTGCCCCGTCGCTCAACCCCGAATTTATCGTTTTAGTGAAGCTCGACAACCCCGCCGCAAAAACCGCGGAATATTCAGCCCTCCCCATTTTCCGCGAACTTATGCTATACATTCTGCACTACTACGAAATCCCTCCGGATAAACAAGAGTAGTGCGATTGCGATGCGGTCCCATGGGGATTTGAACCCCAGTTACCAGGATGAGAACCTGGCGTCCTAGACCAGGCTAGACGATGGGACCAGACAAACAGTTTATACCATAACTTTCTTTCCCTGAAAAGAAAAACTTTTTGATTTAGCCGACACATAATGCATCAGCTTAAAACTCTTGACATATTTCAAGTTTTAAGTTAAGAGTAAGCCATAGTTTCCGACACCAAAAGAAAGGAAGCTTCGCACTTTCCCAATCAAACTGTAGCTTGCTTAGGAGGCAAGAATCATGGTGGTTCCCAACCAAAAAATACCCTGGGCAGAGAACCTGGCCAAGGCTTTGGACGGGTGGTGCAAAGAGCATCGCTACCTCCCAAAGAATCGCCTAGCGCATGACCTAAACATCACACCGAAGGCGTGGCAGCACATTTCGGCTGGCAAGAGTATCAACACCAGCCCAGAGATCTACGCGGCACTTTGTTTGAGGACAGGCCTCAAAGAAGCAGATCCGCGCACCATTCCTCCGCGGGTGGGATACTCTCCACGAAACCAACAGAAATTCTCCATCGAACGCGCATGGACCGAGGAACAATGGCAAACATGGCTCAAGGAGCATGCCAAGGATATCCCCGAGCCTCACCTTCTTTTCCAGGAAAGTTCAGAAGTAGGAGAGGAAACAGAGAAGCCATCCACGCGGCCCTTCTCTTCACTTCCACAGCATTCCAATGCCGCGGCGGAAGTGCTTGGGGCATTGGCAACGTTTCTGGCCCCTGCCATCGCCGACCAGGTAATGGCACGGCTCGAGCCTATGTTGAAGGAGGTAAAAGGCTCGGATCCCCGAACGTCTTCCGCCTTGCCTAGTGGCGTGAGCACCGGATCTCTCATTAAGATGCTCAACGCCAGGATGAGCAAGGTGGCTGAAGGTTCGGCGGAGGATCGCGATGAATTCGCTCAAGATTATCGCGAGGGGCTTATCGAGCTCCTGCGGTTTGTCGACGTGCTCACCAGAGACCGCGACGACCGTGAATCCCAACTGAAGCACGTTCAGAAATTCGGAGGAAGGCTGTGATGACAACGACCCAAGATACCCGCATGCGTACGGTTGAAGCGCGCATGTTCCTGTACATCGCCCAGAGCATCGAATCGCCGGTCCATGCTCTTGCAGAGTATGTGGACAACGCCATTGACGCCGGAGCCAAAAATGTGTGGGTTGTTCTCGCGCGCGATCACATTGTCATTGCCGACAACGGCGAAGGCATGGTTCCATGGATCATGCCAGACGATAAGGCCATGCTGGGCATGTTCTTTGAGGACATTGCCCAGGGCCGGCAACCCGGCTACGAGGATGTTCGCGTTCTCATGGACAAGCGCTCCCTCCAGTCTTTGGAGTGGATGATGCGCTGCGTGTCTCTCTCGCCCAAAATCCCCCAGCGAAACAGCAATGCTCGGGGAATGAGAGGAATTGGCGGCACGCTTGCATTTCTGCGGATTGCGAACCGTGCAGTGTGGCTCACAAAGCCGCACCCACGGCTTGCAAAAGAGTACTGGAGCGGAATGCCAGCCGAGTTTCGAGTTCAAGTCAAGAAAACGTCGGCATTCCAACTCCTGCCTCCAACAAAGAATGATTTGGAGGCAAACCTCGTTCGCTTCCAGATAGAAGCGGTAAGCGATTCTATCCGTGCTCCTGATGGGGAGGAGTTGCTCCACGGCACCGTGGTGGAAATCAAGGAGCTTGATCCTGAAATCGAGATGGGGTTGCGCCTACCTCTCATAGTCGATCAGTTCAGAAGCAGGTACGGAGAGGATGTGCGCACCAATCGGGTTCATCTGACGCTCATTGATCGCATCAGCGACGAGGGGCGCCGAACCTCAGGCGGACGCGCCATTGTGATCGAGCCTCCCCAATACAAAGGGGTGCTCATCCACAAGGGCGACCTGTGGTTGCCAAAGGCCGAGGCGTCGTTTGGAGTCGAGATCTACTACGACCCCAAGGCCACGAACGCGCGGCCGATGCTGCGCCGCAGAGGAAGCAACCTGCGACCCATCACCGATTTACCCGAATTCAATTGTCCACCATGGAACTCGGGCAGACTTGCAGGATTCGTGGATTTCCCGAGCATTCCCTCTAAGGAAGAGGGGCTCTGGACCACCGACAAGCGCATGCCGGTGGAATCCCCCACGAGGAACCACTGGCAAGAAGCTGTCAATGGGATCGGTCCGGCAATCGAAGCCGAGATTGCCCGCCTCCAGGACACGCAGCGCAAGCGCAAGAGCGATGAGCTGGCCAATCGCGTGGCAACAGCTCTCGCGGACTCCATGAAAGAGCTTGCACAATTCAGAGATGTCCTGCCGCAAAGCCGGCTCGCGAACCCGCCCTCCGGCACACGGGGAAAGAACCCCATGCCGTTGGATCGGGTTACGGCCGTAGTGTTCAACGAGCACAACCGCGGGGTGGAGGGCATCAAGATCCAACTCTACAGGGGATCCGAGCTCATGGCCGATAAGATCACTGGACGCTCGGGCGAACTCTCCTTTGGGAAACTTGGGTCCGGCAAGTACCGGGTTCGAGCCACCGTTGAGGGAGACTCCCCAGCAACATTCCTCGAGGCGGACTCATACCGCTTCGAGATCGACGGCGAAACCCGCCTCGGCTTCCGGGCGCTGTTCCGCGTTCACGAAGGAACCCCCGCGCCTGAAACGAGGCGCCTGCCACGGATTGTGGTTCTCCCGACGACGTTCGACGACCCCACATTGCTGTGGCGGTCGCGCCTCCAACTGGGGGCAATCGACGTCAACAGGGAGTACCCCGCCATCAGAGGAGCGGAAGTTCGGAATGACGAGGAAACGGTTACGGCTATATATGCCTATGCCGTCTCCTCGGCAATCGCATCGCATTGCCTGCCTGGAATCGACCCAGGCCAGGTAATGCAGTATGCGGCCCAACTGTTCGGGGAGGTTCTCGCGCGCCTCGGACAGAAGAGCGCGAAAGGGAGGAGGTAAGAAATGGAATATATCAAGGCCCTGGAGCGCCGCCAGCAGGTGCTGGCGGCGCTCAAAAACCTGTACGAGGGCACCGTGGAGCGGCTGAAAGCGCAAGAAGCCGCAGTGCGCGAAGCCCTTGAAATGGGCGTCAACCAAAAAGATCTGGAGGAATTGCGCCAAGCAATCCTTTTGATCGTTGACCCATCCATACTGAACGAACCACGAGCACTACCCGCAGAAAACCCCTCGGAAACGACGCCTGCCAAGTCCGTCTCGCTGCAGATAGCACCTCTGGCCGCGCGGCTTCTGCGTTCCGCGTTCGGCGGCAGCAATGGCAGAGAAAGCAATCCCCCCGCCACGCTCACAGAGCTCCTCCAAAGAACGTATGGGGAGGAGTGGGAGCAGAAGAAGTTGAGCCCGCTGCGCCGAGGCACGGGAAGCAAAGCTCGGACAGAGCCTGCGCCCTTCATGCGCGATGACATCGGGGCGGAACACAGCCGCCTTAAGACGATGCTCTCGCGCGCCATGGATGCGCTGGCTTATGTGCGTAAGCACCCAGAAGAGTTGGAGACGGCTCCAGGGATGATACGCAACCTTTTCCAACGGGTGAACGCCAGCGACGGCATTCACTGGCACAGGATGAAGGCCACGCTCCAGCAATGGGGCGTAAGCTAGCAGATCAGCACCAAAGCGCGCAGGCAGAGAAGATGCGAAAGCGTCAACTCTGCCGGCGCGCTCTTTGTTTTGGGAGAAATGTAGTACAATAGACGAATTATGATTTCTTCTCCGCATACTGCTTCCATTGAAGAGATTAGCCAGGTTTTGCAGGTAGACACTAAAAGGGGACTGGCCGAAACAGAGGCAAAAGACCGCCTAAGAAAATACGGGCCCAATGCTTTGCCCCAGGAAAAAGCGGATTGGTGGGTTCTTATACTTTTGAGGCAATTCAAGAACCCGCTGATTTTTATTTTGGTTTTGGCCGGACTAGTAACGTTTTTCTTGCGCGAGTACACCGATACGATTGTTATTTTTATCGCGGTTATTTTAAACACGCTTATCGGATTTTTCCAAGAAATCAAGGCATCCAAAACCCTTACCAAACTCAAGAACGTCCTTACCCATACTGCCCTGGTAATACGCGACACCAACGAAAAAGAAATCCCCCAGGAAAAAGTTGTCCCAGGAGATATTGTTCTTTTGCAAACCGGCAGCAAAGTGCCGGCTGATATACGAATATTCGAAGCATGGAACCTTAGGATAAATGAAGCTATTTTGACCGGAGAATGGACGGCTTCAGAAAAAACACCTTCTTCGCTAACAGACCCGGCGCTTCCTTTGGCGGACCGGGAAAACATGGCCTATATGGGCAGTACCATAGAAGAGGGCAATGGAAAGGGCATCGTGATTGCTACGGGCTCTGGCACCGAATTGGGCAACATCGCCCAACTCGTGAGCACAGCCAAGGACGAACAAACTCCTTATCAAAAGAAAATAGCGAAATTTTCCTGGGTTATTGGAGGAATCGTTGCTGTAATGGCTGTTTCGATTTTTATTCAGGGCATCATTACCAACAGAGATCCCCTTGAAATGTTCGAAATAGCGGTTGCCATTGCCGTAGGAGCAATTCCCGAGGGTTTGCCGGTAGCCCTTACTATTGTATTGGCCCTTGGCATGCAAAGAATTCTTTCAAAACACGGTTTGGTGCGCACCATAAGCTCGGCGGAAACTCTTGGAAGCACATCTGTCATTGCCACAGACAAAACACTTACGCTCACTGAAGGAAAAATGGAGGTGGAGCATGTATTTGCCTTCGCCCCTTTTGCCAGGGAAGATGTGTTATTATGCGCCAGCCTTGCCAATGAAGCATTCGTGGAAAACCCGGAGGATCCCCTGGAAAAAACGATCTTGCGCGGCCGCCCCACAGACAAAGCTTTGATGCGATCAGCCCTGGAAGCCGGTATTTTATACACCGAAGTCGAAAAAAAATTGCCGCGTATTTTCCGCACACCGTTCGCTTCGGAAACAAAATACATCGCAAGCTTCCACCAGAAAGGCGAAAAAACCATTGCCGCGTATCTTGCTGGAGCGCCGGAACGCATTTTCGACCTATGCCATTTGCCAAGGGCAAAAAGGAGCGAAATGGAAAAAGCCGCCAATGACCTTACCCAAAAAGGATTCCGCGTTATTGCCCTGGCCCAAAAAACAATCCCAGTTCACACCATTAAAGCAAACTATCGCCTGGTAGAACACATCAAAAACGATCCTAAATTTGCTTCTATTCTACCCAACCATTTGGAACGATGCTCTATAGCCGGACTTATTGCCCTCAAGGATCCTTTAAGAAAAGGGGTGAAAGAAGCCATACACGAAGCAAAAAAAGCCGGATTGCATGTAGTTATTGTTACCGGCGACCATGTGCTTACCGCAAAGGCTGTTGGCATGGAGCTTGGCCTTGCTATGGCGCCGAATGCCGTTGTGGAAGGCCGAGAATTGGACGCCATGGCAGATGAAGAACTCAAAGAAAGAATCGCGACTATTACCGTATTTGCCCGAGTTGAGCCGAGACATAAACTTCGCATTATCGAAGCCTGGCAAAAGCGGGGACATATCATTGCCATGACCGGAGATGGAGTCAACGACACTCCCGCCCTCAAGAAAGCCGATATTGGGCTTGCTTTGGGCTCTGGCACGGAAGCGGCAAAAGAAGTTTCGGATCTGGTGCTCCTTTCGGATGATTTTGCGATTATCCCCGCGGCAATAAAAGAGGGGAGGGCCATTATCGAAAACATGCGGAAAATCATCACATATCTTTTGTCGGGCAGTTTTACCGAAACGATACTCATTGGTGCAAGCATGCTCTTGCATGCACCCATATTGCCGGTAACCGCCCTGCAAATCTTGTGGATAAATCTTATTGAAGACGGACTTCCCGGAATTGCCCTTACCGCCGAAAAAGCGGAAAAAGACCTTATGCGCCAAGCCCCTCAAAAAAAGAACATACCTTTGCTGAATGGAGAAATGAAGGTTATTATATTCATCATTGGCATCGCGACAGATTTTATCCTGCTCGGCCTCTTTTTCTATCTGCTTAACTTTACCAACTACACCGCAGAACATATCCAAACCATGCTCTTTATATCGCTGGGAGCCGATTCCTTATTGTATGTGTTCTCGTGCAGAAGCTTGAGAAAAAATATTTGGGAATACAACCCTTTCTCGAATACGTTTTTAGTAGGAAGCGTTCTGCTGGGGTTTATCGGCCTGATCACTGCCGTGTATGTTCCTTTGCTTAATGATTTGCTTGGAACCGTGCCATTGAGCCCGGCAAATTGGATGGTTTTGATAGGCATTGCCATATTTACCGCTCTTCTTATTGAACTGGTAAAATGGTATTTTATCAGAAGAGACAGACGAGCTAACAACAAATGAAATATACTTTTATCATTTTCGGGCTCTATTGCGCCGTGCTGGCTGGTATTATTACAGGAAAAATACCCGGCCACTTGCTTTCATATATTCTATTGTTTTCCTTTTCTGCCGTCATTTTAATGCGATCTGCCAATATGCTCACGGTAAGCATTGGCCGCATGGCAAAGTATTTGCACTGGAGGGAATTCGTCATTGCGTTTTTTGTCATGGCGATAGGATCTTCCATACCAAACCTTTTCGTGGGGATATCTTCGGCCATACACCATATTCCCGAGCTTTCGTTTGGGGATATTGTGGGGAACAACGTGGTCGATCTTACTATTGTCGCCGCGCTTTCTGTGTTTTTTGGCCAAAACCTTACCCTCCAAAGCCGCATGGCAAAAACTTCATCCCTTTTGACGGCTATCGTCGCGGTATTGCCGCTCTTCCTCATACTCGACGGCAACCTCGGCAGGGGAGACGGCATCGCCCTCATTTTGATTTTCGTATTTTACAGCGGATGGCTCTTGAGCAAACGGAAATTGTATGACGAAGTGGTGCAAAATAATGGCGCTCCTCCTTTGCAGGCATTCCGCAATTTTCTTTGGAGCATTGCCGCGATTGTGCTTGGCTTTATCATGATTATTTTTGCTGCGGAAGGGGCGGTTCGCTCCGCTTCGTTTTTCGCTGAAAATCTTGGTCTCCCCTTGGTGCTGATTGGAATCGTCATTACGGGGCTTGGCAGCGCCATCCCCGAAATCTACTTTACTATTGCCGCCGCCAGAAAGAAGCAGAACTGGATAGTGCTGGGCGAACTCATGGGATCCATTATTGTTCTTTCCACGCTTGTGCTGGGCATTGTCACCGTATTGCGGCCTATTCAAGTCCAGGATTTTTCGCCCTATGCCATTGCCCGTATTTTTCTTGTTGTGGCCGCGACATTCTTTTTTATTTTCATACGCACGAACAAAACGCTTACAAAAAAAGAATCTCTTGCGCTCGTGGCAGTGTATATCGTCTT
The DNA here is from genome assembly GCA_964479725.1 of uncultured Candidatus Saccharibacteria bacterium. Classification (GTDB taxonomy): domain Bacteria; phylum Patescibacteriota; class Minisyncoccia; order Minisyncoccales; family UBA10102; genus CAYZNF01. The sequence continues at coordinate 109,877 of CAYZNF010000002.1, forward strand.
TATCGCGACTCTCTTTGCCCGGCATTTTAAGATTATTGACATTTTTTAGAAATAATGCTATAATATATATTAAGGCTCAAAGCTCATCAATTGAGCTAATTCTCGAGCCCGGAGAAAAAAATGTTTTTCATCGCCATCCCTGTTATTATCATTCTCATTTCAATCATAGCTGGTCCGGGAGGGGGATACATTTGGGGATAACCCCCCTCTAGCCGCATTGCCCCGCTGCCCTCATTTGCGGCGGGGTGAGTTTTTTATTGAACAACACCAAAAACCGTGGTACCTTAAATCCATGGATACCGGTATTATCATCTCAATTTTTATCGCAATTGCAGTTATTGGAATAGCCGTTGCGCTGTTTTTGTACCTGCAAAAAGTCCTCAAGGAAATACGGGAGAAAAAACCCGAAGACGCAAACCAATTTTTCCAATGGATAAAGCAGGATATCGAAATGACCAGAAAAGAAATGGGGGAGGGTCTTCGCTTTTCCAGCCAGATGTTCCAGCAGCAGTATTCGGAATCCGCCAAGCTTATCCAAAGCATTACAGAAAAACTTACCCGCTTGGACGAAACAAATAGACAAGTTGTCGGTTTTGCTGACCAGCTCCAGTCTTTGCAGGATATACTCAAAAATCCAAAACAGAGAGGGATTTTAGGCGAATATTACCTGGAAACAATCCTCAAAAATGTTTTGCCCCCTGGAAGCTACCAAATGCAGTATCCATTTTCCGACGGCACGATTGTTGACGCGGTGGTATTCGTAAAAGACAAAATAATCCCCATAGATTCGAAGTTCTCCATTGAAAACTATAACCGCCTGGCCGAAGAAAAAGACCCTCTGGAAAAAGAACGGCTGGAAAAGCTTTTTAAATCCGACCTCAAGAACCGCATTGACGAGACCGCCAAATACGTAAAACCCAGCGAGGGAACAATGGAGTTTGCCTTCATGTTTATTCCGCATGAGGCTATTTATGCCGATCTTCTGTTGGCGCAGGTTGGAGCAGTCAAGCTGAATACCCAGGACCTTATTGAATACGCATTCAGGGAAAAGCGCGTCATCATCGTTTCGCCCACCAATTTCCTGGCGTATTTGCAAACCGTCATGCAGGGGCTAAAAGCTCTTCAAATCGAAGAATCTGCCAAGGAAATTAGGGCAAGGGTAGAGGATTTGCAGAGACATTTGGCGGCCTACGACCAGTTTATGGCTTCCATGGGCAACTCCCTGACCACTACCGTAAACCACTACAACAAAGCCTCAAAAGAGTTTAGGAAAATAGACAAGGACGTCCTGCGCATTACCGGCGTTTCAAACGGTATCGAAGCACTGGAGCTCGAAACCCCAGACAAAGAAGATTCATAAACTCTTAAAATTTTGGAGACTCCGTCTCCAAATCTGCCGGCCATGGCGTTTTCATTATTGTTGATTTATTGACTTTTTTGGCATTTTACCCTATACTCTCTTTTGTATGGCACAAATCGCTGTAATTAAGACCGGCGGGAAACAATATATCGTGGAACCCGGCGCCAAAATTGAGATAGAAAAATTGCCCCAGGCACAAGGGGAGGAAGTTACTTTTGACACCGTTCTTCTTATTGGCGACGGCGAAAATATGACTTTAGGAACTCCTTTGGTAGGAGGGGCAAAAGTAACTGGCAAAATTGTAAAACAAGACAAGCAAGACAAAATCCGCATTCTGAAATTTAAGGCAAAAAAAAGAGAAAAGAAATGGACCGGCCATCGCCAGCCATATACGGAAGTGGAAATTACGGGAATTGTAATTAAATAAAGATTGCGTAAATTTGGCGGGGCATAACCCGCCAAATTTGTTTTTAAGAATTCTCATCTTCTTCCCTCCAGCGCGCTCTTGAGCGTTTCCTCGTCGGCGTATTCTATTTCCCCGCCTATGGGCAAGCCGCGGCCCAATCGGGTAGAAGAGATTTTTAGAGATTGGGCAATACGCTCAAGGTATAAAGCAGTGGCTTCGCCTTCTACGGTGGGGTTCGTGGCAATAATTACTTCGCCGAATTTTTCCAAGGAAATGCCGAAATTTTGGGGGTTTGCCAATCGTTCTTTCAATTCTTCCAGTCTCAAACGCTTCATGTCCTCTTTTTTTAGCATGCCGACAGTGCCACCCAAAATAAAATATAATCCCTTATAATGCCGGGATTTTTCCAGGGCCTCAAGATCGCTTTCTTTCTCTACAACGCAAAGCAGCGGGGAAGTGCGAGTTTTGTCTCTGCATACCAGGCACAGGGTGATTTCTTTAGCCAGATCTGTCGCGTCAAAGGGATTAAAACAAAACAGGCATAGCCTTATTTGCTTTTTAAGATTTATCAAAGAATTTGCCAATTCTTCAATTTCGCTTTGGGGAAGTTTGAGCAAATAAAAAACAAACCGTGCCGCTGTGCGCTGGCCAATCGTGGGAAATTTCGCAAAAAGCGCGACAAGACGCTGTATGGGTTCCGGGTACATAGGTAAACTTATAAAACCGTCGTCGAAGGCATAAGGTTTGTGGAGTCCTTCGGAGCGCGACGGCGCGAGACGGAGCAAATTTCCAGCAGGAAATTATGCGTGCTCCACAAAGCTTGTGCCGAGAAAGACGGTTTAATGCTCATAGATTAAAACGGAAATTCTTCTGAAGCGGGCGCTTCGTTATACTCTACATTCTGGGCCAAATCGGAAAAACTGGTGGTATTTTCATTGAAAAACAAGCGGATGGATCCTACGGGGCCGTTCCTGTGTTTCGCAATTATAATTTCAGCAATGTTTTTGTTGGGAGTATTTTCCTTGTAACGATCCTCGCGATAAATAAACAGCACGACATCTGCGTCTTGTTCGATCGATCCGCTGTCGCGAAGATCGGAAAGCCTTGGCCTTGGGGGAATACGCTGTTCCACAGCGCGCGAAAGCTGGGAAAGCGCCAGCACAGGGACATCAAGTTCGCGAGCTAATCCTTTTAATGAACGGGAAATTTCGGTAATCTGCTGGACAGGACTTGCCAAAGTGTTCCTTGGCTGCATTAACTGCAGATAGTCCACGATAATAAGGCCCAATCCTTGGGTCATTTTTAAACGCCTGGCCATTGCGCGCATTTGGAGAATGCTTTGCCCGGGAGTGTCATCAATAAAAATAGGGGTTTCGGCCAAAGATCCCAATGCCAGCTGGATGCGCGTAAAATCGTCTTCTCCGTTTTGGGTAGAAAATTGTCCCGTACGCAGCCTCCATAAATCAACATTTGCCTGCATGGCAATGATCCTGTCCACAATCTGGTCCTTTGCCATTTCGAGGCTGAAAATCGCCACAGGCAGTTTTTCATTGCCGGCAATACGCCGTCCAATATCCACAGCCAAGCTGCTTTTTCCAAGCGAGGGGCGCGCGGCCAGGATAATAAGATCGGATTTTTGCAGTCCTGAAAGAGTCTTGTCCAAATCGGTGAGACCGGTCGGCACGCCGCGGGTGGCTTTGTCTCCCTTGTGCAGCTTATCATACCTGTCAAAAGCTTCTTCCAAAGTATCCTTGATATTTACAAAACTATGGGCAAGGGATTTTTGGGCAATGCTGAAAATCTGGGCTTCCGCGTGGTCGAGCAGAATATCAGGATCCTCCTCCTCGTCGTATCCCATAAGCTCAATTTCCTGTGAAGCCGAAATAAGGTCGCGCAGTATGCGTTTTTTCTGCACTATTTTGGCATAGCTCATCACGTGAGACGCGGTAGGAATCGTATTGATAAGTTCAGTAAGATAAGAATGCCCGCCAATGGAATCTAATTTTTCTTTCTCTTTCAAGCGGCTCGAAACTGAAAGCAAATCAATCGGCTCTGTTTTTTCAAAAAGCTCCTGCATGACTTGGTAAAGAGTTTGATGGATGCCTTTATAAAAATCGCGTGGCTCCAAAAAATCCACCACCTTTACTATGGCGTCTTTATCCAGCATCAAGCTGCCCAGCAACGACATTTCGGCCTCGATGCTCTGCGGAGGAAGTTTTCCAATGCCGTTTTTTTTATCGGTCGGAGACGTTTTCATGATATTTTATCATAGCATTCTGCCTCCGGCTGGCAAGCAAACTTAAGGTAAGGTTAAGGTAAGGTTAAACCTTACAAAAGGTAAGGTTTAACCTTACCTATATTTTTTTAAACTTGGGGCCAAGAGAGGTGTCGGTTATAACCCAGCCTTTTTTTTCAATGGCCTGCCGCACTTCGTCTGCTTTTTGCCAATCCTGCTTTTTTCTGAATTCTTCCCTTTGGAAGGCCAATTCTTCAATCTCTTTTGGCACAGCCTCGCTCTTTTTCTTGCCGATGAAAATAAATCCGAGAAAAACATCGATCTCTTTTAAAAATGCAAAAATGCTTTTGCTATCCTGTTTCGTAAATGCCAAAGAATCCGCCAAGCGGTTAACCTCGGAAATCAATTCAAAGATTTTTGCTATAGCAAGAGGGGTGTTGAAGTCATCATCCATTGCGTCAAAAAACTCTTTCCTTTTGGTTTTTAACACTTGGCTAAGCTTCGGAGTTGCGCTTCCTTTTACCGCGATAGAGCGCAAGCGTTCGATAAACTCGTCTATCCTATCCAACTCACGGTCTGTTTGCACCATGGCGTCGTCGTTATAATCAATAGGGGAACGGTAATGTGATTTTAAAACGAAAAAACGCAGAAATCTGGAAGAATGCTTCTCCAGGAAATTCCTAATCGTAATGAAATTTCCCAAAGACTTTGACATTTTCTCTCCTCGCACATTCAAAAACCCGGTGTGCAGCCAATATCGCACCAACGGTTCTTTGCCGGAAACCGCCTCCATTTGGGCAATTTCCGCTTCGTGATGGGGAAAAATAAGATCCCTGGCTCCTCCATGGATATCGTATTGAGGGCCAAAATAATGTTCGGTAATGGCAGTGTCTTCAATGTGCCAGCCGGGCCTTCCCATACCCCAAGGGCTTTTCCATGAGGGCTCATCTGCTTTCGATACCTTCCATAGGGCAAAATCACCCTTGTTTCGCTTTTTTACCGATTCGTCAATTCTGCTAACCGCGTCTTGCGCTTGCTCGTACGTCCTGCCCGAAAGCTTGCCATAGCCCGAGAATTTTTTGACATCAAAATAAATCCCGTCTTCGGCTTCGTAGGCAAAGCCTTTTTCTAGCAAACGTTCGACCTGGCTGATGATTTGGGGGATATAATCGGTAGCCCTGGCATAAGTGGTAACCGAATTCACACCAAGAGCTTTTATATCTTTGTAGTATTCGGTTTCAAAACGCCTGGCAAGGGTTTTTGGCGATTCTTCGCTTTCTTTTGCCCGCTGTATGATTTTGTCGTCAATGTCGGTAATATTCTGCAGATAAAACACGCGGAACCCCGAAAAATTGAGGTACTTGGCAATCACATCAAAAGCAATATATGTCCTTGCGTGCCCGATATGAGAAAAGTCATACACAGTAGGGCCGCAGACAAAAAGGTTGATCGTTTTTCCTTTCCTGGCTCTTACCGGTTCTTTTTGCAAAGAAATCGTGTTGGAAATTGTAATCATGACTTTATTGTACCATACCAGCCGCAACCCAAGAATGTTCAGCTGGTTATTCTATGCTATAATCCTTTAATATGAACAAAAAAGATATTTTTGCAAGCCTCGTTGTGGGGGAACTTGCCAGCTGGTTTCTAGTTTTTATCATAAAAAACCCTGACATACCGGAATTTCAGCAATTCGCCGCTTTAAACGCACTGGCCTGGTTTCTGCCAATTATCCTGCCCATTGTTTTCGTGGCAGGCATGGCCGTAGCAAGCAAACTGGGAAGAATTTTTTCGTTCTTTACCCAGCTCGCCAAATTCCTAGCCACAGGCATACTCAATACCCTGATGGATTGGGGAATATTCGGGTTTTTAATGACAGCCACCGGCATTACCAGCGGGTTAGGAATAGTATCAATCAACACGGCGGCATTCCTTTTAGCCACGACAAATAGCTACTTTTGGAATAAATTTTGGGTTTTTAGGAAACAGGGGAGTGTTACCGGAACGGAATTTTTCCAATTCCTTGTTGTAAGCGCTATTGGTCTGGGAATTAACAACGGCGTCGTTTACCTTGGCACCACTTTTATACAAGCTCCTCTTGATATTTCTCCCGGAGCTTGGGCCCTTTCAATGAAAGCCATTGCAACCCTAGGATCTCTTGTGTGGAATTTCACCGGTTATAAGTTTATTGTTTTCAAATTCAAAGCAAAGCAGGAGGCATCTTAAGGCTCATGGCAAATCTCGTATTGTATAGAAAATACAGGCCAAAATACTTTTCTGAAGTTGTTGGCCAGGAACATATTGTCCAAACTCTGAAAAACGCGGTGCAGACAGGGCTGATTTCCCATGCCTATGCTTTTATTGGCCCGAAAGGAAGCGGAAAAACGACAATTGCCAGAATCCTGGCAAAGGCTATTAACTGCGAATCCGCCAGCCGGCAGACCAATGGGGAGCCTTGCAACTCCTGCGCATCCTGCACGGATATAAATGAGGGAAGAGCAATGGATTTAATTGAGATCGATGCCG
>CAYZNF010000003.1:0-22712 GCA_964479725.1 uncultured Candidatus Saccharibacteria bacterium
AACAACATCTTTAATAAATGCCCACTTCGGTTTTGGAAGATTGGAAAATCAGCTTGATGAGACGGGAGATTTTAGCGACTCGCCTTGGACTCTCTCTGGTATCACGGTAACAAAAGACAGCGTTGCCGCTCCCAACGGCTTAACAGAAGCAGACACGCTAGTTGATGACGCAACGCCCGGAGGATCAACATCTCAAGTAGAAAACGACGCCGATGCTTCTGAAGTATGGACTTTCAGCGTATGGCTTAAAAACAACGATGTTTCGGGAGCTACAGTTTCCATTAGCTTGACGGATGATCAGGCAGGAAGCGCTACTACCAATATTACACTGACTTCGTCTTGGAAAAGATACTCGGTAACTCATACTGGAGCCGCGTCCGCCACTCAAATGACTGCCGCGATTAATCACAGCTCCAATGCTTCAGATTCTTTCTATGCGTGGGGAGCGCAAATGGAATTAGCTTCTGTTCCCGGCCCTTATGTGCATAATGCCGGCGCTACTGATAGCCAGGACTTTGCTTCAAGAGCGGGGGGTATAATTTTTAATAGTATTAACACGGGATCAGCAATGGGCTCTGTAGTATTCCGCTCCGACGGAACAGCGACTCCGGCTTTGGAGCTTTCAACGGGGGTGTTGGGAGGGAATACGATACCTTTCATGGTGGGTTCTAATTCAGGAGAAGCTTATTTGTGGATTCAGGCTGGCAATCAATTCCAGATTCAAGGGGCTTCAAACGCAGTCCATTTGAACGTGGCAAACTCGGGAGCGAGCGGAAATAGTTACTTTAAGCTCTTGGACGCTTCGGGCACAAGCAAATTCCAGGTTCAGGATTCAGGGGACGTGGAAGTGTTTTATGTAGATTCAGATGGAAACATCAGCGCGAATATAGCTGCTACGGGAAGCTACACCAACGCTCTTTGCTGGGATGCCTCTGGGGTATCTCTTATACAAGACTGCGTGGGTTCTGTTGTTGCCGACTACATGGAAATGTATTCTGTTAAGGACGATATTGAAGTTGGAAATATTGTTGTGCCGTCAAATGAAATTGTAGAAACGACAAACAGGCATTCTATTGCAGTGCTTACGAAATCTTCAATACCATATGAAGGGAAAATTCTGGGAATCATTTCAAATCCCGAAACAGCAGGGGACTTCAATAGCATCGGATATAATATTAAGGACGAAGACAATCCAATGCCCTTGGCCCTTAACGGACGCGTGTATGTGAAAGTAAATCTTGAAAACGGCCCCATCAAAATTGGAGATAACATTACTTCTTCTTCCGAAGCTGGTGTTGGAATGAAGGCTACCGAACCTGGACGGGTTGTCGGAGTGGCTTTGGAATCTTTTGAAGAAGGCGATGGGGATGGCAAGGTAATGGTATTTGTGAATCCTCATTGGTCTATGGGAGAGTTTGACCTCGAAGGATTGCTGGCGCAAAGTCAAAGCGACAGCTCGCGCGGATCTTTCATGCAAGACATTTTAGCCGGCCTTACTGGTTCCATAAGAGCGGGAGGAGAATGGGTATTTGACAAGATTACGGCGAGAACCGCGAGAATTGAAAAACTGGAAATGGTTGACCAGAAAACAGGAAAAATTTACTGCACTTGGATTGCTGATGGCGACTGGGTAAAAGTAGAGGCTGAATGCGATCAGATAGAATATCTCAACGGGCAGGTGATAATACGAGGGCAAGAGCCGCAAAATCCTGCTCCGGCGGCACAGGACAATGAAGAGCAGGAACAACAAACCCAGCAGAACGAACAGCCGGAAGAACAGCAAAATGACCCAGTGAGTGAGGAGACGCAAGCAGAAGATCGAGCCGTAAACGATGATGGCAAGGCGCAAGAAGAAGAGGCGCAGGAAGCTGTGATTGAACCCGAAGAATCTTCGGATACAGAAAACGGCAGTGGTGAAGAAAATGCGCCGGTTGAAATTGTGGAAGTCTTAGCCAAAGAAGATAACGGCGCGCAGGAAGAAATTTCCGCCGCAGAGGAGGCATCCGTGGCAGAACCTGCTGTAGAACAACCCGCGGAAGATTTAGTTGGGGCACCCGCCGATACGGAACCCGTTCTGCCAGAAAGCGTTGCGGATCAGCCAAGCGAAGAATTGGCTCAGCCGGTTGAGCCGATTGCGACAACAGGAGAAGGGCAGGAAGCTTCGTCTCAAGCCGCTGAAAGCGAAGGAAGTGCTGACCAGCAATAAATAGCATTCACAAAGGAAAGCATTCGGGCTACAATAGGATAATTGCGGGTAATTTGCATGCAAGTTATTTATGAAACAAGGATTTTCTTCTTCTCTTTTTATTCCTAGGGCCGTAGTATTCCTGATCGTATTTTTTTTACCTCTTTTCTTTTTGCCGTATGCCACCAACCTGCTTGATTTTCCAAAGCAGATGCTTTTGGTTTTGCTGTCGTTTATCGGGCTCCTAGGGTTTTTCTGGGCAAGCGTAAAAGAGAAAAAGATTGAGATTCGTTTCAGTCCCTTGATTGTCTTTCTCCTACTGCTTTTGGTAGTGCAGGGCATTTCAACCTTGTTCTCCCGTTATGGATATGGCAGTTTTTGGGGGATTCCGTTGCCAACTGCCCAAAGTTTTCTGACAACATTTGCTTTTGTTGTTTTTGTCATTCTTGTGCTTCATTCTTTGCAGACAGTTCGCCATCTTTCAAGGCTTTTGGGCGTTGTGATAGGCGCCGGCGCTCTTGCTGGAGGGTTTGCATTACTTCAATTTTTTGCGGTCAAGAATCCTTCGGTATTTGGAAAAATTGGCCTGCCGTTGAGTTTTATGGAAGATAACGCGTTTACCTTGGTAGGGAATATGCATACCGTGGCTATTTTTTCGGCGGTGCTTTTGCCTGTGCTTTTTACGTTCATACTTGTTGCAAAATCTGCTTATCGTTTTTTACTGATAGGATGCGCCGTGCTTTTTCTTTCGCTGCTCGTGGTGGTTCGATCTGAAATAGCATGGGTAACTCTGTTGTGCGGGGCTGTGGTTCTTGTCGTGGCTGGGATAACAATGGTTAAGCGAAATGAGAAAGGGGAATGGTTTTCAGTTCCTTTGGCCGCTATAGCGGCAATCCTTGTGTTTATTTTCTTTACCCCTTCTATCCCCGGTATTTCTTTGCCGCAGGTTGTTTCGTCTCCTTTGGGCTATGCCAGCGAAGCCTCAATGATACAAAAGTTTTATTTTTCTTCTCCTGGCAGGGCTATTGTTGGGACGGGCCCCGGAACATTTGCCCAGGCTTACAGCAAATTCAAGCCCGAGTACATAAATGAGACCAATTTGTGGCAAGTGAAATTCTTAAGCGGCGTTTCTGAACTGTTCGACCAGTTCTTGAGTACGGGCTTGACTGGGGGATTGGCTTGGCTGGGTCTTTTGGGAGCAGGACTGTTTATGGGAATGAAATTTGTTGTTTCTCCTTCCAAATGGAAAATTCTTTTAGATTCATCGGCCAAGGATGAGGGAGATAACGACACGGAGCATAATAGGAATTTACTTGGGATTGGCGTTGTGTCGAGTTTCGCGGCAATTGCAGTCGGCTTTATTCTCCTTCCCATGAATCTTTCGCTGTTGTTTCTGCTATATTTTTTCTTTGCCTTGATTGTCTTGTTTACTGCCAGAAGGTATGGGATCACTTTTGCTGTCTCTTCTTTTGCTTCGCCAATGATTGCTTTTGCCTTGACCGTTGTCATGATCTTTGGAACCATTGTTTTATTTACGCTAGGACAAAGGTATATTGCGGATGCTTTTTACGCCAAGGGCTTAGTTTCCAATTCCATTGACTATGCTTTTGCAAAAACAAAAAAGGCGCAGGAATTGAATGCGAAAAATGACAGCTATGCTAGGGATATTGCCCGTATTGCTTTGGAAAAAATGGCGCAAGCGGTGCAGAACCAGCAGATTGGCGCGGAGGAAAAAAGCCTTACGATTCAAAGGCTCGCCGCGGACGCCTTGAATAACGCTGTTTTAGCCACAGAGCTTTCGCCTTTTGATGCAATAAATTGGAATGTGCGCGGATTTGTAAGCAGGAATATATTAAGCCTTGGCAGGAATCCGCAAATAGAGGCATGGTCGCTCCGCAGCTATGAAAGATCCATAGAACTGGATCCCAACAACCCTTTTCCGTATGTTGCTTTGGCACAATCATATCTTGCACAGTACAGCTTTGCCGTATCTCGCGGGGAGGAGAATCCCCCAAAAGAATTTTTGGATAAGGCCCATGAAAATCTTGGTATTGCCATCGCAAAAAAAGCTGATTATTCTTTGGCGTACACGCTGCAGGCGGTTACCTACGAAACCCAAGGAAACAGGAAGGACGCTATTTTACAGATGGAGACCGCAAAGAGCTACCTGCCTTTGGATGCGGGAGTGGCCTTCCAATTAGGCCTGCTTCATTGGTATGACAATAATTTAAAAGAGGCCCAGCAGGAACTAGAGTACGCACGTGCTATCAACCCGCGTTATTCAAATGCAAGGTATATGCTGGGTTTGGTGTATGATAAGCAGGGGGAGCGCGAAAAAGCGTTGCAGGAATTTAACGCAATACAAACCTTGAATCCTGAAAATGAGGAAGTAAAAAAGATTTTAACTAATCTGCAGAACAAAAAACCCGCTTTGCAGGGTATTGTTCAGCAGCAGCCTTCTCTGGAAGATGTCGCCAAGGAAGAAGATCGGGCATTTAGCGAGTAATATATGAAAACGTTTTTGTTTTTTTCGTTGAGCGGCTTATTATTTGCGGCAGTAGCAGGCGTCGGTCTGGTTTATGCGGAAGAATCGATGCCTCCAGCCCAATTTGTAGCAGAACCTTCTCAAAAAATGTTCGGAGAGGAGGAAGAATTTGATGTGCAGATAATTCTGGATACCAAAGAACCTGTAACCTCGTGGCAAACAATTTTTTCTTACGACACCTCCGCGTTGAGAGTAAAAGAAATACAAAAACAGGAAGAGACATTTCCTTATTGGTTTGACTCTACCGGTAAGGATGGCATGGTCAAGCTGACGGCTTCAGCCCCTAGCCCTGGTTTCCAAGGCAAGGGATTGTTGGCTACGGTGTCTTTTGAGGCTTTGCAGGCAGGAGAAGCCAATTTTTCCTTCAGCCCATCTTCACTGGCCCTAAGCGCCAATGACACCAATCTTCTTGTGGAGTCTGCGTTAGAACCCGTTGCGACGCCATATGCTCATACTCCTCCAGAATCTCCGAAAGCAGGAATAGTAAATCTTATATGGCTGGCCGGCGGGGGCATTCTTTTGGTACTTGCAGCTGCAGTAGTCTTATTTCTGCTTAGGAAAAAGCCGCGCAGTAATCAGTCATTTTAAGCATGAAATGCGGAATGACAAAGAAGCAGGCTGTGGAATTGTGGGCGATTGTATGTGGAGATGGTGAGGGGTATAATAGGATAATTTGGATGTTGCAAAAAAGTTTTTAAAAAGCGGTTATAAGATCGGGAACGTAATTACTAAAATGCGGCAAACATTGTAGCATGGGAGCAAACATATACAAACAAGTTTTCAAAAATCGGTATCTTCTAGCGATTTTTTTTATCCTCCTATTTGCTTTAGCTGGCGGTTACGCAATATATCGCACTACGTTTTCTTATGCCGCTGTCGCGACAATAGACAAGCAAGTGGTTTTGAATTCAGATGACGCCTACCATGTAACCGCTGGATGGCCTAATTACAGCGATGCGGATGGGGTGGTATATGCCGGAGCTCCAGAAAATGGACCCGCTGTCGGAGGATGGCGATGGACAGGTTTGAGTATCCCCGCAGGAGCCACTATTACAAATGCCTACGCGGAACTGAACCAAACAGGATATGGCCATGCCGTTACCACAACGCTTGCTCTTGAGAAAACAGCAAGTCCCGCAACATTCTCTGCGATTTCATCGCCCGCGACCAGATGGGGGAACAAAACAACATTTCAAACATCTTTTGCGTGGGTGAGCAATACGCCAAACTCATGGATTAAAACTTCTTCTCTCACTGCGGGGATTCAGGAACTTGTAGATGCATATGGGGCAATCGATTCTGTCGTGCTTTTGGAGGATGGTGCGGGAGTAACTCTCGGGCAGTACCATGAGTGGGCAAGTTATGACGGAAATGTTGCGTTTGCGGCAAAACTCCATATTGAATATAGCACCGGAGGAACTGTAACAGTTCCTACTCCAACACCAGTCCAGGCTACTCCAACGCCGTCATCTTCAACGCAACCAACCCCGACTCCTGCACAAACATCCCCTGCGCCAACTTCTTCCGTAGCTCCAAGCTCCGGAAACTGGCCCGAAAAAGTTGACCTTGCAACCAACGAAAGCCGCACAATAACTTTGCGGGATGGAACTACCAGAACCTTGAGGCTGGTGAGTTACAATATACTTGTGCCCCGGCAAAAAATTGAAGCTACCATAGAAGTAAGCGGAAACGGCAAGGTGGAACAACATACATTACGGGTAGCTTTTGATGGAGTTCCTGTTTCTGTAAACGGACTAAGAGTGTATGGATATGCATGGAAGGAAGCGGATGATTCTGATTTTGAGGAGGTTATAAGCAGTGCTTTTCCGTTAACAGCGGGCAAAGCTGTAGGTTTCGGAGTAAGCGATGCAAAGTATACTTTTTTCCCCGATATGAATGCGTATACGTGGCCGCTCGATATCGCATTCAATGAAGGAGGATACTTGCAAACGTGGCTGGAAAAAGATGGATGGGCGCATGGGGGATATGACGTGGGAACACGTTCGAACAGCAAATTGAAAGCTCTCATGGATGGGTATGTTTTTCATTTTCCAAATGACGCTACGCAGGGGCAAATGCTTATTTCGAAAAACAGCAATTGGGGAAGTTTTCCCGAGTGGGTTGCCACTCATGTTTTGAATAACGCTCCGGTATATCCGAATGGAACATTCGTAACAAAGGGTACAGTAATAGCAAATGGATTTTTCAGCGATCACGCTCACTTTAGTTCGAGAGGCCATCTTGATTTTGGAGCTTGGTTATTTTTGGCAGAGGTATGGAATTATGAACGCCAGAATAGTTTTCCAGCGCCAAGACATTGGCTTGTTTTGGGCCCCTATAGCGACAACATGGCTGGTGCGCATATTTCTCCAAGTGAAAGTGGGGATATTCCGAATACCGTTTTGCCTCAAAAAGGAGCTTTTGATAAAGACAATAGTGCAAAGTGGAAATTCGCAGATAACTTTGTGAGCGGGATTACGCGCATGGCTCAATTGATTAGCGACGTGCCGTTTTCTGATGCGAATATTATAGAGGGCCAGTATGCCAATTCACTTGGATATGCGGCTACATATATATATTCACCCAGTGATCACACGGCCGACAATGCAGTGCATTTAAAATGGGGGATAAACGGCAGCGCTAAAATATGGCTGAACGGAAGCTCTATTCAAAGTGTTACTGAAAATTCCCTGGTTATTGACCAGTATGATTATGTACTGCCCCTGAAGAAAGGCTGGAACACACTAATTATTAAAACAAAGGGAAATGGAAATGTACCTTGGGCTTTTTCTCCGAAAATTGGTGACGCGAATGGAAATAGGATTTCAGATTTAATCTTCAGTGCACGCGATATTTATCTTTGGGCGGTAAATATTGGCAATACAAGTATAGGGTTGAGTTGGTCTCATCCCAACTATCATGGGACATTTGTAAGCTCGTATAAAGTAGATGTTGCCACAGACGCGGCATTTTCTAATATCGTAAAAACAGATAACGTAAGCAACACATCAACAAGTCATACTATTACGGGGCTTGCTACGGGGACGCAGTATTATGTAAGGGTACGTCCGTATAACGATTATGAAATGGGGGGAAGCACGTATTGGCAGCATTATGATTCAATAATTGCTACTACCGGCGGAACAGTTGTTCCCACTCCAACTCCAACAACTTCAACACAGCCAACCCCTGTGCCGACTCCGGTTGTTTTGAGCACTCTTCCTTCGCAAAGTCCTCCTGCTGGGATTGCCGTAAACCGCGCGCCTCAATTTGTGCTTATAGGTTCGGACGACAATCATCAGGTAAATGGCATGGCATTTTTCCGACAACTCTTGCAGGGAAAGAGAAATCCGGCTGGTACGGGAAACGCGGCAACGTTCGATGGGCTGCCTATGACTATGTCGTTTTATCTTATCGGGACCAATATTTATGGAGAGAATATAGATTCTATAACCCAGCGGAACGAATATATGGCCTTGTACAATGCAGGGCATGAACTGGGCAACCATGCTTTTGATAATAATCCGCAATCAACATACGCGGGGTGGATGACGTCGATAGGAGATACGGATGCCGCTATTGTTCGAATGTTGCAGGCGTACGGAATTCCTCAAGCAGAAATAGACGCAAGGGCAAGAGTTCGCAGTGGAATTAGGGCTCCCCAAGATGGATTTAACACGGGTTTCTTCCAAGCTGCCCGAGATCTTGGATATAACTATACTAATTCTACCGCAACAGGCCACGACTCAAACCTGCCTCCATGGTGGGCAGGAACTCTTGATAACGGTTGGCCAGGATTTGCTACATGGGATAATAGGCAAACTGGCTCATGGCCAGGTTGGTGGGAAATCCCCCAGGATTATCTCGTTACCAACGCAACAACAGGAGCTACGGGAGGATATTGCGATAAAGATTATTTTGCGCCTCCTTTGTCTGCGACAGGAGCTCAATATTTGCAGTATTTAAAAAATACGTTTTTGCGTCACTACAACGGGAACCGCGCTCCTTTTTCAATTTGTGTGCACTCGCAGGATTGGGGAAATGATACGAATAATAATTTCTTCGATGGTGCAAATCTCGTAGAGCGGAGGCAGGCGATGACTGATTTTGTGAACTGGCTTCAGACATATTCAGATGCGCGCGTGGTAAGCCATGCCCAGTTTCTTGAATGGATGAAAAATCCGGTTGCTTTGGGTGCATCGGGTGCCGTACCCACTCCTACTCCGGTAATCCAAAAAGCTGTTACACCCACAATTACTCCAAATGGGGGAACATTTGTTGGCTCTGTTTCGGTAACTCTTGCTACAACGACTGCTAGTGCGACAATTCGCTACACGACCAATGGCGCTGTTCCTACTGCAACTTCAACTCTTTATATCGGAGCATTTTCTCTTTCGAGTACTGCAACTATCCAGGCAAAAGCTTTTAGGGCAGGCTACACAGACAGCGACACAGCAAGCGCTGCGTTTACAATAACTCCGGTTTCTACCGCAAGCGTTACGCTGTCGATTAATGCATCTCAAAATATATATCCTTTCAAAGATACTATCCGTGGCATCGCAACAAGTCTGGAGGCCTGGTATTGGTATGGAATGTGGGAGCGTGCAGGGTCTTGCTGTCCTCCCGGGAAACGAGATGCTGCAATACAGGGAGCTAAGCTGCTTAAACCAGGTATCTTAAGATTCGCCGGAGGATTGTCCGCAAATAATACCGGTTGGTGGAGAAACTACACCAATTTGGACGACCCCTCATGGGTATACACCGATTCGCAGACAGGGCAAGTATACAATTATAGACATTCGTATATTCCTCCGCAGGTTGATTCCATGGCAGACTTTGCAACGCAAGTTGGAGCTGAAGTGATGGTTCAGGTAAACGTATGCGACAACAATCCTAAAATGTGGGCTGACATGGTGAAATATACCAATATAGAGAAGAACTATAAGTTCAAGTATTGGGAAATAGGCAATGAATTGGATTTGGATACGTGTGTAACTGCGCAGCAATATGCTGATCGGTTTGATGTGTATCAAACTGCGTTAAAGGCAATAGACCCTACCATAAAGGTAATGGGGCCTGTGCCAACAATGCCAGATGCCACAACATGGTTTGATACGCTTCGGGCAAAAATGGGAAATACTCTTGATGTTCTTGTATGGCATTGGTATCAACTGACTGAATGGACCACAAATACAGGATCCTTTGCATATCAAGGAGGATCGGTGGAAGCTTTGCTTAATTACAATGAGTCGGTAGGGTCTTGCCAGGATGGATTCGGCTGTCCCGGGCAAAGTATAGATAAAAGCCGAGTTGATCGTACGCGCTATCGTCGTAGCATTGCTGAAACAATGAAACAAACGATCATTGATCCATATCGGGTTACAGACCCAACTCTTGAAATTGCGATTACGGAATTTGGAGTGCATTCCTCGGAGCATACAAGTCCTATAAATGGCAACCATCTTGCAGCTATTTGGCTGGCGGACGTATTGGCTCGTCACGCATACAACGGAGTAGATATTATTACCTATTTTACCTACGGCGATGGGGGAACGGGGCTTGGAAATTCTCGAGGCCTTGTAGGAATGCAAAATTCGACAACTCTTGATGTGAGGCCCATATATGGAACGATGTATCTTTATGCCCAATACTTTGGAGATAATATGGTGCAGTCTGCCACAAGCGATGCAACGCAAAAAGTGGTCGCCTGGGCGAGCACCGATTCAGCAGATCCCGGGAAATTAAAGCTCATGCTGGTTAATCTTACCGACAAAGATGCGTCTTCTACTATTTCCATCAGCAATTTTTCTGCAATGAACGGCCTAGCTTACGAAATGACTAGCGATGCTCCTGTGTCTCTTGCAGATCCCGATTCTTTTACCGGCAATCATACGTTTATTAACGGTGTGCGTATTCCTGACGTTACAATCAACGATAGAGGAACTTCATTTGTGAATGCAATAAATTCTATTGCCGGGAAACCGGTAACTTCAATAGCAAGAACAGGAGCAAATTCAGCCGTAAATTACAATCTTCCTTCTTACTCTGCAGTAGCTATGGTATTGAGCAATAGCGGAGCGCCGGTTCCAACTGCCACTCCTGTAACCTCTACGGCGCCAACACCAACTCCCAGTACGTCTATACAACCAACACCCGTTATCCCAACTCCTACACCGGTTGTAGTTATTCCCACTCCAACTCCTGCGCCTTTGTCCACGATTTCCGTCCCGGGGCGCATTGAAGCGGAAAACTACAAACAGGGAGGTGAGGGAATCGGTTACCACGATACAACGACAGGCAACGAAGGATGGCAATACGGTCCTGGCTATCGAAACGATGGCGTTGATATTGAAGAAACGACAGATGTCGGAGGAGGGTACAATGTGGGCTGGACAGCGGTTGGGGAGTGGCTGGCTTATGACGTAAATATTCAGAATGACGGAACTTATGCTATTACGGCGCGAGTTGCTTTTGCGCCTGCCGGAACAAAGACGCTTCATGTTGAAGTGGATGGCGCAAATGTAACTGGACCAATGGCTTTCCAGTCAACAGGAGACTGGCAAACATGGACAAATGTTACCGCAAACGCTGTTCTTTCTCGAGGCGTCCACCAGATGAAAATAGTTTTTGATTCGAATGTGATAAACTTGAATTATATAAATATAACGGCCGTGTCTGTTATTCCTGTGCCAACTCCTAGCCCATCTTCCGTCACATTTACGGTTTCCTCGGTGGATAAGTTTTATGTTTACGAGGATAAAGCTATGGATTCGGTGCGTATTACCGGGACAAATTTCGTTGCCGGGACGGATTTCAGAATACGTTTTCTTCAAAACAGCGTTGAAAAACTGGCGCTTACCGTACAACCGAAGGATTCCACGACTATTGAAATTAATTTCACGCCCTCTCAACTTGGAAGCTTGCCTCCCGGTATGTATGATGTTGATCTGGTAAGAGTTGCTGATGGCGCGGTTACCCCTCTTATCCAGCAGATGTTGATCACCAGACTTGGAGACGTTTGGAGTTCTTCTGGAACACGAGACGGAAAGATAGACATCTTCGACGTCTCCCGCTTCCTCTCCAAGTGGAAGAGCACTCTTCCTGCTGATATTGCTGAACTCGACATTAATCCAGGTCCGGCAAATATCTCTCTTGGCAAAATCGATATTTATGACATTAACAAGATAATGTCGAACTGGTCTCGTTAATGTATGAGTCGAAAGACGCTTGCCATTGTAATTTTTGCATGCGTATTGATTAACGCGGGATTGGTGTCTTGGGGAATGGGGCTTATCGAATTGCCTGCGGGTTTGTTTGGTGTCCGTTCTTCTTCCGACTCGCTTCTTGCTCAAGTGTCTCCTGGAGTGAACGAGGCTCTTTTTGAGATTTTGCCGGCAAATTCAGCAATTTCTTTGAATGGAACGTTTTCGGTTAACTTGAAAATAAGCGCGTCCGCCGGAGTTACATCGTTAAAAGCCTATCTCGATTTTCCCGCGTCGTTGCTTCAAGTTCAATCCATTAACCTTACCAATAGCGTTTTCGCGACTCCATGGGAAAATGATTTTGACAATACGGCTGGCAAGGTTAAGCTTCAGCTTTCTTTGCCCTCTCCGGGTTTCCAGGGGAGCAACGGGCTTGTCGCGACAGTCAATTTCAGGGGGGTGGGGGCGGGGAACGGATCTATAACCTATGACGCGAGTTCTCTTGCATTAAAGGACAACGATGAAAATATACTGAATATCGCCAATTCTGTCGAAGGTGCAATTACCGTTGATGGATCTGCTCCTGCACGCTCGAGCGGCCAGCCGACAGGAGAGCTTGCCTATACAACGACTTCTGCTACGCTTTCCCTAGCGACAAATGAAAACGCGACGTGCAAATACTCATTGGCATCCGGTACTGCCTATGGATCAATGACGGGATCCTTTTCTGCGACAGGAGCAATTTCGCATTCTACGGTTGTAACTGGTTTGGCGGCGGGAAATAATTATACATACTATATAAGGTGCATAGATGGGGTGGGAAACTTGAATTCTACCGATTACCCGATTACATTTTCCGTCGCGGGTATGTCCGATATAGATGCTCCTTTAAGGTCGGGAGGATTGCCTGCGGGGGAGCTTGCGGCGACCACTACCTCAACAAGTATTTCGCTTGCCACAAATGAGAATGCTATTTGTAAATACTCGACAATATCAGGAACAGGTTATGACGTCATGGCGGGAACTTTTTCTGCGACAGGCGCCACTTCTCATTCGACAACCGTTTCGGGGTTGATCGCCGCCAGCGCGTATACTTACTATGTGAGGTGTGCCGATGCCCCCGGCAATAAAAATGCTAATGATTATCCTATTAGCTTTAGCATTGGCGTATTGCCCCCTCCTGACACTACTGCTCCAATGAGATCGAATAACCAGCCCACGGGGCAACTTGCTTCCACTGTCACATCGGCAATCTTGTCTTTGAGCACAAATGAAAATGCAACATGCCGATATTCGACTTCTGCGGGTATTGCGTATGATTCTATGGTAACTTCATTTTCCGCTACAGGAGGAATAGCTCATTCTACAGATGTTTTTGGCTTGAGCGCGGGAAATTCATACACCTATTACGTAAGGTGTACGGATGGATATGGCAATAAAAACGGAGATGATTTTCCTATGTCGTTTGCTGTCGCAAGCGTTGCCGACACAACATCCCCATCTCTTTCGGGCGGCCAGCCCGCAGGCAATCTTGCGGCTGGAACGGCAAGCACGAATATTTCTCTTTCTACGAATGAAGATGCCACGTGCAAGTACGCAACATCCGCAGGGGTACAGTATGATTCGATGGGGAACACGTTTACCGCTACAGGAGCTCGCAGTCACTCTGTTTTTGTTTCGGGACTGTCCAACGGATCTGGTTATGCTTACTACGTGCGATGCACGGATGCGGTTGGCAATAAGAGTGCGAGTGATTTTGTTATAGAGTTTTCCGTCCTTTCTTCTCCTGTACAAAACCCTTCTTCGCCAGGAGGGCCAAGCGGTCCCTCTGGTCCCTCCGGTCCGTTGTCAACTCCCACGCCTACACCAACTTCTTCTGGGAATGCAACCCTTTCTTCCAAAAAAGGCGATTTGAACGGGGACGGTAAAGTAAATATTTTTGACTTAAGCATTTTGTTTTCTCACTGGAAAGAGAAAAATTCTGCTTTCGACATTAGCGGAGACAAGACTGTTGATATTATTGATTTAAGTATTATATTTTCCAATTGGTCGTCTAAATAATAGGGGGTTTGCGTTGCGCTGTGAAAAGAGGGGTGTTAATATACTAAATACCAGCATATGAAAAAATTATTCTTTTTTCTGGGTTTAAACACATTAGCAGCTTTGTTATTTGCGGGAATGCCAATAGAGACAAGGGCGGCAGAAGCAACTTTGTTTCTCACTCCTTCTTCCGGCACTATTAAAATGGGGGGGAGTCTGTCCGTTACTATTATGGTAAACACGCAGGGGGAGAACGTGAACGCGGTAGCGGCGTATTTTGCGTATCCCCAGGATAAATTTGATGTTACGGTTTCCACGGCTGATTCCGCTCTTACTTTCATTACCGAAAGCAGAGCGATCAATGGCAGGGTTGAAATATCAGGAGGGCTGCCTACTCCAGGGTTTTCAGGTACGAAAAAAATTGCGACTCTCACCCTAAAAGCAAAGGCGTCAAGTGGTTCGGCGGAATTAACAGTTGCTCCCGATTCGGCTGTTCTTACGGATGTTGGCAATTCTAACATTTTGAATTATACAGCTTCCGGCAAGGGAACGTATTCTTTCGCGCCGGCAGCAATCATCCTTTCGCCGACTCCCGCACTGTCGCCTTCGCCCACAGCAACACAGTCTCCTACTCCTCGGCCATCTGTCCAGCCAACTTCTCAACCGCAGGTTCTAACTATTCAGGATGTGCAGGTGAAAAACATTGGCAGCAATAAGGCGGTGGTTGCGTGGAAAACAACGAAACCGGCTGATTCAGTGGTGCATTATGGTCCTTCCTTGGCATATGCGTTTATGATTGTAAAGGATCCTTCGGTGTCAGACCATGAGGTCGTTCTTGAAAATCTTTTTCCCGAAACACAATATTATTTTTTCGTGCAAAGCAAAGCCGACGGCAAAATTGTGCAAACCGAACAAAAAACATTTATTACGGGAAAGACAGGAGGTACGGATAATAACACCCAAGGAAACTCAAAAGAAGTTGTAATAAAGGTAATGGGTGGAAGCTTTTTAAACACGAAGCCTATTGCAGGGGCAGTTGTGGAAATAAAGGCCTTGGGCAAGCAGGAGACAACAAACGAAGAAGGAAGTGTAACCTTTTCCGATGTTCCGGCGGGGGAGCAGGAAATCCTTGTTAAAAATGGGGTAGAAGAAAAGACAGAGCGAGTTTCCGTTGGATCGGATTCCGGTCCTCAAACGATTGAAATAAATTTAAGTTCAATTCCCGTCCAGCCTTTGGTTATAGGACTGGTGGGGTTGGTGTTAGCCGCGGCTGTAGGGATTTTTGTGCTCATTCAAGCAAGGTCAAGATCGAAGCTGGCCGCTTCTTAGCCAAGAGGGTTGACATTTTTACGTGAAAGGCGTACAATAGGAGCGAGTCTTAAAGCACCTTCTTATTTTTTCATAATCAACCTTCGCTGTCGTACCTACCGCCTTGCAAACGTTGGTATTATAATAAGTAATTAATTGCCATTCCCCCCTACTACGAAGGGCATTTTTTCGTTGCTTATGCCATCTCTCCCCATTAAAAATTTTGGTAAAAGCAAACTGCATCTTGATTTCCCCTATCTTCTTGCCATTCAGCACGAGAGTTGGAAAATTTTTTGGGCCCAATATTTAAAAGAGCTCTTGAAGGAAATTTCTCCGATTCGCGATTATACAAAAAAGGAGTTCGAGCTTTGGTTTCTCGATTTTAAGCTTGGAGAGGCTAACTATGCCTCTGATCTTGCCGCAAAAAATAACGATGACTCCCTGGAAGCTTCTTTGAGGGTCAAGGTGAGGCTGGTGAATTTAAAGACAAAAGAAGTGAAAGAGCAGGAGGTATTCCTTTGCGACTTTCCGCTTATGACAGAGCGCGGGACTTTTTTGGTAAATGGTGTGGAGCGCGTGGCAATTTCCCAGCTCATACGCTCTCCTGGCGCTTTCTTTACGGCAAACGCATATCAGGGAAGGAAGCTTTTTGGAGCCAAAATTATTCCAAACAGGGGAGCTTGGCTGGAGTTTGAAACAGAACCCTCCGGCACCATAGTAGTCCGCATCGATCGAAAGCGCAAAGCCCCGGCTACCACGCTTTTGCGCGCTTTTGGAATTGGGGGCGAGTTTGACGAGAAGGAAGCGCCGGAACAAAGGAAGGCCCTGGAGGAAGAGGCGATCCGAAAGCTTTTTGAAGGTATAGATAACGGCGAGGTGCGTTTTATCGAAGAAACCCTAAAGAAAGATCCGGCGAATACTCAAGCGGACGGTTTGGTCGAAATTTACAGGAGACTGCGTCCCGGCGATTATGTAACGCCAGATACGGCAAAGGAGCTTATCTGGAATATGTTCTTTACTTTTGAAAGATATGACCTTTCCCGCGTTGGACGGTGGAAAACTCTTCAGCGCCTGCCTAATTTGCGTGAAAAATTTGAGAAGAAAAAGACAGGAAAGGAGGATGAAATTACTTTTGATGACCGTGTATTGAGCCTCGACGACGTGGTTGAGACTCTGCGCGAGATTGTCAGGCTGAATAATACTCCCGAAGCCATGCCAGACCAAATTGACCATTTGGGCAATCGAAGGGTAAGGACATTTGCCGAGTTCCTGCAGAACAGGATGAGGGTCGGTTTTACCCGCATGGAAAGAATTGTCAAAGACAGAATGTCCACCCTTGATCCTGCCACCATTACTCCTGCCCAGCTGTTAAACCCAAGGCCCGTTATGGCTGTGGTGAAGGAGTTTTTCACTTCGTCCCAGTTGACCCAGTTTATGGATAACGAGAATCCGCTTGCTGAATTGGAGCATAAGCGCCGGGTTTCTTCTACGGGTCCCGGGGGACTGACAAGAGAGCGGGCCGGGTTTGAGGTGCGTGATGTTCAGCCTAGCCACTACGGAAGAATTTGCCCAATACAAACGCCAGAAGGACCGAATATTGGTCTAGTGGGTCACTTGGCAACATTTGCCAAAATAAACCAATACGGATTTTTGGAAACCCCATATTTTAAGGTTAAGGACGGCAAAATTACAAAGGAGCTTTATTATCTTACTGCTTATGAAGAGGAGCAGGAAGTTATTGCCCATGCCGGAACTGAATTAGACGAAAGCGGAAATATTTTGAGTGAAAAAGTAGAGGCGAGGATTCACGGCGAGCCTGGAGTGGCAGCCAAAGATCAGGTAACCTATATCGACGTTGCTTCAGAGCAAGCTATTTCTGTTGCTACGTCGCTTATCCCTTTCTTGAGGAATGACGACGCGAACCGAGCCCTTATGGGTTCGAACATGCAGCGTCAGTCCGTACCTTTGATTAAAGCCCAAGCTCCTTTGGTTGGCACGGGTTTGGAAGAGCGGGTGGCAAAGGATTCAGGGTTGGCCATAGTGGCAAAGCAAGACGGAGTTATTGAGGAAGTGGATGCTCGGCACATTGTTATCCGTTCCCCGAAGGGAGCTGGAGAGCGAGATGGTTTGCATGCCTATGAACTTAAGAACTTTGTGCGGACAAACCAATATACTTCTTTCCATCAGCGGCCCATAGTTCAGAAAGGAGAAAAAATAAAACAAGGGCAAGTGATCGCCGACGGAGGATCGATAGACAACGGACGGCTTGCCTTGGGCACAAACCTGCTTGTTGCGTTCCTGCCCTGGCGAGGATGGAACTATGAGGATGCCATTATCTTATCTGAACGTTTGGTAAGGGAGGATACTTTTACCTCAATTCATATTGAAGATTTTGTTTGCGATGTGCGTGAAACAAAACTGGGCCCCGAAGTAACTACCTCGGACATCCCGAATGTCGGGGAAGAAAAACTGAAGGACCTCGATGAAGAGGGAATCGTTCGTATTGGAGCGGAAGTCGGCCCCAACGATATCCTTGTCGGCAAAATTTCCCCCAAAGGAGAAGCCGAATTGACTCCGGAGGAGCGGTTGCTGCGGGCTATTTTCGGGGAAAAGGCAAGAGATGTAAAAGACAGTTCCTTGTTAATGTCGCATGGCAAGAGAGGAAGGGTGGTGAACGTGAAAATCTTTTCCCGCGATGAGGGGCATAAACTGGAACCCGGCATTATAAAGAGAATCCACGTTGAGATAGCGGAAATCAGAAGAATAAGGCCCGGAGACAAGCTTGCGGGACGTCACGGAAACAAAGGAGTCATTTCTGTGGTTTTGCCGCAGGAAGAAATGCCTTATATGGAAGACGGCACGCCAGTGGATATTATTTTAAATCCTCTTGGAGTGGCTTCCAGAATGAATATCGGTCAGATTTTGGAAACTCATCTTGGATGGGCCGCCCATGAATTGGGATATATGGCCGTAACTCCCGGACTTGCGGGGGCTATCGAAGAAGATATTAAAGCAGAACTAAAAAAAGCCGGACTTCCCGAAGACGGAAAGGTAAAGCTTTATGACGGGCGCGATGGAAAGGCATTCCCCCAAAACATTACGGTCGGCTATATTTATATGATGAAGCTTATACACATGGTGGAAGACAAGCTCCACATGCGATCCATAGGGCCGTACTCATTGATTACCCAACAGCCTTTGGGAGGAAAAGCGCAGTTTGGAGGGCAGAGGTTCGGGGAAATGGAAGTGTGGGCATTGGAGGGGTATGGAGCCGCCCATATTTTGCAGGAAATGATCACGATTAAATCCGATGACGTGGCAGGCCGCGCCGCTACATATGAGGCTATTCTGCGGGGCCAGCCAATCCAAACTCCCAATCTGCCGGCCTCGTTTAACTTGCTGCTGAATGAATTGCGCTCTTTGGCTCTGAATATAGAGGTAAAGGAAGTACTAACTACTAAATAATTTATTCCTATGCGCGTTGTCGATCTTGAAGCTCTTCGAATACGGGTTGCTTCTCCAGATGCCATTCTTTCGTGGTCTCATGGCGAGGTTATCAAACCCGAAACCATTAACTACAGGACCCAGCGGGCGGAAAAGGATGGGTTGTTTGACGAACGCATTTTCGGCCCTGAAAAAGATTTCGAATGTTATTGCGGAAAATACCGCAAAATCCGGTACAAGGGCATAGTGTGCGATCGATGCGGTGTGGAAGTAACCCGGTCCTCGGTTCGGCGAGAACGCATGGGACATATTAAGCTTGCCGCTCCCTGTTCCCATATATGGTTTTTAAGGGGTGTCCCTTCGCGCATGGGAATGGTTTTGGATATTCCAGCCCAGGCTCTGGAGCGAGTTATTTATTTCGCGGCTTATGTCGTTACGAAAGTTGATGAGCAGGCGAGAGTTCAGGCTTTAGAGGAAATTGAAACAGAGTTTAAACAGCGGGTAAAAGGAAAAGACGAAGAAGAAAAACAAGCCCTAAAGAAAAGCAGGGACGAGGAGAGGGATACCCTCAACTCTTTTAAGTCTTTAGCCATACTTACTGAACTTGAGTACCAAACTATGTCTTTGAAATATGGGCATGTGTTTGAGGCGGGGACAGGGGCTGAAGCTTTGAAGAATATCTTTGAACAGCTGGATTTGGACAAGACTATCAAGACCATGGAGCAAGAACAGCAAGACGCTACTCCCCAAACCAGAAAAAAGATCCTTGCCCGCTTGAAGCTTTTTAGGGGAATGAAAGCGGGAACTGTACGTCCGGAATGGATGTTTTTGACAGTTTTGCCCGTGCTTCCTCCGGATTTGCGCCCCATGGTACAGCTCGATGGCGGAAGATACGCTTCTTCCGATCTTAACGATTTGTATAGGCGTGTTATCAACAGAAACAACCGTTTGAAATATCTTCTTGAGCTTGGAGCTCCCGATGTTATTGTTCGCAACGAAAAAAGAATGCTCCAGGAGGCCGTTGACGCTTTAATTGACAACAGCATGAGAAAGGGGACAGTTACCCAATCCACTACCGGCGGCAAGCGCTTGCTTAAATCTTTGGCCGATATGCTCAAAGGAAAACAGGGGCGGTTCCGCCAAAACTTGCTCGGAAAGCGCGTGGATTATTCCGGGAGATCGGTAATTGTGGTAGGGCCAAAACTCAAACTTAGCCAGTGCGGGCTTCCAAAGCAAATGGCCTTGGAATTATTCAAGCCATTTGTCATACAAAAGATTTTGGAGAGAGAGCTTGCGTATAACGTGAGAGGAGCTTCCCGTCTTATTGAGCAGCAGATTGATGAAGTGTGGGCTATTTTGGAAGAAGTGGTACGGGACAAAGCAGTACTGCTTGAGATGGCTCCCACCCTTCATGGCCTTGGTATCCAGGGGTTTTACGCAATCCTTATTGAAGGGGAGGCAATACAATTGCATCCTTTGGTATGTTCTGCTTTTAACGCCGACTTTGACGGCGACCAAATGGCCGTGCATGTGCCTCTTTCCGAAGAAGCGCAAAGGGAAGCAAAGGAACTTATGCTTTCGTCCAGCAACCTTTTAAAGCCGGCTACCGGCAATCCTATCGTAAGCCCGCGTCAGGACATGGTGCTGGGATCCTATTTTCTAACCGGCCTTGATCTTGATCAGGAACGCAAAGAAGGGGCCGCGTTGAAAGCATTCAGTTCATTTGAAGAGGCGCTTCTCGCGTACGAAGCTGGAGTTATTGGTTTGCGCAAATTAATTCAGGTAAATAACGGAGAAGCGCAAAGGCTTGAGACTACAGCGGGAAGGATAATCTTCAATGAATCTTTGCCCAAGGGACACACTTTCATCAATGAGCAGATTACGGCAAAGAAAATGGAGAGAATAGCCGCCGAAATTATTCGTACCCATTCCGGGGAGGAGGCGCAGGAAATTATGGACAATATAAAGTCCCTAGGTTTTGAATATGCCACCAAGTCCGGCACGACATGGGGTATGGATGATCTCGTGGTGCCGGCGGAAAAAAACACACTGCTTGAAAACGCTGAAAAGGAAATTGAGGAAATAGACTCTCACTGGGGAAAAGGATTGCTTTCCAGGGAAGAGCGTTCGGCTAAGGTTATTGAGGTGTGGACGCGGGTGAAGTCAACAATAGAAAAAATGGTTCCAAAAGCGCTTCCTGTCGGAGGTTCGGTATTCTCCATCATTGATTCCGGATCTCGAGGTTCTTGGTCCCAGCCTGTGCAAATGGCCGGAATGAAGGGATTGGTTATAAACCCGGCGGGCCGCATTATAGAACTGCCCGTGCGCAGTTCCTTTAAGGAGGGATTTGACGTGCTTGAGTACTTTATTTCAACTCACGGCGCGAGAAAAGGGACAGCCGACACTGCTTTGAGAACTTCAACAGCAGGATACCTGACCCGCAGGCTTATTGATGTCGCGCACGATGTGTTCGTCGTTGATGAAGACTGCAAAACGGCAAAAAGCATCCCTGCTTCAAAGAAAGACTCGGAAGAGCTTGGCCAAAACTTTACTCTGAAAATCATGGGGCGGGTTGTGCCTGAAGACGTAAAAGGATATGTGAAAAAAGGAGAGGTTATTGACTGGACTGCCGCGCAAAAAATTGCCGATGACGCTGAAGTGAGAACCGTCCAAATTCGTTCCCCCCTTGCTTGCAAAGCCCAGCGCGGGGTTTGTCAAAAATGCTACGGCTGGGATATGGGCACAAACGCCTTAATTGCCATCGGATCTGCCGTAGGGATTATTGCGGCCCAATCCATTGGGGAGCCCGGCACCCAGCTTACCATGAGGACATTCCATACCGGAGGCGTGGCCGGAGCCGGCGACATTACACAAGGACTTCCCCGTGTTGAGGAAATTTTTGAAGGCAGAGTTCCCGGAGGACAAGCCGTGATTTCTGAAGTGGACGGCGTGGTGCAGGATATTACCCCCGAAGGCGTGATTAAGATCGTTGTGTCTGCGGATGACAAGGCGGTGTCCAAATCAGCCAAAGACAAAAAAATTGAGGTGGTTGAGTATGAGGTTTTGGCAAAGCGCGCCATTTATGTCCAGAAAGGGGATACGGTAAGAAAGGGCCAGCAGTTGTGCGAAGGAAACCTTGACCTCAAGGAATTGTTTAAGCTGACCGGCAAGGAAGAAACAGAGGTTTATATCGTAAAAGAAGTGCAAAGAATTTATTCCTCGCAGGGAGCTCCAATACACGACAAACATATCGAAACCATTACCCGCCAGATGTTCTCTAGAGTGAGAATAAAGGACAGGGGAGAGAGCGCGTTTTCTGAAGGAGAGGTGATAGAAAAAGGAACATTCCTCGCGGTAAACGTAAAATTGAAAAAGGCAGGAAAGAAACCCGCTACCGCGGTCCAATTATTACTGGGAATCTCGCGGGTTGCATTGACTACCGACAGTTTTCTATCGGCGGCATCCTTCCAGGAAACTTCCAGAGTCCTTATCCAGGCCGCTTTAGAAGGCAAAGAAGATCGTCTCCAAGGACTGAAAGAAAACGTCATCATAGGAAAACTTATTCCGGCCGGGACCGGATTCAAGAAATAAATTGGATCTCCAAAGCAAACAAACGGCGCCCCAATCATACGGGCGCCTTTGTTTTACGGGAGTTGAATGTACATGGGTTTGTAGAAATAGGAGGGAGCATTGACAGCTGTCTCTTTTGAACCCTATACTTAAAACATGAATCAGGATTTTTCCGAGTTAATTGAATATCTAGACAAAAAGTTTGAAAAGACAGCCTCTAAAGAGGATGTCGACAATTTAAGAACAGAACTAAAAGGAGATATCCATAGTTTAAGAACGGAAGTTGATGGAAAATTTACCAGAGCTTTTACTATTTTTGCCACCGCGGACGATGTGCAAGCAATGACCGGTAAAATAGGGCAGCTGGAAGAATCTGTTAAGGAAGATTTAATAAACTTGAAAAAAAATTCAGGCTATT
>CAYZNF010000003.1:22722-60043 GCA_964479725.1 uncultured Candidatus Saccharibacteria bacterium
TAAGCTGGCCAAAGCGGTTGACGATCTGCGCATTGAATATTCTGCTATGGCAATGCAATTGAATTGTCATGAAAAATGGATCCAGCAGCTCGCAGAGAAACTCGGCATTAAGCTGGAGTATTAATTTCCTGTGTTCGTCATTTGTTTTATAGTTGTTTTTTTCGTATAATAAAACAGATACGGTAATTAAATTTGGCCTTGCATTGTGGCAAAGAAAAAGAAAGGAAAATCTTCTTCCGGCTTTCCAAAGCTTCCTCTTCCGTCAATCCCGCATATTGACTTTGCTTTGCCTAAAGCCGCCCAACGCTCCATTTGGGGGATTGCTTTGTTCGCGATTGCGGCAATTTTTTTGTTTTCCTTGTTTGATAACGCCGGAGACGCAGGGAATATTTTAAAACAAGGGGGATATAGTCTCCTTGGCAAGGCGGCGCCTTTATTTGCTTTTATACTAATTGCCGGAGGAATCGTATTTTTACGCATGAACACAGAAAGCAAGAAGCCCGTATTTCTTGCTCTGACTCTTTTAATGGGAGGGCTGACGGGCGTGTTGAGCGCGCTTGCCGGAGAGCAGGGTTCAGCCACAATGAAAGAAGTGGGAGGATGGATAGGATTTTTGCTTGCCTGGCCGTTATTCGCGGCCTTTGGTTTTTGGGTGCCGCTTGTTGTATTTGTCGCCTGCATGGCGGTTT
This sequence comes from uncultured Candidatus Saccharibacteria bacterium, assembly GCA_964479725.1. GTDB lineage: Bacteria > Patescibacteriota > Minisyncoccia > Minisyncoccales > UBA10102 > CAYZNF01. The sequence continues at coordinate 23,412 of CAYZNF010000003.1, forward strand.
CTTTTGTGGTGTTTTGGCAGATAATCCCGCACGGGGCAAAAGAAGAATCAACGGATTTGGGCCATTTGGCGCAGGAAAAAATAAAGAAGATATTTGAGCCGAAATTCCATGTAACTTCTGTAGAATCAGAACCCAGGGTGCATAGCACTGTTGTTTCGGGCGAACAGGATACTGGAAGACAAAAAGAAAAAGACGCCGTAAGACCAGCAAAAGTAAAAGGACCCGAACCTCTTTTGGCTGTACCCGAAAACTATTCCCTTCCTCCGACTGATTTGCTTGACTTTGAAAAGGGAGCTCCCAGCGCTGGAGATATCAATGTATACGCCGAAATCATCAAAAAAACTTTGGCAAACTTTGGCATTGCCGTAGAAATGGCCGAAGTGAATATCGGTCCTGCCGTAACCCAGTATGCCTTCAAGCCCGCCGAAGGAGTGAAGCTTTCCCGCATTACAACCCTGCAAAACGACATGGCCTTGGCTCTTGCCGCCCATCCTATACGTATTGAAGCTCCAATTCCTGGGAAGGCTCTAGTAGGAGTGGAAATACCAAACAAAACAAGGGCGATAGTAAAACTGCGAAACCTTTTGGAAACATCGGAATGCAAAAATTCTCCTGCTCCTCTCTTGCTTTCCTTGGGCAAGGATGTTTCTGGAAACCCAATATTTGCCGATTTGGCGAAAATGCCTCACTTGCTTGTGGCCGGCGCTACGGGATCCGGGAAAACAATTGGGCTTAATACAATTATCTTGAGCCTTATCTATCGCAATTCTCCCGAAACATTGCGGCTTGTATTGGTGGATCCAAAACGAGTGGAATTTCCCGTGTACAACGATTTGCCCCATCTTCTTACTCCAGTCATTCTCGATACCCAGCGCACAATTAACGCCTTAAAGTGGCTTATCAAGGAAATGGAGCGCAGGTTTATAGTGCTGTCCAATGTGCGGGTGAGGGATATTAAGGGCTATCACTCATTATTTAACGAGCAAAAGCAAAAAGTGGAAACAGATTGGGAGCCTCTTCCTTATATTGTTGCAGTGCTGGATGAGTTGGCGGATCTTATGGCGGTAAGGGGCAAGGAAATGGAAGGCATGATCGTAAGGCTTGCCCAAATGGCGCGCGCCGTCGGCATACACCTGATCCTGGCTACACAAAGGCCGTCTGTCGAAGTAATTACGGGATTAATCAAAGCGAACATCACGTCGCGTATCGCATTCCAAGTAGCCTCGCAGATTGATTCAAGGACTATTCTTGACGCTTCCGGAGCCCAGCAGTTATTGGGGCAGGGAGATATGCTGTTTGTCTCTTCTGAATATAATAAGCCTCGCAGAATACAGGGCGCCTATATTTCAGAAAAAGAGATAAAACGGGTGGTTGATTGGATCCATGAGGAAACAAAAGATTTTGTCCGTGAAGAAATTGCCGAAGATGAACTTACCCAAAGCGCCTTCCAGCATGGAGCGGATTTTAGCGGCGATGGCGATGAGGGCGACGAAGATCCTTTGTATGAAGAAGCAAAGCGTGTGGTTGTTGAGGCAGGAAGGGCTTCTTCTTCCTTGCTCCAGAGAAGGCTGAAAGTGGGATATGCCAGGGCGGCTCGGCTTATCGATATCTTGGAGAACAAGGGCGTGATAGGGCCAGGCGAGGGAGCTAAACCCAGGGAGGTGTATGGGGTTATGCCGAAAGCTCTTCCCGAAGAAAACACTTCTCCGGAGTGGAAGACGCCCGAAATAGGTCAACAATGAATCAGGGCAAAACATATATGCGTTCGCGATTTCAAATAGGGTTTACTCTTGTTGAGCTCCTGATTGTGATTGCCATTATCGGTATTTTGGCGGGCATTGTAATGGTTTCGATGCAGTCTAGAACCGAAAAAGCGAGGATAGCGAAGCTAAAGTCGTTCAGTTCGCAGGTCCAGCATCGTTTGGGAATGGAGGCGGCTGGAAGATGGGAATTTGAAAATAGCATGAATGACAGTTCTGGGCAAGGCAAGAACGGAACATTAAAGAACGGCGCAACATATGCTACGGATGATGAAAAAAACAGCAGGGCACTTTTGCTAAGCGGAGGAGTAGGCCCTTCCTATGATTATGCCGAAGTACCTCAATTGTCCGAAATAAAAGATCGGGGAACTATCTCGATGTGGGTGAAGCCTGATTTTGCGCCAGGAATACTAGTACCGCCGCTGACTACGCCGGAAAAAATCCTCTTTGTATTTAATGACGGCAATCAGGGAACTGGTGTAAATTGGTTTATGTCTGTTAACAGCAGCGGATATCTTTCGCTCTTTTGGAGTAGTGGAACATATGGACCAAGATATGACGTTAGGGATTGGAATGTTGGCGAGTGGCATCATGTAGTGGGGATTTGGGATCAAATAAGTCGCGAAGCTGCTCTTTTCATAGATGGTTTGAAAGTAGTTACGGGGGATACGGCGCTGACGCCGAGCGCTTCGGGCAATCCTATGATGATAGGGTGGTGCCCGGCAGGAGGATGTTCTCCGGGATGGCAGGGGAGTCTCGATGATTTAACAATTTACAAAGAAAAACTTTCTTCCGCGGAAATACAAAAATTATACGTCCAGGGATTGCCAAAATACGGGCTAGCAAAAGAAACAGCAGAATAGTACGTCAATACATATATGTCAACTGGAGTTTTCAGGGTAGACGTAATATAATGACCCTATTATGGAGCTTATCGAAAAACAGCGCAAAAAACTTCAAGAAATTGCCCAACGATACGAATTGGAGTTGGTTTTGTTATTTGGCTCGCGAGTTAAGGGAAAGCTACATAAAGAAAGCGACTATGATGTCGCCTATATAAGCAGGCAAGATCTAGACTTGGAAGAAGAAGGAAAGCTGATTACTGACTTGCTTTTGATTATTCATCCTTCCGATGAGCGGCTGATAAACCTTGTCAATGTCAGAAAGGCGACTGCTCTTCTCTTATACGACATGACTTCCCGATGCCGGGTGTTGTACGAAAGGACCCCTGGCATATTCGCGAGACTTCAAGCTTATGCTTTCAAAAAGTATGTGGAATCCAAACCGTTATACGAGGCAAAGTTTTTGCGCCTTGGGCGTATTATAAAATCTTATGACATTTGAAAAGGCGTTTATTACAAAAAAACTTGAGCAGATTACGGGATACACTAAAGAACTGGATGAATTAATGCGCGAGATAGGGAATAATGAAGCGCTATCCCAGCGGAATCTTCATGTGGCGGAAAGGCTGGTTCAGCTGATTGTGGATGCGATGATCGATATTAATCAGCATTTTATTCGCGAGAAGGACTTGGAAGTTCCCGATGACCTGCGGGGAACTTTTGCGATTATGGGAGAGAGCGGAATTCTTCCGAAGGAATTCTCCGACAGAATTGCTCCGCTTGCGGGACTGCGCAATATTTTGGTGCATCAATATGAAGAATTAAACACGGATCTATTCATGAAAAGTCTCCGAAACAATTTCTCTGATTTCGAAAAATACCAGAAATACATATACGAATATCTGAAAAAGGAATAATATGTCAAAAAAGAAAAACAGCGATAAAAAAGTAGCAACCGACCTGGCTGAAGCCATTACCGAAATCAAACAGAGGTTTGGCGAGGGAGCCATAATGAAGTTAAGCGAGGCAAGCGCCGTGGATGTTGATGTTATCCCGACGGGCTCTATTTCTTTGGATATGGCCTTGGGAGTAGGGGGGGTGCCCCGCGGGCGCGTCATTGAAATCTATGGTCCCGAATCTTCTGGAAAAACAACTCTTGCCCTCCATATTGTGGCTGAAGCCCAAAAGAGGGGAGGCGTAGGAGCTTATATCGATGCGGAACACGCCCTGGATCCCGAATATGCGAGGAGAATAGGGGTGAATATTGACGACATCCTAATATCCCAGCCGGATTCGGGGGAGCAGGCATTGCAAATTTTAGAGACGCTCATACGGTCGGGTGAAGTTGATGTGGTGGTGGTTGATTCGGTCGCGGCGCTTACTCCTAAAACAGAAATAGCGGGGGAGATGGGAGAATTCCAGATTGGCCTGCAAGCTAGGTTGATGTCTTCTGCTCTGCGAAAACTTTCGTCTATTGTTGCCAAAACAAAAACCTCGGTTATCTTTCTTAACCAGATCAGGATGAAAATAGGCGTGATGTTCGGCAATCCTGAAACCACTCCGGGCGGACTGGCCCTTAAATTTTATTCATCAGTCCGCATAGAAGTCCGCAGGATTGCCCAAATCAAGCAAGGGGAAGAAATAACAGGATCTCGCATTAGGGCAAAAATCGTCAAAAATAAAGTTGCAGCCCCGTTCAGGACCGCGGAATACGACATATATTACAACGAGGGAATCTCGTATGTTGCCGACATTGTCTCTACTGGCGTGAAAATGGGGGTTGTTTCCAAAGCAGGAAGCTGGCTTCAGTATCAAGACACAAAGCTTGGCCAGGGAGCTGAAGCGGCACGATCTTTTCTCAAGGAAAACCCCGAATTAACGGAAAAAATAAGAGAAGAGCTCTTGCACGCAAAAGCTCCTCTCACCGCTCAAGAATCGGCTGCGGAATAAGTTACTTTCCGGTAGGGGAAAGGAGTCCAATGTGCCGAGCTCTTTTGATGGAGCGTGAAATGCGGCGCTGATGAGTGGCACACAAGCCCGTGTGCGCTTTTGAGCGTATCTTGCCCAAGCCCGAAACATAGCGCTTGAGCAATGCCGTGTCTCGAAAATCAATTTCTTGGATGTTTTTTTTGCAGAGTATGCAATCCATAATATATAATGCTAATCTACGAATTTATTCGAATGCTACGAATGGAGTTACTCTGTTTATTTGTGGATTCGCATACCATTTGTAGATTCGGATTATGCTCCATTCGTTAGAATGGTATGTCTTTTACGTCAATATCTTCGTCTTCGTCAATAATAGGTATTTCTTCGTTCGGCTCTTCTTGTTTTTGGTCTTTATCTGCCGCTAAGGGAGCCGCGCCTTCTTTTCTTGGCGGCGGCGCTCCTTGTCCGGATGATCTTGGCCCCAGCTGCATTGCTTCCGCTATGATTTCAGTCCTATAGCGCTTGGCTCCTGTCGTGTCCTGCCACGACCTTGTTTCCAAATGACCCTCTATCATCACCAGCCCTCCTTTTTGCAGGTATTGGGCGGCGATGTCGGCAAGCCTTTGCCATAGCACCACGGAATGAAATTCTGATTTTTCCTGGCGCTGGCCCTGCTTGTCGGTCCACATACGATTAGTGGCCATTCGCAAAGTAGCTACTTTTTGCCCGGTAGGGGTAGTCCTTGTTTCAGGATTTTCTACCACCCTTCCAATAAGGATAACTTTATTGAGATTCATTTTTGTTCTTCTTTGAATATTTCGTCAAGTTTTTTGTCGATAGCCTCAATTGTTATCCTTTCTCCGGCTTCTTCTTTGGCTTCTGTAGTCTGGTCCTGCTGGGACGCTGGTTCAACAGCGCCTTGCTGTGCTACTGTCCTTATTTTCTTTGGCCGTTCTTTGCGGGGGGTAAATACAAGGGGCAAAAACCTCAACACGTCGTCCTCTTCTTTGAGTTTTTTGTTGATTGTGAGCTGTTTTTCGGGATTGGCGAGGAATTGAAGCATAACAACATATCCTTCATTGTGCTTGCCCAAAGGATGCGCGAGGGGCCGTCTTCCTGTAATTGCTTGTTTTTCAAGGATGCCGCCTTGTTCTTGAATAAAAGAGACAAGTCTTCCTGTTTGTGCTGAAACCTCGTCTTCCGTCAAAAGCGGAGAGAGAATAAGGGTATGCTGATAATTTCTCATATATTTCAGTATACCACTTATTCCCTCTTCAGTCAATTAGTGGTATAGTTGGTATACTTATATGGCTTCTATCAATCGGCTTATGTTCCGCGAATACGATATTCGCGGGCGAGAATCAGAAGAAGAGCTTAACGAGCGATCAGTGGCGCTTATTGGAAAAGCCTACGGAACTTTCCTGCAAAAACGGGGAATCCGGCAAGCAGTAGTGGGCCACGACAATAGGGGCACTTCGGAATTGTTCACAAAAGCGGCAATTCAAGGATTGTGCGAAAGCGGCTGTAACGTTATATCTGTGGGCACAATTACCACTCCCATGCTCTATTGGGCGCAGTATTATTTCAAAACAGAGGGGGGGCTTGCTATTACCGCAAGCCATAATCCTGTGGGATGGAATGGTTTAAAGCTTGCCTACGGATATTCCCATACCCTGGGCCAGCAGGATCTTCAAGAGCTTTATGACACTATTATTAGCGAAAAATTTGTTCTTGGGGAGGGGAGAGTTTTGAGGGAAGAGGATATCAAAAACTCCTATCGAGACGATCTTATGGGACGGATTGAGAAAATACGGCCCCTGAAGGTTGTAGTCAACACAGGAAACGGAACCGCCGGCTTAATTGCGCCAGATGTCCTTCGCCGGGCAGGATGCCAAGTTATTGAGCATCTTACCGAGCCAGATCCCGCGTATCCCCACTATACTCCTAATCCCGCGCAGCCTGAAATGATGGAAGATACCGGAAAAAAGGTTAGGGAAGAAGGCGCGGATTTGGGATTTGCTTTTGACGCCGATGGGGATCGTTTGGGGCTGGTTGATGAAAAAGGAGCAAATGTATGGCCGGACCGTTATCTTATCCTTTTATCGCGGCTTTTGCTGGCCAAGCACCCAGGGGCAAAAATTGTGTTTGACGTAAAAGTCTCTCAAGCTTTGCCCGAAGATATTAAAGCGCATGGAGGCGTACCGATTATGTGGAAGACGGGGCATTCGTATATCAAATCAAAAATACAGCAAGAAGGCGCTCTCTTGGGAGGAGAAATGTCCGGGCATATTTTTGTCACGGAGCGCTATTACGGTTTTGATGACGCGATTTTCGCAAGCCTTAAGCTGCTCGAGTATTTTTCTGAACAAAAACGTTCCGTATCAGAACTTGTTGCAGATACGCCCTATTATATATCAACCCCAGCTCTTCACGCTTCTTGTCCGGACGAAAAAAAATATCAAGTGGTCGAGGAGCTTACCAAGGATTTCCGCCGTGAGTACGAGGTGATTGATATAAACGGAGCGCGGGTGCTTTTCGGGGATGGGTGGGGGTTGGTGCGTGCTTCTTCAAATCTTCCGGCTCTTGTCTTGCGTTTTGAGGCAAAAACCGAAACTCGGCTTCAGGAAATCGAAAAACTCTTTCGGGACAAGCTCAAGCAGTATCCTTTTATAGGCCAGGAATGGGAAGCCGCCTAAATAGAATAAAGGCCTATCTTTTTTCTCACTTCCTGCATGGTGGATTTTGCAATATCTGAAGCCTTTTTTGCACCTTTAGCCAAAACTTCTTCAACATATACGCCGCGGCTTGAATAGAGCCGTTGTTTTGAACGGAACGGTTCAAGTTTTTCTACTAGCATTTCAGCTACCTCCTTTTTGAAAGCCGCGTAAGTCTTTCCCTTAAAATGTCCTTCGGCCTCTTTTATCGGCATTTCGGCGAACAAAGAGTATATAACCAAGAGGTTCGAAATGCCTGGTTTTTTTGCCGGGCTGTAAGCAATGTCTTTTCCCGTATCTGTTACCGCTTTCATTATTTTTTTGCGTATAACATCGGGTTCGTCTCCCAGGGAAATCCTTGTATCTGGGCTGTCCGATTTTGACATTTTCTTTTTTGGATCCTGCAAGGAAAGAATCTTGGAGCCTTCGGGCGGGACAAGAGCTTTTGGTTCGGGAAACGTTTCGCCGAATTTTGAATTAAATTTTCTGGCAATAGTGTGGGTAAGCTCCAAGTGTTGCACTTGGTCTTTGCCGATTGGAACTGCCTGTGTCTTGTATAAGAGGATGTCTGCGGCCTGGAGTACGGGATAATCAAGCAATCCCATGGTTGATCCTTCTTTTGATTTTTTTGACTTGTCTTTGTATTGAGTCATCCTTTGCAGTTCTCCAACCGGAGTGATGGTGTTGAATATCCAGGCAAGTTCGGTGCATTCTGGCACATGAGACTGTACGAAAATTGTGCAATGCTCCGGATCTAGCCCCAAAGCCAAAAGATCCACAGCTTTGGCAATTGTTGACTGCCGCAAGGTTTCGGGATCTTCTGCCGCTGTAAGGGCGTGGAGGTCGGCAATAAAAAAGAAACATTCATGCTCTTTTTGCATTGCCACCCAATGTTTTAATGCCCCCAGGTAATTCCCTATATGGTATTGGCCCGATGTCGGTTGTATGCCGCTTAATACTCGCATATTGGTAAAATTCGAAATTCGAAGCTCGAAATTCGAAACAAAAATTGATTTATTATGGATATATTTTTAAATTTTTGCCAATTGAATTTGTTTCGTATTTCGGATTTATGATTTCGGATTTCCCCAGTTATTTTATTATACTTCTATAATGACTGGGAGTACCATGGGGCGACGCTGGGTTTTTTCGAAAAGGAAATCGGAAATCTTGTTTCTTACATTATCTCGCACGTATACCCAATTCACGGCTCCTCCTTCTCCAGACGACTTGTCGACTATAGTAATGACTCTTTTTCGCACTTCGCGCAGAAGGTCTTGGGATTCTCTAAGGTAAATGAATCCGCGGGAGATAATATCGGGAGATCCTTGCACTTTGCCGCTCTGGCGGTCTACTACGGTGATAATGACAAACATGCCGTCGCGTGCCAGGTTTTGGCGGTCTCGCAGAACTACCTCGCCAACATCGCCAATGCCAAGCCCATCAACCATGATGTAATTGGCCGGCACAAGTTTCTTGTCAATAGAAACTGTTGTTTTTGTTAAGTTGATGATATTTCCGTTTTCAGCGAGGGCAATATGGTTTTCCGGCATGCCGGTATCTTGAGCTAGCCTGGCATGATTTACCAGCATGGAAAATTGTCCGTGTATCGGCAGGAGGAATTTCGGCTTGATCAAATCAAGGAGTTTTCGCAGTTCGTCTTGGTTGGCATGTCCGGAAGCGTGGATATCGAGCATTTTGTAGTGGTATACAAGTGCGCCTTGGCGATACAAATGATCTTTGACGAACTGCACGGTGCGTTCGTTGCCAGGGATAACCGAAGAAGAAAAAATGACGGTATCCCCTTTATGGATTTTGAGGAAACGATGCTCTTTGTTGACGATGCGCATCAATACTGCCCGTTCTTCTCCTTGGGCGCCTGTTCCCATGATTGTAATTTTTGAGTCAGGATACTTGCCGGATTCCTGGGCTGTGATGAACGTGGTTTTCTTTGCTTTTATGTAGCCCAATTGTTTTGCTATTTCCACGTTTGTCCGCATCGAGTATCCTTCCAGCACCACATGCCTTCCATATTTTTCAGAAAGGGCGATAATCTGCTGGATTCTGTTGAGCAATGACGCGAAGGTCGCGGTAATGATTCTCCCTTTTGCCACCTTGAAAATTTCTTCCAGGTTCTCCATGATTGTTTTTTCGGACAAGGAATGGTTTGGCTGTTCTGCGTTTGTGGAGTCAGACATGAGCAAGAGAACCTTCTCTTTGCCGATTCGCGCCAGATTTTCATAATCAGTGGGAAGATCGAAAACGGGGGAGTCGTCGAATTTAAAATCGGAGGTATGCACAAGATTTCCTATGGGAGTTCTAATGACAAACCCGAAGTTGTCTGAAATATTATGGTTCTGGTGGAAGGGTTCAATCTCAAAAGGCCCAAGAATGAACTTCTTCTTGTTTTCTATGGGAAGTATCTGGATTTTTCCTTGGTTCGGAAAATCATCCTGGCGTTTTAATATGATTGCTTTGGCAATGTTTCCCGCGAAAATCGGCGGGTTGCCAAGTTTGCCAACGTAGTAGGGAAGGGCGCCAATGTGGTCGTAGTGCCCATGCGTAATAAGTATGCCGAGGATATTTTTTGTTTTTCCCTTGAGGTAAGAAATGTTCGGGATAATATAGTCCACTCCCGGCATGTCTTCCTCCGGCATGCGGAATCCCATGTCAATGATAAGAATTTTTTCCTGCCATTCGACAAGCATCATGTTGCGCCCGACCTCTCCGAGCCCTCCCAAAGGGATGACTCGTAACTGTTGAGAAGATTGTTCTGTCATCATATAAGTTATTATTTTTTGAGTTTGCGTTTATGCCCAGGGTTGTTCCGTGCAAAGTGCTGGAGGGGAGAGTTGAACTCCCACGGACTTGCGTCCACGGCGCCCTGAACGCCGCGCGTCTGCCAATTCCGCCACCCCAGCATTTTATACGGGACGTATGTTTATTCGCCCGCAACGCTTCGCTTAGCGAAGCGGGCGAAGCCAATTCCTACACCTGGGCAGGTTATTTAGGAACTCGTTTTGTTTGTATATGCCATTTTTCAATTCCAGAAAAGCGATACGATGGATCGGCCAAGATTTTTACGTTTATTCCATGTATGTTTTCGGGAGTAACGTACGGGTAGTAAGTGTCGTAAAGGGCGATAGCGGGGATATCTTCCAGCAGGATTGCCTGCAATTCTTGGAGCTTTTGGTTGCGCTCTTCTGCTGTGGCAAGTTTTCGGGCTTGTTCCAAGAGCTTGTCTGCCTGGGAATTTTGGTATGAAGACAGGTTAAAACCCGGGTCGGCTTTTTGCGAAGAATGCCAAAATGGAAGAGGATCGGGAACTCGCGCCAAGATTTCTCCGAAAAGCAAAGTCTGGTAGCTTCGCGACGGGATTATTTCCGTGATCATTTCTTCTGGGGAATAAGTGTGTATCTCAACGGTGATGCCGAATTCCTCCCACTGCCGCTCTATTTCTTTTGCTGCTGCTTCCAGGGAAGGTTCAGCGGGAACAGAGAGTTCGATAAGCAGGGGATTTGCCGCGCCTTCTGCCTCAAAGCATACAGCATTAAGCTTGTTTCTTGTTGCGCTGCTCACCACTCCGGTGCCTGTTGTAAATCCTGCTGGCGTCAAAATTTCCTCCCTGTATTTTTCCTGGAAGCGTATGACCGCCGCTTTTGTATTTACGCCGAATACTCCGGACACTATCCCATCAGGATAGACATCCTTATCTTTTGCTAGACACTCCTGTAGTAAATGCACTTCTGCACCCTGCGAACCCTGGCGCAGTTCCGACTGAAATTTACGGCTTAAGGGGGGAAGCTTTACGATTTTTCCCTCCCGCTGGATAAACCCTTCTTCCTGCAATAAGGCAATGGCCGTTATAGTATCCCTTGATGGAATATTATTTGGCATTTCCAAACCGAATATCGTTGGGAGCAGGGGGGACTGCACTACCTTGCCGTTTGCTCCGAATACCGATTGCACCAGAATTTCCCGATCCAAGGCAAGCTGGAGCGCCTTCCTGATTTTTTTGCTTTTGACGATTCCGGTCTCTTCGGGGCTTTCCAAATTGAAGAATATTGCAAAGTAGCGGGGCAAATAAAACAAGTGAGTTTTTACCGAATCCGACAACGGTGCTGATGATTCAAGCGGGGACAGGGCGAAGCTGGAAACTCTTTTGCGTTTTACGGCTTTTTGCAGTTCGTCTTGGTTCCCAAAGAATTTAACTACCATCGTTGATATGTATGGAGTTGAACCGTGGTAACGGGGGTTTGGTTCCAAAATCATTTGGTCAACTATTCCCGTTGCCTTGTTCTGGGAAACTTCTTTTACGATATATGGGCCGCTTCCAACCGGTTTTAAATTGGCTAAGCTTGGCAGGTAAAAACTTTCCGGACTTCCATCTTTCCAAACATGCGCGGGCAAAGGTTTTATGGTAAGACGTTCAAGGAAAGGGGCGTACGCTTCGCGCAGGGTAAAGCGCACCCGCAGGTTCGAAACTTTTTCGGTTTCCACTCCCACCCAGTTGCGGCGGATGGGGCTTTTCAGCTGGGGGTTTTGGATTGCCTGTATGGTAAATACAATATCGTCAGCAGTGAGGGGAGTGCCATCGCTCCACTTCAAGTTTTCTTTAAGCGTAAGCTCAATAATATTCTCTTCTCCCTTCACATTATATGTTTCCGCGAGTTCTGGCACAAGGTTTCCTTGTTCGTCATAAGTAAAAAGCCCGGCATAGAGAAGCTGTAAAAGATCTCTATCGGCATCATTGCTGTCTGCTGCTACCGCGTTTATTGCCCTTGGGTAGCCAATAATTCCTTCTGTTATCTTTCCGCCCCTGTCGGGCACCTCTTTGGTATTCATTACATAGGCCGCTTGCACAAGAAATGTTAGGGAAACTAAAAAAGTAACGGCAGAAGCAGCCAGGAAAATCCTTTCCTTGACGCTTAACACGGAAAGAAGTTTTTTCCATTGCGAAAAGGACGGAAAGGAGTCTTTCCATTTTTTGAGTATACGGGAAATAAGGTTCTTTTTTGTAGTATCGCCCGGTTGGGGCGGAGAATCATTAAGCACAAGAGAAGAAAGCAGTTTGGGTTAGAACTTCAGTTGTAGAACGGCCAAAACAATGAAAAGAGTGCCAAGAGCAATAGAAGCGACAAAGAGATTTTTTTCAATTCCCCGCCTTGAGGTGAACGCGGTATTATCTCCTCCACCGAAAGCGCTGCCAAGAGCCGCGCCTCTTTGCTGAAGGAGAATAAATACCGACAATATTACCGCAACGATGATTTGCGCGACTGATAATGCTAAAGAAATGTTCATAAGAATTATCGTTTGAATATCGATACGAGCATGTTAGCCGCCCATATTATCAATGTTGTCCAGAATAACGCAAGCAGGGTGGAGATATCCAATACTTCAGGATAATACACGTTGACGATTATTTCCATGGCCCACACCAAAAGCATGTTTACGACTAGCCCGAACAGGCCCAGTGTGAGAAGCCGAAGGGGGAGGGTTACAAGGTTCAAAATAGGCTTAACGAAGGTGTTGAGCACCCCCAGGATTCCTCCCGCGACCAAGAGTATATAAGGAGAACCTGTAAATTCCACATTGGGCACAAACCGAACCGCAATCCACAGTCCGGCAATGCCAGCCAATATATGGAGTACGAGACTCTGGAGCATTACTTATAACGTATCACGTAGCTCAAGATACGTCAACACCAAGCTTTTCCTTGATGATTTTTTTGAGACGATCAATATCATGTTTCATAATGGTAAATTCGTCTTCCATGTCAGTCATGCGCTTTAGAAACTTATCTAATGTTGTGACAAGATGGTCAAGCTTACGGTTGAAGTTTTCTTCCATTCTATCCATGCGGTGTTCAAAAGTATCCATCCGATGTTCTAAAATATTTATGCTCTGATCTACTTTGTCAAAACGTTGGTCAACTTTGTCAAAACGTTGATCAATTTTATCAAAGCGCTGATCTACTCGCTGTAACTTTTCATCAACGGCATTCAGAATGGTTTTTGTCTGATGATTGAGAAACTTTTCAAGATGTTCCGTTGTAAGAGTAGTCTGTTTCTTCGCCATGCCATAATTATCTCTTAAAACAGATTGAGATGTCAATTATTTCAGCAGGCTTTTTTTTCGTAAGAGACGATGATAGGTAATGGCAAAGCGGTGGGCTTCGTCGCGGATGTGCATTATCAGGTTGCGGGAAGGGGCCTGTAGGGAGGAGAGAAGAATGGATTCTTTTTTGCCAGGCAAAAATAACTCGTTTTGCCTCTTTGCCAGAGCCCCGATTGAAATATCCTGAATCTTTTGGATGTCTCTTTTTGAGAATTTTTGTTGGCCATTAGAAATTGGAAATTGGAAATTACGCATCGCACTCATAGCTGCGTTTAACTGTCCCTTTCCTCCGTCGATGATTATTAAATCAGGATACTGCCATTCGGGGTGGTTTAACCTGCGGGAAATAACTTCTTTCATCATTGCGAAGTCATTTGGCCCGCCTAGACTCGTCGGCGAGGCTGGCTCTTGGCCGAACCGCACTTTGAATTTGCGGTACTCTGCTTTTGCCGGATTGCCGTCTATGAAAACAGGCATTGATCCCGTGGCGCTTTTCCCTTGGATATTTGAAATATCATAGGCTTCGATGCGGATAATGGGGAATTTCCTATGGAAGATTGCTTTTAGCTCTTCTTCTGCTATGGCATAGGATGTTTCGTCGTGCACGGGATGCGGGGAGAATAGAGAAGCGTGCTCCATTACGCGACGCAAAGAAAAAAACTGGTCGCGCAACTCCGTGGCGCGCTCAAATTCCTGTTTTTTTGAAGCCTCTTTCATTTCTTTTTCGATAGAATGCAATACCGGATTTTTTTTGCCCCGCAGGACTTCCAGTAATTTTTTTATGTTTTGACGGTATATTTTTTTGTCGGGATTTGGCCCCGGGCAGAGTCCTATGTGGCAATATTGACAGGGTTTTGGCCCGTGCCAGAAATGTGTTCTGGCAGCCAATTTACCGCTCATGGCGTAGTAGGGGAATACGCGGCGCAAAAGGCGAAGCACTTTTTTTAAGGCTCTTCCTTCCATGAATGGTCCAACATAACGCGCGGCACGCGGCTTGGTACTCATAGCCGAATTCAAAGCAAGAGAAGGTTGATGGGTAATGAATATCCGGGGGAATTCTTCCAGGGTAACGCCGGCATAAAAATATTTTTTGTCATCCCGCCAAACCACATTGTAATCAGGCTGGTGCTTTTTGATAAGTTGGGATTCCAAAAACAAGGCTTCTATTTCAGAATGTGTTTCAATAATTCCAATTCGGTTTATTTTGCTAATAAACAAATCATCCCTATACGAAGGCTGGGAAAAGTGGTTTTTTACCCGGCTTCGCAAGTTAATGGCTTTGCCAATGTACAAGATTTCGCTGTCTTTTGCCAATGCGTAAATACCCGTGGTCTTGGGCAGGTTATCCATCTGTTCCTTTGGAATGTAGAAAAAAACAGCCATAATTCTATTATGTCAAAAGAAAGGCTTGATATAAAAGCGGGGCAGGACTGTTAATCCCGCCCCTTGGCTTGCTCTGGACAATGTCCGCCCAGGGAAGCCAATTTATTGCCTATCCAACTTGCAATGTGGGCGATTCCGATAAAAAGGTACATAAAGAACAGAAACAATAGGATCATCGGTACTGCGAAGTTCCCGAATCCTTCCAGAGAAATAGGAGAAGTTCCTTTGCTAATGGACCAGAAATAAAATCCCAGGGAAATAGGAAGGGCTAGAATCGCGGCGGCGATCCCAGCAATTTTGTGGGGGCTGTCCTTAGGTGTTGGACTTGCCATTTTCTCCTCCTGAATCTCAACAGATTTTTGCATGAAATAATTGTTTTGTCAAAAATAAGCTTCGGTAGAAATTGACGACCTTAAAGGGGTTGAAATGTTTTGAATTTGGGGGTATGATAACACACTGCAATGGAAAATCTCATTAAAATCAGGGGTGCGAAAGTCCACAACTTAAAAGATATTGACGTTGACATTCCAAAGAATAAACTGGTTGTCATTACCGGTCTTTCCGGTTCAGGAAAAAGCTCGCTTGCTTTTGATACGCTGTATGCCGAAGGGCAGAGGAGATACGTTGAAAGTCTGTCTGCATATGCCAGGCAATTTCTTGGGGTTATGGATAAGCCCGACGTTGAAAGCATCGAGGGCATAAGTCCCGCCATTGCCATTGACCAAAAAAAGGGATCAAGCAGTCCGCGATCTACCGTAGGCACGATTACTGAAATTTATGATTACCTTCGTCTTTTATTTGCTAGGATTGGAAAGCCGCATTGCCCAAATTGCGGCAGGGAAGTAAAAAAACAATCTCCCAGCCAAATTGCCGATCAAGTCGCGAGTTTTCCGGCTGGATCGGAAATTACCATCCTTGGCCCATTAGTTCGGGATAGGAAAGGAGAGCATCATGGCCTTTTAGAGGAAGTTCAGAGAGGAGGGTTTATCCGTGTAAGAATCGATGGAATCACTTATCGCATAGAAGAAGCTTTGGAAAAAGAATTAGACCGAAAGAAAAAGCATAGCATTGAAGTTGTCGTAGACAGGCTTGTGATAAATCAGGGAGAACTAGATCGGCCCCGACTTTCAGATTCTTTGGAAACTGCGTTAAAGCTTGGCAAGGGTCTTGTTATGGTTGCGAAACAATCTGGCGATCTTCTTTTTTCCGAACGTTTTGCATGTGAGGTGTGCGGCATCAGCATGCCGGATATTGAGCCTCGGTCTTTTTCTTTCAACTCTCCTTTTGGAGCGTGTCCCGCCTGCCAGGGGCTAGGGGAAAAGCTTGAAGTAGATACCGAACTTGTTATCCCAAACCCCAGGCTTTCTGTGGCCGAGGGAGCTATTTTCCCATGGGCTCATGCTTCCCATAAAATAGGGCGCCAGGGATTTTTCTGGTGGAAACTCGAGGAAGTCGCAAAGGAGCACAAATTTTCCTTAAACACTCCCATAAAAGATTTGTCAAAAGAAGTTGTTGATTTGATTTTGCGCGGAAACAGCAATTTTGAGGGAGTTATGCCGTGGTTGGAGCGGCGCTACAGGGAAACCGATTCCGATTACGCGAGGGAGGAAATAGAGCAATACATGATCCAAAGAGAATGTGAGGCTTGCAAAGGAAAACGGTTGAAGCCAGAAATTTTGGCAGTAACTGTTGCCGGCGGATCAATTGATGGTGTCGTGAGGATGCAATTGGACCATGCCATCGAATTTTTCGTTAACATCAAAAAAGGAAAGAGCGGTTTGCTGACGCACGAAATGAAAATTGCCCATCCGATTGTAAAAGAAATTTTGGATCGCCTGCAATTCCTGATTGATGTGGGTTTGGAATATTTAACATTAAGCAGAAAAGCGGAAACACTGTCGGGAGGGGAATCCCAGCGTATCCGTTTGGCAACCCAGATTGGATCAAAGCTTTCGGGAGTTCTGTACATTTTAGATGAACCCTCTATTGGTCTCCATGCCAGGGATCAGCATCGCCTCATTGAAACCCTTGAGCGCCTGCGGGATCTTGGCAATACCGTAATAGTTGTTGAACACGACGAGCAAACCATTGCCGCGGCGGATTGGGTTATAGATATTGGTCCCGGGGCAGGTAAACACGGTGGCAAAGTGATGTTCGCAGGAACTCCAAAACAGCTTTTAAAGTCCGGCTGCTTGACGGGGGAGTATCTGTCGGGGCGAAAGAAGGTGGAAATTAATGGAAGCGGCACGAAGCAATCAGCAATTAGCAATCAGCGATACCTTTTGATCAAGGGCGCAAGCGAGCACAATTTAAAAAACGTTGACGCAAAAATCCCTTTAGGGAAATTGGTGAGTGTTACCGGTGTGTCGGGATCCGGCAAGAGTTCTTTGGTCAATGATATTGTGGCAAAAGCCTTGTCAAAGCATTTTTACAAGGCAAAAGAAGAACCAGGAGAATATAAGTCAATAGCGGGTTTGGAATTTTTGAACAAAGTTGTTCTTGTGGATCAGTCGCCGATAGGCAGGACTCCCCGTTCAAATCCAGCTACCTATACCAGCGCGTTTTCTGTTGTCCGCGACCTGTTTGTCAAAACAAAAGAGGCCCGCATCAGGGGATATAACGCGGGAAGGTTTTCTTTTAATGTAAAAGGGGGGCGGTGTGAGGTGTGCGAAGGCCAGGGTGTGAAAAAAATTGAAATGTATTTCCTGCCGGATGTATATGTGGAATGCGAGGAGTGTCATGGAACCCGCTACACAAAAGAAGTGCTGGAGATAGACTACAAGGGAAAAAATATCGCCGATATCCTGAACATGACCGTTGAGGAAGCTTTGGAATTTTTCAAAAATATTCCTGCTTTGGCCTCAAAACTTAAAACCCTAAATGATGTGGGATTGAGCTATGTTGAACTTGGCCAGTCAGCTCCCTCTCTTTCGGGGGGAGAAGCGCAAAGAATAAAACTTGCGACAGAGCTTTCGAGAAAAGCAACCGGAAAGACGCTTTATATTTTAGACGAGCCAACCACGGGTTTGCATTTTGACGACATCAAAAAATTGCTCCATGTTTTACGGGAATTGGTGGATAGGGGAAACACGGTGCTGATTATCGAGCATAATTTGGATATTATAAAAAATTCAGATTGGATTATCGATTTAGGCCCCGAAGGAGGAGAAAAGGGCGGCCGGATTGTTGCAGAAGGAACTCCCGCCGATCTCATAAAAAGCAATCAAAGCTACACGGGCAAGTATTTGCAGAAGGCTGGACAGAATACCTTTCAGAGGTAACTCTTTGGCCCCTTATTTTTTAAGGCAAGGTCAAACTTTTTAGCGGGGTTGACAAGAATTTTTGTATCTCATAGAGTATAAATGGAAATTAGCAGTCCAGCCTCGAGAGTGCTACCTCGAGTTCGGACATTTCAGGTCGAGTATATTTTTTCGCATCCAGTCAATTAGCAATAAACAATTAGCAATAGTTTCATTCATATGAAGATAAAGCCAATCGCAGATCATATCGTGATAGAGCCAATGAGGCCCGAAGAAAAAACAAAGTCAGGCATCTTGCTTCCCGATACTGCTGACAAGGAACGTTCGGAGCAGGGAATGGTCATTGCCGTGGGTCCAGGAAAGCGCAACGAAAAGGGCGAAATAACGCCCCTCGAAGTAAAGCCCGGGGATAAAGTATTGTTTGCCAAGTACGGGCCCAACGAAGTGCGGGTCGAAGATAAAGAATATTTGATAGCGAAAGAGGATGACATCCTAGCGATAATCGAGGCATAAAAACTATGGCAAAACAAATTTTCTACAGCGAAGACGCGAGAAAAAAGCTTAAGGCCGGGGTAGACAAGGTTGCAAATGCCGTCAAAATTACCATCGGCCCAAAAGGCAGGAATGTCGTACTGGAAGAAGGATATGGAGCTCCTACCATTACAAACGACGGAGTGACTATTGCCAAGAAAATCGAATTAGAAGACAAGATTGAAAATATCGGCGCGGAAATCATAAAGGAAGTGGCTTCAAAGGCAAACGACGTTGCGGGCGATGGCACAACCACAGCCACTGTGCTTGCGCAGGCTGTTGTTTCCGAAGGTTTTAAAAACGTAACCGCGGGAGCAAATCCTTTGGCGTTGCGCCGAGGTTTGGAAAGGGCAGCCGAGGAAATCGTAAAGCATTTGCGGAGCATGTCCCATGCTGTTTCAACAAAAGAAGAGATGGCCCAGGTCGCGACGATTTCAGCCGAAGACCCCGAACTCGGAAATCTTATCGCCGAGGTAATGCAGGAAGTCGGCAAAGATGGCGTGGTAACCATTGAAGAGTCGCAAACCTTTGGCATCCAAAAAGAAATTGTAAAAGGTTTGCAGTTTGACAGGGGATATATTTCCCCTTACATGGTTACCAACGCGGAGCGCATGGAAGCGGCTTTGGAAGATCCGTATATTTTATTGACCGACAAGAAAATTTCTTCCATACAGGAATTGCTTCCGGTGCTTGAGGCTGTGGCAAAGACAGGGAAGAAGGATTTGGTAATCATTGCCGATGACATTGATGGCGATGCTTTAGCCACCTTGGTAGTAAACAAGATACGAGGCATTTTCAACGGTTTGGCTATTAAAGCCCCGGGATTTGGCGACAGGAAAAAAGAAATGCTTGAAGATATTGCCGCGGTAACCGGAGCTCAAGTTATTTCCGAAGAATTGGGCTTGAAGCTTGATAAGGTTGAACTAAGCCAGCTGGGAAGCGCCAGAAGGGTGACGGCAAAAAAAGACGACACCACCATAGTGGAGGGCAAGGGACCTAAAGAAAGAATTGATGCTCGCGTTGCCCAAATCCGAAATATGATCGAAAACACGACTTCGGATTTTGACAAAGAAAAACTGCAGGAACGTCTTGCGAAACTTTCTGGCGGAGTTGCCGTGCTGAAAGTCGGAGCCGCCACTGAAGTTGAGCAGAAGGCGCGACAGCACAAGACAGAAGATGCTCTCAATGCTACAAGGGCTGCCGTTGAGGAGGGTATTGTACCTGGAGGAGGGGTGGCGTTGCTGCGCGCCGCAAAAGCAATCGAAAACTTTCGACTTGAGGACGCCGAAGAACAGCTTGCGGTTAAAATTTTGCGAAGGGCTTTGGAAGAGCCGATACGGCAGATTGCCCAAAATGCGGGTAGAGACGGTTCTGTTGTTGCCGCGGAAGTCGCAAAGGGGCAGGGAGCTTTTGGGTACAATGCCGCCACGGATAAGTATGAGGATCTTGTCCAGTCGGGAGTCGTAGACCCTACAAAGGTAGTGCGCGTTGCCCTAGAGAACGCGGTATCAGCCGCTTCAATGCTCTTGACCACCGAAGTTGTGGTCGCGGATGTTCCGGACAAGAATCCGCCAGCCGGCGGACCTGGGATGCCGGGCGGCATGGGGGGAATGGGCGGAATGGGAGAATACTAAAAAAAGAAAAAAACGAATACGCCAGCCGGATGGCGCATTCATTCAAGGGAACTCCTCTTTGCGGGGAGTTTCTTTGTTTTTGGCTTATTTGACATGCTGGAGTAATGGTTTCGTCATATTCAATATGAAAACCATATTTGATATTTTTGCCCCAAGCAAATCAAAATTAGGCCTGTCGTCTCTTTTGTTTTTTCCGTATCTAATCGCATATTTTGGCCCTGTCTGGGGCCTTGGCGATAGAGTAAGCGATATACTGGTTTTGCTGTCTATTTTCTTTTATTTTCCGATACTTTTTGTGGTGAATTTGTTTAACCTGCCAGAACTCTATATTGTTGTAGCATCGGTATATGCTTATATTATAGTGTCTTTCATAATTTTTCTCATGCATCTCAAGATCGCAAAAGAAAATAGCGCTAGGCAATAAAGTTCAATTTGAGTAATTTTTTTGTCGGGCTGGAGTCATAGAAAGTAGCGTGGTTCACGCTTATGGGAGGGAACCATGGAACGTGGCAAAATTATGGGGCTAACCCGTGTTGCCGGGATTCTGGCGATGGCCATGATTCTGCTCGCGGCGCTCGGGGCCTGCGGTCCTCGCGGGCAACAGACTCCTGTTCCTGGCGCTACTTCCGTGCCGACCCCTACGGCGACGCCGACCCTTGTGCCTGTGTTTCCGGCATTGACGCCGACAGGCACTGTGCCCTCGTTCTTTCCAACTGCAACGGCTGATCCGTTTGCGCAAACACCCACCTTGTCGCCGCCATTTACGCCAACGCCTGCGCCGACAGCAACGCCAACACCAGTCGTGGCAATTCCAACGCCGACCCTGGTGCCGACTCCGATGCCTACCCCTATTCCGACAACGGCGCTGGCGCCCACAGCTACTCCGATTCCCATCCCAACGCCGACACCAGGACTAGGCATGTCCGCTCGTATCACCTCGTACACGCCGCAGATGGTTACCGAGGTGATCGTGGGACAGCCCATCACCCTGTCCATGACGTTCGTAAATACCGGCACTGCTACCGCGCGGTTCATTGGCGGAGTGAGTGTGTGGGACGCCAGCAATCGTTTGGCGGGCAATGAGGATAGTCCCGAGTTGGTACTCGGAGCTGGGGAGACCCGGACTATCCAGTGGAGCTTTGTGCCCGTTAGCGTTGGTTCCCATCGTGTGCAGTTTGGCGTGTGGAGGGGGATGCCGTTTACTGCGCCAAACCTGCTTCACAAATGGCCCGATCCCTCGCAGATGCTTATCAACGCAAGGGCGCAAGCCCAGGGAGGGGGGCAGTGACTCGAGGATTGCGGCGCGCACTAATGCTGGGGCTAGTGCTTTTGGGGGTGATCACGCTTACGTTGGTGGTTATAGCATGGAATGTCGTGTGCATGCCGCCACGGCTTGTACCCCCACCTAGCGGTACAATGCCAACGCCAACTTCAACCCCAATCTCAACCCCAACAGCGGCGCCAACGGCTACTCCAACGCCGATTCCGATGCCGACAGCTACTCCAACAATGGTTCCGCCGGCACTCGTCTTGCCCACGCCAACGTTTTCTCCGCAACCGGAGAGAGTGGTCAGTGTGCGAATCGAATCCTGGAGTCCCACGGCTGTAACGATTGTGCCAACCGGCACATCCGTCACGCTGTCCATGACTTTCGTGAACGTGGGCAATATTCCTGCACGCCTCATCCCGGGAGTAGAAATCTGGGGCATGCAGACCGGGCAGACGATATCCCTGGCCAGCCTTCCTAGGGGAAGGGAGGTATTCCTGAATCCTGGGGAAAGAAGCACCTATTCGGTGCAGTACAGTGTGCGTTCCGGGTCGCAATGGGTGCAATACGCAGTGTGGGCAGGCTTTCCTTTGGCGAGTCCTGCCTTGGCCGCAAGAGTACCCGAGTCTTTGGACGCACCATTTGTTCTGCACGGGAACTGATAGGCGTCTCAAGGCGGGGTAAGGAGTGGAGGAGTAAAGCCACGGCTGATCTTCTCCATTCCTTTTTGTTTTGTGTTGAAAAATAGACAGTTTTCTGGTATAATCTGCGTATAATAAACAGAAGTATTTTTTATGAATCCTACCTATATTGTTCTTATCGCGGTCGGGGCATTGGCTTTGATTTTGGCGTTAATGTACAACCGTCTTGTTTCTTTGCGCAACCGTGCCAAGGAAGCATTTTCGGATATCGATGTCCAGTTAAAGCGCCGCTATGATCTTATTCCAAACCTTGTAAATACGGTAAAAGGATATGCAACCCACGAGCGGGAGCTTTTTGAAAGAGTAACCGCGGCCCGCTCACGCGCAATGGGCGCCCAAAACGTGCACGACAAGGCGGAAGCCGAAAATATGCTTTCGCAAACCCTAAAGAGTTTGTTTGCCGTTGCGGAAGCATATCCCGATCTCAAGGCCTCGGCAAACTTTGTCGAACTGCAAAGGGAATTGCGAGACACCGAAGACAAAATCCAGGCGGCTCGCAGGTTTTACAATACGACTACTATGGCGTTGAATACATCAATTGAATCTTTTCCGACAAACCTTATGGCGGGAATGTTCGGTTTCAAGAAAGGGGAATTTTTTGAGATCGAGGAAGCGGCGCAAAGAGAAACACCGAAGGTAAATTTCTAATGCTTAAGATGCCGTTCGCATCGCATCTTTTCCTCGCGCTTTACCCCACATTTCGCCTGCTGGCTCAACGTGGGCACCTACGCGTCTCGTCAAATCCGCGATGCTCACTGCTATTCATGATTCATATATGAATCTATACACGCACAAAGAATCAAATGTCCTGAAAACCTGGATTTATCTTGTCGGATTTGTTGTCTTTGTCATTGCCGCGGGATGGCTTATGAGCTATTTTCTGAATAATTACGGCATTTTCGTTTTGGCAGTAGTCTTGAGTATTCTTATGAGTCTTGGCTCGTACTGGTATTCAGATAAAATTGTGCTTGCTATAAGTGGAGCTCGGCCTATTGCCAAAGAAGACAACCCGGAGCTTTATCGCATTGTCGAAAATCTTTCCATTACCGCGGGCCTGCCAATGCCTCGGCTGTATGTTGTTGCAGATCCCCAGCCCAATGCCTTTGCCACGGGAAGGGACCCAAAGCATGGCGTAGTGGCGGTAACAACAGGATTGCTTGAAAGGCTGGAACGCGTTGAACTCGAAGGCGTAATCGCCCACGAACTTTCCCATATTGGCAACCGTGATATTTTGGTTTCAACAGTTGCCGTTGTTTTGGTGGGGGTGGTAGTGTTTATGGCGGATTTCTTTTTCCGCATCGCGTTTTGGGGCGGGTTTGGCGGCAGGGATAACGACAGGGGAGGAGGTTACATAAAACTTATCCTCATTATAGTGGCCGTAGCTTTTGCGATTTTGGCTCCCATAGCCGCACAGCTTCTCAAGCTCGCCATATCAAGAAAGCGTGAACTGCTGGCCGATGCATCGGGAGCCTTGCTCACAAGGTATCCTGAAGGATTGGCTCTTGCTTTAGAAAAAATTTCTGCGGATCCGCGCCAATTGCACACTGCTAACGACGCGACAGCCCATTTGTATTTGGTAAACCCCTTTCGCGGCAAAGAACGGCGAAGCTGGCTGCATAAATTATTCATGACCCATCCTCCAGTTGAGGAACGAGTAGCCGCGCTAAGAGGAATGAAGATATAAAATTCGAAGCACGAATCCTGAATTTTCATATGAAATGTCCGCAGTGCAAAACAAAACTAGACCAAGCTCTTATGGCAAACGTGGAGGTTGATTACTGTCCTCGATGCTATGGCATATGGTTTGATCAAGATGAATTGAGATGGGCAAAAGATGAAAAGGACCGGGATTTTCGTTGGGTTGATATTGATCTTTGGAAAGATGAGGGAAAATTCAAAATTTCTCCCGGGCTAAAACTTTGCCCAAAAGATCGCATGCCCTTGTACGAAACAGAGTACGGCGATTCTGGCACCAGGGTGGATGTTTGCAATTTATGCTACGGAGTATGGCTGGATAGGGGAGAGTTTAAGGCGATTGTTTCTTATATCCAAGAAAAGGGCAACCAAAAGGTGCTTTACGCTTATCTCAAAAACTTTGTTGAGGAAACTTGGGAAGTATTTTCAGGCCCGGAATTGCTCAAAGAAGAACTTCTCGACGTTCTGGCCGTCATTAAAATGCTGCGGTACAAATTCGCAGTCCAGCATCCCACTCTATCAAGGATTATCGGCTCTTTGCCCACTTAACATATGAGCCGTGCTCAAATTGGGTGGTTGGCTTCTGCTCTTGACTAGTAGGGCGGCGGGGCTTTGACGCTCGGACGGTTCGGCATTCCTCCCCTAACCCCCTCCTGCCGAGCCGTCCTCGCTTCGGGGAGCGGGCGGGTTGACACTATAACAAAGAGGTGCAAAGATTATTGTGTAACAAATTGTATTACAAAATTATGCGTTCTATTATAAATATATCCCTTTCGAAAGAACTGCATAAGGTAGTCGAAAAAGAACTCAAAAGGAGAAAGTACTCCACAAAGAGTGAGTTTTTTCGTGATCTCTTAAGAATGTGGGTAGAAGGAAGACTTTTGCGTGAGCTTTCTGAAAGCAGAAAAGAGCTTGCGGAGGGCAAAGGAAAGATAGTAAAATCCCTCAAGGACTTGCGGTAGTTTGCTCATGAAAATCAAGGAAATACGGTATTCGAGCAAATTTGAAAAAGAGTATCGGGCATTGCCAATTCGAATCAAGAAGATTGCAGAGAGGAAAGAGGAGCTTTTCAGGGAAAATGCTTTTCATCCGACCTTGAAAACGCACAAGCTCCAAGGAGGTTTAAAAGAATTTTATTCGTTTTCAATTAATCGTGAATATCGCATCATTTTTGAATTTGCTGATTCTGACGTAGTTTGGTTCCATTCGGTAGGAGATCATTCTATTTATCAAATGTTCGATTAGCATACGGAATTACCGTCTATGGCGGGGTAAGGTGGGCCTAGTTTACCCCGCATAATGCGGGGTGCGAAATAATTATGTATGTCGTTTATGTATTAAGAAGTTAATACAGTAATGGAGGGGTCGCATAGCGGCCTAGTGCACCGCCTTGGAAAGGCGGCATACCGAAAGGTATCGAGGGTTCGAATCCCTCCCCCTCCGCCTTCGGTCCGCCGAAGCGGACCTACGGCGTGACGCAGTCCGCCCGTAGCTCCGCGAAGGCGACCTTCGTCACGACGTAGCTTCAGCGAAGTCGGACTCCGCTTCGCCGTCGTGACTACGGCGTGATAAATCCGCCCTAGGTACGATGTGTAGTCGATTACAACAGAAACATGTATTACGTTTACAGTTTGAAATGCAAAAATGGTTTCTATGTCGGCTGTACCGATAATATTAATGATCGCCTAAGAAGGCATCGGAGTGGACATGTACCAGCTACTAAGGACAGACTGCCTATAAGTTTAGAATTTTACTTTGCTGTTAACGGCAAACACCAAGCTTTCGAATTCGAAAAGTACCTTAAATCTGGATCCGGTCGGGCATTTGTAAATAAACATTTAGTTCCCGTAGCTTTAGGGAAGGATTTTAGTGAAGGGAGGAAAGGTAGTCCGAAGCCTAAAGCGTAGGATACCCCCTCCGCCAATAGTTTTGGAAAATGAGCATTAAAATATCCTTATTTTGCGCTACATTTCAAAACCGAAAAGTGATAAAATGTAAGAACCCTGAAGGGATTCGAACTATGGAAAAATTTGAGCAACCGAGAAAAGAAGAAAGGAATTTGGAAAAAGATCGATCGACGTTTGTCGAGGCTGTTGAAGGTACGCAAATTCTGGAAATAGGAACTGAGTTTGATGAGAGCACAGTAAAAATTCTTGAAACAGAATTGGCTGATACTAAGATATTTTTGCTTGGCGAGACCCATGGAGTAAAGGAGAATCCTGACATCATTTATACGCTGTTCAAGAAATTTGGTTTTAGGAATCTTGCCCTCGAATGGGAACCAACTTTAAAGGAAAAAATTGAGCGATTTCTGAATGGAGAAGCTATTGATTTCGATTCGATAAAAGATAGTCCTGACGGCCGAATTACCGCAGGACATTTTGCACTTCTGAAGAAATTAAAAGAAGAAGGGCTACTTGAAAAGTTTGTATGTTTTGACCAAGGGGGTGGAGCAAGCTGGGACAAGAGAGACGAGAACATGGCTCGCAATATTATTGAAAACTTAACTGACGCTCCCACCTTAGTAGTTGCTGGAAATCTCCACACAAAAGTCGAGCCTATTACTTTTGAAGACGAAGAAGGCGAGCATCATCCTATGGGCGAGCAGGTCAAAAGGGACATTCCGAACGTACCTTCCGGAAGAATCGAATATCTCACAGGAGAATTTCACAATTACGGGACCAGAAAGTTCGGCGAGAAATCTGATGATGCGAAATTTCCATTAGCCAGATTTTTTAAAGGTGAAGATGGTTTGTATGTCTTTGAATTGCCTGAAGCTCATGTGGCTGTAGTGCCTAATCCTAGCAAATCATTATCATGACAAAATCTAAACCTACAAAAAAGAATCCTGGTATCTCGCCAGAATGCATGGCGGAGCTTCGTCGTGCCACTCTTATAGCTTCTGCCAGTGCATCAACTCGTCTTGAAGGTTCAAAGCTTTCCGACAAAGAGGTGGAGCAAGTAGCTAATATTGTTTTTGGGCAAAAGTAGGAACGTCAAACAGGGCTGGATTTTCTTGGAACATTTTCCTTAACTTTCGTATAACCCTATTAATATCTTTGAATTTGAACCATTTTTTCGGTTCTAACTTCGGGACATCGTTCCCGCCAGGTTACCAAGGTAGAATTTATGGATAATATAGAAAAACAATTAGAGGTTAAGCCGAAGCAAAGTATCTTGGAAAGACAATAAGATAGTTGCTCCACCAAATTTTGTTAGCGTTTTTCACGAAACCAGAAAAGAATTTTTATCGGCCATTGATCAAAGCGGGTTAGTGGCAAATATTGAAACAAAAATATGGACAATGACGCTAAGACTATAACTTTCGAAGATTTTGAAAAAGTAGATATTAGGGTAGGGAAGATTATGGAGATTTTTGATTTTCCTGAAGCACGCAAGCCCGCGTATAAACTCAAAATTGATTTAGGTTCGGAGATTGGAATAAAACAATCAAGTGTCCAAGCGGTAGGAGCTCACACAAAAGAAGAACTTCTTAATTCGCTTGTGTGTTGTGTAGTCAATTTCCCGCCAAAGCAGGTAGGCCCGTTTAAATCAGAAGTCCTCACTCTTGGCTTTAAAAACAATGCCGGTGATGGATGGGTGTTAATAGAGCCAAAAAGCACTTCTGTGGATTTGGGCAGTAAGCTGGCATAATTTGTTTTCGTTTGTCCTTTCCTGCTTTTTTTGGTACATTCAATAAAGTTCTCGTGGTGCACATTTCAGCCGAAAGAGGAGGTCAAATCTCATGGAAAGACCAGAACTTCAAACGCTACTCGATGCTAGTGTCCTTTATCCTCGAGAATCTCTGTTTAAGGGTCTTACTACCACTCGGTTTGCCCTGTTTCTTTGGGGTGAGCTTTCGCCAGAGGATCGAAAGCAAGCAGTCGCTCTCCTCATCAAAGCGCACAGGAACTTGGGCCGAAGAATCCAGAGGGCGAAAGTCGAGAAACTGGATGCACTCATTGAGCATTGCAATCGAATCCTCGCAAGGGAAGGGTTGCTTGCTGCTGAATATCCGGACTTTCACCCCCATGGTGCTGGCCTTAAAGATATCCTCCTCCGTAGCATCATGGCCAGATGGAACAGGGACAGCCGTCCTGGTGCTACCGTGACCCTAGAGGAAATCGCGCAGAAGTTTAGTGCCGCAGTACGCGAGTATATCTCGAGCGCGCCAAACCAGTCGTGATGATGGGAACAGTATTGCATCATCGAGAGCCGCCCCGTGGCGCGGCTCTCTTTTTTTGTGAGATTTATTAGAGCTAAAAACTTAGGGAGACTAAGTTTTGAGCTCAATGGTTTGACATAGTTTTACTATTTGTTATAGTGTAAAACATACATAATAAAAGTAAAACAATGGCAAAAACAAAGCTTTCAAAAAAATATCAGATTGTTGTTCCCAAAGAAGTGAGGGAAAAGATGAAGCTTAAGGCGGGGGAAATTGTAGCTCTCTATTCACTTGATGATCGCAGGGCTGTGTTGGTGAGGGAGCCGAAAGATTATGTTGGCGCTCTGGAGGGTCTTGGAAAAGAAGTATGGGAAGCCTTAGGCGGAGCCAACGAATATATTAAAAAGGAACGCGGCTCATGGGAAAAGAAATAATAGGCCTGGATACAGTTCTTTTTATTTATCTCCTTGAGGCAAATCGAGATTATGCAAAGCCCGTAAGGGCGCTTTTCCGTTCCATTGAAAGCGGTGAAAAGAGGGGAGTGTTCTCCAGTGTTGGCATGATCGAACTTTTAACGGGCGTCAAGAAGCAGAATCGTTGGGATTTGGCGGCGCAGTACAAGGAATATCTTGGCGCTTTTCCTAATCTTTCTATTGTGGGAATAAACGAAAGAATTGTAGATTATGCCTCTGATTTACGGGCAAAATACGGTATTTTAACGCCAGACGCCATACATATTGCGACCGCGATTGATGCTGGGGCGAAACAATTTGCCACCAACGATCGTTCCCTTGCGTGTGTAAGAGAGATCAAGATTTATGTTTTGGCTTGACTTATGAAAAACATCATAAAAATCATTAAGATATCAAAACCTCTGCATCGTCTGGTTTACATGCTGGCCGGGCTTATTTTGGTGTCCTCGATTCTTTCCTTGGCGGCTCCCGTTCTCTCAAAGTTTATTGTTGATGAAATTGTGGCGCGTGTGCAGGGGGAGGGAGGAGACATGCGAAGGCTCATTGTATTGATTGTCGTGGCGTTTGCCATGAATTTTTTGGGCATGGCAACCAATACGGTATCAGAGCGGCTGGGTGATCATTTTGCCGGCAGGTTGAAAAAATTCCTCATCGAAAAATTCTATGATAAAGTCCTGCGCTTGCCCCAATCATATTTTGATTCTGAAGTTTCAGGAAAAATCGTAAACCAGCTGGCCAGGGGGATTTATTCAATTTACAGCTTCTTAAATGGAGCCAGCAATTTCATTCTCCCGACCTTTATTCAAAGCCTGTTCACTATCGTCGTTCTGGCTTATTATAGCTGGCCCATTGCGCTCTTTACCTTCCTTTTATTTCCGATTTATATCGCATTGAGTTACTACTCAACCGTAAAATGGGGCAAGGAAGAGATTAAGAAAAATGCCATCGAAGACAGGACTCGCGGCCGCATGCAAGAGGTAATTTCAAATATACGCCTTGTAAAAGGGTTTATCGCGGAGAAAAAAGAATACAAGGCTGTTGAGGAAAACATGTCCGAAAGCAATAAAATCTATGCCA
This sequence comes from uncultured Candidatus Saccharibacteria bacterium, assembly GCA_964479725.1. GTDB lineage: Bacteria > Patescibacteriota > Minisyncoccia > Minisyncoccales > UBA10102 > CAYZNF01. The sequence continues at coordinate 52,960 of CAYZNF010000003.1, forward strand.
GGCAAAGTAGGACATTTCACATATTTGATTTTTTCCGAGGGCTTTCCCTTAATGTTATTTTGTTCGTCGTGAATATTATTGTTTTCTACAGCACCTTTCGGGGAAACTTGAGCATCGGGGAAATGGTGCTTATTTTGCAGCTGGTAAACCAAGCCCGCATTCCGCTTTTCGCGATGTCGTTTATCCTAACCGAAATCCAGCAGGCTGAAAGCGGCTCAAAAGAATACTTTGAAATTTTGGGACTGAAGTCCGCCGAAGATTACACAAAAAAGAGCGAAGGGGAAAATATTCAAGACCCTGCCATTGAGTTCAAAAATGTTTCTTTCAGGTATGAAGAGTCGCAGACTGTTCTTAAAAACATCAGTTTTAAAATAAGCAATAATGAATCAGTTGCGCTGGTGGGGCATTCGGGAGCCGGTAAAACAACAATTTGCAATCTTATCTTAAAATTCTATGAGCCGGCGGAGGGGGATATATATTTAAAAGGCAAAAGGTATAAAGATCTAGACCATCAATTTATACGCAAAAATATCGCGCTCGTGTTCCAGGAGAACGAATTGTTTTCTTCAACCATACGTGAAAACGTCGCTTACGGAAAAGAAACTGCTAAAGAAGAAGAAATTATCGAGAGTTTACGGCTTGCAAACGCTTACGACTTTGTTATGAAGCTTCCCAAGGGGGTTGATAGTCAAATAGGGGAAAGGGGCGTTAAGCTCTCTGGCGGCCAGAAACAGCGCATACAGATAGCAAGGGCAATACTCAAAAATGCGCCGATTTTGATTTTAGACGAAGCGACAAGCAGTTTGGACGCAAAATCAGAAAGAGAAGTGCAAATAGCTCTTGAAAATCTTATGAAAGGCAGGATGGTTATTATCATTGCTCATCGCTTCTCGACCATACAGAATGTGAATAAGATAATGGTTCTTCATGAAGGCGCGATTATAGATAGCGGCAGTCCCGGAGAGCTTGCCCGGCGCCAAGGCATTTACCGCGATTTGCTTACCTATCAAATTGAAGGAAACAAAAAGCTGTTAGAAAAGTTCGAACTGTATTAAAAAAAGAAGGAGTTGGCGGGGCCAACTCCTTCTTTTGCAAAGGGACATTGCTGACTAGCTGGTCTTTCGCTTGTAGTCGCCAGACAGGTAGTCCAAAATGCCTTGTGCTTCTTGCTGTCTTGCAGCTAGGAAATGGGGGTCTTTTGCATGGGCCTTTGCGTACCGTTTTCCCGCACGGCCCTCGAAATCTTCCTGCGCGGCAAGCACTTCTAGGCTGTCTCGAGGAATACATAGCACAGGAAGTGCCTTAGGCCACAAGACACCTAGAACTGCAATGAGTTTGTCGGTTGTCTGCATGCCGCTCGCAATGCCCTTGGTGAAGGGATCGAGGATTCCCTCGATCGTCTTATGAAGGTCGGGCGGCAGTTTCGGTTCCCACTTGTGGCACCGGCGTTGTCCCTCTCCAAGGAACATGATGGTTGTGCGGGAAAGATGGTATCCTTCGGTGAGAAGAAGCACTTTGGGATTTTGATCCCAGAGTGCTTCAATGAAGCGCCAAAGCACCTCCATGTTCCCGAGCGTGTCGGGCGGACTGGTGAGTGCGACTACATGCTTCGCGTTGGCATGGTATTTCCCCACGATGATTTCTCGCGCAATCTTGGCTCGCGAGATAGTTTGGCCCTCCATGTTTTTTTGCATGCCTCCGGTTGTAACAATGAAGTAACCTCGGGAAGGATCTTGCGTGAGGCTCTTCTCGAGATCGGCGGCCAAACGTCCCGCCGCCGCCAGGCGAGATACGCCTCCTCGTTGTGGATAGTAACGGCGGTCTCCATGACCTGGTCCTCGATCGCAAATGGTAACCCCTGCCATACACACAATCTGTAGGCTCATCTTCTCTCCTCCTGTCGGGGTGGTTCCGCTCTTAAACAATAGAATAGATACCAAAAAAGTCAAACCCGATGTCGCTTTCTTTGGTATTTTGCGGTAAGATTATTGCGGGGTTTCAATAATCTCATGTTTCCTTATGAATATCCCTTTTTATAAGCAGATGACCGATTACTCATGCGGGCCGGCATCTTTGCAAATGGTGCTCGAGTATTTTGGAAAACACGTTGCTCAAAAAACATTGGGGAAAATAATGGACACATCTTCCAAAGACGGCACCAATCATAAAGCCTTGATACGTGCGGCAACAAAGAATGGTTTATACTGTTATGTAAATAACGAGTCAACACTGCACGAAATCAAACATTTTTTATGCAGAGATGTGCCGGTTCTTGTGCATTTCATAGATCCATCGGGCGATGATGGACATTACGCGGTAGCGGCGGGGTATAAAAATGGGGAATTGATTTTAAACGATCCGTGGAATGGCAAAGGATTTCGCTTGTCTGAAATGGATTTCATGGCGCGCTGGCACGATCCCAAAAACATATACAAAAATTGGGTTATGGCTATATCAAAAGAGAAGTTTAGCATTGGAAAGCAATTTCTTCCAAAATGAAGCAAAGCGCTCGAGAGCATTTATACAGCCGCTTGAATTATGCGTAGTTTTGAGGTATTGTAGAGCAATAAATGTTTTCTCGAGGTAGCACTCAACACTTATAAAGTAATAGAAAAAATATGAAAATTGCAATGAGCAGTACACGGGAAAAATACCCGTTAAGCACAAAAAAAGTCATAAAAAAGACCCTATTGGGGACTCTTGTTTTTGTTTTGTTGGCTTCGATACTTTATTTTGCCGTATCTCTAATGGTGCTTAACGCGAGCGAGGGGCCTGTTGGTTCTATCGGAGCCATATTGCTTGTCGGTTTCGTATTGCTTTTATCCCTTGTTTTCCTGGGGGTGTATTTGTACCAAAAATGGTATTACGCGGTTTATTTTTATGACTTAAACGACGATTACATTGTCATAAAAAAAGGCCCTATTACTCCTCGTGAAATTACTATTCCTTACGAGAGGATACAGGACGTATATGTGGACCAGGACTTGCTCGACAGAATTTTCGGTCTTTATGATGTGCATCTTTCCAGTGCGACTGTAGCTTCTGGCATGGAAGCGCATATTGATGGACTTGAAAAGCAAGCCGCGGAAGGTATTCGAGCATTGCTTCTGCAAACAGTCAAAGAAAGAATAAGCAGAAAGAGGGGAGGTGAAAATTTTATTTCTACCTCTGCACAGTAATACATATGTCCGACATAATTACAGAGAAAAATTACCCAGTTCAGGGCAAGTGGATTTTCAAATCGCTTATCGGTTTTATCGTCGCACTTGTTATTTCGGTGATTTTGCTTGCTTTTGGATATGTAAATTATTATTTTGCTTATGTGATAATTTTTACCCCCATATATATGGTGGTGCTAGTCTTGCGCAGAGCAAATTTTCACTATTCTATTGAGGATAAATTTCTCACCGTAAAACAAGGTATTCTTTCTAGGCAGCAGCGGCATTTGCCATTCGGCGTCGTGCAACACGTTTTCGTAAAGCAGGATCTTATCGATAGGATGTTCGGACTGGCGTCGGTAGCAGTTGAAAATGCCTCGCAAGGGGGAGGCGTTAAAAAAATCTTTGGCATGGAAGTTAGTAATTATCGCAGGGAGAAGCATGAACTCATAGGATTTGCCAAGAATAAAGTAAGCATACCCGGCCTGAAAAAACAAGATGCCGAAACTCTGAAAAATATTATTTTGCAAAAAATAAAAGAGAACCCACTCGAAGACAGCCAGTCTGGGCTTTAGGTCGGAAATAATTTCCGCAGAGAGGCTTTTTTGTTTCCTTTGCTAAATATAAGGAGATTGGCTACAATGAATGTATAAGAAAACGTCGTCTTTCTAACCATTTTTAACCATACACTATTATGGGAAAGGGTTTATATCTTATCGTTGGGCTAGGAGTTCTTATCGTTGTTTTGGGAGGTTTTTTCCTTTTCTGGGGCGGGGATAGCCGAGATACCGCGCCAAATACTACGCAAAACAGTCCTACGCCTACTCCGCAGGTTCAGTCGGTTACTATTCAGCTTTCAAGCCAGAACAATTCGGGAGAAACGGGAACCGCCACCCTTACCAATGAGAATGGCAAAACAAAAGTTGTTTTGTCATTAAACGGAGCTCCCGCAAACGTAACCCAGCCTGCCCATATTCATTCACAGCCTTGCGCTAATATCGGGGCTGTAAAATATCCGTTGACGTCGGCTTTAAACGGCGCTTCGCAAACCATTCTCGATATTCCCTTAAGCCAGATACTAAGCGAATTGCCCTTGGCTGTTAATGTGCATAAATCCAATGCGGAATCGTCGGTATATGCGGCATGTGGTGACATACAAAATACCCAAAGCGGATCTTCCATCCTTTCTGCGCTCACGCATACGGTAACGTATTCTGATTCCGGCTATTCTCCGAGCGAGCTTCGTATAAAAGCAGGGGACACGGTAATGTTTAAAAACGAAAGTTCGATTGAAATGTGGACAGCCTCTGCTATGCATCCTTCCCACAAAATGTATCCCAATACCGACATCGTAAAATGTTCTTCCGCCGTACCCGGAACAATGTTTGACATGTGCAAAGGCATGTCAAAGGGGAGCGAGTGGTCGTTTAAATTTACCGAAAAGGGCGCATGGGGGTATCACAACCACATGAACGCGTCGCATTTTGGCAAGATTATTATTGAATAATGCAAAAGTTTAGGCCGATTTCTTTGTGGCTGCTCCGCATCGGAGTGGCTGTCCCGTTTCTCTATGCCGGGGTGGACTCCCTGTTCCATCCTGAAAATTGGCTGGGATATATTCCTGCCTGGGGAGTGTCTTTGGTGGAGAAGGCAATGAGTATGGATTTGTTTCTCTTGATTTATGCTGTCGCGGAAATTATCCTGGCCATATGGCTCTTGTCTGGGAAAAAAGTTTTGTGGTCGGGCCTGATTGCCGCACTTTGGCTCTTGGCAATTACTGTTTTAAATATCGGCCAGCTTCCTGTGGTATTCCGGGATCTTGGCTTAGCTGGAGCCGCCATCTCCCTTGCTTTATTTGAGTTTGGAAAGGAGGCGGCTTCCACCAAGTCAGAGTAATATACACCATGCTTATCTCTCCCGTCGAGGAAATAAAAAACCGGATTGACATTGTTGATCTGGTAAAAGAATACGTGCAATTGCAAAAGGCAGGAGCCAATTTCAGGGCTCCTTGCCCGTTTCACGTCGAAAAAAGCCCGTCATTTTTTGTTTCGCCCGCACGTCAGCTTTGGCATTGTTTCGGAGGGTGCGGAGAAGGAGGGGATATTTTCAAGTTTGTAATGAAAATAGAATCAATAGAATTTGGCGATGCATTAAGGATGCTCGCCAAAAAAGCCGGAGTGGAGCTTCCAAAACGAGACGCTTCATTCGTGCAATGGGAAACAGAAAAGAAAAAAATTCTTGATGCACTTGAATTGGCGGCAAAATTTTATGAAAAACAATTGGAAGGCACGGGAGTGGGAGCCGAAGCAAAAGCCTATATTTTGGGCAGGGGCATTACGCAAGAAACCCTCAAAAAATGGCGCATAGGGTATGCCCCAGACAGCGCCCGCTCTTTATATACTTTTTTGTTTGGCAAAGGATGCAAAGAATACGATGTTGCAAAGGCCGGCTTGCTTTTGCGATCAGGGAACGATACATACGATCGTTTCAGGGGGCGGATCATGTTTCCGATTTTTGACACCAATTCGCAGGTTATTGGTTTTGGGGGAAGAATTATCAACAAAAAAGAGGGCAAGGATTTGGCAAAATACCTGAATACTTCAAATACTCCCGTGTATGACAAAAGCAAAGTTTTGTATGGACTGGACAAAGCAAAGCACGCCATAAGGCGCCAGAATTTTATCGTCATGGTTGAGGGATATGTAGATGCTATTATGGCTTCGCAGGCTGGCACCGAAAACGTTGTTGCTACTTCCGGCACAGCGCTTACCGAATCGCATTTGCGGCTGTTGAAGAGATATTCCGAAAACTTGCGGGTTTCTTTTGACGGGGATATGGCCGGCCAAACGGCAACAAGAAAGGGTATTGATAAGGCAATCGCCGAAGGCTTCCAGGTACGGGTTGTCATGATGCCAAAGGGGAGCAAAGATCCCGCCGATGTTGCCAAAGAAAACCCCGAGGAGTGGATGGTGTTAGTAGAAGGAGCGAAGTCCGTATATGACTTCTATTTCGAAAGTTCGCTTCTCCAATTCGACAAAAAAACAATAGAGGGCAAAAAGGGCATTGCCAATATTATCCTGCCTGTCATTAAAAAGCTTCCGAGCAAAATTGAGCAGGACCATTGGATATCCCGCTTGGCCGAGGTTATTGACGCGAAAGAAGAAAGCGTGCGGGAGGAACTTTTGAAGCTCAAAGAAGAGCCGGTATACGAATCTAAGAATGTGCGTGAAGGAGGTGTGATTTCTCCGATTCCCGCATTTCCAGCGCATAAATCAAGAAAGGAGATGCTGGAAGAGCGCGCCCTTTCTCTTTTGTTCCGCATACCAAAAGCGCTGGAGTTGGTGAAAGAGGAAGATTTGCCGTATTTTTCCCTTGAAACGCAGGAGCTTTTTGCCGGTTTTCGCAGGAATCCTTCGTTTGATATGAAGGGTTTTGAGGGCATTTTTCCGTCCTCAACCCTTGAAAAACTCACTGTAATTTCCCTGCGTTCTGAAATTTTTGAGCAGGACGCGGAAGAGGCAGGAGAGTTTGAAAGTTGCTTAAAAGAGCTAAAAGCTATATACAATAGAGAAAGGCTTGAAGCTATTTCAAAAGAAATTAAAACGGCTGAAGCAGAGCAAAACGTTCAGAGGCTCCAAGAGCTCATGAAAGAATTCGATGCCGTAAGCCGCAGTCTCCATTTTTTATAATGCCAAAGAAACCCTTATTCAAAGCAAAAAAACAGACAAAGCCAGCTCGCGCCACGCGCGCAAAAAAAGTAAAAACGGCAAAGAGAAGAATCGTAAAAAAATCAGCAAAAGCCCAAAAGCGCCAAATAAAAAGTGTGCGCAAAACTACCAAGGCTTTGCCCTCAAAGAAAAAGCATCCTGTGGTTTTTACCGAGGAGCGCGTGGCAAAACTTATCGAAAAAGCAAAACCAAGGGATT
>CAYZNF010000003.1:60053-75130 GCA_964479725.1 uncultured Candidatus Saccharibacteria bacterium
AGTTCCCCAACATCGAACAGGATATTGAGGGATTGGAGCGTTTGTTCCAGCAATTGGAAGAGCATGGCGTGCAGGTGGAGGAAATGCGGGAATATCTCGAAATAGAAAATCCAAAAGACTCCAAAGAAGCAAAGCGTGCTGAAATGCAGGCCCAAGAAGCTCCGTTGGATCCGGTGCAGATGTATTTAAAAGAAATTGGCAAAATTCCATTCGTTACCGCAGAGCAGGAGCGAGAACTCGCAAAGCGTATTGAAGCAGGGGATATAGAAGCAAAAAAACAATTGGCCAGAGCCAACTTGCGTCTCGTTGTTTCAATAGCCAAAAAATACGTGGGACGATCTCCCCATCTTACTCTGCTGGATCTTATCCAGGAAGGAAATCTGGGCCTTTTCCGCGCTGTGGAAAAATTCGACTGGCGTAAGGGGTACAAATTCTCAACCTATGCCACATGGTGGATTCGCCAGGCAATTACCCGCGCCTTGGCCGACCAAGCCAGAACAATCCGTATTCCGGTGCACATGATCGAAACAATCTCAAAATATACCCAAGTGCGACGGCGCTTACTTCAGGATTTGGGCAGAGAACCCTTGGCCGAAGAAGTTGCGGCGGAAATGGGTCTTGAGGTGGATAAGGTGAGGCAAATCCAAAAGATTTCCCAGGAAACCGTTTCGCTGGAAACCCCGGTAGGGGACGATGAAGAAGACAGTATTTTGGCGGAATTCGTTGAAGATGAAAAAGTTCCGCCTCCTTCAGTGGAAGCGGCCCGAAACCTTTTGAGGGAACGTTTACAGGATATTTTGATCGACTTGAGCCCTCGTGAGCAAAAAATCCTTGCCATGCGTTTTGGTTTGGACGATGGCGTTACCCATACTTTGGAAGAAGTAGGCGCCGAATTTGGCGTTACAAGAGAGCGTATCCGCCAAATTGAGGCTAAAGCCCTTGAAAAAATCCGTGAGCACCACGGGCTCAAGAAATTGAGGGGATACTAAAGAAGGTTGAAAAATCCTTGGAAATTCTGTATTGTAGTACTACAGCACCTAATAATCTATTCCCCTGTAGCTCAATGGTAGAGCAGCTCCCTGTGAACACATTTCTCTTATCTGGGACAGTCCCGTTTATTTTGGTACAATGAGATAATGGCAGATAAGAGAAAATACGCCGACCGACGAGAAGAATTGATACGGGCAGTAGCAAAACGAAGACGCAAAATAAAATCCCTTGCAATAGAATATAAGGGAGGAAAATGTCAATTGTGCGGATATAATAAATATCAGGGCGCACTTGATCTTCATCATCTTAGAGGGAAAGAGTTTGGAATCGCCGATAAAGGATATACACGATCCTGGGCTAAAGTAAAAGAAGAACTCGATAAATGCGTTTTAGTATGTGCTAATTGCCATCGGGAAATCGAAGGCGGCATTACGCAGCTTCCTGGAGTAATCCAGGTTGAAACACGAGGCGAATTCGGTGAAGCCCTTAATTAATTTGGGTAATACCGAGCCAAGTCCCGAGCGGAGGCGAGGGAAAGGTGTAGAGACTATCTCGTTTGTATCCCTCAAAAGGGAGAGAGAGTACTTAGGCGTATAATTATGCCTTGGGAAGCACCTCGTACCCGTCATTTTAGTGATGCTGGGTAATGATATAGTCCACTCTTGTGCGAAAGCATAAGGTTTAGTGTAAGGAGTTGGTTGTAGGTTCGAATCCTACCGGGGGAGCCAGTCAGTATGAAGCCCAAAGCGTAAGGTAGGGGGCGAAAGGAGGGAAGTCCAGATGAGTGGCAAGAAACAAAGAAAATCGACACAGATTTGGTTTGAGGGTTGTTTCACGAAAGTATGGGCGGAGGACTGGGGACGCCCGCCAGAGGTGTTCGATAACGCTCAAGAAGCCTGTGGATTTGCTTGGCGGTTGCTGATTGAAGAGCGAGATCAGCCCTGTTTGTTGATTCCTCCTAACCTACTGTTCTGTCCTGGCATGGGCCTTGTGCCCGGTTTAAGGGAGCAGTGGGACCGAGGAGGTGAAAGAGCAGAACAAATACTTGCAAGCATTGACTCTTGATTTCTCCTTCACATATAAAGGCCGTATGGTTTGCCCAGCGGTCTTTTTTTTCTACACAAAACTCAAGCCCTACATCTCTTACAGTAACTTAGGGACGGTAACTTAGGGCGCACGCAATAACTTAGGGAGACTAAGTTAGTAAGCTAAGGGGGAGCAAAACAAAGAGACGTGCAGGGGTGCTGCACGTCTTTAAGCTGGGGTTTGTCTTTCTCCTTCGTCGCAAAGTGCGCAGAGAATACTACCATCTTTCTGCATGATTCCATTACCGGGGAACGGGGAGTTGTTGTGCATCGGGCAATCACAGCAATCGCATGCTGTATAGAACTCCATGATGTCATAATCACCTGGGTCCTCAAGTTCTTTTCGGTGAGGATGCCCCGTAAGATTATGAGAAAGGGGCTGACCATGAGGGCACTTTCCTTTACTCGCCACGTTCCCTCCTTTAGCTAAAATAATAGTTGCAGGAAATGGGTAAGAAGTCAACGAATCGCCAAGGAGGTCGAAAGACCTCATTCGAGCCCGAGGCTGTCAGAGTCGAAGGCTTGGCTTTTATCGAAGGGCGGTTTTTTGGTAGAGTGGTTAAAAAGTGATTTTATGACCCCAATAATTTCCATAATTATTTTTCTTGCAGTGGCGGTTGCGGGGCTTGCTGTTTTTGCGCGGCGGGAATCCAAAAAGCACGGGACGAATACGACAGCAGAACTTGTCGGCATTTGTAAATCGGCGGTTGAGACTGCCTCGCAAAAAGAAGCTCGAAAGCAAAAGGCGCTCGCCATGTTTAAGGAGCGAACGGAACTATCCAACACCGAGATCCGCAACGAGCTCGGGGTTTCCAGCCGCACGGCCGTGAGATATTTAGACGAATTGGAGAAAGAGGGAAAGGTAGAGCAAGTCGGCAAAGTCGGCCACGCCGTTACGTATCGCGTAAAGTAGCCCTGTATGTGGCAGGCAGGCAATACGCCAGACGGATGGCGTAATATGGCGACAGAATAAAGTGTTTGCCTACAGACAATCCGTGGTGATAGAAACACTTAAAATTATTGAAGAAAATTAAAAAGTATTCCATCGGATGATGCAGGGCAGGCATGGGGTTTTGGCTTGTTCTAAACTTGCCGAAAGGGTACGATAAATCTATGAAAGAAATTGCTGTCGCTATACTGGAAAACCAAAAAGGGGAGATTCTTTTGATGCAACGGGACAACAACCCCGCAATTCCTTTTCCTGGCACATGGGACCTTATCGGCGGGCACATCGAGAAGAATGAAACGCCAGAGGAAGCCGCGAGGCGTGAGGCAAAAGAAGAGATTGGAATTGACCTTGCGGAACTTGTTTTTTGGAGGCGATACAATGTGCAGGAGGGAGATGTGTACCCCAACACAAAGCATATTTTTATCGGCAAGGTGCCAGTACCGATTGAAGAACTGAAAAGAGGGGAGGGACAGGAGTTGCGCTTTTTTCCGCACCGCGATCTTTTTTCTCTTCAATTCGCAAATGTCATTGGGAAAATCCTTGCAGACTATATTCACAAGCGCAGACGCAACTTATAAGACGGCCTTTGGTCGGCGTCTGTATTCCATTCTGCTTTTACTCAATTTTACTCTGTCGACTTCCTGATGCTATAGCATGATTAAGTCGACAGTTTCTGTTTTTACTTGCATGCAGGTTTAAAGTATATTTAAAGAATATCTTCGCAAAAGCGCATCCCTAATTAATTAAAGCAGTAATCATATGAATTTTGAAGAATTGCAAAAACGGATTATAGATATATTCAAAGAAGGTCTGGAGCGGGATAATATCAAAACGAACGATGACTACTTTGTAATGAAAATAGGAGAGGAGGTGGGCGAATTGGTGCAATCGTATCTGGTATACAAAAAACAGTGCAGGCCCGTAAAATACCTCCAAGACGGGGAGGCAAAGAAGGCTGTAGCAAAAGAGCTTTCAGACGTTCTTGCGCTCGTTTTCATGATTGCACATACTCTTGATATTAACCTTGAGGAGGCAATTGAGAAAAAGTGGATTACAAAAGAATGGCTGATGAAAGATAATCTCGCCTCACCTTCTGCTTAAAACTCGCAAGATATTTTTCTTGTCTTGCCAAGAGAAAAAGTATAGAGTTTATGTAAGAACAGGAGGGAGGTCGGAAAATGGCTATGGAATGGCCGGAAAATCTTGCAATGGCATTGGAAGCACTGACCCTCGAACGGGTAAGGCGTATGGAATTTACGCCTCAAGAGCGAGATCTCATCGAGAGGGCAAGGCTGGGGGACGATCCAACCCCAGAAGAATTGCTTGCCCTTGGGCCAGACTTCATTCAGCGTCTCATTCAGAGGGTGAGCATGGAAAGAGGGCAGTCAGAATAGGTATGTCCTCTAGCTTTCGCGAAAAGCAACGCGCAGGGGCGGAGTGGTTGAGTGCCTCTCTGCCCCCTTACTTTTTTTGAGATAAAAAATGAAATAAAAATTATGAATTTCCAAGAACTGCAAAAGCGCATTATTGATATTTTTCAAGAAGGCGTAAAGCGAGACAATATTAAAACGAACGATGACTACTTTGTAATGAAAATAGGAGAGGAGGTGGGGGAAGCAGATACTCTTGATATTAACCTTGAGGAGGCAATTGAAAAAAAGTGGATAACAAAAGAATGGCTCTCAAAAAAACAATAACAATATAAAATAAAATCAGGCTATTGTAAAAAAGTAGATTTATGTTATAGTTTTATTGCCATACTATCGGCAGGGAGGCGGCACGTGGCGAGTAAGTTTTTGAATATTCCCACGGATTTCAAAGGATCGAAGCTCCGGGTCGAAGGCAACATCCGATTCAAAGAGAACACTCGTCTTGAGTTCATTGTTTCGGATGACGGTGTAACGGATCAAGGAATCAGCTGTGGACTGTGGGTCTGGAAGACAGGCCGCACAATTCTAGAAGAACAGGAGGTAGCGGAGCATAGGATCGACCTTGAGTTCCCGATGGTTTCTTTGGAGACATTTCGGAGTGTTACGGTTTCATTTGCTGATCTCGTGTCATTCCGGAAGCTTCCAGGAGATCCTATTATCGATGGGATTGAGAAGGTTCTTTTCCGAATGGCCGTTCTTTCAGTGAAAGTGGAGGGAGACAAGGTTCTCTTCACAATCACGTTCGAAGGGATGGCGGGTGAGCACTCTGCGGAGTGCGAGTTGACCGAACTTAAATACTGGCTAAAGGAGTAATGCTGTCTCTCGTATAAGTTGTTGGCCGCAGGGTTCACGCCCCGCGGCCTTTATTTTTATGAATGATGAAAGTATCTTAGCTCTGATTCGTTAGTATATATGTGGCGGTACGGTCGGGGCATAAAATAATAAGAAACAATAAATGTTATGAAAGAAATTACCTGTCCTTGCGGCGAAAAAATCATGGGTGAAAATGAAGACGAAGTAATGGAGAAAAGCGTGAGGCACGGCATGGAGGCGCACGGGATGACAGAAGAGGAGTCAAAACAGCAGGGAGAAGAATTGAGAAGACTTATCAAGGATTCTGAAGAATAGAGAAAAGAGATGCATAAAAAACCGCCCCGAGTTTATCGAAAGGCGGTTTTTTGGTAGAGTGAGATTATGAATTTTAAAATAGGTATTATAGTTATCTGTGCTGTCTTATTCGCAATTGCAGGATTTTTATCAATAAAATTTTTCTCAACCACCAAAACCGAAAACGCAGAAATAAGCGGGATGTATTTGGGTAATCAGATTTGGAGCGGAGAAATTATTATCACTGGTGATGCGGAAATATTCGGGAAGCTAACTGTTTTACCCGGCACTGTTGTTAAATTTGCGGTTGATGACGATCGCGGCCGCGGCGATGAAGTGGAGAAGGACGGTTTTAATGATAACGATCCCACTCGGTTGAAGTCGTATACCACTACCCACTCTGGAATTTTTGTTTTCAGGAAACTGATTGCAAAAGGGGAAAAAGACAAACAGATTATTTTTACTTCTGCCGCCAAAACTCCTAACCTGGCGGACTGGGAGTCTATAGTTTTTATGGGTGACGGCAGTATCGTAGAGAACGTTATCGTGGAGTATTCCCGCAATGGCCTAAATCCCGCAGGCAAACAGCAGAATAGCATTATCAAAAACAGCATTGTGCGCCATACGTTGTGGGGCGCTATTTCTGCATCGCATTCATCGATACAAATAGTTGATAATTATTTGTCCGATGCCGGGCATGAAGGGATAGATTTGGCCTACGAAGGAGAGCAAATAGTTCGAGGCAATACCATTGAAGATTGTCACACCGGCATTGCTGTGATAGACGGGTCTGCCGTAATCGAAAACAATACGATTCGGAATTGCGGAGATGGAATTCTTGTAAGTCCAAATTCATCGCCAAAACTATCCGGCAATATGGTTATTTTAGCTCCCGATAGCAGTAAACGAGAATGGCGCTATGGGGACTATGTCATACCTATTTTTGACTATCCTTGAAGCTCAATAGGAAGGAACATGAGTACAAAAATTGGATTACTTTAGTATCAAATAATCGCCCATATGCTTTATCGCCCGGGCTGTTTTTTGGTAGAATGATGTAATGCCTATTTTTCAAATTCTTGACTGGTTCTCTATTAGCTTATTCCTATAGGGAGCAAGAATTGACAGCGTCGTATTCTACGCCTTATACTCAAACCATGAACCAAGATTTCTCCGAGTTAATTGAATATTTGGATGGAAAATTTGGGAAGATAGACGGAAGATTTGAAAAAATCGATGAGAAGTTTGAAAGAACTGCTACAAAGGAGCATCTTGATCGCGTTGAGGGAACAGTGAATAATTTGGTCGTCAAGGGAGCTGATCTGGATGTGCGCATGGCACAGGTAGAGGAGCGATTAGGAACGCTTGAAGAATCGGTGCATGCATTGACCACTGCGATAGATAAGCTTGCTAAAGCAGTGAATGATCTTCGCATTGAATATTCTGCCATGGCAATGCAACTAAATCGCCACGAAAAATGGATTCAGCAGCTTGCAGAGAAACTCGGCATCAAACTGGATTATTGATTTTGCTTCTTATAAAGTGCATCAAAATCGCCCACGCCTTATCGCTCGGGCGCCTGCCGGCAGGGTTTTGCTTGTCCAGAATTGGTTGAAGGTGTAGAGTGCATTCATGGAATCAGCCATCGAAAAAGATCTCATACAGGCGGCAATCAAGGGAATGGAGAACGCTTTCACGGGCACCAATAGGCCAGAAGACATGCGGTTTGGATCAGCGGTGCTAACTTCAAAAGGAAATATTTACTCTTCTGGCCAGTACTATTCAGATACGTATTCCCTTACTCTTCATGCAGAGCAAGCGGCTTTAGCGCACGCGGCGGCTCATGGAGAGTATGATATCGTAGCTATTGCTGTTACCGGAAATGAAACTGCGGGAGGGGATGATTCTATTTATCCTTGCCATATGTGCAAACAGCTTCTGTGGGAGAGCTCTTTGCGCTCCAAGCAAAATACGGAGATCATCCTTGCCAATGAGCAGGGAAAGGTGCTCGAACGATTGACATTGCTAGATATTATGAATTTTCCTTGGCCAAAAAAGTAAAAGTTTGGAATGATCCAAAAATATGCCAAGTTGAAATTTTGGACGACTCATTATGATAACCGGAAGAGTATACAAAAAAGATGAAGCGGAGCAATTGAGTAAATTGGCTAATTCATACGGCGTCCAGAAGATCGAAAGAAACATAGATACGTTTAGCGATATTGGCATGGACGGATGGTAGCAAACAGAAAAAGGCATCCACAAAGGGCTGCATTTAATGAACCCGATTAGAGGAAAATTCATTGCCGAAGTTTTGGAAAAGTGCAATGTGTCCAAAATCAAACCGGTCCTGGATATCGGTTGTGGCGGCGGAATTTTAAGCGAATTTCTCTCAAGAAAGGGTTATGATATTATTGGCGTTGATTTGTCGGAGGGGGCTATAAAAATTGCGATAGAACACGCGCGGGAATCGGGTCTTAAAAGCGCGTATCAAGTCGGGAGCGTTTATGATTTAAAATACCCAAACGGCTATTTTTCGGCTGTTGTGTGCAGTGATTTTTTGGAGCATATTGAAGATTTAAATAAAGCACTGTCAGAAATAAGCAGGGTTATGGAAAAAGGAAGCCCATTTGTATTTGACACGATCTCAAGGGACGAAGAAACTGTTAGGCAGTTCATGATAAGAGAAAAAGACGGCAGGATTCCGGCTGGCACGCATGACCCCAAGCTATTTATCAACCCGGATGAATTATATAGAGCCGCCGGGAGTTATGGAATTGAAATTTCAGAAAATAAAGACAACCCATCCGGCATCGATATTAAAACCATGGAAGATATTTCAGATCGATTTGAATTAAAAGATATTTCTTCCGTATCGGAAATAGGCCATTATTTAGGGTATGGATTCAAGAGCTAGTCTGGGCTTTAGACTTTACCTATGTGTGACACCTGGTGTCACACACAGTGTCACGCACACGGGAAATCGATTGACATATATTAAGATTTGTGCATAATAAAGCCAAATCTGGAGAGGGATTGAAATGGCAAAGTACGTAAGAAAGCCCAGCGAGGCGGAGTTGGCAACGCTGACTAAACTGGCAGGGTCGAGGACTGCTCCTGCCAGTTTAGTACTGCGAGCGCGTCTGGTGGTGCGGTCCTTTAAGAGGGAAACCGTGCCCAATATTGCGGCCGCGGAAGGGGTTTCGGATATTACCGTGCGAAAATGGCACGGTAGGTTCAATGCCATGGGTTTGGAAGGGCTCAAAGACAAAGGGGGGCGGGGGCGTCCCAAGAAATATGATCGTGCAGAGATCGTCTCTCTTGCCAGGAAGCATCCTTCCGAGGTGGGGGAGTCTTTCCAGTATTGGACTCTTATTCGGCTCGAGCAGTATTTGAATAAAAGCGGCTGGCCCATTGGCAGAAGCCAAATCCGGAGGATTCTCATTGCCGCCAAGGTCAGGTGGCAGAGTAGTTCGCGGACTCGCGGGAAGAACAAGCGGCCTAGTCTTGGGCGCCAGGCAACTTTCTATTAATGGTCATGCGATGTGTCCATGTTTCAGCCCTGCGTTTGTCGTCGTTTCTGAAAGGAGCGAAGGACAGGCGCGGGGCTTTTTGTTTGACAAAAAAATGTGTACAATAATAAAAAGGTTGAGCTTTATGCTCATAACACAAAATAATATATAAACCATGGAACAGAAAGAAGAATATGCGGCCTTAATGACAGAAATTATAGGCAAGCAAGCAGTCATTTTGGGTCCCGATATTGCAATCATGAAAGCGAAAAACATTGGCGAATTAGCAATCAGCGGCGACGGCAAGGTAACCGATATCCAAGGGGATCCCGGCACGGCCCTGGGTAAACTGGTAGATGCGTATGTTGAGTTGTCGGGACAAATAGTTAAAAATACTCTTAGCTCGGTGTTTACGAAATATCCGAGCATAAAGGTTTCATAAGTTAATTGCTAAAGTAAATATATGGCAAAGTTTTTTATAGTTTTTGCTCTTCTCGCGGCGAGCGCTTTTATTTTTACCGATGCTTTGGCCCAGCAGAACATGATGTCCGTGCAAACCGCGCAAGATTCGCACCTCATGGAAAACATCGGGCCCACGCTTTGGGGTAAAATGCTTCACGCCTGGATCGCTCTTGCGGGCGCTGTTTTAATTTTCAGCCTTGCCCTTAAATTTATGGTTGGAGGAGCTTTGGCAAGGCCGATTATGCTCATAGGTTTTGGTGTGCTGGCCGATGCAATTGTGGGTCTCTTTTTAACGGATGCCGAGCACATGAATTTAATGTGGCTGGGAAGCTTGCTGTCTAGCGGGGCAATTGTCCTGGCGATAATCTGGATAGCTCAAATCTTTGGGGTTTTCCAGTTCAAAAAACAAGCCTCAAAAGAGGCTCCGGCTTCAAAGTAAATAATGGAGAATATTGCCATTATCGTTCTCGCGGGTTTTGGTCTTGCGGTTGGGGCGTTTTCTTATTGGAAGAGCCGGTCTTTACGATTGGCCCTGCAAAAACGGGAGGAAGACACCCAAAGAAAAATGTATGAGTTGGCCATACTCAAGGAATTGGGGGATAGGGTTGGCTATTCTCTCGATGTCCAAAAAATCGTTGACATTATTACCGGTTCTTTGCGCCAATTTGTGCAGTACAGCGCGGTTTCGTATATGCTTTTGGGGCCGGAGAATGTTGTATTTAAGATTCATCTTGAACAGTCGGTGTCGCGCGGGTTCGTTGACGATGTCAGGCAAAGGATGCTCGATTCCCTGTCTGCCCTTTTGAACAAGGAATTCAAAAAAGAATTTGTCGAAGAAACGCTGTCTGGGGCGATTCTTGTGGAAGAATTAGGCGAACCCGTGAGGTCTTTCTTTAACATTCCTCTTGTTATCGGCCAAAAAGTGGTAGGAGTTCTTACTGTTGCCCATACAAAACCAGGCTTGTACAAGGAAGAGGAAATGACAATTTTGTATAAGATCACCAAACAAGCTTCGGATGCCGTTACGAGATTGCAGGATGTGGTCAAAACAGAGCAGGCAAAGTTGAGCGCCATGGTGGAGAGTATTTATGAGGGTATTGTCATGACAGACAGTGACTATCGTATTTTGGTCGCCAACCCGGCGGTGAAAAAAATCATCGGCATTGAATCAAAAAAAGACATTACTATTTTTGACTTTATAGACAACCTCGAAGGAAAGTTTGATATACGAGGGAAGCTGGAAGAAAGCATAAAACTTGGCAAGGTGTTAATGGCCGAGGAAATTGTCGTACGAAACCGCTTTTACCAGATTGTCGTGTCGCCGGTAAAAGGAGTGTCTGGCATTAAAGGGGAAGAAGTGCTTGGGGGAGTGGTCATATTCCACGACGCCACAAAAGAAAAGGAACTGGAAAAACTGCGCGAAGACTTTACCCATATGATAGTGCATGAACTGCGCTCGCCCTTGGATAACATAAAGAAAATTGTTGAATATATACGGACAGAAGGAAGCGCCTTAAAGCGCGCCAAGGAAAAGGAGTATTTGGGCATGGTGTACAAGGATTCTTCGGAAATGCTAATGCTCGTCAATGACTTGCTTGATGCGGCAAAACTTGAATCTGGAGAGTTTAGAACCATAAAAAGAAAAACAAATATACGGGAGATAGTGCGGCAGAGGATAAGTTTTTTTATGACAGCGGCCAAAGACAAAGGAGTTTCGCTATCCAGCAAAGTAGCTGATAGTGTTCCAGAAGAAGAAATATTTGATCCAGAGCGCGTTGCCCAGGTTATAAATAATCTTTTGTCGAATTCCCTTAAGTTTACGCAAACCGGAGGAAACGTAAAGCTCCAGGTATTCTCGCATAAAAAACAAGCTGACGTGAACGCGGAAATCAAACAAGCAGGCATTGAATTTGTGGAAGAGGCAGAGGCGAATAATTTTGAAAACCTTGCAGATTCCCTTGTTTTTGCGGTTACGGATTCCGGCGTGGGAATTTCTCCCGAATTTATCCCGCAGTTGTTTACCAAATTCAAGCAGGTGTATGCACAGGCTATAAGCTCAAAAGGCACGGGTCTTGGTTTGGCAATCGTTAAAGGAATTGTTGAGGCGCATGGAGGAATGGTCGGGGTTGTTTCCCGTGTCGGCATGGGAAGCACATTCTACTTCACTCTTCCCGTATCTGCCCTTCATGTTGCGTCTGATTATGTTATCAAGACCGCTAAAAAGAAAGAAGATGTAAGTGGAGGAATTTAGTTTTCGGGTAGTTTTTTCTTGTAACGGCGCTGGCAGGCGTCCGTCTTAGTTTTATAACTAAATTCGTTCTAAAGCTTATGGAACCACAAGAAACCCAGCAGGTTCAAACCCGAGAAATCGAGGAAGAAAAAGAAACCAAGTCGGTGTGGTGGATTATCGGAGTTTTGGCTGCCAGTGCTTTGATAGGGGGTAATGTGCTAGCTTTGGTTTTCGCGTATGGTATTAGTTCTATAATAGGTCCCCAGGAAGGATTGGTTGTTTCTTTTCTTATTCTTATTCTACCTATTGCCGGAGCGCTGATCGGACTAATCTTTGGGATAAGGTATATTGCGGCTAAAACAAAAATCTATAAAAAAGACTTGAAGAAGATAGTTTTCATGTTTTTCATGGCAACATTTTTGCTTTCTTCTATCCTTGGAATTCTGTTTCAATCGGCCACAGTGCGAGAGAGGGGAGAGACGTTATCTTCTACTGATATGCTTGCCATGGCTATTGCGAATTTGATACTGTATTTGTTTATTTGGTCAATCCCCGCTGTTATAGCCTACGGAATTTTGGAAAGAAAAACAGTGGAGTAACCCAAAATAAAACTTTGCAGAATTTACACGATCGTGGATTTTTTGCTAAGTTTGCCGGGTTTGGTATGATTCAGGTATGCATCTATCGATCCTTGGCTTGTTCGGCGCACTTATTTTATTTGCCGAGTCTTTGCGTCCCGGGCTTTTACCATTGAACAGTCTAAGCCAAATTATTTTCAGCGGCATTGCCGCGGCTTTGGGTTATGACCTTGGGTTGATTGCCGAATGGGGGTTAAAAAAGCTCAAAATTTATCCCAAATTTTCTTTGCAAAGGCGCTTGAGGTATGCTTTGTACCTTATCTTTATTGGTGCTGGCGCGTATGTCAGCTGGAGCAGGCTGTTGTGGCAAAAAGATCAAAGAGCTTTTCTTGGATTCCAGGAGGACACCCCTTCTTTTTTGCTAGTACTAGCTGGCTCCGTTGTTGTCGCATTTGCCGCGATACAAGCAGGACTTTTAATACGGCGAATCGCCAAATTTGTTGCATTCCGCACAAAAAAATTAAGCGCAAAGCTTGCAGTGTATGGGACGGTCTGGGTTATTGCCGCCGGAATTGGATACGCGGTTTTCTCCCTTTCTATTTTTGGCATCCAAATTTTTCTTGAAACAAAATCCAAGCCTGCTCCAATAAATTTGGTCCCTCCTTTTTTGAATGTGCAGAGCGGGGGGCCCCGGATCTTTGGTTTTTTGGGAAGGGCTTGGCCAAAAAGGAAAAGAATTTGTGGTGCGAAGCTACGACGCCGGGTTGTCCCAAAAGCCAATACGCCTGTATGCCGGTATAGACAATGAAGCGAGCCTGGAGAAAAGAGTGGATTTGATACTGCAAGAGTTTGAAAGGACGAAGGCATTTGAAAGAAAGGCGGTAATGATATTCACGCCTTCCGGAACCGGCTGGGTAAACCCTGTGGCGGTTGAAGCGGCAGAGGAAGCGCTGGATGGAGATATTGCTTCAGTTGCCATGCAATATTCAAACAATGCCGCTGTACTGCAATATTTAATTGACAAAGATATTCCAGGAGAAGCAAGTTCTCTTTTGTTTTCAAAACTTCGGGCGCGTTTAGACGCGCTTCCAAAAGATAAACAGCCAAAGCTTTATGTGTACGGGGAGAGTTTGGGATCTTTGGGATCTCAAGATATTTTTGCGGGTAAATCAGCGGGGGAGATAGCGGGGCGGGTTGATGGCGCTTTGTGGGTAGGCTCTCCTTCGGCGAGCAAATTGTGGTCATCCCTTTTTGGGAAAGCAAGTACTCAAATTGTGCGTTTTGGCACAAGCGCAGAGGATTTTGAGAGTATTCCCGGGCAATGGGGCCCTTCCCGGGTGGCATTCCTGTATAATGCCACCGATCCTGTTGTATGGTTTACCACACGCCTGGCATACCAGCCTCCTGCCTGGCTAAAAGAACCGCGAGCCGAAGGAATAGACAAGCATATGCAATGGCGCCCGGTAGTAACTATGGGCCATATTTTCTTTGAGTTGTTTCCCGGAAGGCGTCCTCCGAGCGGAGTCGGCCACACCTACGACGAAAAAATCCCCTGCGCAGTGGCAATTGTATTGCAGGCGGAAAACAGTAAGATGTTAGGCTGCGATTTATAAGAAAAGAGGCTGATAGGCTCATGCCCACAATGGCAATGAAAAAGTTGACAGCCCTGGTCTAGAAGCTTATGCTAAAAATATGCTGACAGACGAAGATATTAAAAAATTCGTAGAAGTTTTCGCTACTAAAGAAGACCTAAAAGATATCGTACGGAATCTTTCCACGAAGGACGATTTTAACGAGCTTCTAACTGCGGTAGATGCTTACGCAAAGAAAGCTGATACCTATTTTTCAAGAAATGGTTATGCTTGCCCATAAGGTGGACAGGCATGAAAAATGGCTACAGCAAATCGCTGAAAAGCTTGGTATCAAGCTGGAATATTGATCGTTTGCATTTTAAGCCATCTCTTTGATGGGAATGGTAACGCACACTTCGGTGCCTTTGCTTATTTGGCTGTGAAGCGAAATTTTCCAGTTGAGGCTTGTTGCAATGGTATTTGCGATAAAAAGGCCAAGGCCCGTACCTTCTTTTTTCATCTCCGCGGCATTAGTCGCGCGGTAGAATTGGGTGAATATTTGTTTTTGTTCCTCTTTTGGAATGCCAATGCCGTTGTCTTTACAGTAGAATACATAAGTAGCTTTTTCTTTTTTCAAAGAAATGGCTATCTTGCCTTTTTTGGAGTAGTTTGAGTATTCGAAAGCATTGGCAATGATATTGAGGAAAACCTGGCTGGCCAATGCTTTATAGGTATTCAGCAGGCACTTTCCCCCGTTTTTTATGGAATACTGCACCTTGGGATATTTTTCTTGGAATACGGCGAGCAGTCTTTCGATTTCTTCGGCCAAATCAATCCGATCTTTTTTAAAGTGGTTGCTTTGAAGGCGTGCCAGCACTAAAAGATCGTGCACAAGATCCCCAAATCTTTTGTTTTCTTCATATATTTCCTGGATTGCTTGTTTTTCTTTTGCCGGAAGAGGGGGATCTTGCTTTAGGATTGATTCCAATGTCCAGCTTGTTTTTGTAAGGGCATTTTTTAATTGATGGCCGATTAGAGCCACAAATTCTTCTTTAAAAATTTCCCGTTCCTTGCGGGAAGTTATGTTCGGTTCAACGCCAATGAAAAATTTTATGTCGCCGCTTTCGTTGAGTATGGGAGTAACTCGCAATTCCTGCCAATAT
>CAYZNF010000003.1:75140-90063 GCA_964479725.1 uncultured Candidatus Saccharibacteria bacterium
ACTCTCTTTGGCCAATTATTCCAAACTGTTCTACTACCCTACAACAGTCACGTGATGGAGTCCCGCAACCCCTCGCGCGCAGCGCGAGAAATTCAAAGTGCACTTTTACGAAGTAAAACTTCGCAAGATTAATGCAAAGTTTAAAATTATGGAGAACTTTTCTAATGAAAAGTTTTTTGTCGCCGCTTTCGTTGCTTATGAAATTACCCGGCAATTCCGGCCAATATCGAGTGCCGTCTTTGCGGCGATTGCGCACTTCGCCAGCAAAAGGCCTTTTCTCGATTTTTATGGTATGCCACATGTTCGCGTAAAACTCCCTGTCCATTTGGCCTCCCCATAAGTCTCCGGGGTTTTCACCTATTATTTCGCGGCGGTTAAAGCCCGTATGTTTCTCCGTAGCCGGGTTCGCGTAAAGTATATTGGCGTTTTCGTCGGTAATGATCACGTGGTCGGAAAGAAGGTCAAGCGCCGGAGCAAGTAGCTGGATGTGGCTTGAATATTGCTGAACTTGGGTTGGGGAGAGTGGTGTGCGTGTGCTCATTTCTTTATAATAACCTGATTTGCGCCTTGTCCGCAATTCACACCTTTTCCTTACTGTTGATGTCTATGTGCTAGACTTAGCCCGGCTTTTAGTTGACAAAATTGACTTTCCTTGTCTTTTTTGGTATTTTAAAAAACGCAGACATCTGTATGGAGGACGAGCCATGAGGTATCTTCTAGCAATCCTTGCGTTGATGGTTATGGTATTGGCGGGATGCGGGAATGGGGAGAATTTCATGGTTTGGGAAACGGGAGTGGCAGGGATTCCTGCAGCGGATGACATTTTCTCCCGGCTTAATGCACCCGCCGAACTCAATGCAGATGAGCGAAGTGTGTGGGCTCAGGCGGTGATGGTTGGTTATCTCGACGTGAGCCGCTTGGCTCAAACGGGTGTTGATATATCGGCGTTTGAGAAGCCCAAAAACAAAGAAAGTCTCAAGGAGGTTATTGCTCGCTTTCCCGGTACGGAAGAGCATCGTATTGCCCTTGCGTTCTGGGCGGTCAAGGAGGTTTCTCCGCAAGAGGAGATAATCTATGCGATTGGGGTGCGGCGAAGCGAACTTCGCGATGGTGGGAAGATTTCTCTCTATCGTCGCCTGCTTGGGGAAAACTCTCGTGTACTAGAGTACTTTCGAGCAGAGGACGATTTCATGGCAGTGGTTTTCGTGAAGTGGAATGACCCAACGGCAACGGATGATTTCCAGATGGGTGTGAGCCTGGAGGGAGTGCAGCAACTAGCACAAGCTCTTTCTATGCAGCCAACCCCATTCCCTGGTTCGGCGCAACGCTCCTAAGTGCTAGGCGCAAGCCCTTCTCTCTTTTCCGCACGGGAAAGGGAGAAGGGCTTTTCATTTGAGTCTTTGCGATTATTTTTGTACAATAACAGTATAAAGGTTAGGTTTTAGAATCAAGTTATACAATAACGTTAGAGTATATATTATTTATATGGAAGCTTTATTTCTTGTCGGGCGCATTTTATTCGGAGGATTTTTTGTCTTTTCCGGAATCAATCATTTTATGAAGCTGTCTATGATGACTGGTTATGCCCAGTCCAAAAAAGTTCCTATGCCAAAATTGGGAGTCATGATTAGCGGCATATTGCTTATTGCCGGTGGTTCGGGAATTTTATTGGGAGCATATGTGGAGTGGGCATCTCTTGCCTTAATTGTTGCCTTGGTGCCAATTTCCCTTATGCTTCATAATTTTTGGACCATATCGGATCCCCAGCAAAAGATGATGGAAATGACCAGTTTCATGAAAAATATGGCCTTTATTGGAGCCGCTTTGATGTTTATGCGGTTTGCTTCGGAAACCTGGCCTATGTCTGTTGTCTTTTCTTTTTAAATTCGATTGACATTCGAAGTTCTAAATCTATAATGAAACAATGGATCAGGAACTGCGCCAATGCAAAGAATGTGGATTTAGATACATAGAAAAAGAATGGGCTGAAAAATGCGAAGCCTGGTGCAGGGAGCATAAGTCCTGCAATCTTGAAATTATTTCGCACGGAACGCCTCCAGAAGAGCCGAAACCAGAAGACGGCCAATCCGCAAAATTTCTCACGGGATTTTTTTATTCGTTAGTGGGGTTTGCCGGATCTCTTGGATTTTTTTTGTTGCTGTATTGGAGTCTTCGGCTTAATTCGAGCATTACCAGTCTAGTTACGAATACGGCAAGCGAGCCTGTGTATTTTTGGATGTATGCTATCTTGACAATCGCGGCTGTTTTTTTGTTTGGGCTTAATTTAGCGCTGTTTGTATATCGTTGGCGGAGGTATGGGTTTGGGCTTTGGAGTTTTGGCAAGGGTGGCAGCAGTTCCGGTTTGGCTTCGATTGCCGCGTTTGCGGCATCGGCTTGCCCCGTATGCGGCTCCACATTTCTTTCTGCGGTGGGCATTGCGGGAGGGTTGTCTGCTTTTCCTTTTGGCGGGCTTGAATTAAAAGCCCTTTCTGTCGCGTTTTTGGTTTTGCCAATATGGTTTACCACAAGAGAATTGAAAAAAGCTTCCTGCCGGGATGGAACATGCCCTGTCTCAAAGGATGATTCATTCAAAGAAAGGGATATAAAATGGTCAATGGCGCTGGTTTCGATGATAACTTTGGGAGCGCTAGTCGGATGGAATATGCTAAAAGCAGATCCTGTTGTTGTTCAGGCGTTTCGCGGCCAGGAAAACAGAATTGCGTCGGGAAATCTTTTTGCCGCGGTTGCTTCCGATACTCTGCTTGCTGAAATCCAGGAGAATGTTTTGCCATCGCAAGGTTTCCAAAGCAAGATTGCCCTAAAAAACAGCATCGTAAAACTTGTAGAGGAGGGAGTTATTGATAAAGAAAAAGTTGAGGAGCTCTATGAAAAAAGGGGAGGCATTCCATATGAAATGAGAAGCATGATCGAAAAACCTTCCGATATTCCAATTATTCTTACTAGTGAAAATGCCGGTTACTATGTAAATATGCTTTGGGCCCTTGGACTTTCGAATTACATGTCTACCAACGAGACTAGCCCTATTAAAGGAAAATCTTTGTTTAATTTTGCTTCCACAGGCGGCTGGACTCTTGGCAAGGCGAAAAATGGAGGAGAATATTTCAACAAATTTAAAATTGTTGAACTTTCCCTTGAACAAGAGGCTGTGGTGACTGAAATTGCCAAAAATACCTATCGTCCCTGCTGCGACAACTCGACATTTTTCCAGGACTGCAACCATGGATCAGCTCTTCTTGGACTGCTTTCGCTTGGGGTAACGCAGGGGCTAAGCGAAGAGGAATTATATAAAGAGGCTTTGGCATTTAATTCATTTTGGTTTGCAAATACATATATTGAAACTGCTTTATATTTTAAGGCGGTCAAAGGTGTTGATTGGAAAGATATTGACGCAAAGCTGGTTATGAGCAAAGAATTCTCAAGCGCGAGCGGGTGGTACAAAAATATACACGCCAAAGTGCAGGATTTGGGTCTCATACCAAAACAGCAGGGAGGTTCCGGCTGTGGGGTATGAGTGAATTGCATGAGGTTGTTACCGGGTGTATACTAGATTAACTCTTAGTATTTTGCGGCATGGAATTCCTAACTTTGTTAACCAGCAAACCAGCTCTAGTGGGTTTGCATTTGGCGTTTGCAGTAATTGGCATTGATTTTTTCTTATGGCTTTTGGGAGAATTTGCTGCAGGGCCGGTAAAAAGAGCGAGAATGAAAATCGTAGCTGTAATCGGTTTGTTGGGTTTTGCCATGAGCTGGCTTTTGGGAGGGTACTATTATGTAAACTATTATGGTCCTCTGGTAAAGCCAATTATTAAAGCAGGCGGCGCTCCCTGGGTCCACGCGATTGTCATGGAAGCAAAAGAACACATTTTTCTTTTTATCATCCCGCTGGCTTTTATCGCGCTGTTCACCGCATTTTTGAGTAGGGAGGAATTCGCAAATTATAAATTGAAACTGCCCATGATCCTTTTGGCCGGGTCAATAGCAATCATGGCGTTGGCAATAGGGGGTATGGGGTATATTATTTCAGCCGCGGCAAGGTGGTCTTAATATAAAAATGCCAAAACTCATATTTTCATCGGCAGTTTCCGCAATCCTTGCGATTATTTTCGTGGTGGCAATTACCTTTGCGGCAGAATGGTCTCCTGCGCTTAAGGATACGTTAAAAAACATAAGCGGGCACCATTGGGTTACAAAAAGCTACGGCGTTCTTTTAGTGTATATAGTAAGCTTAATTGTATTGTACGTTTTGCCTCCAAGGGAAGTTAGTTCAAGTATTTTGAGGGGCAGTATTTTTGCGGCAGTAGGATTTATGTGGGCGGGATTTTTTGCCCTTGTCCTATTCTTTGCCCAGCATTACTTTGGATGAGTTCAGCTATTGACACTAATAAAGAATAATGCTATAATTAACTATAAGTGCGAATTCAGACTGGATCCTGAAAGGTGCATCTGTGGCAGGGTCCTTTATTTTTATAAGTTATTATCTTGATTTTGTGCTTGTAAAACATGCTTAAAGGTGTCATACAGGAAGTAGATATGCATTCACACAGCGGTAGTTTCCAGGGCTTGGGCATAGCTCCCAAATTCCTGGAGGTCCTCAATAGAAATAATTTTACAGTGCCCACTCCCATACAACAGCAATCAATACCTGTTGGTATTGAAGGCAAAGATATTATAGGGATCGCGCAAACAGGCACGGGCAAAACACTGGCTTTTGGCATTCCTTTGCTCCAGAGATTAATGGAATTGCAGGGGCAAGCCTTGGTTGTTTTGCCAACGCGTGAACTTGCTTTGCAAGTGGAGGAATCCTTATTTAAGATCGGCCGGCCATTCGGGTTAAAAACAGCCGTTCTCATAGGGGGGGAACCGATATGGCGCCAGATCCGCCAGTTAAGGGCGCGCCCGCATGTTCTTATAGTCACGCCGGGGCGTCTAATTGATCATCTTGAGCAAAAAACACTGCGCCTTGATTCTGTTAAAATTCTTGTGCTGGACGAAGCCGATCGTATGCTCGACATGGGTTTTGCCCCGCAGATAAACAGGATTTTGCAGCAGATTCCGACGGAAAGGCAAACAATGCTGTTTTCGGCAACGATGCCTTCAGAGATTGTCTCTATCGCCGCCCGCCATATGAAATTTCCGGTACGCGTTGAAGTAGCTCCAACCGGCACCATGGCCAAGGATGTTACCCACGAACTCTTTTTTGTGGATAAGCCAAATAAAATCAGTTTGCTCCAAACCGTGCTTTCTGAATACAAGGGAAGCGTGCTTGTGTTTACCCGCACCAAATACGAAACTTCAAAAATTGCCAAGGCAATAAGCGCTATGGGCCATAGTGCCGTTGAGATGCATTCCAACCGTTCCTTGGGTCAGCGCCGCGAAGCGTTGCAGGGATTTAAGGTTGGTAAATACCGAGTGCTTGTGGCAACCGATATTGTTGCCAGGGGAATTGATGTAAGCGGGATTGAATTGGTAATCAACTTTGATTTGCCCTCAACCGCCGAAGATTATATCCATCGTACAGGACGGACAGGACGTGCCGGATCTGTTGGACATGCTATTTCTTTTGCCATGCCTCACCAAAGATCAGAAGTTAAAAGTATCGAACGCTTGGTGCGAAAGGCCCTTCCTGTTTCTCCATTGCCAGCCCATATCAAAAATGTTTCCCAGGTTCCCGCGCATGCTTTCAGCCATAGCGGGAGATCGTATCAAGGAGGCCATGGGCCTCGCCGGCCGTTTAGCGGCAGGCGTCCTCAACGCAAGCCTTTTAGCGGAACTTCTTTTTAAGTTTGCTGGGTTTGATTCGTCCTTTAGGTATGGTAAACAGACAAAGGATATTTTTAGGTTTTGCAGTCGCGGCTTTGGTATTGGGCGGGGCAGGAGTCTTTGCCGCAGCAATGAATGGAGGATGGGAGGCGCTTAATTTTTCGAATAATCGAAACAATCAGAAAGATAGTATAAGGGAGAGTCTGACTCTTGATCCTATACCAAGCCCCGCGCCAACTCCGATAAAAAACATCATTGCCGATCCCGCAGACCAGCTGGTTGACCATCTTTTTAATATTGATTCTGTACCTTCTCCAAAAGGAGCGATGTTTACTCCTGACGGAAAAGAGATTTGGATTACCATGCTGTTGAACCCGAAAAGGGGAGCGGCTGTTTTCGATGCGAATACAGGAGAAAAAATAAAAGACATCAATTTGTCTAACGGAGGCGGAGTGGAGATCATTTTTTCTGCCGACGGCAAAAAAGCATACGTAAGCCAAATGGAAACAGCCAAGGTTTTTGAAATTGACGCGGAAACAAAACAAGTAATCCGCGTGTTGGACACCAAAAGCGCGTGGACAAAAGTATTGGAACTTTCAAAAGACGGCAGAAAGCTATATGCCTCAAACTGGTCGGGAGATGATGTTTCTGAGTTTGATCTTGAAACCGGCGCTTTACTGCGCAGGATTCAAACCGTTGATACTCCCCGTGGATTGTACGCCACAAAAGACGGGACAACTTTGTATGTTGCGGGGTTTGGCGACGGGCATATCCAAAAAATAGATTTGATAACCGGTCAGGGAAAAATCATTTACCATAGCAAGGGAGCGATGAGGCATATTGCGGCGGACGAAGACAAGGGGGTGTTGTATATTTCAGATATGGGCAAAAACGCGGTGTGGAAGGTTGATATGAAAACAGATGAAGTGTCAAAATTTGCCGACACCGACATGAACCCAAACACCATTGCATTGAGTCCCGACAAGAAAGTATTGTTTGTTTCCAATCGAGGGGCAAACTTTTCTGATACGAACTATTCCATTCCTGGAGCTGAATGGGGATCGGTGCTGTTGTTTGATGCAGAAACGGGCAAGATGTTCGACGCGATAGTGGGAGGCAATCAGCCCACCGCTCTCGATGTTTCGCGAGACGGCACACTGATGGTATTTTCCGATTTTCTCGATGCCAGATTGCGTGTATTCGCCTTGCCATCGTACGAAACCTTTAAAAACGGAAACGGCGGCAGGAGCGATGCATACAAGAGCGAGCTAAAAAAGGCCAGGTAAAAATTTACGTATTTGTTTGGCGTTGAAATGTGAAACCTTGAGCTTGATTGAGTGTTGTATATTATTAGAAGTGATGTAGGTCGAGAGATAAAACCCCTAAACAGAAGGAATAAATATATGTGTACAACCTGTGCTGAACATAATAAAAAACCGCAGCCCGAAAATAAATAACTTTGATTTAATAATTCGCAAAAAGACCCAAACAGCATGTGTTTAGGGTCTTTTTGTTTGTGAATAAATTAAACACGTGTACTATTTATTCACATGGGTGTTTTGGGTTGACAGCAGAGCTGTAAATGATAGCTTGATGTAATCTCGCTTTCTGCGAGAGAAGAGGGGGAGCGATGGTTGTCGCTACGCATCTAAAGATTTCAGTGGAGTTAATGGTGCGTGCTCCGACATGGATTTGGATTGTTGATGATAATGGATGGGTCGCTCCTGGATTGAATAGTCTCACCGTACCCGAGTTGATTTTGGAAAGGGGCCAAGAAGTTTTTGTCGAGGATGTTTTGTGCGTACTGCACAATGTGCCTGAACTGCGGCGGCTGTTTGGTTCTGTCCGTGTCCTAAGGCAAAACGAGCCCAAGCAGTCTACTTTCGGCAAATTCCCCGTCGGCGACGCGCAGCGGCTTAGTGACCTAGCTCGGCTTCTGGGCAAAAACCTCGTAGTGATTGTGGACTACGGTCACAATCCTGCAGTTCGTCCAGGGGAAGCAGCTCGGAGGCACTTTAAGCGCTTAGCCGAGTTCGCGCCCGATGGGCATCAGATCGGCTAGAGTGTCTTTGGGATGATGAGGCACCGTGCGTTGAAGCGTGCGGTGCCGTTTCTTTTTTGGCGGGCAGTGGTATACTAATATTATGAAATTTGTTGTTGCCCTCTCGCTAATTTTCAGCATAATAGGCCTTGGCGTCTTTGGTTTTGCCATGGCCAGTCATTCAAGCGAAGGGAGTCATGGAGGCTGCATTGCTTCGGTGCAAAACGCGGGGGACTGCCCCAAGGAAACCGCAGTTTTAGCTTTTGTTGATTTTCATATTTCAGTTTTCAAAAATTTCTCCAGCGGGCTTTTTGCGGTTTCTCTTCTGACCTTATTGCTTTCGGTGTTTTTGGTGTATATAGCACCCATTGCTCTCAAACCTGAAAAAATATTTTCTCGTTTTCAGTATTTTCGTTTTGCCAAAATTTTTGCCGCAAAGAGCTTTGAGCCGCAACTTCGCTGGCTGGCTTTGCACGAAAACAGCCCGACAATTTTCTCTTAGGCCGCAAGCAAAGTTTTCTTGCGGTTAGTTTATCAAACCCGTCGAAGGGTTTATTTATTGTCTTTAATATTCGTATGAAAAAACAAATTCTCATCGGTCTTGCTCTTTTTGCAGTTGTGTTGGGTGTTGTGGTTTGGATCGCAAAACCCAGCCAAAGTGAAAATAAGGATAAAAATGCGATCCTTGGATCCGGCGGGCAAATTATTGCCGAAGAATTATCTTTCGACTTCGGGTCGATATCCATGGAAGCGGGAAAAGTCTCACACATGTTTATAGTAAAAAACACAAGCGATAAACCGGCTCTCTTGAATAAAATGTACACTTCGTGCATGTGTACCACCGCGTTCTTTCGGAAAGGGGATGGTGAACAATTCGGCCCTTATGGAATGCAGGGTCATGGCGGATCCCAAAGACTCAACCAAACCGTATCGCCTGGCGAAGAAGCGTATGTTGAAGTAGTTTTTGATCCTGCGGCGCATGGCCCCGCTGGGGTTGGGCGTATTGAAAGGCTTGTGCGAATGGAAGTCGAAGGCAACGATCCTGTTGAGCTCCAATTTTCAGTAGTAGTAACTCCTTAATGCATGAAAAGATTTATTGGTTTCGCGGCGGCCGCGCTGTTTTTGCTGGCGGTATTCCTTTTCTTTCGGTTTGGTGAAGCTGGCACAGCTTTGCTGTGGTCCTTTTCGAGCGAAGGAACATGGCTTTTGCCGCTGGTAAGTGTTTCGGCTTTGCTTGACAGCGTAAATCCTTGCGCATTTTCAGTGCTTTTGCTTACCGTGGCTTTTCTGTTTAGCTTGGGGGCGGCGAGAGAAAACATCCTTAAGATCGGCATGTTTTATATACTTGGTATTTTCGCCGCGTATCTTCTGATTGGCTTTGGCCTTTTGCAGGCTCTGCACATTTTTAATACGCCCCATTTTATGGGAAGGGTTGGGGCGGCTCTGCTGGTTGGATTGGGGCTAATAAACCTTGCCGGATATTTCTTTCCTTCCTTTCCCGTACGATTTGGCATTCCCCGCGCCGCCCATCAAAAAATGGGCGAGCTTATGAAAAAGGCATCTTTACCGAGCGCGTTTTTGCTGGGAGGATTGGTGGGGTTGTGCGAATTTCCCTGCACAGGGGGACCGTATCTAATGGTGTTGGGGCTTCTGCGCGATCAAAAGACATATCTCTCCGGGGTCGGGTATCTTTTGCTGTACAACTTGATTTTTGTAATGCCGATGTTGTTTATGCTGTTTTTTTCGAGCAATAAACTGCTGTTTGAAAAGGTACAGGCATGGAAAAAGAAAGAAACAAAAAACATGCGATTGTGGGGGAGCGTCGCCATGGTCGCACTGGGAATAATAATTTTTGTTTTGTAGTATACGCGCCTCAAAGTGGCTTTTTCGGCACAAGTTTTTTGGGACACGCATATCCGCCTGCTGGCGAGATTGCTCTGTCCCTGCCTACCGGCAGGCAGGTCGCGCCGCCGCGCTGCTAGGGGTCCCCCAAAACTTATGCCTTCTACGCCACTTTGCGGCTGGCAATTCTATATGTTTTAAGTTTCGAAAATATGACTACTCAATTGTCGGATATGCAGTCGTTTATTAAAAGGGTCGAGGAAATAAAAAAATCAGGTACTGCGGATTTGTCTTTGGATGAGGATTTAAGTATTGCCGTAATGAACCTGATAAGCCTGGAAGAGCATTTCTTTTTCACCGGCGTCAAAACGGAAAAAGACGGGTATTTTGATTTGCTATGCCGAGTGCGGAATATAAGGAAGGAAATGCTGGCAAAACTTGTAGACAAACACGAGGGAGAAACATGGTGTGTGTCAAAACATTTGCTTGCCGCAACTATGCGTTTGATAGAAGTGGGAACAAAGCTCCAGTCTCTCGGCAAAAAAGACGAAGCAAAGGAGATTTTTTCCCGCGCGTATGAAACATATTCTTTATTTTGGGCATTAAAGCTCAATCTTGCGGATATTGCCGAATTAAAAAAGGCGGGAAAAGAAGAAAAGCCCTGGACATTGAAAGATATCGTAACCAAACTTGTCGATTGCTGCGACGAATCGTAGTATGATATTGTAGAGCTATGGTATTGCGTTTCATTGCGTGAGGAATATTCGTAAACAAATTAACAAAAAGGTCGGTAACACAAACAATTATTTACATATGAATTTGAATCCATTAAAATTCGGTTTAGCCGCCGGTATTACGGCAGGACTGTTATATGCCATATGTGCCGTTGTTTCTTTGCTTTGGCCCGACGGCGCAGTAAAGCTTCTGGGCTGGATGTTCCATCTTATTCGTGTCGAAAGTTTTGCCGGCAACGGCAATCTCGAGGTAACATTGCCTGGAGCTGTGATGGGACTTTTGCAGACATTCGTTTATACATTCGCCGCTTTTTACGTATTTGGGTGGCTGTATAACAAGCTTACGAAAACTGCTCCAAAATAAAGCCAATCACGCAAAGCAACAAACATAAAACGAAACCGCCGGATATGACCGGCGGTTTTATATTGTGTAAGGAAAAGACGCTAAAAACAATCATTATAGGTATGCGCCTTATTATCATTCCGCTGTTGGTGGGGTTGATAGGGGGAGCGGCGGGAACATCCGTTCTAGCAGATAAAGAGCACGCAATCGCGGCAAAGATAGAACAGGGAAAGGTTGAAACATTCACAAGAACTTTCTTAAGCCAAATTTCTCCTCCCTATATAGATAAAGAAAAAACAACAGCGTCAGTTGCGGCAAAAACAGAACCAAAACAGCAAGAACGGTTGGGGCAGTTAAAAAACAGCGATTTTATCGGCTGCCTTATTTACCATGAAAGCAGCGGCAATGCCATGGCAAAAGGGGATTACCGCAATGGAAAACCTATGGCATACGGCGTGCTTCAGTTTTGGGAGGATACTTTCAATAAATTCAAAAAGAAATACGGCATGCCGGAACTCCAGTACACGAATTCCCATCACCAAATTCTGCTGGCAGACTTGATGATAAGCGATGGATACGCATCCCATTGGACAACAACCCCAAAATGCGCGAGGTATTTAATAGGTTAGTAAGGCTTTTGGAGCTGGGGCGTCATAGCCGTATGCATCGATAATGATCCGAGTCTGCAAATGATAATTAATCAATGAATATACGATATGAGAAAAATAATAAACAAAATTGTTTTTGGAGTATTGGCCGCTGTCATTGCTCTTGGAATGATACTTCCGGGCCAGGCGCAAGCGGCTCCCAGTTCCCAGGAGCTTCAGGAGCAGATTAATGAATTACTGCGCCAGGTTGCCCAAATACAGCAATTACTTGATGAGCTGGCTGGTTTTGGTACGGGTACCTTAGACAGAATCCCGAGCGGTTTCCGTTTCACAAGGAATCTTTCTCGCGGCATGTCGGGTGCTGATGTAAGGCATTTGCAGATTGTTATGAATTCTGATCCCGACACTCGTCTTGCCATGGATGGTCCTGGATCTTTGGGAAACGAAACTCAATTCTTTGGTCCCTTAACGCGCAATGCGGTTATTAAATTCCAGGAAAAATACGCGGGAGAAGTTTTGGCTCCGTGGGGTATTTCACGCGGCACGGGTTTTGTAGGCAGCACAACGCGGGCAAAACTTAATTCCATATTGGTGCGTCATCAGCAGGCAAAAGTGCGGGTTACCAATCCAAGTCCCAACGAAATCATTGCCAGTCCCTTGATGATTACGGGAGAGGCGCGGGGAACATGGTTTTTTGAAGCAACCTTTCCGGTAAAACTTCTCGACGGCAACGGCAATACGATTGCCGTAGGATTTGCACAGGCGCAGGCCGATTGGATGACTACAAATTTTGTGCCTTTCCTGTCGTCTCTTGCGTTTGATGTTCCAGCCACCAGCACAGGCACGCTGGTTTTGGAAAAAGACAATCCGTCCGGTCTTCCGGAAAATGACGCCGAGGTGCTAATTCCAGTACGATTCCAATAAGAAAAAAGCTGTTGGCCAATTAATAAGCCATTAAAATTATAATGTTTATGCACGTACCAATGGACGACATCGAGGAGGTTTGGAACGCAAGCAATAAAAGCTGGGAGGGTTTGGAAAAAACATTGCAGGCAAAAAAAGATAAGGCAGAGGGAGTGGAGGATACCATTGTGGAATATATGCTTGCCAAGGCGGCAGAAAAGCGAAAAGCCAGCGAAACGTTTCCCGAAACCTTCCAAGAATTATATAAGATCATGAATGAGGATGCCGATGATGACGAGAACAGCTCGATAGAGGAAGAGTAAAATGGGACAGGAGATTTTTGATTGACGAGATATACGAATTATGTATAGTGCGCTAGAACTAGTGCGCTGGTTGTGCTGGGACAGTCCCAGCACAACCAGCGCAAATATTGCAAAAAGAAGAGGGAAGTGATAATTAGAAGATACGCTGGAGAAAGGTGAGTACGATGGCAAATACGCACGGACGGGCTTTAATTAGCCTCTTGGCGGCATATCTTCCCAAGCGTGAGTACCCGGCGCATTCTGATGCCTGGCAGGATGCTTTCGGGGAATTGGCTGAACAATTTCCAGCTATCTTTGACTGCTTTGAGTGGAGTCTTCCCGAAGGTGACCTCTTCTATTGCCGGGATCTGGGTGAGTGGCTTTTGCTACTTCGTAGGGGTGGTGTGAGATACATATCGGAAGGTCCCAATGACTGGTTTGATTTCACGGATAAGTGGCGCAATGTTCAGATTGTTGTCTACGAAGCCGGGGTTTCTAGCGAAATGAAGGACGCCCTCCAGAGAATGGCTCTGAAATTGGCTGAGCTTCTTCATTCGGAGTCCGCGTAATAGCCGGTATCGTTTGTTTATCCCTCGGGCATTCACTGCTCGGGGGATTTTTGTATTTGCATAATTTTTTGAATTTGGTACAAAGAGATATTTCCTATACAAGGGAAACAGGAGGGGGAACATGATCTTTCTTTTTAGGCCCCGGTTTGGAGTAACGGCGCCTCGAGATGTGCCGGCGACACGTCTTGGTTTACTTTTGTTCATGGCTTCGCAAGGAAAACCGCTTCAGCTTGCACGGGGATCGCATTATCTTTTGCATGTTCCTGTGGGACATGAGTTGCAAAAAATTTCTGTGCTTGTGGAGCAAGGGCAAGCGGGCACCGGCATTGAAGAAACCGGCACGCTTGTTATTGAACGATGGCCCTTTTCTGCGACAGATATCTCTGATTCTGATTCGATACTGTGGATTCCCGGAGAGAGGAGAGCCGGGGTGAGGATTATTGACTCGAAGCATCCCTTCTTGCCTCTTGGCATCCAAACCCCGGAAGAGAGGCACGGTGAGGTTTTCTTTCGAATGGCCTTGTATTACGCGGAACGAGGGGATCAACTGCCGTTTCTTCAGCGCAACTGAAAAGCGGCTATACGCTTTGCTTCGCCTCCGGCTCCATCCGGAGGCATTTCATTTTTACTGGAAAAATAGGGGCAAATGGGATAGAGTTGAATAATTTATGAATATTATATTGCCCGAAATACAATTTAGGTATTCTGATATATACGACGAAAAGTTGCGCGTATGGGAAGAAGCTCCAAGCAAAAAGCAGCAGCTCTCGTCGAGACAGGTAGAGGCATATATGAAAGCAGTGGAGGCAAATAAGTATGTCAGATTTTTAGTGAAGCACGTGATTTGAGCTATTTTCTTGAAAATAGTGTAAAATTTATCATCATGTGTAAAGCCGTACTTTGCACAGGTTAAACAAAATACCGAGACCTTGCCCAAAATAGCTCTGCGGTAAGCCGCAAGAAAACTTAATACGGGAAAAAATAGCGAAGGGGGTTTGCCCAAGTTGTATAGTTTTGGTGAGGATGAGTAGTTTTAGAAAATTCGATTAGTCTATTTTTTCAAAGCGGTGATGCCAAAATACACAAAATGACTCAAGATCAGGCGCTGGCCATTTTAAAAACCGGGGCAAATGTGTTTTTGACGGGGGAGCCGGGATCCGGAAAAACGCACACCGTAAACCAGTATATCGAGTATCTTCGCGATACGGGAATTGAGCCTGCTATTACCGCTTCAACAGGAATTGCCGCTACCCATATTGGCGGCATGACGATACATTCGTGGAGCGGCATTGGCATCAAGCGCACTTTGGATGAATATGCTTTAGACAAAATTGCTTCGACAAAATATGTAGTGCATAGGGTAAGGCGCGCAAGGGTGCTCATTATAGACGAAGTGTCGATGCTTTTGCCCGAAACTTTGGCGATGGTGGACGCGGTTTGCAAGGAAATTAAGCAAAGGAACGAATCTTTCGGAGGGTTGCAAATTGTGCTGGTGGGAGATTTTTTCCAGCTTCCTCCTGTTTCAAAAACGGAGATTGATCCGCAGAAATCTCTTCTCGAAGAGCAGAAACTTCATTTTGCGTATGAATCCGCCTCATGGAAAAACGCAAAGCCTTTTGCATGCTATCTTACCGAACAGCACCGCCAAGACGACAAGAATTATTTAGAGGTTTTAGGCGCAATTAGGAAAAACGAATTTTCGAATGACCATTTATCATATATCAAATCCCGCAAAACAGAGCGTCAAAATGCCCCCCAAAATGTTCCGACCCTTTTTTCGCATAACGCTAATGCAGATAC
>CAYZNF010000003.1:90073-104727 GCA_964479725.1 uncultured Candidatus Saccharibacteria bacterium
GCCAAATTTTAGATAAGCTGCCGGGAGAGACTTATGTGTTTAAAATGTCTTCCGCCGGGCCGGAGCCTTTGGTTGAATCGTTAAAGCGGGGATGTCTTTCCCCCGAACTTTTGCGGTTGAAGGCGGGTGCGGCGGTAATGTTTACAAAAAACAACGCTAAAGAAGGATTTGTAAACGGGAGTGTGGGCGTAGTTGAAAGAATGGAGCATGTGAGGAAAAATCCGATTGTAAAAATAACAGGGTTAGGAAGGATAGAGGTTGAAAGAATGGAGTGGAGGATTGAAGAGGAGGGGAAAATAAAGGCGGAAGTTTCGCAATTGCCCTTGCGTCTTGCCTGGGCAATTACGGTGCACAAGAGCCAGGGCATGAGCATGGATGAAGCAGTAATGGATTTATCCGGTGTATTTGAATATGGCCAAGGGTATGTGGCGCTATCCCGTGTGCGAAGACTGTCGGGCTTGCATCTTTTGGGATGGAATGAGCAAACGTTTAAAGTGCATCCTAAAGTTTTGGAAAAAGACAGGGAGTTCAGGAAAATGTCTGAAGAAATTTTACTGTTTTTTGCCAAAATGCCTCCAGTAGAAATTTTGCAAATGCACGAAAATTTTATCCGTTCCTGCGGGGGAAAGAGTTTATCCCTATCTGCCGTATCCGCAATGAATCCAAAAAGAAAGAGGGAGAGGGGAAGGAAATAGATGTTTTTGGGAACGAATTTTGGTAAGATAAAAGCATAAGCCGTCTAAGTTAACAGCATACAATTATGGTTCATTATATTTGTACGGGAACATGCGGTGGAGTAGGCGACAAGCCTGGAACTTGCCAAGCTGGCGATTGCCCAAAACATGGTGATACACTGGAGGCATGCTACTGCGCGGACGGAAAACACGGAGGAAGGCAAGCTTCTGCGGAGGAGAAAGAATAAGAGCAAGAGCATCGAATGTGTGTAACCAGGTTACACACATTTTTGGAGACGGAGTCTCCAAAAAATAAACTGGAGCGCGCAAGATTTTGAAAGTCGTGCGTTTTCGGGTATAATTCGAAGAGGGAAATAGTATTATTTATTGAAAAGTGTATGAAACGAAACGCGCTTATCGGATTTGCGGTTTTACTGGCGCTGGCAGGCGCAGGGGCAAAATTCGCAGTAGAAAAATTTTCCGAAGAATCTTCGAACAAGGAACAAGGCCAGGCGGTAATTTCTCCGACTCCAATCTTAAATCCAACGCCTGTACCTACTTTAGAGCCCACTCCGGTACCAACTCCAACACCCGAGATTATCTCTCTGGAAACAGCTGTTAAAGCTCTTTTGGCAGGGGTTTATGGTGTGCCTTCCGCGGCAGTCGAACTGAATATTTCAAAAGAGGCGGATATTCATGCGAGAGGAACATTTAAGTACGGCCCAGCTACGCCGCAAATACCGCCAGTTTTTCTGACTGTAAAAGTAAACGGATCATGGCAATTGGCGTATGACGGGAGGGGAATTATGTCATGTAAAGCGGTGGACACATTTAAATTTCCGCAGTCTATGGTGCAAGACTGCAGACTTGTAGTAAAAATGGGAGAGCTATTTTTCGTAACCGTCAACAAAATAGAGGGTATCGAATGGAAACTGGACTTTGATGCGAACTATATAGAATTTTCCGGCAAGACTGAATCTGAATCAAAAAAAGAAGAAGTGTATACCTTTAAGGGGCTTAAGATAGGAAATACGGAAATTACATTTTCTTCGCTCGAACAGCTTATGGGTCAGCCAATGCCGCTTAGCCGTGAAGCAGTACACGAAATTACTATTCAGTAAAATATATGGAAGGAAATTTTGAAGACCAAAAAGAAGGGGACGAAACTTCGGAAGAAAAGATTGTGCGCTTGCAGGGGCTATTTGCGGAAAAGAGGCAGAATGCTATAGGCAAGGGAATCGAAAGTACAGGCGTATTTATGCAAAAAATAGCCGATTTCGCAAGAAGGTTTCAGACGACGGTTCAAGCGGAAAATCAGGAGAGCATCGCGCTTGATTATTCTTTGTACAACATGATTGTCGGAGCCACCGGAGGCAATCCATCCAAAGTTGATTTTGAGGGTATGGTGGAAAGATTTATAGAAGAAGAACTGTAAAATTTATCACATGCAAAATCCACAAGACTCGTTCAATCGTATCCAGGAAGCGAAAAAGAAAAAGAAGGAAGTGCAGTCGGCTTTTCGGGATGCTCTTACTAATTTGGCGGATTACCAGGACATAACGGAAAAAATCAAAGAGCTTCAGCAAAAGAAAAAGGAAATACAGCAGGGAGTTAAAAAGCAGTTTGAGCTGGATTTAGCTAAACTCGATCGGCTGAAAAAAGAAATTATGGAAGAAACAGACCGTTTAAGCGCGATGGCGCTGGTGAGTTTGGCCAAGGGAGAGGCCATTCTCATTGTTGATAAGCAGGATATAGCGTATGACCCGATCCTCACCGTGCGTTTCAAAAAATCAGAGACGCAAACCGCATAGATCCGCGCGTTACAAAGACCTTTTCGATTTAAAGAGAAACCTATAAGTACCATAGCCTATTACACCCAAAGTAATGAGAGCTGCGGCAATGAAAAGAAAATCCAACGGCCCGTTTGTTTCGGAATCGGTTATTTTTGCCAAGAGTGAAACCGGACGATTGGCGCTGTTTGATGCAAGGGTTTGCGAGTCTAAAGAAGGCTGGGGAGTTGTTTTTGGTGCGGGTGAATCATTGGCGGTGTTTATGGCAATGGGGCTGGCCGCGGGTGATGGGGCGGTATTTTGAAAAGCTGGAGACGTGGTTGGGGTAGGGGCCGGCCTTGGAGAAGGTGATTGCCGAACTGGCGACGGCGCGGGCAATTGAACAGCTGTTATGGTTACAAATGCTTTAGCGCCTGTTCCGACAAATAGATTCTTGTTTTCCTTGTCGAGGGCAAACGATCCGTTCCCTATTTCAATAGCGGCAGATCCGGCTTTTTTTGCTGAAAAGAGGACGGAACCAAAGAATGCGGGGGCGGAAGTCCCTTGAGGGAAACCAGCTGTTTTAATGAGAACGCCCCTGGTGTTGTCAATCAAACTGTATTCGCCTTGGGTAAGAGGGATCCAATTGTTCCCGAATTGGAATGATTGGACTTCCAGCAGATCTGGAGGATATTTCAATTCAACTTTCCCTGTGTAATTTTTTATTCCTCGAGGATCAATACTCAAGAAAAGAATTAATGTTTTTCCTGGGGAAGTTTGTATTGAGGGAGGGGAGAGAAGATAAGATGTTGCCGCGCTTGCCGAAGCTAGAGGAAAAAGTGCGATGGCTCCGAATGCTAGAGAGAAAAATGCAATTTTCAATGTTTGTTTTTTCATAATGTTAGGTCCAATGGATCATGAGCAGATTGAAGTCAAGAATGTCGACCTTGCCGTCTTTGTTAATGTCGGCAATGTTGCTTGGAGTAGTTTCTCCCCAGTGCACCATCACCAGGTTAAAGTCAAAGATATCAATTTTGCCGTCCTTGTTAATATCGGCAAGATGGCGTGGCAATGGAGAGGGTCCTGGTATGATTGCGCTGGTGTTTCCTTCTCCGTCGCCTCCGCTGCTGCCACCGCCTCCTCCTCCAACGGAAGGTTGCTGGGGGGAAGAGGGCGGGTTGGAAATAGGAGGGGGAGTTGGCGCGGCAGGAACAGGGGGAGTTGATGACGGAACGGGTATTGAAGTTGGGGTAGGGGCAGGGATAGGGGTGGGTGATGGAGGCGGCGCTATCGATACTGCAATATCCAGCAAAGTAATTTCTCCGCTTGAAAAAGCGAATGTTTGAGGACTGGCAGTGCCATTTACATAAAACGTAAGAATACTTCCGTTGGCAATTTCATTCCGCACCAGTAATTTTTTTCCGAACGCGCCTGCTTCCCCATATTGTCCAAGTTCTACGGTTGTAAGACTTCCTCGTTCTGTGCCTTCCTGCGTTTTCGCGCTGACAATAGTGCCCACAGGAGCAAGAGCGCCGTTAATTGTTATGTTTCCGTAAAACATGTGAGGAGGCTGGGGGGGAGCCGCAATGGTAAACAGAGGAATGGCCGCCAAAACCCCAAGGGCAGCAAGTGAAGCAATGAATTGATATGATTTTTTCATATGTTCCTCTGTTCTAGAAAATTAGCTTTGAATAGGTATCGGGGCCGTTCATGTTTACCCAATAGCCGTCGAGCGGAGAAACTGTTTTTGCGGGAAGATCAATAATGGGGTTTGCGTTGAGTTCTTTATTGGCGTCAGCGCCCCAGTC
This sequence comes from uncultured Candidatus Saccharibacteria bacterium, assembly GCA_964479725.1. Taxonomy (GTDB): domain Bacteria; phylum Patescibacteriota; class Minisyncoccia; order Minisyncoccales; family UBA10102; genus CAYZNF01. The sequence goes on from CAYZNF010000003.1 coordinate 94,325, forward strand.
GGCAAAGGTGTCTTTTCTGGCGTTGAACAATTGCGGCACAAAAAGCGTAACCATTCCCGAATGTTCGAGAGTTACTTGTATTGAGGAAAATTCGTCTTTCGCGAGACCCGGCATTGCAGTGCTTACAAGATTCCATCCATTGGCCAACTCTCGGCTTGCAAGCCCCGGATCGGTTTGCTCGGCCAGAGTGAAGGTGATTGCTGTTGCCTTGTTTGGTTTGATGTAAAACGCGTTGAGCGGGTTTAGCAATTCCGGACTCGATGGTGAAAACACCTGGCTGAATTGCTGGGTTGCTGAATCAAACGTGATAATTGCATCGATATCCGCTTCTGTAATTTGAATGGATGCCAATTGAGCCGGAGCGGAAAAAAGCGTCCATTCTCCCGGAACCGTAAGGGTTACTCCGGTTATTGCATTCGCTGTTGCCTCTGTTACTTCTACTTTGGCCGTGCCGATGGCAGATCCGCTCGTCGCGCTTATTGTTGTCGTGCCAGCTTTTTTTGCGGTAAACATTCCTGTTGCAGGATCGATTGCGCCTACGGCAGGATCACTGCTTTCCCAGGAAAATTCTGTTTCGAAAGGATTGCCGAATTGATCAATTCCTGCCGCTGTAAATTGCTGGGTTTGGTCAGAGATAAGCGTTTTTGTCGCGGGATCAACGGTAATTTCTGCCAAAGCGAGAGCATTAAGAGTTGTGGCGAAAGCGATGTTTGACAGTAGGGATATATTTTCAACCTCATCTGAAACTTTGATGGCAAAGAAATATGTTGTGCCTGGATCCAGTTCCGTTATTGTCATGGTTTCGGTAGCGCCTGCGGCAGAAGGAGCGGGAATATTCGCTGATATTGGCAAAGCATTTTCAAAATCCGCATCGTTTTTTATTTCAGTTGCGGAAAAACGGATATCATAGCTTGAGGCCGTCCCTTCACTGCCGTCGTCTCCTGGGGCTGTCCAGGATAAAGCAATGGCTGTGCTTGAATTGGGAAGGGCTTGAAGATCTTTGACTTCCGCGGGCGGAGCGGCTTCTGCAACTGTAACAGATATTGTTCCTGTGCCTTCGTTTCCCGCCTCATCAACCGCTTTCACCGGAAGCTCAAAAATTCCGACAGTATCGAATTTGTCTACAGTGAAAGTCCAGGTGCCATTTAGGGCGGTTCCGGGAGGAATAAGAGTAAGTGGAGCCATTGCTACTCCCCCGATTTGAGTAAGATCTATTGTCGCACTTTGCACTCCTCCAACATCATCTGTAATACGCACGCTCAAAACCGCGCCGGTATTAACTTTCGTAAGGGGAGGGGTAGTTATTCCTTCGGAAATCACAGGAGGTTTGTTGCCTGTAACTTTGCCCATCAGGGCAAATGTATCTATTTGAATAAAGTCAATAGGATTACCTTCATCGTCTGTTCCGCCAATGCCAGAATCAACGGGTCCGTCTATTCTCAAAAAGTTTGTGCCAAAGGGACTTCCTGTTACGCGGGTTTCCTGGTTGGGGTTTCCAATGTATCTATTGCCGGTTGCCTGATCCACAATAATCCCGCCTTCTCTAATCAAGAACGGCCCTATAGCTCCTGCGAGGGCGCCGCCAAAGTCACAGATATCGTTTTGATTAAGCAACTCGCATCCAATAGCTCCCACCGGGACATCGGAAACTACCGCTACGGTGTCAAAATTAATGCCTCTGATCCCTTGTGTTGTCTGGAGCCGTTCTTCTGTAACATTGACTGTTGCAACTCCATAGGGATGGGTAATGGTATATGCACCGGCTATGGGAACATCCATTCTAAACCGGAGGCGATTAAAAGAAATTTGGTTTCCGTCCACAATTTCTTCATCGCGCCCGAATGCTCCCTCTATTGCCATTACAATAAGACCTCCTCCCCCGTCGATGAGCACTCCTCCCCCTGGAACATCAAATCCGGCTTCAGCTACGAACCAAAAAAACTCTTCACTGAAGTTGTCGGGGAAGGAAATGGGCTGGGTAGTGTCCGGTTCTTCGGTTAAACAGAAGCCATTTTGGTCGAGACATTGGCTCAACATGATGCCGTTGGCATCTTCGTACCATTGCGGGTATCCGTTTGCCGGATCGATAGGCCCCGCTGTTTTTAGGGCGGCCTCCGCTGACTGCAAAGGAGCGACTGTTCCAACGCTAAACGCGACTATCAGCAAAAAAGCGACCGTCTTGAGTGGTTTTGCAAAAAATGTAATGCGCATAAACTATATGAATTATTTGAGAACTACTATAATTTTGTAATCGACCTCATCTAATTACCCTCCATGACGGTAGAAAATTTCTGCGCTTACAGTTCTGTTTTTTTTCGGATATTGACAGAGCCAGAACTCTTCTGCATGATAAGTTTGTACGGCAGTTTATCTACAACATGGATAATAGCCAGGAAAAACTTATTGAAGCGTATGAACAGTACGGAGACGCGATATTCCGGCATTGCTATTTGCGCGTGTTCGACAGGGAGCTGGCCAAGGATTTGGTGCAGGAGGCTTTTGTTCGAACATGGAAATACATCATGGCGGGCCATCATATAGATAACATGCGGGCGTTTCTGTACAGGACAGCCCGCAACCTTATTATTGATGAGTCCAGGAAAAAGAAGCCGGTTTCTCTTGACTTACTGCAAGAAAAGGGTGTGGTGTTCCGTCGTGAGTCAAGGAACGAGTTAATGGACAGCATTGACGCGAAACAGATAGTTGAGCTGTTTTCGGAGCTTGACGATATATATAGGGAAGTCATGGAGATGCGTTATGTGGAGGAATTGGCGGTAAAGGAAATAGCGGAAATAGTGGGGGAGAGCGAAAACACCATTTCCGTGCGTATTCACAGGGCGCTCCAAAAGGTCCGGGACATAGTGGACCAAAAGAAAAATCCCATCTAACTTTATCTGGACAACAAAACATTGGAACAACTTTTTGGGAAAGCGAAGGAGATAAGCTTAAGTAAAGCTGAAAGAACTCATGTGCGTGAGACGATTTTGGCTAGCATAGCCGACTCTTCGGTAAGACCTCATCAAGAACGGCGTCGTGTCTTGCGGATGTCGAGTTTACTAATTACTTATTTTCGAGCAAGACCTATGAGAATCTTTATTGCGGCAGCTTTGGCTGTTGCTTTGATGGGCGGAGCGGTTTCGGCAGCCGCTGAAGGCGCACTGCCAGGAGACATGCTCTATCCGGTTAAGGTAGGCGTAAATGAAAACGCCTATTCTGTGCTGGCATTTTCTTCTGAAGCTAAAGTGGACTGGGAGCTTGAAAGAGTGGATCGCCGTCTCAAAGAAATGGAGCGGCTTGCTCTGGACGGCCGGCTGGATGACAGCCGCAAAAGCCGGACTGAATCCCGACTAGAAGACCACGTGGATAGTATCCTTTCTCTTGTTGGGAAATTTGAAAATGGGGGAGATGAAGAAGCGGTAACTGAAGTTTTATCGGAACTTGAGGCAGTTCTTCGCGCCCACGGCGGGGTTTTTTCCAGTCTGGAAATAGCAAGTGAAGGCATGGAAATTGAGATTGAAGATCTTCGGGGCAGGACAAAGGAAAGATTGGCCAGAACTTCTGGGGAAAAAATAGAAGAGCGGGCAAATGAAGCGCATGACGACGCGAACGCGGCTATTGCTAAGGCGGAAGAATATATTAATTTTAAGTCCCATGGGGTTGGAGAGAACACATTGGCGGCGGCCCAAGCGCGCTTAAGCGCCGCAAGGCAATATATCGAAGAAGGCAATTTGGAGTTTGCGGATGAAGATTTCGGAAGGGCTTTCAGCTTCTTTAAAGAATCTGCTGTATTTGCCAAAGAAGCAAAACATTTGGTGGATACAAGCAGTAAGGTGGGGGTTGAAATAGAAAAGTCTGTGAGCTTAAAAACAGTAACGGAAGCTATGGTTAGGGAAGATCGTACCAAAATACGAACCACATTGGCTGGGGATACGATAAATAACATGGTGCCGTCGGGATACGCAAAATTCGAAGAACGAGACGACAGACAAAAACTTACTGTGGAAGTGCAAGACGTCAACTTACCAGATGGTACAAGCCTGGATATTTATGTAAATAATGCCAAAGTAGGCACGGTGCAATTACAAAATAGAATAGCTGAATTGGAGCTTGATTCAAGGAATATCCAAGATTTTCCCCAAATACGGGGAAATGAAAGAATAGAAGCCAAAAAATCTGACGGAGGAGTGGTGCTTGCGGGAACGCTTCCTGCTATGCCTTCCGGATCTTCCATAAAGAAAGAAACGAAAGAAAGAAAAGAAAACAACCTTATTGCATCACCTTCTCCCAGGATAACTCCTTCACATTCGCCCTTACCTTCTCCCGATGTTGATAGGCAAAGAGGCAGAGGAAGCGGTTCACAGCCTACTCCTGTAGTTCAAGTATCAAGAGAAGATGACTCAAGATCTGAATCTTCAGGAAGAGGATCTAGTTCCGATGATTCTGGCAGATCCGAGGATGAGTCGCATAAGAGCGCAACGAAAGAAGAAACTTCGAATTCGGGAAGCAATTCCGGGACAGGTTCGGGTTCAAATAGCGGATCTTCATCGGGTACTGACAGCAATGATAATTTCGGATCAGGATCGAGCAATTCGGGTTCTGGAACTTCGGGATCTGGCAGTGCGAGTCCCAGCGCAGATATTGGGGGAAGTTCTTCTGGATCTAGCTCCCTATCTAGTGTCAATTCCGATTCTGCCAGCTCAAATACGAGCGGTTCGAATTCGGGGAGTTCAAACTCCGATTCTTCCGGAGCGTCTGCGTCTGGATCAAATTCAGGGTCAAGCTCTGACTCTGGAGGATCAAGCGGGGGATCTGGTTCCAATAGCGGATCTTCGGGATCCGGGAGCGGTGGTTCGTCTTCCGGTTCTAGCGGAAATAATTCAGGAAGCTCTGGCAAATCGGGTTCTGGCAAAGACTAGCAAAATAAAACAGCAAAAAAGAAAAATCGCAAATAGGAAAAATGGAGTGCTTAAACTCCATTTTTCTTTGCATGAAAGTTTCGCTAAAAACTCGCGATCGCGAGTTTTTAGCGCATGGTTGGTTGCTTGACGGTTGGGCGGTTTTCATGAGCTTTGCATAATTCAAGTTTTTTGTTATAACACAAGCACTTGTCCAATGGACGAGACTTGACAAAGGAGGCGGGTGTAAGAGTAATTGCTGTGCTTCGTCTAAAAAGTAGTTGCTCATCAGTGAGGCGAATACCGCTCGGATAGAGCGGGAGGGAGGGAGAAATGACTGGTGGGAAAATGGGGCATGGAGGAGGAAGTGTGACACCCCCTCCAGCAGGATTGGGATGGGGCGAGTTTCCCTGGGGCAAGATTGTTCTGGGTTTGCTGGGAGTGGGGATTCTGATTCTTGGTGGCGTCTGGTGCGTCGCCGGAAGATCGGAAGCGCCGAGCGAGGCGCCCCAGTCCGCGGTGACTCCGCCGGCGTCTGGGGTGGCTGGGGTATTGGCGACCCCAACCCCGACCTCAACGGCGGGTGGGGGTCGGACAGGGGCGGCTGTCCCAGGGACGCCGACCCCGACGCCAGGGTTGACTCCGGTTCCGTTGCCAACGATCACGCAGGCGCCCACCCCGCCCGCAAGGCCGGCGGGCGCAGGAACGTCATCACAGTTAGCAACGCCGACGCCGGTTTGCTACTCGGTCGTTGCGCGGGGCCAGGTGCGGAGGGTGTGTGAGCCTACGCCTACACCCCCGTCTATGTCCACTCCCACTTCTGATGAGTGTGGGTGGGCAGGAGCGGTTTGGGTTTGTGGGCCCACGCCGACCCCTAATCCTACGGCCACATCGACGCCCACGCCCGCGTTGCCGGCAACTCCGACGCCTTTCCGTGTGGCTTTCGGGTTCCAGTTGAAAGTGGTTGAGCGGGACAGTGTCCCGCAAAAGTCACTAGCTGGAATCCGGGTGAGAGTGCTCGAGGAGCAATCCGCTGTTCGTACGGACGACAGCGGGATTGCCAGACTAGAGCTCAAGCCCGGCACCTACACCATTCACCTGATCGATGATCGGGGAATGGTGTACCGTACTCAATGCCGAACCATCGAGGTTCGATCGGATACCCTCCAGGTCCTGGAGGTGGAGCTCGAGAGAGGGGTTTCACAGTCCATGGACACCAGGAGGTGTCCTGCGCAAGCATAGTTACCGGGGAGAGCGGGCGGTTTTCTCGAAAGAGAATGCTGTCCGCTCTCCCGCTATCCAACGATGATTTATATTATTTAGTCGTTATCGGAGAGCGTTAATAGTAATCCTTTCAAGGTCCGTTTCTTACCATAATGTCCTATCATATGTCTTATAAATTTTTGTTCTTAAAGTTTAAGGCGACGGTTTCCACCCAAAAAAAAATACTTGCTACTATCGGAATCTTTGTATTGGCTATTTTAAGCGCAATAAGTTTTGGATTTGATAGGGCTTATGCCGCCGATCTTTCCGTCTCCCTTTCAGCCACGCCATCTTCCGGCACAGCCCCTCTTAACAGTGTTGATCTTACGGCCAATGTTAGCGGTAGTGCCACGGGGGACATTACCTATCGTTTCTACTGCACCACAGGCGGGACATTGGCCAAAGAGATTAAAACTAACTCCACAGAAGCTTCATTCTTCGGATGTTCATATGCATCGGTAGGAAACTATGAGGCTACAGTTGAAGCAATAAGAGAGGGGATAACGGCAACTCCGAAGACAGTTTTCGTAAATGTAGTCGCGCCTTCTTCTGCAGAGATATTGCCAATTTCTACAAGCGGTGTTGTTATTGCACCTTCGCTTTCTTTGGAATCGATGCTTTTTTCATTGAGTCCCTTAAATATTGAAGTTATCGCTAGACTGTCGGGAGGCACTGCCACGGGCGATATAATCTACCGTTTTGACTGTACCCGGGATGGAATAGTGGATAAGGAGATAAGAACCAATTCAACGGAAGCATCATTTATGTGTGGATACGCCAGTCACGGAATTTATAATGTCGCAGTAACCGCATTACGTCAGGGGCAAAGCGTAAGTAAAGAAATTCAAGTTGACACTGCCAAATTATCTGGAGAGACAATACTTATAGCTTCTCCTGCACTCTCCGTATCTCTTTCTGCTACTCCGTCCTCAGGCACAGCTCCTCTTAGCAACATTGATCTCACTGCAAATGTAAGCGGCAGTGCCTTAGGGGACATTACCTATCGTTTCTACTGTATTGCCAATGGGACATTGGCCAAAGAAATGAAAACCAATTCAACGGAAGCCTCGTTCTTCGGATGTTCATATAACGCCGCAGGGGAGTATACGGCCAAAGTGGAGGCGGTGAGGCAGAATATTACTGCTCAATCCACGAAAACAATTTTTGCGCATTTTCCATCAGATGATCCCCAACCTCCTTCGGGTGGGACAGGCGGAACGGTAAATCCGCCTAGCAATCCTCCGGGCGGAGGAGAGTCTGCTACACCGACTCCTACCCCTGTCCCTACTACCCCTACCCCAAATCCTACTCCAACTCCAAATCCTACTCCAACACCCCAGCCTCCATCTGGTGGGACAGGAGGAACTACGCCTCCTCCTTCAGGAGGGGGAGGACTTCCTCCGAATAATCCGCCTCCTGCTGGCGGGGGAGGGCCTCCCGGTGGATTGCCAGCTAATCCTCCCTCAACAGGGGGACAGCAACCGCCTATCACTAGGACATTCCAATTGCAAAGCGGTGTGAGAAATATTAGCCAGGGGCAATTTGTCTGGAGCAGGGCTGTTGACGCAAAGCCGGATGATGTGCTCGAAATCAAGATTGAAGTTGCGGCAACAGGAAATGCTCCTGCGCAAAACGTAACCTTGAGAGATACATTGCCTCCAAATCTGATGTATTTGGGCAATCTCCGTATAAACAATGTCAATGATTCACGGAGTATCTTTACTGGCATCCTGTTTAATGAAATAGCGCCCAACAAGCCCGTTACTATTCTGTTTAATGTGCAGGTTGCTTCCGCTGAAAGCCTGAAAATAGGGAAAACGCAATTGCTCAACGTTGCTCTTGCCTATAATACAGACAAAATTTTGACAGACAATTCTGTCATAACAGCCGAAAGAAAAGGAACTGTTGCGGTTTCCCCTCGGCCGAGTTCGGGTACGACTGTTTCTCCAAGGCCAACTCCTGTTCCCACGCCTGCCGCAACTCCAATTATTTCCGATCTTGCTGTAAAAATTATAAGGGAGCCTCGCCTTAAGGCTATTATTACCGGAAAGGTGAACATTGCCGGCGAAGGGGAAATTTCCTACCATGCAGACTGCAATACCGACGAAGGAGGTGCGGGATGGGAAAGGACATTCAAACAAGCGGCCAAAGACTTCGAGATTACTTGTGAATATTCAGCGGCTCGTGTATATAACGCCAAGGTAGGTGTTGAAAAAGACGGAGCTTTGACCGAAGCCTTTGTGAGAGTGGACGCAAGCAATTCCGCCGGTGCGGACAATTCCAGGGGAGGAATTTTCGCAGGCTTGGCAAGTGTTATTGACAGCATATCGGGGAACAATCCCTTTCTCACGGGCGTGATTATTTTCCTTTTGCTGTTCGGCGGGACATTCGCATTTCTATATGCTATCAGCGCAGTTTACAAGGTGTTCCGCGGCAAAAAACCTCCAGAAGTATCTTCGGGTCCGGAAATGGGCGCTTTCCCAAAGAAAAACAGCTAAATGGAATTTACTTTAAGCCTTCTGTGAGGGAGACAATGGCGTATCCTCGAGATTTGATTTCGACAATAACTTCATCGAGAATTTGGCCGGTGATATCGTCTCCGATATGCATAAGAAAAATGCTTCCATTGGCTAGGTTGTTTACTATTCTGTCTTTTACTTCTTTAGCAGTAATATTTTCTTTCCAGTCCAAGGCGTCGATGGTCCAATAGACCGATCGATAGCCTTCTTTCGCCGCCGCCTGAAGAACTCGCGCATTTCGATCTCCATAAGGAGGTCGAAAATACGGCTTTGTGGTTTTTCCGGTAGCCGTGCTTATGGCGGTTTCGGCTTTGCGGAATTCGTCCGCAATTTGGGAGTCTGAAAGCTGGGTCAGGTGAGGATGAGTATATGTGTGATTGAAAACTTCGTGCCCCTGCCGGGAGATTTGTCCCAACAAAGAGGAGTTTTGGTCTGCCCACGATCCCGTTACAAAAAATGTGCCTTTGATGCTGTGTTTTTGCAGGACTTCCAAAATCTTTTGCCCTGAATGTACTCCTGCTCCGCCATCAAAGGTTAGGATGACCTGATTGTTCGCTGTATTGCCGCGCACTATTTCCGGCAGTACGACTACTGGGGAAGGGAAAGGAGCAATAGATGGCGAGGGCGAAGGTGAGGCAGTTGCGGCTGGTGTTGGAGAGGGGGTGGGCAAGACCGAAGGCTGCGGCGTTGGTGTTAAAGTATGCGTTGGGGTTGGTGATGGGTTAGGCTCTTGGTTACGGGGAGTATTGACAAATACAAACCATAAAAATCCCACAAAAAGCAAGAGCAATATTATTCCTGAAGCAAAATAAATTTGAGACAGTGTTTTAGTCCTCATGTTTTTCTTTTTATATGAGACATGACGTTGACGTTGCATTTTTTTGTCAATCGCAGTAATTGAGAATTATATGAAGTTTTATCCTGATTTATATATTGCAGTCATTAAAAAAAGCACCCCAGCGGCAAAGTTCTTTAATGAATTTAAAGAGTTTGCGGTAAAGGGGAATGTGGTTGATTTGGCTGTCGGTATTATTCTTGGAGCCGCTTTTAACGGTGTTGTAAATTCTTTAGTGAAAGATGTTATTATGCCACCCATAGGCTGGTTTGTCGGAAATGTGGATTTTGCGGAGCTGTATGTAAGCCTGTCTGGCGGCGATCATGCCTCTCTGACGGCCGCTCAGCAGGCTGGAGCGGTTGTCGTAGCCTATGGAAGATTTATAAATGCTCTCATCGGTTTTGTCATTACGGCCTTTGCCGTGTTTGTGCTGGTAAAACAAATCAACATGGTCCGGCGCAAGCGCGAAAAAGAACCTATGCGCACGCCTACCACAAAACCCTGTTCTTATTGCTTTTCTGAAATCTCTATTAAGGCTAGCCGTTGTCCACATTGCACCTCTCAACTTTAGGAGCCATATGGTATATAATGAGAGAACGTGGAACTCAACGAAAAAACCATTAAGGAAATTTTACTCAAAGAGAGTTACCTTACTGCTGAAGATTTTGAAAAAGCAGAAAAATTTGCCGCTACCCATAAAATATCCCCTCTACAGTATCTTGTTTCCGAAGGTTTGCTTACAAAAGATTTGGTTGGCCAGGCCGTAGCCGAATCCTTAGGCGCTTCTTACGCGGACATCAACTCCAATCCTCCCGGGAGGGAGCAGGTTCTTTTGATTCCTGAAGCTATTGCAAGAAAATGGCGCCTAGCGGTATTCGAAGAAAAAAAGGA
>CAYZNF010000004.1:0-10124 GCA_964479725.1 uncultured Candidatus Saccharibacteria bacterium
AATTCCTCCCCCCAACCCCCTCCTTCCGCCGCACCCGAGCGGATTTCAGAAAGGTTTGGAAATTGCGTCAGCAATTTCGTTCAAAATGGGTTCGCGCTAAATTCAGAATACGCGACCATTCAAGACAAGTCAAATTTTCGGAAGAGGTTGCCTCGGGGCTTCGCCCCTCGGCATCTCCGCTTTGCGCCTTGCGCAAAGCGGTAAATCCCCACGGTTCAGAAAAATCCATTTGGACTTTCCGGTTCAGGAGAAGGCGGTTCGGAATTGCGAAGCAATTCACAAATGAAATTTATATCCAATTTTTTAACCAATTAATAACATGAACAACCCTAAATACTTTCTTTACGCGAGAAAATCAACAGAAGATGAGGAGCGACAAGTGATGAGTATTGAAGCCCAGCTTGCGGAGTTGGCGGAATTTGCCAAGCGAGAAAATCTTGAAATTGTTGAGAAATTTATTGAGTCGAAAAGCGCAAAGAAGCCGGGGCGAGAAATTTTCAACGAGATGATGCACAAAGTGCAGGAAAGCAAAACTCCGGTGGGACTTCTCGCATGGCACCCGGATCGTCTCGCCCGAAATTCCGTTGATGGTGGACAAATTATCTATCTAATCGATTGTGAAAAGATAGCTTCTTTGCGCTTCCCGACATTCTGGTTTGAGCCAACTCCGCAAGGGTTGTTCATGTTGCAAGTGGCGTTCGGGCAATCAAAATATTACTCCGACAATCTTTCGGAAAATGTGAAGCGGGGTATCCGCCAAAAACTCCGCCGAGGAGAATGGCCGTCAAAAGCCCCACTCGGTTATATGAATAATCCGAAAACAAGAAATATTGAGCCACACCAAGTTAAAGCAAAAATTATTGAAAGAGCTTTTGAGGAATTTTCCGAAGGGAAATATACGCTTGAAAGTTTAGGAAAAAGATTGGCGGAGTTTGGCTTGGAGAGCAAGAACCGAACGCCACTTGCGAAAGCGACAATTCAGCGAATGCTTACCAATGTTGCCTACATTGGTTTGATAAAACATGGAAATGAAATTTATGAAAGTAACTATCAACCAATTCTTTCTCGGCGACTGTTTGAAGCAGTACAGAAAAAATTGAAGGAGCGAGCACGGCCGAGACATAGCAAAAAGAGACACGACTTTCCATTTGTCGGATTATTACATTGCGGAGAGTGCGGAGGCATGATTACCGCGCAATGGGCTAAAGGCAAATATCGCTATTATCGCTGTACTAAAAAATTCGGTTCGTGCTCGCAACCTTATGTCGGAGAAAATCAGTTGGCCGAACAATTACAATCTATGCTTCAAACAGTTGCACTTCGCGATGATTGGGCAGAGAAAATGTTAAAACAAGTTGAAATTTGGGAAAAAGAAAACTTCCAATCATCGCGAACCTTTGTCAAAAATCTAGAAATCGAACAAAAAACCAATCAACAAAAACTCGATAAACTTGTTTCGGCTTATCTTGACGGCGATATCGAAAAAGAAATCTACCTCGAAAAGAAAGAAGGGTTAATGAAGCAAAAAATGTCCTTGGTCAAACAAAAAGAAGATTTTGGACAAAAGAGAAAGAATCGGGTCGAACCATTGCGAGAATGGATAAAATCAAGCAGTGAAGCCGAAATTGAGAAGAAAAACCAAAGTTATCACGAACTGAAGCAAGCTGTGGAAAAAATTGGAACGAACCGCCTTCTCCTGAACCGGAAAGTCCAAATGGATTTTTCTGAACCGTGGGGATTTACCGCTTTGCGCAAGGCGCAAAGCGGAGATGCCGAGGGGCGAAGCCCCGAGGCAACCTCTTCCGAAAATTTGACTTGTCTTGAATGGTCGGGGATGTGGGAGTCGAACCCACCATCTCATGGTCCCGAACCATGCGTGTTGCCGCTACACTAATCCCCGGACGAATTCTTTACAAACAATCGGCAATTATCAATCAGTTTATTTCACAAAATACCTTCCTTTAATTTCTTCGTCAATGCGCTGTTGGGCGGCTTCTGCGGATTGCTTGGCTTTTGAGGCAAGCTCTATGAGATCTTTTTCAGCAAGACTGCCTAATTCCTTTGCCCGGCTCACCAATAGCTCTTTTGCATTCTTGGAAGGGTCATCCAGCACTTCTTCAAGCAAAACAGACAGCACAGCCCCTACCTTTGGCCCTGGCCTAATCCCCAAGAATTCCATAACATCGTTTCCGTTAATATTCAACATCTTGGGGCTTACCGGATCTGTTTTGACCTTTTCCACCATTGCCTTGAGATGACGCAGTCTGTAGGGCTGGGCTTTTGGCACGCCAGAGCCAATTCTGTCGGCCTCGCGAACTTCAAAAAGATCATCGATATTTTCCACCCCAACACGAGCCACCAAGCGCCGCACCCCGCGCAGGGTAACGGTTTCAGGATCATATACAAACATGTGTTCGCGTATAAGCAGGGTAATTTTGTCAACCGTTTCCTTGGGAAACTTCAGGCGCTCCAGTATTTTTCTTGCCATTTTGGCTCCCACCACCTGATGGCCGTAAAAGGTAGAATCTGGCCCATCTCCGCGTTTTGTGCGAGGCTTGCCAATGTCGTGAAGCAGAGAGGCCAAACGCACCTCAAATGAAAATTTTTTCTCCGCGGCGTATTGCACTGATTTTAAATTGTGCTCCCACACTGTATATATGTGATGTTTGTTTTGAGTAACTCCCCAGCCTTCTTGAAGTTCGGTAATGCTGTAGGCAAGGAGACCAAGCTCACGCAACATATCAATACCCTCCGCGACCCTATCTGATTTTATGATTTTCGATAATTCGTCTCGTATCCTTTCCTGCGAAATTTCTTTTAGTAGATTCGCATGGTGCGCAATTGCCTCTTTTGTTTCTTTTTCGATCTCAAAACCCAACTGGGCATAAAACCGCACCCCACGCATCATGCGCAAGGCGTCTTCAGCAAAACGCTCTTTGGGATTTCCTACCGCGCGGATAAATTTTGCCTTGATATCTTTCTGTCCGCCAAAAGGATCGAAAATCGTATAGCGTGTAGCGTATAGCACAGAATCTTTTTTTTGGTTGTCATGCGCTTTATATTTTGCGCTATGTGCTTCGGGGCGCAGAGCTATGGCGTTTATGGTAAAATCGCGGCGAGAGAGATCTTCTTCTATGGTCTTGGCAAACTCCACTTTTTCCGGTCTTCGCTTATCTGCGTATTCTGCGTCTGATCGGAAAGTGGTTATCTCAATTTCTTTCAGCGTCGGATTTTCGCTTCCGGTTAAAACAGTAACGGTAAAAAACTTGTTTTCGTAAAAGCTCTTGGGAAAGATCTTCTGAATCTCTTCTGGCCTTGCGTTGGTAGCCACGTCCCAATCCTGGGGTTCTTTTCCAATCAATAAATCCCGCACACATCCGCCCACAATATATGCCTCAAACCCGGCCCCTTCCAGCTGCTTTGCCACACTCAACACTTCTTTGGGAATATCTTTCATTGCACATTCATGGTAGCAGAATGATTGAATTTTTCAATTTATATGCTACAATATCCTGTGGTTCTTTTCTAAAACAAAAAGCCCCGGATTTTTTGGTCTGGGGCCATCGCCCTCGTGGTGAAATGGATATCACGCAACGCTTCGGACGTTGTATTCTGGGTTCGAATCCTAGCGGGGGCACACCGATTTTGTCCATGAGCAAATCGAATGGCTGCAAAATTGAGTGTCTCTTCGAGAGCCTGAGGGCTCCTCAGAGCCTCGAACGGCCCGAGCGTAGTCGAGGGACTCTTTGCGCTTTATTGCTGACAACCAAAATTTGAAATACAATATATCAATGAAAAAAATTTTGGTTGCGCTGTTCATTCTGGCCGCGGCCGCGGGTTTTTTGGCTCCCCAGGGAGCAGAAGCCCAGGAACGGCTTATTCCCTGCGGTTTTGACGAAAACAACGACGGAAACCTTGACGCAACGGAAGCATGCGGCTTTTGCGACATTTTCCAGCTTATCAACAATCTCATCAAGTTTTTCCTGGTCCCCACCATTAACGGGCCCAATAACGGATTTGCCATTGTTCCCTTGATCGCTACGCTTCTATTCGTGGTTGGAGGATTCTTCTACTTGGTAAGCCCCACCAACCCGAGCTTGCAAACCAAGGCAAAAGACATTATGGTTTCTGTAGTGATTGGCCTGGCTATCGTTTACAGCGCGTGGGTTGTAATAGACTTCCTTCTCTCCGCCTTTGGGATAGTAAGCTGGCAAGGCTTTGACAACTGGTGGACAATAAATTGTTAATCCCGCCCAAAAAGGCAAAGCAGTTTCAAGATTACCTCCTTTGCCAAACGACTTGCTTTCAGCAGTTTTGCAAAGGAGTCCCGGGGTTCGTATGATTCCGATTCTCAATTCCGTTGGAATATTGAGAATCGGACGAACCCGCGAAAAAGACAAGCAGTTGTCTTTTCCGCCCCTATAGCTCAATGGCAGAGCAACGCCCTCTTAAGGCGCTGGTTGTAGGTTCAAGTCCTACTGGGGGCACCAATTTTGCCTCAACATTCAATCCCCTTGCAAATTTTTGGGTTTTAAGGTAAAATCTTGCTATATGTTAGACTCAAAGGAAAAAGAAAAACTCATCCAAAAGCACAAGACCCATACGACAGACACAGGCTCTCCCGAAGTACAAGCCGCTTTACTCACAGAAGAAATAGTAAGACTCCTGGCGCATCTCAAAATCAACCCCAAAGATTTCCATTCAAAAAGAGGGCTACTCAAGATGGTGGCAAAGAGACGTTCGCTTCTCAAATACCTGCAGAGAGAAAGCGAAGAAAGGCATGCCGCTCTAGTCAAAAAATTAGGCTTAAAAAAATAAAGAACTTGCAGTACCCTTAATGACTCCAAAGCACAAAGACCAGAGGGTTTCTGTCTTTATTGACGTTCAAAACCTTTACCATTCGGCAAAGAATCTTTACCAGGCACGGGTAAACTTTAGGGAAATACTCAAAGACGGGGTAGCCGGCCGCCAGCTTATACGTTCATTCGCGTACGTAGTACGCACGAAAACGGGGGAAGAAAAACCGTTTTTTGACGCCCTTACCAACCTTGGCATAGAAACGCGGGTAAAAGACCTCCAGGAATACTACGGCGGCCTAAAAAAGGCGGACTGGGACGTTGGCATTGCCGTAGACGCAATCAAGACATCAGACAGCGTTGATGTTGTCGTTTTGGTGTCGGGGGATGGGGATTATGTCCCTCTGGTGGAATACCTAAAAAACCACGGGAAACGCGTTGAAGCAATGGCCTTTGGAAAATCAACTTCCACCAAACTTCGGGAAGCTGCCGATGAATTTATTGATTTAAGCGAAGGGTCCGAAAAATACCTTCTTTTGAAAAAATCGAGATGGCCTATTAATATTATTAAATAACGGAGTTTCAGATATGGCAGATAAAACCTTTCCCCTAGCATTGAAAGATAAAGAAATTATCGTTTCTTTCCCCAACTGGGCAGAACAGGCAAACGGAAACGTGATTTTGCGTTTGGGCGACACAACTGTTTTGGTAACGGCGGCAATGTCTCAAAACGAATCCAACCTGGGATTTTTCCCGTTAACCACGGATTATGAAGAGAGATTCTACGCGGCGGGAAAAATTTTAGGCTCGCGGTTTGTGCGCCGCGAAGGAAGACCTTCCGACGAAGCGGTTATCACCGCCAGGCTTATTGACCGCGCTATACGCCCGCTTTTCCCAAAAAACTTCTTTAGGGAAGTGCAGGTTATTACCACCTGCCTTTCATGGGATGGAGCAAACGACCCCGACATGATTGGCCTTCTTGGAGCATCTCTCGCCCTGGGAACATCAAATATTCCCTGGAAGGGACCCGTTGGAGGCGTAAGGATAGGCAGGGTAAACGACGAATTTATCATTGATCCAACCTATGAACAAAGGGCCACGGGAGACTTGGATTTTGTGCTTGCGGGTGTAAAAGAAGACGGAGAAATTTTGTACAATATGATTGAAGCCGAAGGGCACGAAGTTCCCGAAGCAGTGTTCGAAGAAGCTCTTGCTTTCGCAAAACCCTATCTCATCGAACAATTGGATTTCCAGGAGAAAATAATCAAGGAGATGGGGAAAGAAAAAATTGTAATCGGAGCTCCTGAAATGCCAGAAGAGGCACGGAAAGAAATTATCGAATTTATCGGCAGCAAACTTAAGGAAGCTCTGTTCAACGGAGAAAAACAAGCCAGAATGTCGGCAGTGGAAGCCTTAAAAATGGCTGTAGTTGCTTTTGCCCAGGAAAAATTTTCGGAATCTGTCTCAAACAACCAAGTCAAAAATTTCTTTGACGAAAAGATAGACGAGGTCGTGCACGAAGCGGCAATAAAAGAAGGAAAACGAGTTGACGATCGAAAACTCGATGAACTTCGTCCTCTCAAGGCAAGCGCGGCTCTCTTGCCCCGCA
Source organism: uncultured Candidatus Saccharibacteria bacterium (assembly GCA_964479725.1). Classification (GTDB taxonomy): domain Bacteria; phylum Patescibacteriota; class Minisyncoccia; order Minisyncoccales; family UBA10102; genus CAYZNF01. The sequence continues at coordinate 6,406 of CAYZNF010000004.1, forward strand.
CCCATGGTTCTGGCATGTTTGAACGCGGACAAACAAGAACATTATCCATATTGACCTTGGGAGCTCCCGGAGATCAACGCCTTCTTGAAGGCATGGAGATCATAGGAAAAAAGCGATTCATGCACCACTATAATTTTCCGCCTTACGCTCCGGGCGAGGTAAAACCGCTTCGTGGTCCGGGAAGACGCGAAATCGGACACGGAATACTTGCAGAAAAGGCTCTGCTTCCTGTTATACCCACTGTAGATGAATTTCCCTATACCATCAGAATTGTAACAGAAGTTGTTTCTTCAAACGGTTCCACCTCAATGGCGTCAGTATGCTCTTCGACGCTTGCTTTAATGGATGCGGGAGTGCCGATAAAAAAACCTGTCGCCGGCATTTCCATTGGCTTGATGTCAAAAGGAAAAGACTATGTGCTTTTAACGGATATCCAGGGCCCGGAAGACCACCACGGAGACATGGATTTCAAGATTGCCGGCACCAAAGAGGGGATCACCGCCATTCAGCTCGACGTTAAAGTAAATGGCATTACCGACCAAATATTCAAAGAAACTCTCCAGACAGCGAGAAAAGCTCGCGTAAAAATACTGGAAGAAATCATGGAAAAAATTCTGCCCCAGCCGCGGCCGGAGCTTTCTCCTTTCGCTCCCAAGATATTTGTCCTTCAGATCAATCCTGAAAAAATAGGCCTTGTGGTAGGCTCGGGAGGAAAAACAATCAACAAGATAATAGAGGAATACGGCGTAGAAATAGATATTGAGCCGGACGGTGAAATTTTTGTTACGTCAGAAGACGCGGAAAGGGGAAAGCAGGCGGTAGCACTTATCAGCAACATGACCCGCGAAGCAAAGGCAGGAGAAATATTCCAGGGCACAGTAAAGCGCATCATGGACTTTGGCGCGTTTGTTGAGGTTTTGCCCGGACAAGAAGGCCTTGTGCATATTTCACAGCTTGCCCCCTATCGCGTTAACAAAGTAACGGATATAGTAAAGGTAGGCGATGTCATTCCGGTGAAGGTCATCGAAATAGACAGCCAGGGAAGAATTAATCTTTCCCTTAAAGCCGCGAAAGAAGAAAACAGCGAAGAAAATAAATAATATTTATGCCAGAAGAAGAACGCCCACAACAATCTTCTCAACCGCAAAATCCTCCCGCGCCTCAACCGCCTCTTTCCCAAAGATTTAACCAGCAGCAGTCTCCGGAACCCGTTCCTCCTGCTCCAGTCCAGCCTCCGCAGGCAAGACCCTCGCAACCGCCCGTGCCAGCGGCGCCAAAGCCGCCACAGCCTCAACAAGCTCCCAAAGCAGTTGAGGAACCTTTAGCGCCTCGCCCCGCCACGACCCCTCCTGTACCACCCGCCTCCAAGCAAACTGTTCCCCGGGAAGAACATTATCTTAACAGGGCAGACGTTCGCACAATGGAAAAAGACATTGCCTCCCTGCGGCATCAGGAAACAAAAAAAGAAAGGGAGCATATTACTGAAATACAACGGAGCGCGGCAAAACAGCCCCTTGACGAACAAGCGGCTATTGAACGAATAAGAAGAGAAGCTGAAGCGGCAAAAGCCCCGCAAGAAGCAGTAGCCACTATGAACAGCGCATTACCCACCCCCACGGTCGAGCTGTCGCGCGAACTTCCCCGCACACCCTCACATTTTCAAAAAGTATTTGTCAGAGTTGTCATTGGCATTTTTGTCATAGGCATTCTTATCAATGCCGGACTTGTGGGATATTGGTATTTTTTCAAGAAAGAAGGGAGAGCTGGGATTACAGTTAACCCAACTCCCACCCCAAGCCCCATCACCAGCACAACACCTATAGCCACCGCAACTCCGCCTGTCGCCTCTACCGCCCCCATTCCAACGCCCCAGCAATCTCCTTCTGTGCTTCCTTTGGCAAAAACAGCTACAATTATAATTTCTCAAGGAGAAAGTTTTACACAGCCCCTCCAGCGTGTTTTCGAACAAAACAATCCGGAAGGATTTACGAAAATAGAATTCAAAAAAGAAGGCCAATCCCAAGCTGTGCAATTTACTGAATTCTTCTCTGGCCTAAACATGACAGTGCCCCAAGATGTCCAAAGCCAGCTTCAAAATACTCCCCTGTTTTTCTTGTTCAACGGGGACAGGGAACGAATTGGATTTGTCGCTAGTGTCAGGGACGAAACCGCCGCAAAAACCGCCATGGCAAATTGGGAAAGCGCCCTTGAGCAAAATGCCGCTGCATTTACAGGCTTGATGGGCAACAAGGATAGCGGTTACAGTCCCCGATTCCGCACATACGCATATAGCCAAGTTCCGGTGCGATTCAAAACGCTCTCCCGCAACGATATTGGCATTTGCTACGCCGTTTACAAAAACCGGCTTATCTTTACCACCTCATTGGAAGCAATGGAAAAAGTCATAGATACACTGAAATAACTCATCAAAATCCCCATGGACAAGAATACCGCTCAAGAACTGAAAAACAAGCTTATCGAAGAAAAAAACCGGCTGGAGAAAGACCTAGCTTCTTTTGCCAAAAAAGATCCCAACATAAAAGACAACTGGAGAACAGAGTTTCCAAAATCAGATAAGGGTGAAATAGAGACAGAGGTACATTCAGATGACGTGGAGGAATATGCAAACTCAATTTCGGTAGAGTTTACTCTCGAAACCCAGCTCAAAAAAGTCAATGAGGCTCTTGCCAGGATTGAGAAAGAACAATACGGAAAGTGCGAAAAATGCGGAAAAGACATTGCAATAGAGCGCCTTCAAGCTTCTCCGTCGGCTACCTTTTGCGAACAGTGCCAGTAACCCCTTATTTTACAAAGGGGTTTCTTCCGCCTCGCACCTCAAAGTGTACATGGCATCCGCCAGGACCCGATGGAATGGTATACCCTGTATGGCCAATGTAGCCAATGGTCTGGCCCTGCAACACTTGCTCGCCTGGCACCACAGCGCGCTGTGACATATGACCGTAGAAAGTTACTAATCCATTCGGATGGATAATGCGCACGAAGTTTCCCGCTACCGAATCGTGTGCGGCTTTTTGCACAGTTCCTCCAGCCGCGGCGTAAATAGGATCTCCGCATCTTCCTGTACTAAAGTCAATGGCATTATAAGGATGCAATCCCTGGGTAATACGGAAGGGCGCGGGAAGAGGATAAATAAAGTACGAGTTGGCAACAGGAGTGCTGCCCACAGCAACTAGGGGCTTTTTTCCGCCAGGCACAATCAGCAAGTCGCCGGGAAAAATATCGTCGGCTGAAGCAATGTTATTGAATTGGGTAACACTATCGACATTCACGCGATACAAAGCGGCAATTTCGCTTAAGGTGTCGTGCGGCCGTACTAAATGCAAAGTTCCAGACACAGGAAGAATCAAAAGCTCTTGCCCAGGCTTTAAGCTGGAACTGCGGGATAATTCATTGGCCCAGGCAATGGTATCTATAGAAATCCCGAAGCCTTGGGCTATGGAAGACAATGTGTCTCCCGATCGAACCACGTATTTTATTGTTTCTGGTCGTATCAATCCCGATCCCTCCCCAGAAGCCGCCGAACCCAATGCCTGACCCAAAGCGACAATGTGGGGAGCAGAACCCGCTTGGATGCCTGTTTTTCCTATCACTACCATTTCCCCCTCGGGCAAGCTATTCGCGGCGGCCTGGCGCAATGCAAGCGTAGAAAACGAAGGCTTTGGAGCGTACACCATGGCCCCAAAAGAAGATGTATCAAC
>CAYZNF010000004.1:10134-79963 GCA_964479725.1 uncultured Candidatus Saccharibacteria bacterium
CATGCTGGACACGGCAACCGACAAAAGTCCTACGAATTGTACAAGAAATTTATGAGAAATTTTAGGTTTCTGGCGACTACCCAAGCCTTCACCATTGAGTGATTCCATACGATGATTTATGATAGCTTTTATACAGCGAAAGTCAAGCTTTTTTCCACATCCTTACCATGAATCTCTACTCAAAAAACGATATCCAAAACCTGCTCGCCGCAAACGGAATTTTACCTAAAAAACAGTTGGGCCAAAACTTTTTGCTTTCTCCAGGCATCATCCAGGCATTGGTTGAATCAGCGCAAATTTCATCTTCTGACTCTATCCTTGAAATTGGCCCGGGCATAGGGACTTTAACCATAGAACTGGCTCGTACCGCCAAAAAAGTGGTCGCCATAGAAAAAGACCCTAACCTTGCAACTATAACCCGCCAAAGCGTCAAACAATACGGCAATGTGGAAATAAAGGAAGGGGACGCCCTTGAATGGGAGTTCGACAATTCACTTGAAACGCCATACAAGATCGTTTCAAACCTTCCATACTATATAACTAGCCCGACAATCAAAAGGTTTCTCGAAGATATCCGCCCCCAGCCCAGCCTTATGGCGCTCATAGTCCAAAAAGAAGTAGCCCAAAGAATATGCGCCAAACCCCCAAATATGAGCATCCTAGCTGTGGCCGTACAATTATTCGCAAAAGCAGAAATTGTCCGGTATGTTAAGAGAGGGTCTTTTTGGCCTTCTCCTAACGTAGATTCTGCTATTTTGTGCTTATTTCCTACTGACATTTACACACGGGAGATAGGAAATATCTCCTTATTCTTTAAAATTGTTAAGGCTGGTTTCTTACATCCACGACGGCATTTGATCAACAATCTGGCAGGAGCGCTTGAGTTTCCCAAGGACCGCGTGTCCCAGTGGCTGGCCCAAAACAGCATCAAGGAAAACCGGCGCGCCGAAACCCTTTCAGTGGGGGATTGGATAAACCTTGCAAAGACAGTACAATAAGCAAATGAAATTGTTTTTGGTTTTTGGCATTATTGGGGCAATGCTTTTTGCCGCCTTTTCTTTTGGCTTAACCTCGGCTTTCGCACAAGACCAGCCGGCTTCCTCATTCGGCCTAATTCCCTGCGCTATTGAAACAAATAATGACGATACCCCGTGGGACGATACCGAGCCTTGCGGATTAAAACACACGGTGCTTCTTATAAAGCTCCTCATCGATTTTATGCTGTTGAAAGCCGTGCCCGTTATACTCGTGCTTATGGTTGTTTATACCGGAGTCATATTTTATTTTTCCCCGGCATTCGGCGGCCCAGAACCCTTAACAAAAGTCAAAAGCCTGTGGAGATCCGTTGGAGTGGGGCTTATTATCTTATTGCTTTCCTGGACATTCATAAACATGCTCCTGGGTCTTTTGGGCTACGACATTAACATCTTCGGCAGGTGGGAGGAAATAGAATTCTAAAAATTTTCTATGCTTTCTGAAAATATGGTATAATTTTTCAACGTATTAATTCTCGTCTTTTCACATAAATGAAAAAATTTTTGGGGATACTGCAAAAAAGAATTCTCACAAAAAAAACTTTTTTTTCTTTTTTAAGCCTCCTACTGTTTCTTTTGATACCCTCCGCATTTGCCGATGCCATATCTTGGCCTTGGAATTTTGGGGATAATCTGGTGCGCTGGATTACGCAAGCGACTATTACCCTTCTTACGATTGTTCCCGCATTTATCTTTTTCGCTATCGCCGGCCTCTTGTCGTGGGGCATGCAAATCACGCTAAACGTGGGGATTGTTCCAGGCAACAATGCTGTGCCAGACTTTGTGCAACACGGCTGGGAATTTTCACGAAACTTTGTAAACCTATTCTTCCTTCTTATTTTAGCCTTTATTGGCTTAGCAACAATTTTAAGATTGCAAGAATATGCCAATAAAAAGCTCATAGTCAACCTCGTTGTTATTATCCTTTTAATGAATTTCAGCAATGTCCTTGTCGGGTTAGTGGTAGATTTTTCTAATATTATTACCCACTACTTCTTTTCGGCCATCGGAAATTTTGGCGCAGGAAATTTCAACCAAGTTTTTAGCATTGGAAGCGACTACTTAAGCACTATCGGGTCAAGCGATGAATTGAGCTTGTTGGAAGTTTTTGCTCAAGGAGTTTCGTATGGCTTAGTATCTGCCGTATTCTTCTTGGTATCCGCTCTAGTGTTTTGGGTAGTATTTCTTGTACTACTTCTTCGTATTATTGTTTTATGGCTTCTTGTCATCCTTGCCCCCTTTGCTTTCGCGGCATATATTCTCCCCGGCACAAAGAAGTACTGGAGCCAATGGTGGCAAACTCTTATCCAATGGTCTATTGTCGGCATTCCTATCGGATTTTTTATGTATATTGCCGGACAAGTAATGGATCTTAAAACTACAGAATTGTTTCCTTCTTCACCCAATATAGGAGGCGAAATTGGGAATATGTCCCAACTATTTACAGCTCTTCTGGCTCCTGCTACGGGCATCTTTCTGCTTATGATAGGTGTGGGAATAAGTATGGCATTTGCCCCGTCAGGAAGCCAAAAACTAATTGCCTGGGGAAAAGATACGGGCAGAAAAGCCGCGGCCAGAGCGGGCCGACCCCTTGGCGACACAGCAAGAACATGGGCGGCATCACGTCCCGGATTTAAAAAATTCGCAGAAAAACTCGAGCAAACATCTTCCAGAGACGCCAAAGGAATCGGGAAGTTTGGCATTCGCCCCATTGCTCCTCTTGCAAGATGGGCAGGCAGACAACTGGGTTCTGAAAACCAAGCTACACTAAAGGGGCAAGTCGGCACAGCCGAAACTGCCGCGGCAAAATTGAGCGCAGAAACAGTGGCTTCAAGATTAAGAGGCAATATATCTGTTCAGGAAAAAATCGGCTACATTAATGCAAAAATTAAAAGCGGAGACATTGACGATCTCATAAAGGCAATGGGTCCTAACGGAGAACAAGAGATCCAAAAAATTTATTCGAAAGCAAAGCAAATTGGACAACATAAAGATATCGAGGCAGCTATGCCTCACGCTATCACCCCTACGGAATTGCAAGACGCTGCCGTAGCAACAGAAAAAGAAAGACTCATGACGGCAAATCCAGCATGGCCCGAACAACAAGCTGCTACTCAAGCAAGAAATACGGTTGGCCCCACACATATAATGCAAGAACGCACTAAACGACTAGCGAGCATGAAACCCGATAAAATCAGACAAATGTCAGAAAGCGCATTAAATCATCCGGACACTCTCAATGCCATACTGCGAGGATGGGATGGCGGCCAAGTTTCAGCTCTTTATGTCCAACACGGATTTAAAGCTGTTAAGGCTTTGGAGGATAGACTAAGGGCCTTAACGCCCGCAGGGCAAACGCCGTTAGCTTGGCTCGAAGACCCCAACGGAGGAAATAATGCTAAGCTAGGATATTATTTGGGCAATACAGCTGGCCGCAGATTGGGTTTCACCATACAGTAAGGTGCAATATGAAAGGCGAAGACATGGTGTCTTCGCCTTTGTGTTCAACCTCGAAGAGCTTTCGATCTTGTGGCTTTGGCGCGCTCCTCGTCGCGCTGTTTTGCCATTGCCATCGCCTCCTTTTCGATTTCTCGACGATGGCGGCCCTCCGTTCCCCCTCGCAACGCATCTAGGAGACGGGCGAAGGGGTTTTTGCGGATAGGGGGTTTCTGTATTTTCCCACCCCCTCCCGTCGTGGGATACCGACTCCACTTGCTGTTATTGCTATTGGCCATTGATCCCTCACTTCTTCCACAGCGCAACGAGCCTGGTAAACACGTCCTCCATGCCCCCGCCGCCGCTCGTTGATATGGCGGTGTAGGCTCCCTTATCAAGGGCTCTCTCAAGCTTGAGCAACTCCAGAGCTGCCGCCACGACCTGCGCCTTAAGCTCTGGATTTCCGGCTATTCTCTGCTGCATCTCCTGCTCAGTCAAACCCTCCGCCCGCCCCATTATCCGTACCGCCATGCCTATCGTTCTCTCGAGCACAGCGTCGGTCTCAGCGACGGCCTGGCTTCGCGACTCCCTTGCCTCCTGGAATCTCTTTGATGTCTGGAAATCCTGGATAGTCACTCCCTTCAATCTGATTCCTACTTCTGACAGCTTCTTGTCAAGCTCGTCTAGTCGATCGTCTGGAATACCGTCGGGACCCTTGCGAGCAACGTTGTAGCCTCCTCGCACCCTAAGCGCAATGTTGATAGATGCAAGGGAGCTTAGATAGCTTCGCAGCGCATTGCCCACAAGATCCTTTACCAGAGCCCTCCAATCATCATGACCGTAGATAACGCGGTAAGCTCCTGGCAAGAATTTCCCGTCGCCGGCATCGTAGGAAGTGTCTGGATTCATCACCTCGACTTGCGCTGCGGCTCCAATTACCGTAGCGGCGGCATCGTCAAAGTCAATTGAGTTGGGATGCTTATCGTCGTCTAGAAGCGGGATTGTCTGTTGGCTCACCGGTACCCGAGCCCGCACTTTTTCGACCCCCGGAATAAGCCATGCTTTTCCGGGTCTCAAAATCCTGCTGTACCTCCCGTACCATTCAATCACGCCACGTTCATCCTCTGGAACCTGGACGAACCCGGCAAGTTGTTTGGTTTCAAGCAAGAACAAGCCCAGCCCCGACAACCCAGACACGCCCCCCAGGAGCAAAGCTCCCCAGCCGAACTGGGCTTTATCCACCATGAAGAGGGTAAGCAAGCCCAGGGCCGCAAGCGCCCCACCGAGGGCAAACAGAATTATTTTTGCCATAGCACTTTCTCCCCGTCGTTTGTTGACTATCTATATATAACATAGCAATAAATTACGCTTATGTCAAATTTAGACGCGCTTCTTCTACTTCACCTAGAAATGTCCTATAATTTACTATATGGCAAATCAATACACACAAGAGGAATTGTGGAAATTATACAAAACTTTGCCCGAGCAATTGCAAGAAGCAATATTTTCAGAAGAAACCGCAAATCATATTGGTAGCGCTTGTACCAAAAACCAGGTACCAGGCAACCTTGTTCCACGAGTTGCCGCTCAAGTAGGGGATGTTTTACTGGGCTTGGTGCGCCCTGAAGATTTTCAAAAAAACCTCGAAAAAGAAATTGGCTTGAAAAAAGCGGCAACGCAAGGGATTACCCAAGAGCTGAACCGATTTATTTTTTATCCGTTAAGATCTACTATTGATTCACTGCATAAAATAGGAAACGCGGAAAATTCTGCCATAAAGGAACAGCCCATCAAAGTTACCTCAACTTCCGACGCCAATATCAACACGGAACAATCCCAGGAAACCATAAAAAAGATCAAGCATTCCGGCCCCGATCCTTATCGAGAGCCTACTGAAGAATAATACACAATGCGATTTCAAGTTCCCCAATTCATTGATAGGGAAGCAAGAATCATCGGCCCCCTTACATTCAAGCAATTCGGCTTTATCGGGGGTTCTGGAGCTTTTGCGTTTGTCTTATATTTCCTCATCCCGTTCCGCCCCCTTTTCCTCGTGCTTGCCCTTATCCTAATTTCCTTTGGACTAAGTCTCGCTTTTGTACGGGTAAACGGCCGATCTTTTCCTGAATACGTCCTCAACATGCTCCGCTTTAGCACGGGAACCAAAATATACGTGTGGAAAAAAGAAGACGCAAAATATTCGGCCGAAGCAAAACAACAGCCAGGCTCCGCAACCACGGAAACATCCGAAACCCTTTCTGCCGTTACCCTTACCAGCAAAAGCAAAATACGGAATTTGTCCAGTCAAGTAGAAACCCAAAATCCAAACGCGTAAACAATGGCCGAAACCCCAACCCAACAATTTTTGCCGGTAAGCGAAATAAAACAGGGCGTGCTAATACTTCGAGATCGGGGGATCCGAGGAGTTTTGATGGTTTCTTCCCAAAACTTTGCTCTAAAATCGCAAGAAGAACAGGACGCCACAATTTACCAATTCCAAAACTTCTTGAATTCCTTGGATTTTCCCCTCCAAATTACCATGCAATCCCGACGCCTCAACATTACCGGATATTTAGACTACATTAAAAACCTCGAGGCACAGCAAACAAGCACTCTCCTGCAAAAACAAACCGAGGATTACCGAAAATTCATCAGCCAGCTTATCAGTTCGGGGTCTATTTTGGCAAAAAGCTTTTTTGTAGTAGTGCCGTTTAGCGGTTTGGAGGTTATTTCCACCGGATCAAAGCAAAGCCTGCTAAAGCGCGGAACACAGGGTTTAGGAAAAATTTCAGATGAGCAGTTTGAAAGAATGCGATCCCAACTTTGGCAAAGGATGGAGTATGTTGCCCTGGGTTTGAGAAGGGCAGGACTGCATGCCGTACCACTAAACACGGAGGAGTTAATAGAACTGCTTTGGAGCTGGCATCATCCCCAGGAAGCAGAGGTGGGATATTTCCCATCCATTCCGCCAGAACTTATTACATGATTCGAATCTACGAATGTATTCGAATGCTACGAATAGACAATGCAAAAACATGAAAGAAACGGTGCTTTATCCAGAATTGTCCTACGCCTTGACCGGAATTTTATTCTTAACACATAACGAACTCGGAAAATACTGCAATGAACAGCAATACGGTGATAAAATTGAAAGTGAATTACACAAGGCCAACATAGTGTATGAAAGAGAGAAAATTCTGCCAATTTCTTTTGAGGGAGAACAAGCGGGACGAAACAAAGTTGATTTCCTTGTAGCCGACAGGATCATCTTGGAACTAAAAGCGAAACGAATCCTTACAAGAGAAGATTATTATCAAGTAAAACGCTATTTAGCCGCACTTGATAAACAACTGGGAATACTAGTAAACTTCAGAGCAGAATACATTGTCCCAAAAAGAATTCTTCACCCGAGTCATATATGATTATTTCTTTTATTTGTAGCATTCGAATTCATTCGTAGATTCGGATTATCCCCATGAAACTGCCTTTCTTAAAAAAACAGCAAATCCCCGAACAGATTTTTTCGACAGCCAAAGTTACCGCGAACGACATTATCGCGCCTTCTTCGATTCGGGTAAATCCTGAATACCTTGAAATCAGCGGGCGCATTGCAAAATCATTTTTCGTTTTCTCCTACCCAAGATACCTCACCGACGTTTGGCTCGCCCAGGCAATAAACCTCGACGTTCCTCTCGACATATCTTTATTTATCCATCCCATTGACACGGCCATGATAATGCGCCACTTAAGAAAACGCATTACCGAGGTCCAGGCGGAAATAATGGAAAGGGAAGACAAGGGACTAATCCGCGATCCCCAGCTTGAAATTGCCTTCCAGGACTTGGAGAGTTTGCGAGATCGCCTGCAAACAGCCCAGGAAAGAATGTTTAAGCTTGGAATTTACATCACCGCTTATGGCGAAACGCACGATCAGCTTCGCGAAATCGAAACAAACCTGCGCTCCATATTTGAGTCAAAACTTATTTACATAAAACCTGCCGTTTATCAGCAAAAAGAAGGTTTCAATTCCTGCCTGCCCTACGGCAAAGATTTGCTCAATGTCCACACCGATCTCAATACCGAACCCTTGTCTTCTGTTTTCCCGTTTGTGTCGTTTGACTTGAGCTCGAACGAAGGAATTTTGTACGGTATAAACCAGCACAACAACTCACTCATACTTTTTGACCGCTTTTCTTTGCCGAACGCAAACGAAGTGATCTTTGCCGCTTCTGGCGCTGGAAAAAGCTACTACGCTAAACTGCAAATCATCCGCTCGTTAATGACGGGGGTGGATGTGATTGTGCTTGATCCTGAAAACGAATACAAAACTTTAAGCCAGGCGGTAGGAGGAAGCTTTTTTAATATTTCTTTGGGTTCTGAAAACCACATTAACCCGTTTGACCTGTCCCAGCCGCGCGAAGATGAATCCGCCGCCGATGTGCTTCGCAGCAACGTCATTAACCTGGTAGGGCTTATGCGTATTATGCTCGGCGGGCTAACCCCCGAAGAAGATGCCATTATGGACAGGGCAATTGCCGAAACATACGCGGCAAAAGACATAACTGCCAACTCTGATCCCGCCGCCTGGCCAGATAAAATTCCTTTAATGCAGGATCTTGAAGAGGTTTTGCGCACCATGGATCGCGCAGATTCTTTGGTGGAACGCCTTCAGCGCTTTACAAAGGGAACATACTCTAATTTCTTTAACCAGCCCACAAATATTTCGCTCGACAATAACCTACTTGTTTTTGGCATACGGGAAATGGAAGACAGCCTGCGGCCAATGGCAATGTACACTATTATGCGATACATTTGGAGCAAGGTGCGCTCGGAACTCAAAAAGAGGGTGCTTGTGCTCGACGAAGCCTGGTGGATAATGCAAACGGAAGACGGAGCTTCGTTCCTTTTCGGGGTTGCCAAACGAGCGCGAAAATATTGGCTTGGAGTTACCACCATTACCCAGGATGTGGGGGATTTTATGCGCTCTGAATACGGAAAACCCATTATCACCAACTCCTCCATACAAGTGCTAATGAAACAATCGCCCGCGACGATTGACCTGGTCAAAAAATCCTTCAGTCTTACTGGTATGGAAAAAAATATGCTTCTGGAAACAAATACCGGCGAAGGAATATTTTTTGCCGGCCAAAAGCATGTGGCAATACGCGTCATCGCCTCGCCCTTAGAGCACAGCATAGTAACCACCAACCCGGAAGAAATACAAGGACTTAAGGAAGCGTTGTAATGCCATGGCAACAGAAACGGCCAATGCCCCGCCTGAATCCAAAACAAACCCGGAAACTCCAGGACAAAAAGAAAACCAGCCGCAAGGACAAGCTCAAGAAAATTCCGAAGCAACGGAAAGGGCAAGGGTAAGAATTACAGATCCGGATTTTTTAATCATGCTCATTATTGCCGGAACCGTCGACTTGATGGACATCTTTTTGGAACCGCTTGCTTTTCTGATTTTCCCTAAAATCCTCGGCCTTATTTTAGATACCATCACGATCCCAATTATAAATCTCTGGATTTACTCGAGGACTAATCGCCTGGAACAAGCAAAAGCAAAAATGTCCCGCGGCTCCTCTTCTGACACAAGAAGAGGATACCAAGGAAAAGTATTAAGAAAGATACTCGGCAAAGCAGGCCTCACTTTTCTTTTAGAAGCCATCCCGATAGTAGGCATTTTCCCTTTTTTGACCTGCCGCGTGCTTTCGACCCTAAAAGAAAAATGATATAATTTTACAACATGCTCCGTATCTCCGCAAAACATATTTTCTTTTTCGCGCTCTTCGCTGTCGTGGCTTTTTTTATAGTCTCTTCCCCCGCTGTTTTTGCGCAAGAAAATCAACAATCTATTACCTGCGAAGAGGGTAAAAAGGCCTGCGGCGGAAATTGTATTTCAAGCGATTCGCTTTGTCTCAATCTTCAGTATCCATCTTTTGGAGGATATGATCTCAATACCGACCAAGAGCTCACCAAGTTCATTGCCTGGCTATACTATTTCATGATTGGCATTGGCGGATTACTTGCATTTTTGATGCTCACCTGGGGAGGAGTTCAATACCTGTCTTCTGCGGGAAATCCGGGGCAAATTGGCGACGCAAAAGACAAAATCCAAAAAGCAATTTTCGGCCTTTTGCTTTTGCTTTCCTCCGTTCTCATAATCCAATTGTTCAATCCCGATCTAACTACAATCCAAGACCCCGGGGCAAAGAAACTCAAGCTTGGAACGTTTGAGCTAACAAAATCCACCGTAGACATTCCCTACCGATGCAGTCCAATAAGCGGAGCTAATCACACCTACCAATGCGCGGGAGGGATTCCTTTGGCTCCAGGACAACCTCCTGTAGATTTTGACTCTTCTGATGTCATTCCTGCTACTTCCTCAGACCCAGCACATATTTGGCCTGAAGCATGTGTTATAACCTCTGCTCCGGGCGAATACAGCAAATCGTGTGTTGCTGAGTGTTTCCGAGCCGGAGGAGAATCTGGCAAATTTGGAGAGACGTGGACTTGTTGCAACGTTCCTTCGCCAGAAAATCCGGGGCCCTCAACAACATGCCGCGGTATAACCAAAGGAGAGAACGAAGTTTTGGTTAGTCTGACTCCTAGTAGCCAAAACATACAACCCCTCATGCAATCTGTTATGCAAAGAGTAAAAGGAGTTTATGCATGCGATGACGTGGGTTGCAGAATAGCTTGGAGAAAGTTTACGAAAAGCACTCCAAGGATTTGCAGATCAATTGTTGAGGATTCTTCTCCGTCAAACGATGACTTGTGCACGCAAATAGGTTCTCTTTATATCAATCAAAATGCAGTTGTCGTGCTTTACGAGGAAGAGAACTATAATGAAAATTATCCGATTTCAGAAAACAAAAAAAGAGTATGCTTTGACAACACAAGCGGGAACAATAAACTCATTGCTAATCTAGACGCTATTCAAATTGCCCCTTCCTTTGTCAAAAACAATGGATGGAATGAAGACGCAGATAGTATAAAAATACTAGACCCAGGAGATCCGGAAATCGAAAAAGTTTGTCAAAACAAATTTGAAGAGACTCTTCCTTCTCTCTAGAAAAAGGGAAGAGGCGCCGCCCAAAAGCGGTGCCTCTTGCTTGTTGCTACTTCAAGCTTGCAAACTTCAGCCCCCCAGCACCAGAGGGCACGAGAACGGGCCGAAACTTGCCGAAAAGCTCGCGATGCGCGAGATCCGGGACGCCCAGAGCGTGTACGTCTCCCTTCATCACCACGCATCCGTAACAGCCCTTCACGCCGTGATAGACCTGCTCCTCGGGAATCTCCACTCCCGAGAAACGAGGCTGTTGGCTTAGCCACCGGGCCACAATCAGCAACTCTTCAGGATTGCCCCCAATACTAGGCCCACCGACTAACATCATGGCCTGGTCTACGTACCCCCAATTGGCCAACAGCACAAAAGAGGCTACGATTTGACCGCCGTCCTCCATACTATCGACAGGATCACCGGGAAGCTGATACACCCCAGGTGTAATACCCCATTTTTCCCGCGCCACCGTATCGGCATACGGCCCCGTATAGACCGTGGCCTTGCCCTTCACAGAGGTGGAGGGGAGGACTTGCTCCTGGAGCACGACAGCGCTGTCGCTCGCGGGAACCTTCTGCTCCTGGACGACGATGTCGCCTGGCGCAGCGACCGCCGCGTTGTTGTCGGTCGGCGCAAGAGCGACCGTCTCCCTTGAGAAAAAGCCTGTCGCAACCGACAAGAACAACCCCACGGCTAGCAGGAACAGTACCACGGCCCCGGTTGGGAAAACCCAGCCGGGTAGTCTGGCCGGTCTACGAACTTGGGTAGTGGTAGTCATTTTAACCCTCCTTGCATTGTCTGTTCTTACCGACAACCGAATTAGGAAAAGAGCAACTCTCTACTTTCATTAGACCAGCTCCCGGGGATATTGTCAAGCTTTCGCCGAAACGCCCTTTTCAGCCACATGTGTGACACCAGGTGTCACACATGGTGTCACACATCCGCCGTCTTACGACAAAGTACACATATAGTATACCTTAGTCTCCCTAAGTTTTGGGTGTGTGTAACCTGGTTACACACATTGCTATTTTGGCTTTACAATAATTCTTCGATTTGGCTCCTCGCCAAGGCTTTCTGAAACAACATCATTACGGTCGGCTAGTTCCATATGCACGATCCTCCTCTCCGAAGGAGGCATAGCTTCCAATTCCCTGGGCTTTTTAAGCAGGGAAACCTCGTCTGCCACTGTTCTGGCAAGCTCGCGCAGGTAGTTTTCCTTGTTTTTCCTGTAGCCGTTAATATCCATGGTAAGGCGTATAGATTCGCCTGTTTTCTTTTTCATTATGAGCCGCAAAAGGTACTGGATATCAGAAAGCACCGACCCTCTGTCGCCTATAAACAATTGGGGGTCTTTGGCAACAAGATCAATAGAGTATACTTCGTCTTCAAGCAGGCTTACTTTTACCTCGCCTTCCAGTTCGAGCTTTGAGAAAAGGGTTTTTGCCTCTTTTTCAATTGTCGAAAGAAAGTTATTGAGCATTTGCGTTTGCCAAAGCTTTCTCTTTTTTATCGTTCCTGTTCATCCACCAGTATTGGGCAATGCTGAATAAATTGCTCACCACCAAATACAAAGCAACTGCCGAGGGCATGCGCATGCCGATAATCACTATGATTACGGGGAAGATAAACAGCATCTGCTTTTGCATTATGGAGGAAAAATCACCTGTCTGTGTTTTGGCTGTTTGTTTTTTTTGAGGTATTGTCTGTTTTACCTGTATAAATTGGGTAAGCCCGGCAAGCACGGCAAGCGGAAGAGAGGTTTTTGCCAGATCAACCAAATTTAAAAGCGTGGTGTTGATAACCTCGGGACGCGAGATAAAGCTGTACAATAAATTCAGCTTGTCTCCGTTAAATCCCTTCCAAAACAATTGGTATAATGCAATCATCACGGGAAGCTGGAGAAGAAGGGGGAGAAAGGAAGCAAAAGGATTTACCTTCTCTTTTTTATACAGCTCCATTGTCGCCTCGGCGAGCTTCGTCCGGTCTTTTTTGAATTTCGCCCGAATTTCCTCGATCCTTGGCTGGAGCTCTGCCAACCGTTTTTGGGCTTTCGTGGCTTTGGCGCTCAAGGGATACAGCACGAAACGTATCACTAGCGTCAGCGCAACGACAGCAAGCCCAAAATCACCCAAGTACTCATAGAGCAAAACAAGGGCGTTAAAAAGGGGGATAAAAAGAACTGTCCGAAAAAAATCTACAATAAGGCTCATACGTTTAATCTAGATGTGGTAGGTTGCAGTAGCGAAGCTTTTTTGAATGCTTTCCAGGCGATCCTGGCGGCTTCTTCTTCTGTTTTGATTGAAAGCCCGGGCAGAGCAATTATCACTATGTCCCAGCCGTTGTTAATTTCAGAAATGCGCTTTCGGATTGCTTCGCTTAAAAACCGGCGGATTTGATTTCGCTCCACCGCTTTTTTTGAGACTTTTTTACTTACAACGACCGCGAACCGGGAAAAGGGAAACTGATTTTCTTTTCTGCGCACAACAATTCCCTCGCTCCGCACGCTGTTGCGACCGCGGAAAACCCGTTCAAACTCTTTTGTTTTTGTAAGCCGTAAGGCTTTGGGGAGCATTCGAAAGATCGCGCATTATTAAACAGTCAGGCGTTTTCGTCCTTTTTGCCTGCGCTTTGAAACAATAGTCCGTCCTGTACGGGTTTTGGTCCGCTTTAAGAAACCGTGGGTTCTTTTCCGTTTCTTTTTCCTGGGTTGATATGTTATGCTCATAGGCAAAGTATACTATTTTGCCGTTACCTGGTCAAACGTTCCCTTTCTCACCAGCCTATCCCCAGCTTTTCCCCAGCTTCTGCACAGCCTTGGAGCTTTCTTGTTTATTTGGCGCGAGATTGCGTTGTGCTATAATGATCCATCATCGTTCTTCAATACAACAGCTAGTCGCAGACTAATGACAAAAGAAGAACTTTGGCAAGCCGTGCTTGCCCAACTCCAATTTCATATTTCTCCGGCCAATTTTGCCACATGGCTGAAGAATACTTTTATCCTTTCTAAAAAAGGTGGCCAGCTTCTTGTGTCCGTGCCGAATAATTTTTCGAAAGAGTGGCTCGAAAACAAATATAACAAGCTGATATTTAAGATTTTAAAGGAAACAGACCACGAAATAAAAGAGATTTTATATACGGTAGAAAAAGTTCCCCAGAAACCAAAAGAAGCCCCAACTCCCAGCCCAATTTCCCATTCTGCCGCAATGGTCGCGGAGGCGCAGCTTGAATTCCAGGAATTCAAGGTAAACAAAACCACAAACCTCAACCCAAAATATACTTTTGAGAATTTTATCGTGGGCCCTTTCAATGAATTGGCTAACGCCGCTTCTTTGGCCATTACCCAGCACCCGGGAACAGTGTACAACCCCCTTTTCGTATACGGGGGAGTGGGGCTGGGCAAAACCCATCTCTTGCAGGCAACAGGCAACAAGATAGCAAAGGATTTCCCGGAAAAGAAAGTGCGCTATATTTCTTCGGAACGCTTTACGTCGGGAGTTGTCTCGGCCATCCGCAACCGTACGGTTGATGAATTTCGCGTTTCCTACCGCGACATTGATATTTTTATCTTAGACGACGTGCAATTTCTTGCCGGCAAAGACAAAACCCAGGAAGAGCTCTTCCATACGTTTAATACCCTGTACGAGCACGGCAAGCAGGTTGTTTTTTCGTCCGACCGGCCGCCAAAATCTATTCCGGCCCTGGAAGAGCGTTTGCGTTCCCGCTTCGAGGGGGGCATGGTCGCGGACGTCAGCATGCCAGACTACGAAACAAGACTGGCCATTTTGAAATCGAAAATGCAAGAAAAAAACTTTATGCTGGGCGAAGATATATGTGAATACATAGCATCGCACATCCAGAGAAACATTAGGGAGCTGGAAGGCGCTCTTAACCGGCTGTATGCGCACTTCAGGCTCATAAACAAGGCGCCAACCCTTGTGGATGCTAAATCCGCGCTCAAAACAGTCATACAAAGCCCCAACAAAATGATAAACCATAAGAAAATCATCCAGATTGTGGCTGAATTTTATGATATCAAAGAAAAAGACATTATCGCGCCCTCCCGCAAAAAGGAGGTTGTAAAACCAAGACAGATTGCCATGTACCTGCTCCGCGAAGAATTAAAAAGTTCCTTTCCCTTTATTGGCAAAAGATTTGGGGGCAAAGATCACACCACAGCAATTTATGCCTGTGAAAAAATTGGGAAAGAAATGCAGGAATCCGAAATTTTGTTTGATGAAATCAATCTAATAAAACAGAGGATGTACAGTGGATAACTTCCGCTGATTTTTATAAGCTAAGTTCTGCTCTTTTTCAGGAGCGATTTATCCCCAGCTCCATACACAGAATATTAAAGAGGGGTTAAGAAGAGGGTGCGAGTTTTCCCCAGCTATAGTAATAACAGTAATCAATACATATTAATTAATAATTATAGAGGAGATGAAAGCCACCGTACTGAAAGAAAATTTAAAAGAGGGATTGCTTACGGTAGAAAAAGCTATTTCAAAATCGTTGAGCCTGCCCATACTGGGGAACGTGCTGCTTTCATGCGAGAAAAATTTTGTTGAATTGGCGGCCACCGACCTGGAGATTGGCATTAGGTACAGGATGCTCTCGAAAAACGAACAGGAGGGCAGTGTAGTCATTCCAGGAAGGGTTTTGTCGCAGCTTGTGGGTTTTCTGCCGGAGTCCTCTGTTATGCTCGAACAGCGCGACGGTGAATTGCTTGTAGTGTGCGGGGATTATTCTACCACTGTAAAAATATTAAGCGCCGAAGAATTTCCACTTATTCCTTCGCTTAAGGGAGAGGAACGATGCATGGAGGTTGAAGCGCAATCGTTCTGCAGGGGATTAAACCAAGTAGCTGGAATGGCTGGACAAAGCCAGGCGCGTCCCGAGATTGGAGGGGTGTATTTGGTTTTTGAGAAAGATTCAGCTAAAGTTGTGGCAACCGACAGTTTCCGCCTGGGGGAAAAGACGCTGTATTTTAAAGAACCCTCTTCGCTGGAAACCTCTTTTATACTGCCCCAAAAAACAGCGCGGGAGATTATTTCTATTTTTAGCGAGAAAGAGGGGAAGGTAAAAGCTTGCCTTTCCGCGAGCCAGGTTATTTTTGACTACTCTTCAGAAGATCTTTCCCAGCCCCATGTGCAGGTAGTATCCCGACTGATTGATGGGGAATACCCGAGATACCAGGATATTATTCCCAAAGACTATAAAACAAAGGTTATTGCGGACAGAGCAGAGCTTATGAACCATGTGCGGGCATCGAGTATTTTCACGGGGAAAACAAACGAAGCCCATTTTTGTTTCCAGCCGGAAGAAGGGGGCATGGAAATCACTTCCAGGAATACCGATGTTGGGGAGCACACTTCTTTTTTAAAGGGGGATGTTGCGGGAGAGCATCTGCAGGTATCTTTTAACTGGAGGTTTTTACTTGAAGGGCTGGGCGCCATGAAAAGTAAGGATGTGGAAATGCGCTTGAGCGGGGAAGACGGTCCTGCCGTGTTGGCGCCGCAAGAACAGGAGGGTTTTTTGTATATTTTAATGCCAATAAAAGCATAGTTTCCATGACTTTAGGATCGAGACTAAAGATCTTCGGGTTTTTCGGGGCTGGTTTGCTATTCTTTGCTTCTTCTCCCTTTGCCCTTGACACGATTTTTTCGGTCTTTACTCCTCCTGGTGTTATGGCGGTTTTGAGTCCTCAAGAAGCGAACGGGGAAGATATTCTTTTTCGCGTTCAATTCGACAAACCCGTGCAAAGAAAAGAATTGGAAACCCAAATATCTCCCGTCCTGTACGGGGAATGGCGTTTCGAAAAGCCCCTTATCCAAAACCATCTATTCCGCGACGCAGTGTTTTATGCTCCTGCGGGCCTTAACGAGGGCGGCGAATATTCTGTTAACCTCGAAAATATTAAGGGTTTTGGATTGGAGAAAACTTCCAGCCACTCTTTCGCTGTTCGTATTCCCGAGGAAAATATTTTAGCAAGCGTAAGCGCGAATAGCCCTCCGTCCCTTATCTTGCTTCCTATTCCTGTTGATTGGCAGGATTCTCCATTGTCGTGCGAGGCAGCTTCCTTAAAAATGGCCCTGGGGTACAAAGGGGAAAAAGTCAAAGAAAGCGATATTATGGACAGGGTGGGGTATTCTTATCCCATTGCAAGGCAGGGTGTTGTGTGGGGCGATCCCAACCAAGGTTTTGTGGGGAATATTGAGGGGCAAATGTGTACTACGGGATTTGGGGTGTTTTGGGATCCTTTAGTATTTGCGGCCCAGCAATGGCGTCCCAGCGAAATTATCAAGAGCGGCACCCTTAAAGATATCACAAAAACCATAGACAGCGGAGACCCGATTGTGGTATGGGGACGTCTTCCTGTGACACAGATGACCGATTGCTCATGGGTTACTCCGCAAGGTGTGTTTGTTAAAGCATTCAAAGAAACCCACGTACGTCTTGTTGTGGGATATATTGGATCGCCAGATCAGCCGCACACAATTATCTTAAACGATCCCCTTTCCGGTCGTTTGTATTGGCCGGCGGGTAAGTTTATGTCAAACTGGGAAGTCTACGGAAGGACCGGAGTCATTGTGCATTAAAAAAGTATTTCTTGTTGGGGTTGCGAGGGCGGAGCAAAAAAAGGCAAAACTTTTACCATAAAGTCGTGCCAAATGGGGGCGGCCAATTCTATGCCTGGCCCCCTGCGTATGGGATCGTTATTGTTATTTCCCGTCCAGACCCCCGCCACAATTTGCGGGGTGTATCCTACTGTCCAGGCGTCCCTGTATTCTTGGGTTGTGCCGGTTTTTACCGCGACATTGTAGCCAGGGATAACCAGAGAAGAATTGTATCCAAATACCGGCGCCCTGGCATTGTTGTCTGACAGTATGCTGGTTATTGTGCGGGCCACTTCCGGCGCGAGAACAGTGGCCGATGTTTTGCTGTTTTGGTCTATTACACTTCCCGATTGATCAACGATTTTCATTATTGCAACAGGAGGAACTCTTCTGCCATCTGTTGCAAACACGCCGTAGGCAGAAGCCATATCCAAAAGACGCACCTCTCCGCCGCCCAGCACAAGGGATGGGCCGTAAAAAGAAGGTTCCCTGTTGAGGGTGGTAATCCCCATGTCTTTGGCTGTTTGGATGCTTTCCGGGATTCCTGCCATCTCTATCATTACCGTAACCGCAGGGATGTTAAGGGATTGAGCCAGCGCGCTCCGCAAAGAAACGGGCCCCCTAAAATTGCCGTCATAGTTTTGGGGGATATATTCTTTTCCTCCCCATATTCCAAAATTCTTCAATTCGTCTATGACTATGGTTTCATCCGACACGCCTTTTTTGAATGCCGTAGCATACACAAACGGCTTGAACGTAGATCCGGGCTGTCTTCCCGGGTAGCTTGTTACCACGTTAACCTTGGGGTCGAAAAGACAGGTTTTTCCAGAGATGCAATCTTGAGGAAAAGACTGGGGAGCATGCCAATCTTTTGATCCCACCATTGCCAGGATTTCTCCGCTATTGGGGTCTATGGCCACGATAGCGGAATTGTTGGCGTTATGGCTTGCGTTTTGTTTTGCGAATTTTGTTATTGCCTCTTCGGCGGCTTTTTGGACTTTCCAGTCAAGGGTGGTATATACTTTGAATCCGTTTTTCCTTACATAGTCTTCACTATATTTTGAAAACAATTGCTCCATCACGTACAAGGAAAAGTGAGGAGCTTTGATATTTGTAAGGTTTGCCGCGGCAAATTTAATTTCTTTTGCTTTTGCCGTTTCAGCTTCTTGTTTGGTAATGAATCCCAGCTCTTCCATGCGGCCCAGTACATAATTTTTCCTGTTAAACAAGGCTTCTTTGTGGGTGCCAAAGGGCGAGTAGTATGTAGGAGCCTGGATCATTGCGGCCAGGACGGCGGATTCTGGAAGCGTCAGCTCTTGCACCGGCTTGCCAAAATATATTGGCGAAGCCGCTCCCACGCCATAAAGGTTGGCGCCAAGCGGCACTTGGTTTAGGTAAAATCCGAGCAGTTCGTCTTTCGTGTATCTTCGCTCGAGCTCAATAGTAATCATGAGCTCCTTAATTTTTCTCTCCACTGTTTTTTCTCGGGAAAGGAAAACGGTTCTTACGAGCTGTTGGGTAATAGTAGAACCGCCCTGGGCAGCTGATCTGCGCCATATGTTTGTAACAACCGCGCGTGTCATGCCGCGCACGTCAACGCCGGGATGTTTATAAAATTCATCGTCCTCGGTGGCAATAACCGCCCTTTGGAGGGCTAAGGGTATTTCAGAAAGCGGAGTGGGTTCGCGGCGCTCTTCCTCGTATAATTCGTACAAGAGCACGGTTCCGGTGCGGTCGTATATTTGGGTTGGCTTGGAAAATGCCGCTTCTGTGTAGCGTTCGGGCCGGGGAAGGTCTTTGGCGTAATAGAAAAACAGCAATGCCACTGCCGCGCTTCCAAGGAAAAACAAGGCGAAGCTTATTTTCAACGCCCACAAAAAAACCGTTTTTAGTTTGCCAAAACGAGATTTCATTGTACACATAATGTAGCATCTTTCGGGTCTCCCAGCAACCTGCTACAATACACCAAAGACGGCCCACTTCTTTAAAAGATTACATTATATGCAATCAGATCCAGAAAAAAAATCGTTTGACGGGCAGGAGGGAAAGGACGTGTTTTTACCCGAAACAGAGGCGGTCAGGGAAGAAAAAAGCCAAGAAGAAAAAGAGGCTCCTTTTGATCGGGACACAACAAGAGAGAAGTTGGAGGAGGCGGTGCGCGCTTTAGATCAAAACCCGGCCGCGGTAGAGGAGGCAAGAAAAAGAGCTGCGGCAATGCCGGCCGCGACCCCGGCAAAAACCGTTGATAATTTAGTTGCCGCCGCAAAAGAAAAGGGAGTTGTTTTTGCTGTGCGCATCGCAAAAGAAATAAACGACCCCTTTATTCTTGACGCCCTCCACGATAGGCTTATCCAAGAGGGCATGCTAAAAGATTTTTCATAAGAGTTTCCATGCCATTTTACATTGTATTGTCCGCGTTTCTCCTGGTTTCTTTCGGCGTACTTTTATTTTTGTATATAAAACAAAAGGAAAAAAAGAGCTTGCTCTCAAGCCTTAATACCTCCCTTTTTTTGGTATTGATGCCAAAGTATGAAGCAAAACAAGAAGGCGCCGCGCAAAAAGACGAAAAGGCCCTGGTAGCGCAAATGGAGCAATTCTACTTAAGCTTTTTGCATTTGCGAGGGCCCGGTTTTTTTCAGTCGTTATTTGCTCCCCCTCCGAGCATAACCCTGGAGATTGCTTCCCGGATTGGAGGCTCCGACATTTCGTTTTACGTTGCCGTGCCGCGGTTTCTCCAAGGAGCTTTTGAAAAATATGTGCAAGGAGTATATCCGAAGGCGGTTGTGGAAAAAATCCCGCAGGATTATACGGTATTTGAACCTGGAGGAGCTTCTGCCGGAGGAGTAGTGCGCTTGAGAAATACCCCATTTTTCCCCATTGCGACGTATAAGTCTTTGGAGCAGGACCCTTTGGGCGCCTTGACAAATGCCTTGAGCAAGATACAGCCAGACGAAGGCGCGGCCCTGCAGGTTGTTATTAGGCCTGTTTCTAAAGGGCATTGGCGAGGATACGGAGAAAACGTAATAAAGCACATTCGCGAAGGAAAACCGCTAAAACAGGCTCTGGCAGACAGCATGAGGGGGCCGCTGGCTCAAATGGCCCTGGACGTATTCAATGGTTTAACCCAGGGCAATTCTTCTGAAAAGAAACAGCAAGAGCAGACCATGGAAGCTGAAAAGAAAAAGAAAGAAGACCAGGCGGGGGACGATCAGATCGTGGAAGCAATACGCCAAAAAACTCAAAAAGAAGTTTTTGACGTAAATATTCGTATCATAGTTTCGGCGCAAACCCAAGCGCGAGCCGAAGAAATTTTCGGACACTTTGAAGGAGCATTCGGGCAGTTCTCCAGGCCTCCGCTCAATAATTTTGAAATTGTAAAACTGCGAAAAAAGAGCCTCAAAAAACTTATCTACGATTTCAGTTTTCGCAATTTCAGCAATGCCTATCGAAATATTCTCAATACAGAAGAGCTAGCAAGCATTTACCATTTCCCAACCAAATTCACGGAAACCCCTTACATTAAATCCGCCAAAGGAAGCGCCGCCGCTCCGCCGGCAAATCTTCCCGCCGCGGGGCCGGTTGTTTTGGGGGTTTCAAAATTTCGCGGGGAGGAGAGAAAAGTATTCTTTGCTTCGCGGGGCGACAGAAGAAGGCATTTTTATGTTGTGGGGCAAACCGGAACAGGTAAAACAAGCATGCTCCAGGAAATGATCCGCCAGGATATTGAGAACGGCGAGGGCGTTGGCGTAGTTGATCCGCACGGGGAATTGGTAGAAGCGGCATTGGCATGTGTGCCAAAGGATCGCGTGAAGGATGTGGTGTTGTTTGAGCCGTTTGATTTGGAGCGGCCGTCGGGCTTAAACATGCTTGAGTACGATACTCCCGAGCAAAAGGATTTCGCGGTTCAGGAAATGATAACCATTTTCCATAAACTTTTTCCTCCCGAAATCATCGGTCCCATGTTTGAGCATAATATGAGAAATGCTTTGCTGGCCCTTATGGCAGATCACGACAACCCCGGCACTCTTGCTGAAATCCCCCGTATTTTTACGGATGATGAGTTTTTGCAGGCCAAACTGCAAAAGGTGGCAGACCCTATGGTGCGCAACTTTTGGCTCAAGGAATGGAAACAGCTTACCGGCTCCACAAAATCTGATATGCTGGGGTATATTGTTTCGAAGGTTGGCAGGTTTGTTGAAAACGACATGATGCGCAATATCATTGGCCAATCTCATTCAAGCTTCAATTTGGAAGCTGTCATGGACGAAAAGAAAATCTTTTTGGCCAATCTATCCAAAGGAATGACTGGCGAAGTTAACAGCTCTCTTCTCGGACTTATTTTAGTGTCAAAAATGCAAATGGCCGCAATGAAGCGAGCTCGTATTGCCGAGGAGGACCGCCAGGATTTTTATTTGTACATAGACGAATTCCAAAACTTTACCACGGACAGTATTGCCGTTATACTTTCCGAGGCGAGAAAATACCGCCTAAGCCTTATTATGGCCCACCAGTACATTCCCCAGCTTACGAATGAAATAAAAAATGCGGTCTTGGGAAATGCCGGAACCATAGGAGCCTTCAGGGTGGGCGCCGAAGACGCGGAATTTTTGGAAAAGCATTTTACTCCCGAGTTCTCGAAGTTTGACTTGATGAATCTCGACAATTTCAATTTGGCCGTAAAAATGCTAATCAATAATATGGTGTCCTCGGCGTTCCAAATCCAAACCCTTCCTCCGCAAAAGGGCAACAAAGAAATGGTGGAACCTATAAAAAATATTTCAAAGCTCAAGTACGGAAGAAAGCGTTTCATAGTCGAAAGCGAAATTTTAGAAAGGGCTAAATTGTGATTTAAATATGCCAAAACGTAGAAGGGGTCCTGAAGACCAAGGGGGAGACCGTGGTCAAACAAAAGATCTAAAAGATCTAAGAGAACTAGATGCTTTTGTAGGAGAGTTTCCACCCGCTACAGAGAACCCGGGCGATGATCCTGGCCGAGAAAATCCGAGAGAGGCCGGGGATAAAGATGTAGATAGAGTGGTCGATGCTGTTGTAGAGTCAAATGGCGGCGAAGGGGTTGCTGAAAACGAAATTGACAGAAGAATTGGTGTTGCGGCGAATGAACTTCTAATGCAAAAAGGCAAGCCCCGTTACTCTCAAGCTCAAGCAGAGACATGGATGAGGGGCATGTCAGAAAGACAAAGAATAGAATTTGCGCGGAGAATGAGGAATATTCTAGAGCAAAAACCCGTCGTACCCAAGAGAGAGCCTGCTTCTCCCCCAAAAAAAGTAGAGAAAAGAGACGATGTCGCGGAAGGCGGGGCAAAAGGAATGAGGAGATTGGAAAGCGATGCGGTTAACGCCTATTATCAAAAAAAGCTGGCAGGGGGTACTCAAGAAGAGTTGGATGCGATTTTAGCGCAATTTGGCGGACAAGGAGTTGCTTCTGCCGTCCTGAACACTATTCCTGGGCGCGTAGACAGGCTTATCGTCCCGGCCGAAGGCGGCAAGGCTCCAGTGGGCAGGCAAAAAGACGCAAGCGATGACGAAAGAAATAAAAGAGAACGGCGGGAAAAGTCTCCCGAGGGAAGGACAATAGAAGAAAAAGCGATTGCCTTGCGAAGGGTGCGCGATGGAAAATTGCGTGAGATTGCTAATGCTCTGTCCGGTAATAGAATTGACGAAGACCAAGCCGCACAAACACGAAGGCAGATTGAAAAAGAATATCAAGAAGCTATGGGGTTATTGGGGCCAGAAGCGCAGAAGTTTCTTTCTAGAGAGACAATATCTCCGACCGTTGCCAGTGCGGATGTAAGGATTGGCAGTGGCGAGAGACAAAGAAGTCCCGAAAGAAGGAAGGAGATAGTTGTTGAGGGAGAAAAGGAAAGGGAAAAAGAAAGAAAGAGAAAATTCGAGGAAAGATGGAACGCGACCGGGAAAAGATTTAATGCGGAAAAATTTAGAATTAATCCTGACACCGTAAAGGAGATGAAAGGGCTCATAGAGGAGGTCCAGCAGATTTTTGTGGCGGAAGAAGGCAGAAAATTTATTTCAAAAAACAAAAAAGAATTTGCCTCGGTCATAGGAGATGTTGACCCAAACGAACTTGATGGGGATCGTGTGTGGGAGCTGGTATGGAACAGACAAGACTTTAGGGGGCAAATCGAAGGAAGCTTGAAATGGAACCAGTTGGACGGTTTGAGAGATATGCTGGGAAAGTACAGCAAGGGAGATCTTCCTCCGGAAGTAAGGGTTCTGTTGTTTAAGGAGCTTTCGCGGGCGCAGGGAGTAAGACAAGAGGTTTTGGTGGAGTTGTGGGAAAAAATTGAAGGCAGGAAACTTGACGAGCAGGCCCGACAGGGATTGGGTACTCCAGAAGACTATATGCAAGTACGACAGCAGGAAATTTTGGTTAGCCAAAAATTGGCGGAAAGGAGAACTAAGATTCTTGTTGATCATGCCATAGCAATGGGGGGAACGGGACACGTGCTTAGCTTGGATGAGAGCGAAATGCAGAGGATTGCCGACGATTTGGCTCAAGTCTTTAAGGGAGAGGCGTATATTAATCAAGACGCTCTATACGCTCTTCTTGAGCAAGGTTACAATATCAGAGAGACTAAAAAGAAGACGGGTGCGTTTTGGATATTTGGAGCCGGAGACGTAAAGCTGAAGAATAGGAATGGAGAGACAAAAATTATTAAGGCAAAAGAAGTGCGAGTATTCTTTAGCGGGTTAAACGAAAAACTGGCAAACGAAACTGCGAAAGAGGTGCAGGCCATTCTTTCTGAAGAATGGAAAGGAAGGTTTGAAGCAAACAAGGCCTCCCTTATTTCGGCTATGGCCGAGAGAATGCCAGAAAGTATAGTGGCCGAGATATACAGCAAAGTCAGGGAAGAGCTTGAGGCGGACTTTCTGCGCCAGTACGCCGAGGAAAAAAAGAAAAAAGGGCCAGGCCAAAAATTAGAGCAGCGTCTCAAAGCAGAAGGAAAAGATTTGGGAGCTCTAGCGGAAAAAGCTCTTGAGCTTTCAGGACAGGATTTAAGCGAAGAAGATCAAGAAGAAGCGATTAGGGGGTTGATGGGCGAATTTGGTTTTGGCGTGGATGATGCGGCGTGGGGCGCAGTTAAAGGAGGAAGGCAATATGCTACTTTGAAACAGTACGCGGCAAAAGGAAAAATGGGATGGTTCGACGGGCTGTTAAAGTTCTTTGATTCCTTTGTAAAATAATCAACCACAATGAACCCATTTCTTACAGACAAGTCTCTTAGCCAATTTCTACGGAAAGCGAATATAAGTCAAAAGACGAAAGATTTTTTTCTTGCCGAACTGCCGGCAATGGATGAAGAGAACAGGGCTTCTCTTGCCAGGTTTCTTGCTGAAATTACTTTCTTAGACGACGAGGAAAAGGAAGCTGTTTTGCGTGTGAAAAATTTTCAGAAAAGCGGAAGCTTCTTTGGGGCAGTTTGAGAAAAACGGATCTTTCAGGTAAGATGGTGGTTATTGGCTATGGCAAAAAGTTCTATACAAGACACGCTTTCGCGGCAAGTCGCAGAAATTCTTCCGGGCAAGGAGGGACTGGAAAAGCTGATGCGAAAGAAAAAGATACGGTTGTATTTGGGGATAGACCCGACTTCCCCATTTTTGCATTTGGGGCACGCCGTAATTTTAAGGAAGCTCCGGCAGTTCCAGGATTTGGGGCACGAGGTTGTTTTGCTGTTTGGGACATTTACCGCGAAAATAGGAGACCCTTCGGGAAAGGATAAACGCAGGGAACCCCTGTCCGATGCCCAAATAAAACAAAACATGGCAACTTACAAAAACCAGGCCGCAAAAATTTTGGATATTTCAAAAGTTACCATACGTAAAAACGGGGAGTGGCTTGACAAAATGAAGTTTGACGATGTCTTGCGTCTTACTTCCCAGGTAACCGTGAGCCAATTGCTTGAGCGCGACATGTTCCAGCAGAGAATTAAGGAAGGAAACGAGATTTGGACGCACGAGCTTTTGTATCCTCTAATGCAAGGGTATGATTCCGTGGCAATGGATGTTGACCTGGAGGTTGGCGGAACCGACCAAACGTTTAACATGCTAGTGGGAAGGAAGCTCCAGAAGACCTACAACAACAAGGAAAAATACGTGCTTACCGTCCCATTGCTTTTGGGTTTGGACGGCAGGAAAATGAGCAAGAGTTTGGGGAATACCGTGAACATCCTTGATTCTCCCAAAGATATGTACGGGAAAATCATGAGCCTTCAGGATAATCTTGTTGTCCACTACTTTGAAATGTGCACCAATGTTGCGGCAGAGAAGGTGGCGGCAATAGAAAAAGGAATGAAGCCGAGGGACATGAAAGCAGCCCTGGCCAGGGAAATTGTCGGTTTGTATTACGGAGCAAAAGAAGCAAACGCGGCAGAGGAGGAGTTTAATAATGTATTCCGCGAGAAACAGACTCCCTCTGAAGTGACGGAAATTAAATTGTCCGAAAAAGAGCTTTCTTTGGTGGACTTGTTGATAAAGACAGGATTGGCCAAAAGCAAGTCAGAAGCAAGAAGACTCATAGAACAAGGAGGGATGAAAATAAATAACCAGGTGCAAGAAGACGCAAATCGGGTGGTTTCTATAGCAAGCGGAATGGTAGTGCAGGCGGGAAAGAGGCGATTTGTAAAAATAACGTAAAAAAGACCCTGCTCTCTGGGCAGGGTCTTTTTTGGTTTATTCAGTTTCTATTCCCACTTCTTTTTCGTCGTTGTCGTCTCCCTGTTTTGCGGGAGCCGTTTCTTCTGGTGTTTCTTCTTCTGGAGTTGCTATCTCATCTTGGGCAAAAATAGTTTCGAATGTCATATGCGTAAAATTTATACTTTTATACGGCAACGACCTTTGGACTTGTTCATGGTAGTCTTTTAGAATTGACGTGTCAACCCTTAAAGAGCAGATTGTGCACAGAAAGGCCGCAGGCAATAGCCATTCCAAGGGCATCGGCGGCATCGTCTGGTTTTGGAATTTCTTTTAGGGCAAGTATTTCTTTTATCATCCGCTGGACCTGTTTTTTTTCGGCCTTGCCGTATCCCGTGATTGCCAGTTTCATTTGGGGCGGGGTAAATTCGAAAACGGGGATATTGTGTTTTGCGGCAGAAAGAAGGACAACGCCCCTTGCTTCACTTACCGCCATGACTGTTTTTTGATTTTTTGTAAAAAACAGGCGTTCAATCCCGATTGCTTCGGGCTTGTAGTTTGCGATAATCTTATTGAGATTTTTTTCTATGGCGGCCAGACGTTCTCCCGGCATTTCTGTTTTTAGTGTCCGAAATATGCCGTACTCTAAACAATCAAAAAGGGCATTTGGGTTTGTCCGTTTCCCTATAACGTATGACAACACCCCGTATCCCATGCGTTCGGTGCCAGGATCTATGCCAAGTACGGTCATGCTTGAAGTTTGATGTTTGAATATATATCCTGCACATCATCTTGCTCGTCTAGGGCCTCGAAAAGGGCAAGCAGAGATTTGCCTTCGTCCCGACTCAAGGAAAGACGTTCTTTTGGCACCCAGTCCAGGGTTGCTGATTCAACGGCAAATCCCTTCTCTTGCAGAGAAATCTTGAGCTTATCCAGATCCGTTGGAGAGGAGTAGGCATCTGCCTTGTCTTGTTCTTGCCAGTAGATGTCTTCGGCTCCTGCCTCAATAAGCGACAGCTCTATATCTTCCTTTGAAAGGGAGGATTGTGCGAGGTTTAGGGTTATGACTCCTTTTCTTTCAAACATCCAGCGCACCGCCCCTCCTTCCGCTATTTTTCCATTATATTTCGCGATAATCTGTTTAATTTCCCCAATTGTTCGGTTTTTGTTGTCCGTAATGGCTGAAACAATCAAGGCGCTGTTTGAGGGGCCGTATGCTTCCACAAGAATTTCCTCCAGCTGGGCCCCTGCTTCTTCGCCCGACCCCTTTTTTATTGCTTTTGCAATATTATCCGAAGGCATGTTTGCTTCCTTGGCTTTTTCTACCACAGAACGCAATCGCGGATTTGCGGCAATATCTCCGCCCGATCGCGCGGCCATGCTAATCTCTTTTGAGATTCTCGAAAAAAGCTTGCTGCGTTTGGCATCAGCGATTCCTTTTTGGTGTTTGATTCCTGCCCAATGGCTGTGTCCTGACATAGGGTGAAATTAAATAAGTTCTTTTCGTAAAGTGGGCATGCCAAGGTGCTGATAAGCAAGGCGGGTGGCCACTCGGCCCCTTGGGGTGCGCTCGATGAAACCTAAACGCAGGAGATAGGGTTCATATATATCGAGAATGGCATCTTGCTCTTCTGACGTGGCGGCCGCAAGAGCTTGGATGCCAACAGGCCCCCCTGAAAATTTAGTGATAATGGTTTCGAGTATTTTCCTGTCTCCCGGCTCTAATCCATGCTGGTCTATTTCAAAAAATTCCAAAGCCTGTTGCCCGATATCGGGAGTAATGAAGGAAGAATCTTTTGAAATCGCGAAATCGCGCACCCTTTTTAATATGCGGTTGGCGATACGGGGGGTAAACCGCGAGCGGGATGCAATAGTGCGTATGGTCTCTCCGTCAATTTCAATGTTAAGAATGTTTGCGGCCCTCTTAATGATTTTTTCCATATCGTCGGTTTCATAGAAGGAAAACTGGAAAATAGCCCCAAATCTGTTTCGCAGGGGAGTAGGCAGTAGGGCTAGTCGAGTTGTTGCTCCTACCAAGGTAAAGCGGGGAAGGGATAACTCCATGGTCCTTGCCATGGGGCCCTTGCCTATGAGTATATGAAGCTTGAAGTCTTCCATGGCAGAATATAAGGCTTCCATGGCGGACTTATGCACGCGGTGGCACTCGTCTATGAACAAAATGTCCCCCTCTTCAAGGTTGGTAAGCAGAGAGGCTAACTCTCCGCTTTTCTCGATGGTGGGCCCGGAGCATATTTTCATCCGCACTCCTACTTCGTTGGCAATGACATGGGCGAGCGTGGTTTTGCCAAGACCCGAATTGCCGTAAAACAGCAGATGTTCAAGAGGTTCGCTCCGCTTTTTGGCGGAGTCAATTATGATGCGGAGGTTGTTTTTTATCTTTTCCTGGCCGATATAATCCTGCCACGTCCCTGGCCGCAGGCTTGCATCCCATTCTCGCTCTTCTTTTGAGGAAGTATGTGGTTTATTGACAACCATTTCGTAATGTATTATAATGTGTTCGCTTGCATAATCCTGCCAATGGGCTGGGGACAGTAGGGGTTTTTCTTAGTTTCGGATGGTCTGGGCTTTGCCGAGACCTCTCCTCGGAAAAAATCCTAAACTTTTGGTCCACGTACTATGGTTTTGTCCCCAGCCTATTGCCAGGATTTTTGTTTTGGGAATGTTTTTATTCGGCAGTTTCCCGTTCTATTTCTTCTAGGGTTGTCATGTGCCGCAAAACCTTTAGCAATCCGTCCTGCCGCATGGGAATCATGCCTTCTTTTACCGCGAACGATTGGATGTCTGAAGTGGATGGAGATTTCAGGACAAAGGACTCCATTTTTTCTGTTACGGCAATTGCTTCAAAAATTCCAATCCTGCCCTTGTATCCCGTAAAATTGCATTGGCCGCATCCTTTGGCCTTCGGCAGTAGCAATGGGTGGGCAATTTCCGGACGAAACTCTTTTTTGATGTCCTTTAACGCGTCTATTATTTCTTTCTCTGTTTTCTCGTCTGCCGCGGCAAGTTCCTTGCATTGCTGGCACAGCTTTCTTACTAAACGCTGGGCAATGATAAGGTTTGCGGCCGAGGCCATAACAGGAAGTTTTGCCCCCAGGCTCAAAAGTCTTGAAAATGCCCCCGCCGCGTCGTTGGTATGCAGGGTGGCAAGGACAAAATGCCCGGTGAGAGCGGCCTGGAGAGCAATCTCGGCTGTTTTTTCGTCCCTAATTTCTCCCACCAAAATGACATCGGGATCCTGGCGCACTATGGCTTGGAGGCCAGTGGCAAAGTCATAGCCCTTGGAGGGATTTACCTGGGTTTGCGAAATCCCTTCCAGGTGATACTCAATAGGATCTTCAATGGTAATAATCTTGATTTCAGGTTGTCGAATGGCCCGTAAAAATGCGTATAAGGTAGTTGTTTTGCCAGATCCCGTTGGGCCGGTAACGATAATCATGCCGTTCGGTTTTTTAATCTCGTTTTGAAAGACATCTAAAAGGTCTTCCCTCAGCCCCAACTCTTCAATCGCTACAAGGCTTTGGGGGTTAAGTACGCGCATGACAAGGGATTCTCCGTATTCTGATGGAAGGGTAGAGACGCGCACTTCTACTGCTGTTTTTTCCTGGAGGAGGAATGAAAATCTTCCGTCCTGGGGACGATCGGTAATGTTAAGTTTTATGCCAGAGGAAACAAGCTTAAGCCGAGAAAGTATTTGTTCGTACAGGGACGAAGAAAAAATTCCCGCGTCATGGAGGATTCCGTCAATACGCAGTCTTGTTTGGACGTTATCTTGCGTTGGTTCAAAGTGGATGTCGGATGCTTTAAGATATACTGCCGAAGCCAGGATAAAATCGATAATTTCTGTAATGGGCTTGCCTTGCATGGTGCCAAGCTGCTCTTGAAAACCGGCAAGATTGGGAACGCGTGAGCTTACATGCGAAAGCATAGCCTCTGAAAGGGAAATTTCACCTATCAATTTTCTTTTTGTCGTTACGCCTTGTTCCATAAGGGGGAAAGGGTCGCAGTAAGCTTTTGCTTTGCTTGGTCTAGCGTCATTTGCTCGAAAGAGAAAAGGACCCAGCTTTCTTTGCTCTCGCCTTTTAGGGTTCGCAATATCTGATCCCGAAGATCCGAAGACGTAGACCAGAGAACGCCCCTAGGCTGTAAAGAAGAATCCGGCATATATACCAAAAGATATGAATTGCCAGATCCGATACAGTTTTTAAACTGGGAGATTACGGGAACTAGAAGCTTTGGGGATGTTCCGGTTGCGGAAAAGTCCTGGGGGGTAACAATTCCCATGTGCAGGGATGTGCCGGGAATACGTTCGAGACCGGAAAAGATTCTTGAGGCAAGGGCAAGTGCGGGGACATCGGTGACCAGAAGATTTTTAAGGATAACATCCGAGGCTTCTGTAGCGCCAATGATGCGGTTGCCAGATCCCGCATTGTCGGGAAGAGTCCTATCGCCTACAATAATAGTGAGATCCGCGGCATGCAATTTTTGCAGGGAGATGTTTTCCTTTTCAAGCGAGCCGTCGGAAAGCGTGAAATACAGCTTCAGATCGTTCCTGTCTTTTTCGTAATATACCTTGCTGATATGGGAAGCTATGTTGCGAAGTATAAGGGCAAATGTTTTGTCCCCCTGCTCTTTTTGGATGTGGGACGGGAGAAGGGTTTTTCCGGGGATTGTTTCTTCTACGCCAATGCTTTTGCCCAGTTGTTTCAATCCGCAAAAAACACTAAACGCGCGGGTAAGATCTTCTTGCGTTGGGCGGTCGGGCAGTGAAAGCACAATGATTTGTGAGGAAGTAAGAAGTTCTTGTGTGTTCATGGTGGCCAGCGTAACGGGTTCTCTGCTTTCTTTTTTCACCTTATCTTAAAGGGTATTCAAAGTCAATGAAAAAACAAGAAAAATTTTTGGAAAACGCAGTCTTTCCTCTTTCTTCGGCGTTGGGAATGCGCAAATTGGGAATGGAATTTGGAAAATATTTGCTGAATCTTCCCCTAAGAAGGGGCGCTTTAGCGGTTGGTTTGCGGGGAAATCTTGGGAGCGGCAAGACCACATTTGTCCAGGGGGTCGCGAAGGTGCTTGGAGTGCAGGAAAAAGTATTGAGTCCGACTTTTGTGATATGGAAGTCGTATTCCGTGGGAACGGGGAGCGAGGCTCGGATGTTTTCCCACATCGATTGCTATCGCACCGCGGCTAAAGAGGATCTTTTGGCGCTCGGATGGAGGGAGACAATAAAAAATCCGCGGCATATTATAGTAATTGAGTGGGCGGAAAAAATTCCCCAGCTTTTGCCCGAAGACGCTATTGTCCTTTCTTTTTCATCTACCGGGGAAAAATCCCGCGAAATTAAAATCATCAGCTTATGAACCCAAAACGGCTTCTTCTCATTGACGCAAACTCGCTTATACATCGGGCTTTTCACGCGATCCCTCCCCTGCATACTTCAAGGGGCGAGGCGGTGAACGCGGTGTATGGTTTTTTGCAAATTCTTTTGCGGGTCCTGCAAGAGTTTCATCCCGATTACGCGGCGGCCGCTTTTGATGTAGAGGGGCCAACGTTTCGTCATAAAAAATTTGACCGCTACAAGGGTAAACGCCAAAAAGCTCCCGATGAATTATATGCCCAGTTTGCGCCAATCAAAACGCTCTTGAAAATACTAGGCATACCAACCTATGAACTGCAAGGATATGAAGCAGACGATATTATTGCGACTCTTGCTGTGTCTGCCCGGGACAAAAAGGATGCAAATGAAGTTATTATTGTAAGCGGCGACATGGATGTTTTGCAGCTCGTGGATGATCGGGTAAAAGTGTACACCATGAAAAAAGGCATTGGCGAAACAGTGCTTTATAACAGGCCAAGTGTTGAAAAGCGTTTTGGAGGATTGCGACCGGATCAATTGGCCGACTACAAAGGGTTGCGGGGCGATGTTTCAGATAATATCCCTGGAGTTCGGGGGATTGGGGAAAAGACAGCTATACAACTGCTTTTGAAGTTTGGGTCCGTAGAAAGTCTTTACGAGGCGCTGGAAAAAGGGAAAGACGAGGCAAAAGAAATTACTCCCCGTCTCCAGAAGCTTTTGGCGGACGAAAAGGAGAAGGCTTTCATGAGTAAGATGCTGGGTATGCTGGATAGGGCCGTGCCAATCGAAAACTCTCTCCAAAATTTTTCCGAAGAAAACCTAAAAAGGGAAGATTTCAGGAAAATGCTCTCTGATTTGGAGTTCCAAGGTCTCATTAAGAGACTGTTTCCTGGAAACAACCAAGAGTCCCTATTCGGCGAAAAAAATCCAGAGCCCAATATATTCGAGAAGATCGAACAGCTAAAGAAAATAGGGGTGCTTTCGCAGGACCTATGCGAAATGGAAAGGCATTTGGCCCCTGTTATTGACCAGATGGAGAAGGCGGGCATTCAAATCAATAAAGAGTATTTTTTTCGGCTGTCTTCTGAAATCTCAAAAGAGCTGGAGGAATTGCGAAAACATATTTTTAAAGAAGCGGGCAGGGAATTTAACGTAAATTCGCCCCAGCAGCTTTCGGGAATTTTGTTTGAGGATTTGCGCATTTCTATCAAGGGTCTCAAGAAAACACCGGGAAGGGTGGTTTCAACCGCCGCTTCCGAGCTGGAAAAGCTGCGCGGAGAGCATCCTATCGTGGATTTTTTGCTGAAATACCGCGAATTGCAGAAACTTTTTACGACATATATCAATACTCTTCCCGAGCTTACCGACAGCCAGGGCCGCATCCATACCCACTTTGATCAGCTTGGCACGGCTACCGGTCGTATTTCCTCTTCCAATCCAAATCTCCAGAATATTCCGTTAAAGGGAGATTGGGGAACTAGAATTAGGAAAGGTTTTGTGGCGGCTGAAGGTTTCCAATTTGCCGGGTTTGATTATTCTCAAATGGAACTGCGAGTGGCGGCCCATGTTGCAGATGACAAGAAAATGCAGGAATTTTTCTTGGAAAACAAGGATATTCATCGCATGACCGCGGCGGAAGTTTTTGGCATTCCTCCGGAGAAAGTTACAGATGAAATGCGATACCGGGCCAAGGCGCTGAACTTTGGGGTATTGTACGGCATGGGAGCATCCGGATTTGCCAGGAGTGCGGGCATTCCCATGGAAGAAGCCCAAGAGTTTATCGACAATTACTTTACGCGTTTCCCCCAGATTATGGCTTATATCGAAAAAACCAAACAATTTGGGCGTGAGCATGGCTATACGGAAACGATGTTTGGCAGGAAGCGGTATATTCCGGAAATAAATTCTACGAATTTCCAGATCAGATCCGCGGCAGAGCGGGAAGCGGTAAACCATCCCATACAGGGGGGAGCGGCTGATTTAATGAAAATGGCAATGGTGCGTGTGGCGGAGCAGGTTCTTCCTTCGTATCCGAACGCCCGCATGCTCATACAGATTCACGACGAATTGTTGTTTGAAATTAAAGAGGATATACTAAATAAAATAATCCCCGAAATTAAAACCGCGATGGAGGGTGTGTGTGCGATGAAGATTCCTTTGGTTGTGGGAGTGGAACACGGAAAGGATTGGGGAAGCATGCGATAATTTCTTTTTGGATTTTGGGTTTCTATGCGAATTTCCCTTCGTTTTCTTACTCTTGGAGTTATCATGATCGTGCTGGTGGCAGGAGGATTGCTGCTGGTTTCATTGGCCAGCGTTGTTTTTTACAACCAAAGCATCGGTCAGATGACGGACGACCATAAAAATATTATTCGCAATGTAGGGCATCTTTTGTACGGTTCATACCAAAGCGGGATGACTGCGGAAGAATTTTCCCAATTGCGCCAGCGCATCATTGAAAACGCCGGAGAGAGGAAAACTATCATTTTTTTCAGGGTAATTAACGCGGATGATAAAAAGATTGCAGCGAGCAAAAATCGGGAAGAAATCGGGACTGTTCTTGAATTTATTCCAGCCCCTCCCCTAAAAGAGCCGGCAATACGCAGTATGCGCTGGGATGGGGAGGGTATCCTAGAGCTTTCTTTTCAAAGCAACCCAAAAGAAGTCCTTACTTTGGGCGTGAGTTTAAAGCAGACTCGTGATTCGGTGTTTCGTCTTGCTGTGGGGGAGGCTCTGGTTGTGTTTCTGGTGACAGTCACCGTGGGCTTGCTTTTATACTCGCTTTTTCGTCGGCTTTTTCTCTCGCCGTTGAATGCTCTCCAGCGAGGCATGCAGAGAGCTCGCCAAGGGAATCTTGATATCGTTCTGCCCACGGCTATTGCGGCAGAAATAGGAGACCTCGCCCAATCTTTTAATGGAATGCTGTTGGATTTGCGCCATACCCAGGCTAATCTCCAGGAAACAAATACGGTTTTGGAAATTAAGGTAAACGCAAGGACGAGAGAGTTGCGAGAATTGGCAAACCGGCTGGAGGCTAAGGCCCAGGAAAGGACAGAAGAACTGCAGAGCCGGGTAAAGGAGTTGGAAAAGTTCAGGAGGTTTATTGTGGGGAGGGAATTAAAGATGATGGAGCTAAAAAAAGAGTTAAAGCGTTTGCAACAGTCGCAAGAAAATAATGGTAGTAACTAATCATATGGCATCATTTATTAGTTTTGGCGTTGGTACATCAATAAAAGAAAATATCGTTGAAGCCGCCGAGGAAGCGGCGCAATTGGCGCGCTCGAAGATAGAAAAAGATCCCCAGCTGCTCATTGTTTTTTGCACCTTCAATTATGACTCGAAACAATATTCAGAAGCCTTAAAAAAAATTAGGAGTTTTTTCCCCGCCGGAACGCCGCTGGTGGGAGGAACAGCTTTAAGTTTTTTCGGAGACGGCAAAGTATTTGACGCTTTCAGCACCGGAGGCAAGGAAAGGGGCGTAGGAGTGTTCGCGGTAGCGTCGGATTACTTAAAAATTGGGGTGGGGCTTGGCGATGGGGTAGATAAGGATCCAGAGGCGGCGGGAAGGATTGCGATTACAAGTGCGCTGGAAAATCTAGACTACAATCCCTCGGTGGCTTATATGGCAATGGTTCAGCGAGGCGCCAAAGATATGATTAATTTTCGTCCTATGAACGGGCTTATTATTACTCCCGGGGGAACGCCAAAGCACCTCTTTATCGGGAACTCTATTCTTCGGGGAATTACTTCTGTAACGAAAAAGGCGGTACGCCTTACAGGAGGAGGAACAGGATGCCTTATCACGCAAGACGGGCAATTTACCCCCACCTATCAATTTTTTGGGGACGAAGTGTATAACGAGGCGGTTATTACCGTAGTGTTCGGATCTGACCTGGAAATTGGCTACGGTACAGCCTCGGGGTTTCAGCCACTGGGTCCGGGTGTTTTTGTCAATAAGGCCGAGGGGTGGACCATAAAGGAAATTGAGGGCAAGCCGGCTGTTGAAGCTATGGCTGTAATGTTTGAAAAAGAAATAGGAATAAAAAAGGAGGATTTTGTAAAAGGACCGCTGTATGCAATTGGCGCCAAAGGATATGGATTCGGAATTTCAGAGGTTGCTTCCAAGTCCTACTGGCCCATTGTCCCCCTAGCAGTTACGAAGGAGGGGTATGTGGTGGTTACGACAGAGGTAAAAAACGGAATGGGAATCGCGCTTGTTGAAAATAAAAAGGAAAATTGCAAGAACGCCGCCGTAGAAGCCGCCCAAATCATGGCTGATGATGTTAAAACAGCCGACTTTGGCCTTGTGATCATGTTCTCATGCGCTATGCGCGGATTTATTCTTAGAGAAGAATATGCCCAAGAAATGGATATGATAAAGCAGGTAACAGGCAAAGAAACCGCGGTGTTCGGATTAGGATCCGCGGAAGAAATCGGATTTTATCGGACAGGAGACATGATGGGTTCAAACTACATAATTACCATGATGGGAGTTTCCAATAAACTTATTTCTGAAGTATGAGATCGAAAAAGCTCCCAAAGATTGCAGGGGGAGGAGAAAACGAGAATGCATGGAAACAGGATATAGCAGAGTGTCTTCCCTATGCCGTGCTTGTGTTTAACGGCAAAGGAAGAATTGCGTATGCGAACCCGGCGTTTTTCCAGATTTTAGGGCAAAATCAACAGAAAATTATCGGGAAAGAAGTGCGTATTATTTTTTCCAATCGAGATCAGGATAGAGGGATGGGGGTGCTGCAAAACGCATTGCGCAATCAAAAAAAAGTGCAGGATTTCCAGGTGATTCTGACTACGGGAACAGGCAAAGATATTCCTATGGCGCTTTCTATCATACCTCTTATGGAACGAGAATTGGGCATTGTAACCCTTTCCGATGTCCGTCAGCTGCAGGGTTTGCTCCAGGGGTTGCAGCGTGCCCAGATGACACTGCAAGAGCAAGTTGAAAGACGAACAAAAGAGTTGCGAGAAAAAGTTGAAGAATTGGAACAATTCCACCGGCTTACGGTGGGAAGAGAAATGAAGATGGTCGAATTGAAAAAAGAATTGGAACAGCTGAAAGAACATCGGGGAATTGCCGAGGGAAATAAACCCTAGCTTTTAGAAAATATCTTTCCGTGCAAAAAAAATCGCAATCCATTGTCGCCATATTAGAGCAAATCTCTTCAGGGGTTCGGGTTAAAAAACCATTGCAGGAGATTTTTGATTTGATTGTCCCCCTGACTATACAGGCATTGGAAGCTCAATCTGCGGCGGTGTGGCTGGTGGCAAAAGAAGGAGATCGGCTTGAACTTGCAGCTTCTTATAATCTAAAAAAAGAGGTTGTTGAATATTTCAAGCCCAAGGAACACTGGCCGCGTCCCGAAGAGGGAATTGTCGGAAAAGCCTTCGGCGAGAAGCGCTGCTTTGTTGAGAGAAATATTCTGGAGCGGGCAGATGTGCCGGAGGCCTGGAAGGAGCTTATTAGGCAAGGGGTTTTCGATTTTAAAACCTTGCTTGCTAATCCGCTCCTTATAGAAGACGGCAAGGTTGTCGGAGTGCTCAACCTTTATTTTGCCGAAGATCGGAAATTTGCCGAAAAAGAATTTAATATTTTGCGCATTATAGCTAATTACCTCGGGACAGCCATCGAAGCCCGCACCCTCTTGGATTCGGTACAGCAGAATCGCAACGAACTTGAGGCCGAAAGAGACCAGCTCTCGGCTCTTCAGCAAGCCACGCAATTTTTAAGTATTAGCACGGAAAAACCCCTCTTAGAAATTCTTAATGAGCTCTTGCAGAATATTGGCAAAGCAATACACGCCAGCGCTATTGCTTTGTGGCGTCCGACTCTCGACGGAAAGCATCTGTATATCTACGCCCATCAGGGAATGACAGAAAACTATGTGACGTTATTTAACTCAAGGCCCTTATCTATGACTGGGCAGAATGTTGTGGGGACAGTTGCTTCTACGCGTAAGCCTTATTTTCTTCCTGATGTGCAAAAATTTCCCTGGAATGAAGATATCGACAAAAAACGCCTCAAGGTGGCGATTTCAGAAAAAGTTCTTTCTATAGCTAGTTTGCCCGTTGTAGTAAACGGAGAGCTTTTTGGGGTGCTTAATTTTTACTTTACCGATCCGAAGAATTATGCGGCCCAGGAACAGTATATCTTAGGAGTGGTAAGCAATATTTTTTCGATTGCGATTGGCAACTCTCAATACAGAGAAGAACTTCAGAAAGAACGCGATCAGCTGGCAAAGCTTCAACAGGGTGTTGAGGCTTTGAGCATCAGCTCTGCAACCTCCCTGCACGATCTTTTACTTAAACTTGTAAACACCGTGGGAGAAGCCGTAAGCACTCAAGCCATAGCGCTTTGGCGTCCGTCCCAGGATAAAAAGTTTTTGCAGCCCGCCATAGCAAGCGGGCTTCCCGAGGACTATATCGAATCGTTTCGGAAGTATCCAGTGCCCCTTAACGCGCAAACAATTGTCGGAGAGGCGGCTTCGCGCCGGGCTCCGGTATTTTCAGGAAACCTGCAAATAAGAAAGCGAAACAAGATATATTCGGACAAGCTTATTGAGCGTATG
The DNA here is from genome assembly GCA_964479725.1 of uncultured Candidatus Saccharibacteria bacterium. GTDB lineage: Bacteria > Patescibacteriota > Minisyncoccia > Minisyncoccales > UBA10102 > CAYZNF01. Next base: position 47,913 of record CAYZNF010000004.1, read on the forward strand.
GAGCAAGCGAATATCCACTCGGTGGCAAGTTTCCCCCTTACTATCGAGAACGAGCTTTTCGGAGTATTAAATTTTTATTTTTCCCAGCGTCGCACCTACACGCCCAATGAACAATACATTCTTCAGGTGGCGGCCAACACCGTTGCTATTGCTATAGGAAACGTGCAGTATCGCCAGGAGCTTGAAGATGCGCAGAGAGCTCTTTTAAATATTTTGGAAGATACCGACGAGGCTAAGCGCCGGGCCGAGCAGGAAAGGAATAAGACACAGCTTATCATTACCCATTTCATGGACGGATTGATCGTGTTTAATTCGGAAGGAAGGGTTGACTTGGCAAACCCGCGTGCGGAATATCTGCTTTCGGCCACAGCGGAAGAAATGTTTGGGAAGTCAATAGAGGAACTCGGCAGTATTCCTGCTTTTGCCCCCGTATTGCAGGTGGTCCAAAAACAAGAAGAATCGGTTGACAGGAAAGAAGTTGAGATCGGCAAAGGGATTACCGTTGAGATTACGACGGTAGCTTTGGGTACGGAAACCGAGAAAGGCGGTACTACTATTGTTCTTCATGATGTTACCAGGGAGAAGCAGATTGAACGTTTGAAAACAGAATTCGTTTCACTTGCCGCCCATCAGCTTCGCACGCCCTTGTCGGCAATAAAATGGACATTGCGCATGCTTTTGGATGGGGATGTCGGCGCCATAAGCAAAGAGCAGAAGGAATTTTTGGACCGCACTTATACCTCCAATGAGCGGATGATTATGCTTATAAACGATCTGCTCGATGTAACAAGGATCGAAGAAGGGCGATATTTATACAAGCCTTCGTTTGTCCAGCTGGAGGCAATTGTTGAAAACGCGGTGCGTATGTATAAAGAAGAGGCGGAAAAAAAGAAGATAACCCTATCATTCGAAAATCCCAAAGAGCGCTTGCCTCATGTTCTGGTAGATGCCGAAAAAATAATGCTTGCTGTGCAAAATCTCATCGATAACGCCATTAGATATACTGCCTCGGGAGGGAAAATACGGGTGGGTCTTGAAACAAAGCAGGGCAAGATGCAGGTATTTGTTTCGGATAATGGGGTTGGGATACCGGCCGATGAGCAAAAACGCATTTTCCAGAAGTTTTTCCGGGCAAGCAATGTACGTACTCTCGACACCGAAGGATCCGGCCTTGGCTTGTATATAATCAAAAATATTGTCGAAGCTCATGGAGGAACTGTTTGGTTCGATTCGGAGGTTCAAAAAGGGACAACCTTTTATTTTACTCTTCCTATGCGACAAGAAATGGAAGAGTTCTTGAAAAAATTTTAGGGGATTTAGCCCGAGTTTTGTCGGGGGACTTGCCGAAAATATCCAACATAGTACAATAGTATAAATACCCTTATTATGAAAAAAATACTTCTGATCGAGGACGAAAAGCTGTTGGCCGACCTTTTGCAAAAAAAGCTGGTGGCGGAAGGATACAGGGTATTTGTAGCTGGTGACGGGGACGCAGGTATCCAGGCCGCGAAAGACGAAAAGCCAAATCTTATTCTGCTCGACATGCTGCTTCCGAAAAAAGACGGCATTGGGGTCTTGGAGGGATTAAACGAAATGGGTCTTTTGTCCGAAATTCCGGTTATCGTTATTTCTAATTCCGGGCAACCCGTAGAAATTGAACGGGCAAAGGAATTGGGGGTCAAGGATTGGCTTATAAAAGTGGAGTTTGACCCCAATGAAGTAATAGACAAGGTTAAGCAACATATTTCTTAAAGCAATCTATAATTATGGTTCGTATTGTGGTTGTTGAAGATGACAAGTTTTTGAGGGAGCTTATCGTGCAAAAGCTCACAAAGGAAGGGTATGACGTTACCGAGGCTGTAGACGGCGAGATTGGCGTACAGAAAATAAAAGAAGAACATCCGGACCTTGTTTTGCTGGATCTTATCCTGCCTGGTATAGATGGATTTGAGGTATTAAAGCAAGTCAAAGAAAATCCTGATACGGCAAAAGTGCCAATCATCATATTATCCAATCTTGGCCAGCAAGAAGACGTTGAGCGCGGATTAAAGCTTGGGGCTGTTGATTATCTTATTAAGGCTCACTTTACTCCCGGAGAAATTGTAGAAAAGATACGGACCATAGTAAAATAAAAAGCGCCATGCTTATTGTTTTGTATGGTGAGGATACATACAGCTTGAAGAAAAAGCTTCGTGCTGTGGTTTTGCGTTATCGCCAGCTCTATCCTTCGGGTCTTTCGATGCGGGAGTGGGATTCTCAATCGGAAGACGCCACGGAAATCAAAGAAGCAATAGAAGCCCGTTCTTTGTTCGGGGAAAAGAAACTGCTTATTGCAAAAAACCTTATTTCCCATAAGGGGCTTTTGGAATATATAGAACCTCGGCTTGGATTGCTGGGTAAGGATAGTGATGTTATCCTTGTTTTTGTTGAAGAGGGAAATATCGAAAAAAATGAGACATTTGAAAAAGTGCGCTCTATGGCGGCCATGGCTCAAGAATTTCCGCCACTCAAAGAAAGCGCCGTAAAGACATGGCTGCATAAAGAATGCCAAAAATACGGCCTTAAGATGACGCCGTCGGGCGAGGCGGCGTTGAGCCGTGAAGTTCGGGGAAATCTTTGGCGGCTCGAGCAAGAAGTGCGAAAATTAGCAGCCTTTTCCTTGCCATCAAAAAGCGTTTCTGAAAAAGACATCAAAGCGCTGGTGCATTTTGCTTTTGACCCCAATATTTTCCAAACTCTCGAAGCAATGCTGGGGGGAAATAAAAAAAACGCCCTTGTTTTACTCAAGGAACATGAACAACAGGGAGAGTCGCCGTTTTATATTTTTTCCATGCTTGTGTCCCAGTGTCGCAAGATGCTTTCGTTGAAGGATTTGTATGACAAAAAATATTCCCTTCAGGAAATTGCCAGGAAAAGCAAAATGCACCCCTATGCTCTGAAAAAAGCCCTGGAGCTGGCTTCGAAATTCTCCCTCGCGGATCTTAAAAATCTATACGGGCGGCTTTTCAAAACTGACGCCGAAATTAAACTTGGGAAGGTGGAACCCTCCCAAGCTCTCGAGCAGCTGGTTCTATATAGTTAAACTGATTTTGCGGGGAAATGCGAAAGGCGCGACTTGTTGCGCGAAGCGGTATTTTTCTTTATGACTCCAAGCTTTGCCGCTTTGTCGAGTATTTGATAAAGGTGCGGCGCAAAAGTTTTTGCTTCTTCGTAATTCTTTTTGGCGATGAGCGATTTCATCTTTTTGATCGCTTCTTTTACCTCTCGCCTTGTCTTGAGGTTATGCACCCTTCTGCGCTCACTTTGGCGAAGAGCTTTTTTTGCTGATTTTGTAATAGGCATGACAAAATTATTAGCTACGTACGCTTTTTAGTAATAGCATCTTTTTGTTTTTTTATCAAGTCCCGTATGGCAGCCGCCCGCTCAAAATCGAGTATTTCTGCGGCTTCTCCCATTTCTTTCTCTAAAACCCTTATATCTTCCACTCCTGCCAGTTCTGCCAGGATTGCTTCTTTTTTCTCTCCCAAAGCCCAGGAGCGTATAGATTTTACAATGGGTTGGGGGGTAATGCCATGGGTTTTATTATGGGTTTCCTGGATTTTCCTGCGCCGTTCCACTTCGCCTATGGCGGCTTTCATCGAGCCTGTAATTTTATCTGCATATAAAATAACCCGTCCTTCGGTATGTCTTGCCGCCCTGCCCATTGTTTGTATAAGAGTAGTTTCGTTGCGAAGAAAACCTTCCTTATCCGCGTCCAATATTGCCACTAGAGCTACCTCGGGAAGATCGAGCCCTTCCCGCAGCAAGTTAATTCCTACAATAACATCAAATTCCCCCGCCCGGAATTGTTCCAAAATGGCCGGACGCTCCAGTGTTTTTACTTCAGAATGCAGCCATTTGCTGGAAATACTCTCTTGTTCGAAATATAAAGAAATTTCTTCGGCAAGGCGCTTGGTAAGGGTTACTACCAGTGTCCTTTGTTTTTTTGCCCGAACTTTTTTGATCTCACAGATAAGATCCTGGATTTGTTTTTCTGTCGGTTTTATTTCAATGCTGGGTTCTAAAAGACCCGTGGGGCGGATAATTTGTTCGGCGATATTTTTTCTCCCTGCTTGCTCTTGCTCCCAGTCTCCTGGCGTGGCCGAAACATACACAAGCTGCGGGGCGCGCTTTAGGAATTCGGGGAATGCCAAAGGACGATTATCGATTGCCGAGGGCAAACGGAAGCCAAAATCAATTAAAGATTGTTTCCTTATTTTATCTTGCACCGACATTGCCCGTATTTGGGGGAGGGTAAGGTGGCTCTCGTCCACGATGACCATGAAATCTTTGGAAAAGTAATCCAGCAGGGTAAATGGAGGATCTCCAGGTTTTCTGAATTCAAAGTGCCTGGAGTAGTTTTCAATGCCGTGGCAATAGCCTGCCTCCTCAATCATTTCCAAGTCGTACTGTGTTCTTTGCTCCAGGCGTTGGGCTTCCAAGAGCTTCCCTTGCGATTTTAATTCCGCCAGGCGTTCTCCCAATTCTGTTCTGATATTGGCCATGGCCAGGCGCATTTTTTCTTCCTGGGTTACCCAAAATTTGGCTGGATATAACCGGTAGGTGGCAAGATGAGACACAAATTCGGGATCAAAGCCTGGGTTGGCAATTGAAAGCCTTTCGACTGTGTCGCCAAAAAACTCCACTCTTACTATTTGTTTTCCAGTTACCAAAAAAATTTCCAAAGAATCTCCTCTCACTCGAAATGTGCCCGGGACAAAATCAATGTCATTTCTCTGGTACTGGAGCATAGTAAGGTGGGCAAAGAATTCCTTTCGCTTTATTGCCTGTCCCGGGCGTATATCAAAAGAAATTTGCTGATAATCTTTAGGATTTCCTATGTTGTATATGCAAGATACCGATGCAACAACGATGGCATCGGAGCGAGAAAGGACATCTTGAGCCGCTTCGTGCCGCATCCTGTCTATAGTTTCGTTTATCTTTGCGTCTTTTTCTATGTAGGTGTCTGTTTGGGGAATATAGGCTTCGGGCTGGTAATAGTCGTAGTAGGAAACAAAGTAATGGACAGAATTATTCGGGAAAAATTCCTTGAATTCCTGGTAAAGCTGGGCCGCCAATGTTTTGTTGGGAGAAATAACCAGGGCCGGTTTTTGCACGGCTTCAATAACCTTTGACATGGTAAAAGTTTTGCCAGATCCGGTTACGCCCAAAAGCACCTGGTGGCGGTTGCCAGATTGTATGCCGCGGGTAAGCTGTTCTATTGCTCGCGGCTGGTCGCCTGTAGGCTCAAATTTGGAAACAACCTTGAATTGCATGTATGATAGAATTAATCTAGTAGAAAGCTAAAGTAGCTTTCTCGGCACAAGCCTTGTGGAGCACGCATAATTTTCTGGTGAAAATTTGCTCCGTCCCTGCCTGCCGGCAGGCAGGTCGCGCCGCCGCGCTCCGAAGGACTCCACAAACCTTATGCCTTCGACGCTATATTACTTAGAGTATGATTTCTTATTTACAAGGAAAAGTTATTTTTAAAGGCAAAGACTGGCTTGTCGTAAATGTCCAGGGAGTCGGCTACAAAGTATTTGCTTCAGAGCCGACTATTGAAAAAACTTCTGTGGGCCAGGCAATAGAGCTGTTTTGCTTCTTGAACGTAGGGGAAGGCGTGTTGGATTTATATGGATTTTTGTCCCAGGAAGCTTTAAGCTTGTTTGAAACTCTCAACGATGTCCAAGGCATTGGCCCCAAAGCCGCCCTTGCCCTGTCTTCTCTTGGTACCATAGAACACTTCAAAAAAGCAATCGAGGCTAGGGATGAACGATTCTTCTCCGGCATAAAAGGCATTGGCCAAAAAAAGATGCAAAAAATCATGCTGGAGCTTACCGGAAAACTGGGTGATCCTTTGGCTAGGCGGGGGGGTGCAAAAGATGAGGCTGTTGAAGCATTGGTAGGTCTTGGATTTCAAAAGAGAGACGCGGAAAACGCGCTTTCCCGTGTTTCTTCGGATATTACTGCAGAAGAACGCATAAAAGAGGCTCTTAAACTATTGGGTGGAAACTGAAAAACTCCCGTGATACAGTGGAACTACCATGAAAGCGCTAATTAAACGGCTCATCCCAAAACAATTTTGGGGCTGGTATCATTTTTCTTTGGCTTTGCGGGGGGCTATCCGATATGGTTTTCCTTCAAAAAAACTCATAGTCATTGGTGTTACAGGCACCGACGGCAAATCTACTACAACTGAAATGATAGTAAGGGTGCTAAAAGAAGCTGGCTATAAAACAGCTTCCACGTCTTCTGTTTGGTTCCAAATAGGAGACGCAAAAGAGAAAAACCCTTTGAAAATGAGCATGCCGGGCAAGTCTTTTCTCCAAAGCTTTTTGGCAAAAGCGGTAAAAGAAGGATGTACCCATGCCGTGCTCGAGGTAAGCTCGGAGGGTATTCTCCAGCACCGCCATCGTTTTATTGATTTTCATACGGCCGTATTTACCAATATTTACCCAGAACATATTGAAAGACACGGCTCCTTTGAAAAATATTTGTCAGAAAAGCAAAAGCTTTTTCGCGCGGCAAAACAAGTGCATGTCATAAATACAGACGACAAAAATGCCCCCCAGTTCCTTAAATTTGGGGCAAAGCACGCCTATGGTTTTGGGTTTGGAGAAAAACAAAAATATTCCGAAGTCGAAAAATATATACGGGCGGAAAGCGTAGAAGATACAAAAAACGGGGTGCGTTTTTTGGTAAACGGAACGCAATTTCAGCTCCAGCTTTTGGGGTGGTTTAACGCCATGAATGCCTTGGCGGCAATTTGCGTTGCCGACTCTCAAAATATTCCCTTGGCAAAAGCAAAAACCGCTTTGGAAAAAATGGATGCCATGCCCGGGCGTATGGAGGTTGTTATTCGAGAGCCGTTCACTGTTATCGTTGATTATGCAGTAACTCCCGAAGCCTATGAAAATTTATACAAAGCCGCGCGGCAATTATTCCAGCCTCGAAAAATGATTGCGGTGTTTGGCGCGGCAGGAGGGGGGAGGGATACATGGAAAAGGCCTTTGCTTGGGAAGATTGCCGCGGAATATTGCGACGAGATTATTTTGACCAACGAAGATCCTTATGATGAAGATCCGCTACAGATTTTATCGGAGATAAAATCTGGAATTACCAATACCCAATTTCCAATGACCAATGTCTTGGAAATCTTAGATAGAAGAGAGGCGATACGAAAAGCCCTGTCTATAGCAAAAGAGGGAGACGTAGTTGTGCTTACCGGCAAGGGGAGCGAAGACGCTATTGCTGTTGCCGGAGGAAAAAAGATTCCTTGGAGTGAACGAGGCGTTGTTGAGGAGGAAATAAAAAAAATTGGAGCTGGAACGTAAGTTCCAGCTCAAACCATGTCATCCGGGACGTCCTGGAGATAGACCCATGCGCGCCTGTCTCCGCCAGGCAACACATGGATCCTTTCCAGCCTGTACTCTGTGGGTGGCGTCGGGGGAACGGGGGGCTTTGGTGGGGGTTGTTTTCGGTCCTTCATCCACAACACGACGCACCTCCTTTATTTATGCTAATAATATAGGTATTCTGATGAGTTGTCAAGAAGCTCTGCTGTGGACAATTCCGGGGAGACATGCTATAAGTGAGAAGCCAGCATATCTCTAAAAATTGTTTGAAATTGTATGGGCAAAAAATCTCCGTTTCCCAAAAGCACCAGAAAGTTTATTCGCAGTGAAAAGGCCCGTATTCGGCGCACCTTCGGCAGTTTAGAAGAGCAAAGAGCCAAGATCGCTGAATTGTACGCTCGCCTTGCGCCCAAAGTAAAACAAACGGAAACCGGTGAGGTCAAAGCGCCTAATGCCCCAGAAAAGCAGGAAGCCGCGCCAGCGGCAAAGTAGCCCAAAGTGGAAAAGGAATTTTTTGTTATCGTTGACAACGTCCGAAGTCTTGAAAATGTCGGTTCGATATTCCGTACTGCCGATGCTTTTGGCGCAACAAAAATATTTCTCTGCGGCATTACCGGAATACCCCACGGAAAAGGGGATAAAATTTCAAAAACAGCCCTGGGAGCAGAGCAATGGATTCCCTGGGAATACCATAAGCAAACGTGGCGGGTGGTTGAAAAAATGAAACGAGCAAGAGTGTTTATCGCGGCTTTAGAGCAAACATCTAAAAGTGTCCCATTGGATAAATTTATCCCCAGATTTCCTTTGGCATTAGTGGTAGGAAACGAAGTAGAAGGCGTTTCTTCTTCTGTGCTGGAAAGAGCGGATGCTTGTGTTGAAATCCCAATGTCTGGAAAGAAGGAATCACTCAATGTTGCCGTGGCTTTTGGCATCGCCGCCCACGCAATTGCGAGATATCGCAATTGACCAGTCGGTGCTTTCATGTCCTCGTAGCTTAGTGGATAGAGCGCTTCCCTCCCTCTGGGCCGTACGGCCCGACGGGCCGGAGGCCGAAGGAAAGCTAAATTCCATGTTTTGCGTATATTTACTTCAAAGCGAAAAAGATAACAGTTTTTATATAGGCCAAACTAATGATTTGGAAAAAAGACTTGCTCGGCATAATAACGGTTTCGTGGTTTCTACAAAAAAGAAGATTCCTTGGTGTTTGCTTGGGTATGAAAAGTATCAGTCGCGCAATGAGGCGCGATGGCGCGAACACGAATTGAAACAAAGTTATTCGAAAAAGAGAAAGTTTATTGAAAGTTTTTTGTCCTCGTAGCTTAGTGGATAGAGCGCTTCCCTCCGAAGGAAGAGGTCAGAGGTTCAAATCCTCTCGAGGACACCCCGCGTGATCCGCCGGCCGCAAACCGGCGATTGAGCAAACCGAAACCATCTCGCGCTTGACATCTCGTTAGGTGGTGGTAATAAAGTAGGAGAAACCGTATGGATGTATCCAATCTAGAACAACATGTTGTGGCATTTATCGCGTGGATCAAAGACGCGTCTACCGGCATTGTGCCGTTCAATTACATTGATCCGGCGATGCGTGAAGCGGATGCTCTATATGAGATACTCCTTGAGATGGCAAGGAATGATGTTGAGCGTCGCCAAGCACGCGTGATGTACGAGCAACACCGTGATACCCTTACGGGAGGAAAAGAGACGCCAGGAACAGAACTGATCGTCGCAACCCTGCGATCAGTGAGCAGAACAGTTGACGAAAAAAGACTCCTGGGAGCGATACACGAGCGCCTGTCTAGGCGCCACGAGAATGGCTCGGGGTACATCGTCCGTGTCTTGGGGCTGGAACCCGAAGTCCGTCGAATCGGAATTGAAAGGGTTTGCGTGATAGCTAGGATCTTCTATGAGGTGATACACCAAGGGCGACGCCTGGGGGATTACAAGATCGTGGTCTATTTGTATGATAATGGCGCTGAATGGGTTGGCATAGATATCTCTGGGGCGTTCGATCACAGTCTACGCGAAACCTTGAAGTACATAGACCTTGAGGTCATAGGCGGACACGAACTGGCGACCATCGAAAAGAACAATGGAGTTCCATCGATGCAGCTACAGGCTCTCGCCGCACGGCTCCGGGGGTATCAGCATTCCGATGTTGAAGCAACAGTCCGTGAGATCCTTGAGGACCGCTTCGGTAAACAGGCGAATCATGACCTCGTGCTGTGGAACAACTAGTTTGAGATTATGGATTGGGACGAAGCCGGAGTCGCCTTTTCCATGGATTTCGATATCGAAAGACATGAAGAAAAGGTCGGCCTCATTGAGGTAGGAGTATCTATAATGTCCAGAGATATGATACAGGCCACACTCTCTGATGCAAAGCGCCTGTAAGTGTCGCACATCCCCCTTCTGCGGAAAGCGTTGATGGTGAAGGAATCAAGGCAAGGCATGCCCTATCCGGGTCTGTCAAGCGCCGGTCGTGCAACTGGTGGGTGATAGCTGCTCACAGAACAGGCATCCATTACTAGCAGATCCTGTATCTCCCACAACTCCCTAATGATGAGGTTCCAATCAAATCCGGTGGGGTACACGCATATCAGTAGTATGTATATTTGAGCTTAAGTTGTCTCCCCTCCCGTCTTACCCATTGAGACGAGGGACACAGTACTAGTCCTCCTCGAAGAAGCGTCCGTGAGTGCGCAAAATGCGCTCAACCTTTTCTGGAGTACTTCCCACCACAAAGGCGGAGAGGTGGTAACCACCGAATTCCCTGTTCCAGAGTATAGCTGAACCGTGGATGGCGTCGAGGAATAGAGGGTCGCCCGGCCGTTGAGGTCTGGCCATCTGAAGTCGACGACCGGTGGGCTGGCCGTCTGTACCTAGGTCATCCTTTACCCACCGCCAAAAGAACGTACTGTGGTCATGGATGTATCTAGCAAGGTCTTCTCTCACTTGTGCATCTTTGATATCAATGACGACGTGCCGGTCGTTCGTTACATAGATTGCCCCAATCTCTATCATCAGATGATCGCTTGGGGCAGTTGATTCGGCATTGGCCCTTCGGCCGCGGATTATGAGTTTTTCCATTGTATTGGGATTTCCATCCTTGTATTGCATAGGGCATGTATGGGTAAAGTTGACCTGAGTAGTTACGAAAACACCTTCTAGCTCTTACGATGTGCCTCAATTGCTCTTGAGGGTTCCAAGCAGACGGCTTCTCCCGAACATCAGAGTGCTATGGTGTGCCTCCTTTTTCCACTGGTCACGCCACTCCTTATATATATTGCTTGCCGTTTTTGCATATTGCTAAACATGTCATGCTAACCGAATTGAATTCCGCAACAGCAGGGGCAGATTCCATCAAATGGGCTCTCCTTATCCCAAGGAACGAAATCAAGAGCATATCCGCAAGCCGGACACAGATTGGTATTGTTGTAAATGGAATTATTCATCATTTAATTTCAATATTTTTCAAAATTGCTTTTGCGCGGAGGATATACGGCAATGTCTTTCATCGGAAAATCTTCCAAGTTGTTTGTAATAAGAGTTAAGCCGTGTTGTTTGGCTTGGCTGGCCAAAAAACAATCCAGAAGCTTTGTTCTGGAAGATGATAGGAATTTCTTTCTATACATTCCCGCGCTGCGGGCGGTGCTTTCTTCGATGGGAAGAATGGGGAAAGCGCGGGCTAGTTTCTCGAATGCTTTTTTCTCTGGAGCACAAGCTTTTGCCATAAATTCGGCAATCGTTATTACAGAGAGAACTACCGCCCCGTGCTTAATCGCAGTTTTCACAAATGAAGCATCTGGCTCATGGCCGTCTATGGCCAAAATGCACACATTAGTATCCAATAGAAACCGGTGGGTATTCATTGATCTTGATCTTCGCGCATTTTTCTCTGCCATTCAATTGCTTTCTCTTTGGTCCATCGGGGGTTTTTTGCGTTTCCGACAACTTCGTTTGCAAGCAGTCCAAGGTCTTGTTTTGTTTTGCACTCTTTCATTAGGCGTTCTGTCGCTGCGCGTCGAAGATAGGCGCCTAAACTTTCTTTTGTGTTGTGTCTCGCTTGTTCGATTTTTTCTCTAAGGTCCTGCGGAAGGAGGATTTGGGTTCGTATCAGTTTTTTATTCATACATCATAATTATACATCATATGAAGAAAGTTGGTCAAGGCTATTGTTTCTTTTCCCCGAAGAATTGGCTAAGGGATTTGATGCCTTCCATAAACTCTATGGGCAGGGCGAATATGACTGTTTTTGAGGGATCGGGGTTTATTTTTTCGATTGTTTGCAGAGTTCTTAACGATATTCCCGCGGGAACCGAACTTAGAAGAGTTGCGGCTTTTGAAAGTTTTTCTGCTGCAGTAAACTCTCCTTCTGCCTGGATTATAATGGCGCGGCGTTCCCTTTCAGCTTCCGCCTGCCTTGCCATGACTCTCTTCATATCCATGGGCAATTCAATGTCTTGTATTTTGATTGATGAAATATCAATTCCCCAAGGATCCGTTGCCACATCAACAATTTTTTTCATTTCACCTGCAATCTTGTCGCGTTCAGACAGCAGGAAGTCTAATTCAACTCCGCCGATAATATCCCGCAGGGTGGCTTGGGCGTATAAAGCAACGGCGCTTATGAAATTTTGAATTTCCAGCACAGCTTTCTCGGCCTCTTCTACTTTAAAGTACACGACAGCGTTAATGCCCACGGTTACATTGTCTTTGGTGATAACCTCCTGTTTTGGAATATCGACAGTCGCAATTCGCAGGTCCACTTTAATCATTCGCTGTATGCCAATAAATATCCAGGTAAGCCCTGGCTTTCTTGTGCCGGAATATTTGCCCAGGGTAAGCACGACCCCTCTTTCATATTGGTCTATGACCCGTATGCCCAAAACTCCAAACAGGAAAACTATGCCTCCAATAACGTAAAGCGCAATGTCCATGAGATTTATGTTAGGGTTCTTCTTATACTTTCTCTATAGCAAACCCGCGCCTTAACTGCAAAACATGACGATAATGTGATAAGATAAGCTCGAACTTTTTATGAAATATTTTTTCGGCAATCCTGCGGTGCTTGCATTGGCTTCTTTGGTGGGCACTATAGTCGGGGCGGGTATTTTTGCTCTTCCTTACGCGGTTTCCCAAAGCGGTGCTATCCCCGCTATTTTTTATTTTGTTGTCATGGGGGGCGTTGTGCTTTTGCTGCACTTGTTTTTCGGAGAGTTTTCGTTGCGTACGTCCGCAACCCACCGTCTTATCGGATACGCAAAGCTGTATTTGGGAAGCACAGGCAAGGGCTTTGCTGTGTTTGCCATTTTGTTCAGCAATATAGGAGCTTTGCTGGCATATACTATTATCGGAGGGGAATTCTTGCAAACAGCGCTTTCACCGCTCGTCGCTATTTCAAGTTTTCAGGCATCTTTGATATTTTGGGGAATTTTATCTTTGTTTATCCTGCGGGGGATTAAACTTATCGCCAAGGCAGAGCTTTTAATGAACATTGCCTTGTTTGCCGCTGTAGGAATTATTTTTTTCTTTGCTATTCCTTTTGTGCATGCAGAAAATTTCTTTGTGTTCAGCATGCCAAACGCTTTTCTCCCGTACGGACTTATTTTATTCGCGTTCGCCGGATGGTCCGCTATTCCCGAAATAGCCGAATTATTTAAAAAGAAAAAAGACAAGAAACGCCTGGACAATGTGATTGTCGCTTCCTCTGTAATAACGGCTGTTCTGTATGCCGCGTTTGCTTTTATTATTTGGGGAGTGTCGGGTTCGGCCACTTCGCAAGAGGCGCTAAAGGGGCTTGTTCCTTTCTTGGGAAAGGATATCGTCATTCTAGGCTCTTTTCTTGGGTTAGTGGCAATAGCGAGTTCGTATGTAATTTTGGGCAGTTACCTTAAAAATTCCCTCAAGTACGATTTTAAAATAAACCATGGCATTTCCACGAGTGTTGCCACGGTCATTCCGCTTTTGCTTTTCCTGGCTGGCATATGGCAGTTTACCCAAGTGCTGGATGTTGTAGGAGCAATAAGTTTGGGTGCTGTTGAAGGAGTGCTCATAGTCTTAATCTACCGGAAAGCAAAAAAACTGGGAGACAGGCAGCCAGAATATTCTTTGCGAATTCCCGATGCTTTGCTGTTTTTCCTCATTGCTATTCTCGTGGGGGGAGCGGCGGTAAAAGTTTTTTATATTCTTTCTCCTGTTTTTAAGGATTTGTTCTGATATAATACTGAATATGAAAGAATTTTTGGCAGACTTGTTTTTGACCGAAGACGCAAGAAAAAAGCGATTTGTGCAATTATTGCAGGCAAAGCAATACAAAGAAGCCGAAGAAGTTTTGCACCGGCTCAACCGAGGCACATTTATTGGAGATTTTGTTTACGGCGCCAATGACGGCATTATCACAACATTTGCAGTAGTGGCAGGAGCGGCTGGAGCCGCGCTTTCTCCGGGAGTTATTATTATTTTAGGAATTGCCAACCTGGTGGCCGACGGATTCTCAATGGGAGCCTCCAATTTCCTTTCGTTAAGATCAAAACGGGAATTTGTTAAAACCCAGCGTAAAAAAGCAGAATGGGAAGTGGAACAATTCCCGGAAAACGAGAAAGATGAAGTAAGGGATATTTTGCGTTCATGGGGCATCCCTGAATCCGTGCTTGAGCAGTCGGTTTACGGACTTACCCAAAACAAGAAAAAATGGGTGGACCTAATGATGAAAGAAGAGCTTGGTTTGCAAGAAGAGGAAGATGCCAATCCTTCAAAACATGGCACGGCAACGTTTCTTGCTTTCCTGGCGGCCGGATCCATTCCTTTGGTTCCTTATTTTATTGGCAATAATTCGGGAATCCAGTTTTTGTTTTCAAGCATTTTTGCGGGATTGGCCTTTTTTGCGGTAGGATCGGCAAGAACACTTGTTACCCACGAGCATCCATTTAGAGGAGGGCTGGAAATTATGCTTGTGGGAGGATTTGCCGCGGCGGTTGCCTATGCCATAGGCTGGGCGGTAAAAACCGTGCTTGGCATCACCATATAGTTATGAGCTTGGATTTTTTTATTAAAAACCATGGATATGAAACAGCGGGGTTTTGGCTGCCCCGCGTTACCACAATCACATCCATTATTTCAAAGCCCAATCTTATCCAATACTATGCCAGGCATAGGAATATTTTTGCCGCCCAGCGCGCTCTGGCTTTGGCCGCCGACTGGGGAACGATGGTGCACGAGGGCATTGAAAATGTTTTGCGGGGAGAGTCGTTTGTGATTGATCCTCGCATCTCGCCTTCCGTGTCGGCATTCCGTGTGTGGATGCGAGAGCATGATATTGAAGTAGTCGGCGAGCATGGAGGCATTGAGAGGCGCGTAACAGATTTGGAACACCGGTATGCGGGCACCATTGATATTATAGCGAAGGTGGACGGAAGAGTAGGAGTTATTGATATTAAAACGGGAAGCGGCATTTGGGAAGAATATTATTTGCAGACCGCGGCCTATTTGCACGCATACCAAGAGCATGAGGAAAACAACCTGAAAGATGCTACGCGATGGATTTTGCGCGTGGACCAGTACCAGGAGTGCGAAGGATGTTTAGCCCAAAGGAGAGATAAAGACGGCACACAGCACGTCAAGGGAGGGAAGAAATTCTGCAATCACCAATGGACTCCTCCCAAGGCGGATGTTGAGTGGAAAGAGCTTGAAGGATACGAACACGATGCCAAAGCTTTTTTGGCGGCAAAGGAGGTGTGGGAATGGTACAATAAAAAATGGCTGCAGAAAATTTCCCTTTATCCCCATCTGTAAAATATATGGCTCAACTAAAACCAATTCTGGGATTTGTGCTGGTGGGCGCGGGAGTGCTGATTATTGGGTATGCCCTGTATTCTTCGCTGATGATTTTCAAGGGCAAAAATGAACCCCCGCAGATTTTTTCTAGGCCATTAGCAATGCGAACGGCGCAAAACCAGGAAGCGCAGCAGGCCGAAGCCTTATTGCAGGATCAGCTAAAAGCATATATGCCTCCAGATGCTTTTGCCAGGATGCTCAATCTCGTTTCTTGGTCAATTCTGTCTGGCGTGCTTATCTTGGGCGGCGGGCAGATGGCGGGCATTGGCGTAAAACTTCTCAAACCCTAATTATATTTGTAGCATTCGCATTTATTCGTAGATTCGGATTATCTTTATGAAACTTATTGCTGATTTTCATATTCATTCCCGATTTTCAAGGGCAACGTCAAAAAGCCTTACTTTGCCAAATCTCGACGAGTGGGCAAAAAAGAAAGGCATTACTGTGATGGGCACGGGTGATTTTACCCATCCTGGATGGATAAAAGAAATCAAGGAGCAAATAGAGCCGGCGGAAGAGGGATTGTTTAAATTGCGGGGCAAAAACTCGCCGACCCGATTTCTTTTTTCAAGCGAAATCAGCTGTATCTATTCAAAGGGCGGAGCAGTGCGAAGAATCCATCTCATTGTTTTGGCTCCTTCCCTGGAGGCTGTAGAGCAAATCAACGCGAAACTTGATAAGGTGGGAAATCTAAAGTCCGACGGCAGGCCGATCCTTGGCATTGACGCAAAAGAGATTGCGAAAATTGCCCTTGAAGCTTCCCCGGATTGCATGGTTATACCTGCCCATGCCTGGACTCCTTGGTTTTCGGTGTTCGGATCAAAATCCGGATTTAATTCAATTGAGGAGTGCTTCGAAGAGTACGCGCAATATATCTACGCCATTGAAACGGGTCTTTCATCTGACCCTGCAATGAACTGGCGGCTCTCGACACTTGATAAGATTTCATTTGTTAGCAATTCAGACAGCCACAGCTTAGAAAAAATCGGAAGGGAGGCAAATGTTTTTGATGTTGATTTGGATTATAGGGGCATTATGGATGCCCTGAAGGCGAAAGATCCAAAGCGCTTCCTGTTTACCATGGAATTTTTCCCCGAAGAGGGAAAATACCATTACGACGGGCATCGCTTGTGCGGAGTGCGAATGAAGCCGGAAGAATCAAGGCAGAACAACAGCATTTGTCCCAAATGCAAAAAGCCTCTTACCATAGGCGTGTTGAATCGAGTAGCTGAATTGGCTGACAGGCCCGAAGGTTTTGTGCCTCAAGGAGCGATTCCCTATAAGAGTCTTATTCCCTTGCAAGAAATCATAGCCGATGTTTTGGAGGTAGGAGTAAGTACGCAGAAAGTAAGAGTCCAGTACGAGAAACTCCTTCAAGAAATCGGGAGTGAATTCGATGTGCTGCTTGACGCGTCGGCGGAAGCGCTCAAACGATCAACTCTTTCAGAGATAGCCGAGGGAATTTTGCGCGTGCGCGAAGGAAAAGTTGCTATTGAGCCTGGATTTGACGGCGAATACGGCACGATAAAAATTTTTCAGGGCAATGCAAAAGACGTAATTACCAAGCAGAAGAACTTATTTTAATCAAAATAAACACGGACTCTTGACTCCCTTGTTGGCGGGAGTAGAATGGAGGTGAAAATTGATTATGCAAGAAATTTTTTCCACAAAATCACAGCGACCAGCTTTTAATATTTGCATTTCCCAGTGCACATTTAATGCATGTTGGGGTGGTTAAGGTATCGACTGTAATAAATTTCGTAATTTTTCGTCTTAAGTCTATCTGGCCACCCATAAGAGCCAGATTTTTCTTAAAAACAATCTAACTTCTATAGTCCATGACTACTGCAACTAAGTTCTATCTTACAAGGCAAGGCTTAAGAGAAGTTCAAGATGAGCATGAAAGACTTTTAGCATTCCGCAACGCAAAGGTTCAAGAAGAAGTACCCAGCACCCTTCATTCTGAAGATATAAATCCCGACTACCTTGCCTTCAAGGAAGATATGAATATGCTTGAAGACAAGATTGTCGAGGTGGAAACTATAATACAAAATGCGGCACTCATTGCTCCTCCCCCAAAGCAAGAACGCAACATGGTGCACTTGGGAGCCACAGTAGTAGTGGAGGTGGACGGAGCAAGGGACGAGTTTGAAATTGTGGGTACGGTTGAGGCTAATCCTTCGCGCGGCAGAATTTCAAACGAGTCTCCGGTTGGAAAGCTTTTATTGGGAGCTGGTATTGGTGACATGGTAGAAGTTGCTTTTCCAATAAAAACTGTGTACAAAATCGTTGAAATTATGTATAAGGTGAAGTATTAGGGTGTTTATTGTATCTTCATCTCTATGGGGCGTTGCGCTTTGAATAAGTTATGGATTATTTCCTCCGATTTTTGTTGACCCTCGACAAACTTAAAGACGTAAAGAGGCGAGGGATGAGTTTCTATGGGGTCGAAAAACAGGACAGTCCAACAGACCATACTTTCCGGCTCGTAATGATGGTGTGGCTTTTTGGACATAAGAGGCATTTAAATTTGGAAAAAGCCTTTAAAATGGCTCTTGTGCATGATCTATGCAAAATTTACACGGGGGATATTACTCCCTACGATCTTTTGCCAGATATAGGACAGCGAAAAGGAGAAGACTTGGCAAAGCGCTGGCGGCGTCTTTCTCTTGAGCAAAAAGAAAAGCGATACAATCAAATTTTAGCAATGCGTTACGAGGGGCTTTGGAAATTGGTTGGAGAGTTGCCAGAGGAATTGAGTGAGGAAATGATGCATGCCGGGATTGAGTATAGAAAACGGGAAACCGAAGAAGCTCGATTTGTTGCCCAGCTCGATATGCTGGAAAATCTTTTGGAAGCCCTTGAGCAGTACAAGAAAAATAAGGAATTTCCCATGCAGCCCTGGTGGGAGCATGCCCGCGAAGTTATAGATGATCCTGGCTTACTCGAATTCCTGCAGCAAATTGAGCAGGAACAAAAAAAAGAGTAGGTCTTTACTATTGTTCAAAAGCCGCTATAACGAAGGTAGAACCTTAGAGGAGGGTGTCATGACTACTCCGCTCGTTGTCGGGTTAATTGGACCGACGGATATTGAAGCCACCGGGCGTCACTTGGAAGTCCCCCCGGAGTTCTTGTTGGAGCATGCGCAAAAGGTGGGTAGAGCCATTGCGGCTGTAACGAGGAGGTATTCGATTGAGCTTTGGTTCAACAGCGACCGAGGCATGCTTCTCGAGGTCGCTCGTGCATTTAAGGAGGCTATTAGGGGCGATACGACGAGGGGAAAGCTTGTAATGATTGCCCCTCGTAATCCCTATCCTTGGCCTGCCGACCATGCCTGGGATTACATAGGAGAAGCTGATGAGGTGGAATGGGTGTCGGATTGGTTCCAGGCGAATTATCAAGTAGTTTCTCGGCCCCGTGTTTGCGTTGTGGTAGGATTGAGCGGCGGGACAGGAACGGAGATTGGATATGCCGGATGGGATGCCCGTTTTGGCACAGGTAATCTCGAGCTTCTTGTCGTAATCAGGGAGTTGGTACGAGGGGGAAATTTGCCCCCGGAGCTTGTGGAGAGAATTCCAACCTCAATGCTCTTGTACGCGGGAGCAGAGGAGGTGGAGAGGATCCTCCTGGAGTTTTGTGCGAGAGGGAGTCCCTAGGGACTCCCTCCCTTCTTTATAATTAGCTCTAAACACGGCAATTAGGTATAATACATTGAATGAAGAAGCTTATTGTTTTCGCTCTTTTTCTTATAGCGGGAATAGGCCTTTTTCTATGGCTGGTTAACCATATCGGCTGGGCAGAAGTATGGGAAATAACCCGCAGCTTTGGAGCGGTTAAGGGTTTGGCGGTTTTGGCCCTTACGATCCTAATGGCGGTGTTTGGAGCGTGGAGATGGAGCGTCATTTTGCGTTCTCAAGGATATAAAGTGCCTTTTTTTACTGTTTCCGAGCTGTATTTGGCTGGTTTTGCCCTCAATTTTTTCATTCCCATGGTTATTCTGGTGGGAGAATTGTTTAAGGCATATTTCTTAAAAGAAAGAAAAGAGGTTCCCTTCAGCCAGGGAATGGCCTCGGTGATAAGCGAGAAAATTCTTGATCTCACCACTCATTTTGCGGTTATTGTTGTCGGGCTTATTGTGCTTTTGTTTGCCTTTGGAGGAGTGGTCCCAAAATTCCTTTCCATTGTTATGACTGGTGTGGCGGCATTGGGTTTTGTCGTGGCCTTTTTTTACCTCAAGACTTTCCGAGGGGAGAGCATAATCAAATTTTTTTATCCCAACTCGAACGGAAGCCTGCACGATGTTGAAAAGGAGATCATACAATTTTTTCACTGGAAAAACCCTGCCTTTAGAAAAAGCATCGCGCTTTCGGTTTTGCGCAGTATGGCGGCGTTTGCTAGGACAGCCCTTATCCTAATTTTTCTGGGGGTCAAGCTAAAGCTCCTTTCTGTTATACCCATTCTCGGTTTTTATTACGTTGCCCTGCTTACTCCCATTCCCGCTTCTTTGGGTTCGCACGATGCTTTGCAGGTGCTTGCTTTCCAGGCGTTCGATATGCCCTCGTCCTTTGGAGCGGCTTTTGCTCTTATTGTGCGTATTACCGAGGCCGCGGTAGGAATCGTGGGAACCGTTGTGCTTACGATTGGCGGTGCAAGAATGGCAATGCGCATAGTAAGCAATCAAGTGGCGAAAATATTTTTTAGATCATGAAAACAGCAAATCACGTCATTGCGTCTGTTTTCTATGATCTCGCTTTTTATCATGAAATGGAGGGAGTTGCTTTCAAGCCCCAGGCCTACGAAAGGGCGGCGGAAGCTCTGGAGGCTTTAGGGCAAGACGTGCAAGAGCTTTACCAAAGAGAGGGCATCAAAGGTTTGGAAAAAATTCCCGGCGTGGGAAAAAGCATCGCGGAAAAAATTGAGGAATACTTAAAGGCGGGCAAGATCGTCTTGCATGAAGAATACCGGAAGAAATTCCCCGTTGATCTCGAAGAGCTTGGATCGGTAGAGGGTGTGGGGCCAAAAAAAGTGAAAGAACTGTACGAAAAGCTGGGCATCAGGAATATTGCCGATCTTGAGTCTGCTGCAAAAAAAGGAAAAATAAGGGAGCTGGAGCGTTTTGGGAAAAAAACGGAAGAAAATATCCTGCAAAGCATTGAGTTTGTGAAACGAAGCCAGGGACGATGGCTTCTTGGAGACATTTATCCTTATGTGTATGAAATTTTGTCTCTTTTGAAGAAATCGGGGATTTTTGAGACAGTTGAGGTGGCAGGATCCATTAGAAGAATGAAGGAAACTATCGGGGATATTGATATTCTTGGCACGACCGAAACACCGGAAAAAGCAGTTGAATATTTTCTTTCTCACATCCCCCAAAAAAAGATATGGGGAAAAGGGGCAACAAAAGTTTCTATCCGTACTTTGCATGGGTTTGATATTGACTTGCGGGTGCTTTCTCCGACAATTTATGGCGCGGCTTTGCAGTATTTTACCGGATCAAAGGAGCATAATGTAAAACTAAGAACGTATGCCGTTGAGCACGGTTTGAAAGTAAGCGAATACGGGGTATTCCGGGGCAAAAAATTAATTGCGGGAAAAACGGAGGAAGAGGTGTACAAAGCCCTGGGCATGCCGTATATTGAACCAGAACTTCGCGAGGATCGGGGAGAGATTGAGGCAGCCTTGGAAAACAGTCTCCCAAAAATGATTGAGTATGGCTCTTTGAGGGGGGATTTGCAAATTCAAACTAATTGGACCGACGGCAAAAATTCTATCGAAGAAATGGCAAAGGAAGCAAAACGCCAGGGTTTGGAATACATCGCCATTACCGACCATACCCGCGATCTTGCCATGACGGGAGGGTCTGATGAGCCAAAACTTTTGCGCCAAATGAAAGAAATTGACGAGGTCAACAAAAGGGTTTCGGGGATTCGCGTGCTCAAAGGGGCCGAAGTTAACATAAGAAAAGACGGCACCCTTGATATATCAGACGAGGTGTTATCGCAACTCGATGTCGTGGGGGTTTCGGTGCATTCTTTGTTTAAGATGTCGAAAAAAGATATGACGGAAAGGATTGTGAGGGCAATAAAAAATCCTAATGTCGATATATTGTTTCATCCTACGGGAAGGCTTATAAATAAAAGAGATCCTTATGAGGTGGATATGGATGCTGTGATGGACGCTGCGAAAGAAACCGGGACGATGCTTGAGGCAAACGCCCATCCAGAACGCCTCGACCTCAAAGACAGCCATATTAAAATGGCAATCGAAAAAGGGGTGCAACTTGTTATTGACTCTGACGCTCACAACGCAAGTGACATTTCTTTTTTGAGATATGGCGTTGCCCAGGCACGCCGAGGTTGGGCAGCAAAAAAAGATATTCTAAATACATTGCCAGTAGAGCGGTTGCTGGGGTCGCTAAAAAATAGAAAAATATGACCAAGGAAAAATCAGCAGGAGCGGTAGTATATTACATGGTCCAGCAGAACGAGCCCTTGTATTTGCTTCTACATTACCCTTCTTCCATGAAAGCAAAAGACGAATATTGGGATTTTCCCAAGGGGCACATAGAAAAGGGCGAGGAAGAACAGGAAGCCGCGCGGCGGGAAATTGGCGAGGAAACGGGTTTGAAGGACGTTGTGTTTCAAGAGGGATTTCAGGAACTCATTCACTATTATTTCCAATTTCAGGGAAAGAAAATTTCAAAGGATGTTGTCTTTTTTCTGGCCCAGACCAAAAAAAGCGATGTCAGCATATCTTTTGAGCACAAGGGTTTTGTATGGCTTCCCTACGAACAAGCCCTCAAGCGGCTAAAGTATGACAATGCCAAAAATATCTTAAAAAAGGCGCAGGCATTTCTTGGCAATAGGCAAGGCGGGCAAACAAAAACACCCTGAACAAAGTCGAAGGGTGTTTTTGTTTTATTATTTCACCTTGGCTATGATTTGCTTGAAGAATTCCGGCTGCTGCTGGGCTAACTGCGAAAGAATCTTTCGGTCCAGTTCGATATTATTTTTCTTGAGCCCGGCTATGAGTCTGCTGTAAGTGAGTCCTTCTGCTCTGGCGGCGGAATTGATATGGATCTGCCAAATAGACCTAAAGGATCGTTTTTTTGCTTTTCTGTCGCGAAACGCGTATTGTCCCGCCCGAAGAAGAGCTTCTTTTGCCCTTCGGTATTTTGATTTCCTGCCCCAACGGAATCCTTTCGTATCTTTGAGCAGGTGTTTGCGCCGCTTGTGGGCGCTTGTGCCTCTTTTTACTCGAGCCATTTTATTAGGTTACTGCTTTTCTAATCATCTTGGTTTCCGACTGTGAAAGCGCTACCAGCTTTCTAAGCTGGCGCCGTTTCTTTCCGGTTTGTTTGGCCAAAAGATGGTCCTGCCCTACTTTGCGGCGCAGTATTTTCCCATTCTTGGTTATTTTGAAGCGTTTTGTAATCGATTTCCTTGTTTTTGCTTTTATCTTTGGCATACTATTGTTTACCGATAATCATCGAGAGTCCTCGAGGTTCTTTCTTGATTTCCCTTTCGACGCGCAGAGGAACAGATGCTTTTATGATTTCCACGAGTTTGCCCATTTTTTCCCTTGCTACGTCTTGGAGGGCATTTTCCCTTCCCCTTAAGCGAAGCGAGACTCTTACAATATCCCCCTTTAGCAAAAATTTTTCCGCTTGTCGAGCCCTTGTTTCCAAATCATGCTGGGAAATATTGAATGTGAGCCGAAGCTCTTTTAATCCGCCGCCCTGTTTTTTTGCTTCGCGCTCTTTCTTCTCTTTTTGATACAGGAATTTTCCGTATTCCCCGAGTTTGCATACGGGAGGATCCACTTTCTCTGTAACTTGGATAACGTCCAAGCCTCGCCCAACCCCGATTTTCATGGCCTCCTGAAGGGGTACAACTCCGAGCTGTTTTCCAGTTTCATCTATGAGACGGACTTCTTTTGCGCGGATAAAATGATTGACAGGAGTCCTGTCAGGAAATTTTTTTGTAAAAGGTTTATTCAATGTCTGTTATCTATGCTTTAATAAGAATTTTGACAAATTTGGTGGAGATGGAGGGGTTGAACCCTCGTCCAAAGAAATTTGAAAGAAACTTCTACAGGCGTAGCTCGGTTTTGTGTTGGAAAAGAGGTATTAACCGAGCCAAACCCTCTTTTCCTTTGGCCTGAAAGTTCGATAGCCGCCTCGGCCCGGGCAAGCTATCCACCTCGATTGCGTTACACCCGTTTCGGTCCATCGAGGATCAACCGGACGAATGGCTTAGCGTTTAAGCGTAAGCAAGAGCCCTCTGTTGAGGAGCAAATATGTTGGCAATTATATGCCCCAAGGTTTTTTAAAGAGCGCCTTGGAAGCTCTGCCTGCGATTTCTTCCTCATGTTCTCTGTCGAAACATGCATCCCCGTCTTTTGCTTTTTTTAAAAGCAAAAGACGAAAATTCAAGTTACTCATGATTGAAACGACCTCATCTCTCGATCAGCATCGCGCTTTTTTAGAGTTTGGCGCTTATCGTGCTGTTTTTTGCCGCGAGCCAGGGCAAATTCGAGTTTTATTTGAGCTCCTTTATTATACAACCTAATTGGGACTAAAGTCAAGCCTCTTTCCCTGCTTTTGCCGAATAGGTAGCGCGTCTCTTTTTTATGGAGCAAAAGTTTGCGGGAGCGCTGGGGATCGTACGAAGAAGGGGCGTTGAGGGGCTGATAGGGGGGTATAGTCGCTCCGATTAAAAATAGTTCATTGCCTCGGGGGATAATATAGGATCCCGCAATTTGTCCGCGGCCCATTCGCACCGATTTTACCTCTTGTCCCGTCAGCACCAAACCAGCCTCGAGAGTTTCGAGGATTTCGTAGTCAAACCCGGCTTTTCTATTTTCCGCGTAATTGGCCATTGTGAGTTTACTGTAGCATTGAGGCAAGCTTTTGGGCAATGTTTGTTTTAGACAAAATATATGGTACAAGATAGACTGTAATATAATGATACGGCAGGAAATTGAACAATTAATAAGGGAGGCAATCGAGGAGCTTAAGAAAGAAGACAAGCTGGGGGATTTAACCATTGGCGAAATTCCTCTCGAGCATCCAGAAAAAGAAGAGCATGGCGACTATGCCACCCCTATTGCTTTGCAATTGGCAAAACAGCTCGGCAAAAATCCCCGTGAAATCGCTGATCTTATTATTTCGAAATTCGAAATTAGAAATTTGGAATTCCTCGATGGAATCAAAGCGGAGGGTCCTGGTTTCATCAACTTCTATATAGCAAAAGATTATTTGCTTTCAGAATTGGCCAGGGTTTCAGAAGAAAGAGAGCGCTTTGGTAAAAACCTTTCCTTGAAAGGAAAGAAAATGATGGTTGAATATGCTCATCCCAATACCCACAAAGAAATGCATATTGGCCATATGAGAACCTTAATCACGGGAGAGGCATTGGCCCGCATTTTTTCTTTTTGCGGAGCAAAAGTTTTTCGTGCGAATTATCAGGGAGATATTGGCCCGCACGTGGTAAAAGCAATTTGGGGAACGCAAAAAATTTTGGGGGAAAGGAAACTGACTTTTGCGAAAGTAGAAAAGTTGAGCCTGATTGAAAAGGCGCATCTGCTGGGTGAGGGCTATGTTCGGGGCAACCAAGAGTATGAGGCCAATAAACCAGAAATTGATGCCCTCAACGCAAGGCTGTACAAAAAAGAAAGGACAGTAATGCCTTTGTACTATAAGACGCGCCAGTGGAGTTTGAAATATTATGATGTCATTTACAAACGCTTTGATGCTAAATTCAACAAGCTATATTTTGAAAGCCAAGTGGCAAAACTTGGCGAGCAAATTGTACTGAAAAATATTGGAAAAGTGTTTGAGCAAAGTGAGGGCGCAATAATTTTTGACGGCGAGAAACACGGTCTTCATAAACGCGTCTTTATTACCCGTGATGGAAATCCAACCTATGAAGGAAAAGAGATGGGGCTGGCTTTTACTCAATACAAGGATTTCCCCTTTGACTTGAATTGCCACGTGGTGGCAAATGAGCAAACGGGGTATTTTAAGGTGGTGTTTAAGGCGTTAGAGCTAGTAAGCAAAAAGTTCAAGGGTAAAGAATATCATTTGCCTATGGGCATGGTGCAATTGGTAGGAAAAAAAATGTCTTCAAGGACAGGGGTTGTGATAACGGTTGACGGCCTGCTCGACGATGTGAAGGCATTGCTGCTGCCCCTTATTAAAAGTGAAGCTCTTACCAAAAAACAAGTTGATGAAATAGCTAGTGTTGGTACGATTGCTGCTGTGAAATATTCGGTGCTCAAGAATGATACACGATCGAATGTTGCTTTTGATATGGCAAAGTCAGTGAGCCTCGATGGAGATTCGGGTCCGTATCTGCAGTATACATACGCGAGATGCCGGAGTATCTTGCGAAAAGCACGAATTGCAAAAAACAAATTGCGAATCGCACCCAACAGTCAACCCCTCGACCAAGCTCGGGACAAGCCCTTCGACTCGACTCAGGGCAAGCAATCAGCAATCAGCAATGAGGAGATTGCTGTTCTAAGGTGGCTCTATCGATTTCCTGAAGTTGTGCAGGAGGCGGGAGAAAAGTTTTCTCCGAATTTGGTTTGCAATTTTGTATTCGAATTAGCCCAGCGCTACAATTATTTTTACAATATTCATTCTGTGCTTCAGGCAGAAACAGAAGAGCAAAAACAATTCCGTCTTTTACTCACCTCTGCCACTGCTCAAACCATCAAAAACTCTCTCAATCTTTTAGGCATTAAAGCCCCAGAAAAGATGTAGATTGACTATGGCGAGTATTCTTTGTATAAGAGAATGAAGAATACTCGGGCTACGGAGGGAAACGATGGACTTTGTTGCGTTCCTGGCTCTAGCAGGTCTTTTGATGGTTCTTGCAGGTATTACTCTATTCTGGAGCAGGGAGGGGCAAACCAATAGCCCGCGCCTGCATTCACTAGGCGCCTGGCTGGGCGCAATGGGTATTTGGATGTACTTAGTCGCAATATTGGATTTGTTGACAGCCATCTTGGAAAGACTCGATCGCTTACCCGTATCATAAGCGGGAAGCGCTCTGAAAAACGTGAAGCGCCAGGGGTGTAATGCTCCTGGCGTTGTTTTTTTAGACTTCTTCTGAACGAAGTAATAACTACGAAATCTTGCATATGCAGTAAATCGTAGTAGTATGGATTTGTGAGTAAGTACAAATATTATTTGAAGAAACCTAAATCTGAAATTACCAAAGATATCCTTATATGGATTATGGCAGGAGGGTTGATCGCGATTGCGGCTACTTCCCCCTATTTTGGCACCAACCTTGTGAGAGAATTTCGAAAGCGTAAACATTACGATAGAAAGAAAGTATATGATACATTCTTCAGACTGCAACGACAGGGATATCTTCAGATTACGAAGCGCAATCGCCAGATTTATATTTCTCTTACCGAGGAAGGCAGAAAGAAAGCGGGAAGGTTTCAGATTAATTCTTTAGAAATCCATAAGCCAAAACACTGGGATGGAAAATGGAGGATTGTATTGTTTGATATCGAAAATTCAAAAGACATCAAGAGAGAGGCTTTGCGCGGAAAATTGAAGGAGTTAGGTTTTTACCTTTACCAAAAGAGCGTATGGATACACCCCTTTGAGTGCAATGATGAGGCAGAGCTTTTAAAAGAGTTTTTCGGTCTTACCGATAGCGAAATTTGTCTTATTGTTGCTGAAAGAATCTCAAACGAGAAGGTGGTCAAGGATTACTTCGGGCTATAATTTTAAACGCGACTACTACGAAAATATGCATATGCGGTTTTTAGTAGTACTTTAGTTAAAAGCTGGCGATTGAAAATATAGGGGGAAAATGGTAATGTTGAGAATAAATATGGAAGCGAATTTCCCCAAATTTGAAGAGAAAGTTTTGAAGCAGTGGCGTGCATCGCAAGCTTTTGAAAAGTCGGTTGAGCGGAGAAAAAATGGACCGCGGTTCGTATTTTATGAAGGCCCGCCCACAGCCAACGGAAAGCCTGGTATACACCACGTGCTGGCCCGTTCGTTTAAGGATATTGTTCTGCGCTACAAAACTATGCGCGGATTTTTTGTTGAAAGAAGAGGCGGATGGGATACCCATGGCCTTCCTGTTGAATTGCAAGTTGAAAAACGGCTTGGGCTTCAATCCAAGCGCGATATTGAAAAATACGGCATAGCCAAGTTCAATAAGGAGTGCAAAAAATCCGTTTGGATGTATTTGCAGGAATGGGAAAGCCTAACCGACCGTATCGGATTCTGGATAGATCTTGAAAAATCATATATTACCTATGAACCTTCCTATATGGAAAGTTTGTGGGCGATTATAAAGAAGTTCTGGGAAAAGGGTTTGCTTTACAAAGATTACAAAGTAGTACCCTATTGCCCTCGCTGTGGCACCGCCCTTTCATCCCATGAATTAGCGCAAGGGTATAAAACCGTAAAAGATCCTGCGGTATATGTGAAATTTCAGATTCGAAAGGAGGATCTTCCCAAACTATCAACTACAAACTGCCAATTGCCAGCTGCCTCCATTTTGGCTTGGACCACAACTCCGTGGACATTACCCTCAAATATTGCCCTAGCAGTAAAGGAGGATATTGAGTATTCTCTGGTTAAGGCGGGCGAAGAATACTATATACTCGCAACCGATAGGGTTAAAGCAGTATTTGGCGAAAAGTTCGAAAGTGTAAAAACTTTCAAAGGGAAGGATCTTTTAGGCATCCGATACGCCCCTTTATATGAATTTGATAAGGCGGAAGCGGGAAAGAAGATTTGGGAGGTGATTCCAGCCGATTTTGTTACCACAGAAGACGGAACAGGAGTTGTGCATACCGCCGTAGCTTATGGCGTAGACGATTTTGAGCTTGGAAAGAAACAAAACCTGGCGATGTTTCATCTGGTCAGCGAGGAGGGTAAGTTTATCGAAAAAGTGGGAAAGTTTGCCGGAAAATTTGTTAAAGAAGCAGACCCCCTCATCATTGAAGATCTGCGGACAAGAAATTTACTGCTTAGAGAAGAGCTTTATGAACACGAATATCCTTTTTGCTGGCGTTGTTCAACGCCTTTGCTGTATTACGCCAAAGAAAGCTGGTTTTTGGACATGCAGAAGGTCAAGGCCCGGCTTATTTCAAACAACAAGAAAATCAATTGGGTGCCTGAATATATAAAGCACGGAAGGTTTGGCGGATGGCTCGAAGATGTAAAAGATTGGGCATTTTCACGGGAGCGATATTGGGGAACCCCTTTGCCCGTATGGCAGTGTGATACTTGCAAGCACCAGGAAGTTATCGGCTCTCTGCCGGATATTATGGCCAATCAAAAGCCAAAGAATGTCTATTATATACTGCGCCACGGACACTCCCTGCGCCAAAAAAATAATATTGTGGCTTCCTGGCCGGAAAAAACTGAAATTCCTTTGACTCCAACAGGAAAGGCAGAAGCCAAAAAAGCCGCAAAACTTCTCAAGCGGAAAAAGATTGATCTTATTGTTTCTTCCGATCTGCAAAGGACCAGGGAGACAGCAGAAATTGTCGCAAAAGAATTGGGTGTGGATGTTGTGTACGAAAAAGGGTTGCGCGAGTTTGATGGAGGAATTTTCAACGGAAGGCCGGTAGAGGAATTAGGCGAATATTTCAGGGTGGAAGGCGAAACTCCGATGGAGCACTTCTTGCGGAGGTTCGAAAAGCGGTCTCCGAAAGGAGAGAACTGGGTGGATGTTCAAAAGCGCATGTTGAAAGTCGTAGAAGATTTGGAAGAAAAGTATTTTGGGAAAAATATTCTCTTGGTAGGGCACGAACTTCCCTTTACAATGCTCGAGGGGTTGATGCGAGGATTTTCGCGGGAGGAGGTAATCAGCTACCGAAATAAAAAGATGATAAAAACAGGAGAGGTTCGGCCTTTGTCTATTGCCTTTTTGCCGCATAATGACGAAATGCAAATTGATTTACATCGGCCCTATATTGACGCAGTAAAGTTTGGGTGCGCAAAATGCCTAGTTTCGACAGATCCCGCGAAGCGGGACGGGAACGGCACAATGAGACGCGTAAAAGATGTTGTGGATGTATGGTTTGATTCCGGGGCTATGCCATTTGCCCAGGCGCATTGGCCCTTCGACTCGGCTCAGGACAAGCCCTTCGACTCCTCAAAACAATCAACCCCTCGACCAAGCTCGGGACAAGCCCTTCGACTCGGCTCAGGACAAGCCCTTCGACTCGGCTCAGGACAAGCCCTTCGACTCGGCTCAGGACAAGCAATCAGCAGTAAACAATTAGTAACTCCCGATCGATTTCCCGCCGATTATATCGTTGAAGGCATCGATCAAACGAGAGGATGGTTTTATACCCTTCTTGCTGTTTCGACTTTGCTTGGATTTTCAAACCCGTACAAAAATGTTATTTCTCTAGGGCATGTGTTAGATGAGAAAGGAGAGAAGATGTCAAAATCCAAAGGGAATGTGGTAAATCCTTGGGATATGATCGCGAAGTACGGAGCCGACGCCGTGCGCTGGTACTTCTTTACCCTTAATAGTCCCGGGGATCCAAAACTCTTTGCTGAGAAAGATTTGCAGCAGGTGCACCGGAAGTTTTTGATGACTCTTTGGAATTCGTATGTATTCTATGCAACATATGCCGTAGAAAACTCAAAAACCAAAAATCAAAAGCCAAAAAATACAACGAAGCATGCGCTGGACACATGGATTTTGTCGCGGTTAAATACGGTGGCGGGGGAAATGACAAAGCGCATGGACGCGTACGACATTACGGGAGCGGGAAGGATTTTAGAAAATTTTGTAATAAACGATGTGTCGCTTTGGTATATCCGAAGATCTAGGGGGCGTTTGCAAAATCCATCTTCGGACGGTGAGCTAGAGAATGCATCGCGCACCCTGCAAACGGTATTAATGAATGCATGTATTCTTGCCGCTCCTTTTATGCCGTTTTTGAGCGAATATATTTTTGGAGAGATTGTCGGAAAAAGCTGGACAGCATCAAAGAAAAATGAAAGTGTTCATTGGCAGGATTGGCCGGCAAGCGCCGGGAAAATGACGGCAAAGAAACTGGAAAAAGATATGGAGCTTGTGAGGGAGACAGTAACAAAGGCGCTGGCAGAAAGGGCAAGGGCGGGCATTAAGGTTCGACAGCCCCTTTCGAAATTGACTCTCAATAAAGAAAAATACCATCTTCCAAAAGAACTTCAGGCAATCCTTAGGGAGGAAATAAATGTCAAAGAAGTGGCTAAAGGGGCTCTTGAAGGAGATTTGGAGCTTGATACGGTCATCACCCCCGAGCTTCGTGCCGAGGGGACAGTGCGTGAGATTCTGCGAAGCGTGCAGGATATGCGGAAAGAAGCGGGGTATAAGCCCCGTCATCGTATACGACTGCAGTACGCGGGAGATGCGGGATTAAAGGAGCTACTTTCACAAAACCAGGAAACTATTAAAAAAACTGCCGGTGTGGTAGAAATTTTCAAGGGTGAAAAACCAAAACAGGTTTTCGACATAGAAAAGGAGTTTGAACTTGATGGCAAAAAACTCTGGATAGGCATAAAGAGATTGTGACAAATTACTACAAAACCCCAGGAATTATCATCAAGAGCCGAGAGTATGGCGAGGCTGACAGGATTTTTACGGTTTTTACTAAGGAGTTTGGTAAATTGAGTTTGTGGGCTATTTCACAGCGCAAGATTGCCTCAAAGCTTCGTGGAGGATTGGCTCTTTTCAGCGTGCTGGAGATTGAGTTTGTCCAAGGCAAAAGCAAGCGCATCCTCACCGATGCCATGACCATGGCGTCAGTCATGGGTATACAAAAAGATTTGAGAAAATTGCAGGTGGGATGGAAAATCATGTCTCTAGTTGATTTGCTTATTCACGAAGAGGGGGGGGATTCACGGGTCTGGCATTTACTCCAAGATAGTTTTCGGGTACTGAATAAGTATGAGAAGGGAGATCCGAGTATAGGGTCATTGTACCAGTATTTTGCCTGGAACCTTCTTTCTTTGTTGGGGTATCGGCCGCATCTGGCAGGGTGCATATATTGCAAGCAGCCTCCCGGTGAAATTGCGATGTATTTCCTTTTTTCGAGGGGAGGGTTATTATGTGAGAGATGCGCCAATAGCGGCAACATTCAAAAGGGGTTAAGGGAGCGGCACATTAGGAGAGTATCGGCTGTAACTGTTGATGCCATTGCAAAGATGCTTGAGGGAGCCAATGCCGTAACGGACGAATCCTCGCTTTCCCGCATTACCCAGTCATTTATTTCGCATATTATATCGTCGCGGGTATGAAAAAAATTATTATTTTTTCTTTGTTCGTCATATTAGCCGCCGGTGCGGCCGGCTTTTGGTATTGGCAGAAAAACAGCTATTCAAAAGAAATTTTAAAACTTGAGCTCCTGGGGCCTGATCAGGCGGTAGTCGGTGAGGAAATTACTTATACGGTTAGCTATAAAAATAACGGGGATGTGCGTTTGGAAAAAGCGCGTCTTGCTTTTGAATATCCCAAGGGGGCATTTCCAATAAACGAGAAGAGCTTGCGCATTACCAAGGATTTGGAAGATATTTATCCTGGCCAGGAGATGACTGTGCCTTTTAAAGCCCGGCTCTTTGGCAAGGAGAGGGATGTGCTTGAAGCCAGGGCGCAAATGTCGTACCAGCCCAGGAACCTTAATTCTGCGTATGAATCGCAAACAAAAAAATCTACCGTTGTCGCTTCGGTTCCCTTGAACTTTGAATTGGATGTCCCTTCTAGGGTGGAAAGCGGCCAGAAGTTTGATTTTAATCTCAATTATTTTTTCTAATGCTTATATCCTTTGGCAAGCCTTCGC
>CAYZNF010000005.1:0-47614 GCA_964479725.1 uncultured Candidatus Saccharibacteria bacterium
TCAAATTGCCTGGGAGACTTTCCCTCTTCATTTTCTTTGCTCTCATTGCTTTTTGCGCCGGTAGTACCCTTTTCCTGGGTTTTGTTCTCCTTTTGGTTGCTTTGGAGTAAAAAAAATCCCAAAGCCAAAATCATCACTCCCGTAGTCCCAATCGCAAAAAAAGGAAAAAATTTCTTCATTGTTTCCTTTTCAGAACCTTCTTGGCCGCTCTAGCAATGTCAGTACGGGTAAGGCCAAAGGCTTTGAGCAATTCATCAGGCTCGCCCGATTCTCCAAAACTATCTTGCATACCAATCATTTCAACGGGTACCGGAAAATTTTTAGCCAGCATTTCAACCACCGAGCTTCCCATTCCCCCTGCCACCTGGTGCTCTTCGACAGTAACAAGCGCCTTTGTTTTCTTTAACGAAGCAAGAATTGTCCTGCTGTCCAGGGGTTTTATAGTATGGTTATTTACCACTTCCGCGGAAACTCCCTGTTTTTCAAGAAGTTTGGCGGCAAGCAAAGCCTCATAAAGCAAGGGGCCGCAGGCAATAATGGTAACATCGTTCCCTTGCCAAAAAACTTCGGCTTTGCCAACGGAAAAAGGAGTTTTTTCGGTGGTCATAATCGGCGTCGCCGCTCTTGCAAGACGAATATACACAGGCCCTTCAATTTGCGCGGCAGCTATAGTAGCCTTTTTTGTCTCAATGGAATCACAGGGCGAAATTACGCGCATATTCGGCAATACGCGCATTAAAGCTATATCTTCCAGGGCCTGATGAGTAGCCCCGTCTGCGCCGACTGAAATTCCGGAGTGCGCTCCGGCAATTTTTACGTTTGCCTCGTTAAGGCAAATAGTGGTACGGATTTGCTCGTTATTCCTGCCCGGAGAAAACGCGGCATATGAAGCAATAAAAGGCACTTTGCCGGCCAGCGCCATTCCCGCGGCAACCGCGGCCAAATTTTGCTCCGCTACCCCCATTTCCACGAAACGATCGGGAAACTTCTTTTGAAAATATTCAGATCGTGTCGATTCGGTGAGGTCAGCGCACAATACGACTACATCAGAGTTCTGCTCCCCCGCGGCAACCAAGCCTTCGCCATATCCATTTCTCGTGGGAACCTGCTCGACATCTTTTTCAAACACATTGTTGTTTAAGTACGCTTTTGGATTAAGCATAATTATTTAGAAACAATAATCTTGGCAACGTATTCAGCTAATTC
This sequence comes from uncultured Candidatus Saccharibacteria bacterium, assembly GCA_964479725.1. Lineage (GTDB taxonomy): Bacteria > Patescibacteriota > Minisyncoccia > Minisyncoccales > UBA10102 > CAYZNF01. The sequence continues at coordinate 1,207 of CAYZNF010000005.1, forward strand.
TACCGGGCCTTCTTGGGGATACGGCGCAACATCAACGAGAGTAATCAAGAATCCTTCCATAGGGCGCTTTGAAGAATCTTCATTGCCGCTAACGCCTTTAACAAGCTCAAAATCTCCCAAATCCTTTGATCCCTTTTTAGCGTGCAGCTTAATCTTTATCTGCCCGGCCCAAATACATTGCACTTTCGCGGGGCATCTGGAATCTTCCGCAACACTTACAAACTTTATTTCAAAGTCATCTTTTCCAAGAACCGCAGTTTCGCCTATCTTTATATTAAAAGCTTTATCAAATGGCGTTTGGTTTTTGGAAAAAAAAGAATACCCAAAAGCCGCGCCTATTCCCAAGATAAGCGCAAAAACCGCGGCAAAAAATAATTTCAGCAGTAATTTATTACTCATGTTCGGCGACAAGACGCTTTGGCCTCTCTATTCGCAGTTCCCGCAAGGCCGCCTGCGCCTCTTCTGGTTTCGGGGGCTTTCCGTGCCATTCGTACTTGTTTTCCATAAAACTTACCCCTTTGCCGGGAATCGTGTGGGCAATGATAACCGTAGGTTTCTCCTGAATTGCCTTTGCCATATTGCAGGCATCAATAATCTGCTCAATATTATGCCCGTCAACATCTATAATATGCCAATTAAACGCCTCATACTTTTCTTTCAGGGGCTCCAAGGGCATAATATCTTCAGTGTAGCCGTCAATTTGTATATTATTCCTGTCGATAATCTGGGTAAGGTTGCTTAGTTTATACTTTCCAGCAAACATCACGGCTTCCCAGGTATTGCCCGAGTCATGCTCGCCGTCTGAAGTGGCACAGTACACCCTCCAGCTTTTCTTGTCCAAATATTTGCCAACATATGCTATGCCAGCGGCCTGTGAAAGCCCCGACCCCAAAGGTCCCGAAGTTGTTTCAACGCCGGGCAGTTTTTTGCGTTCAGGATGCCCCTGCAAACGAGAGCCGAACTTACGCAAGGTAAGCAGCTCTTCCTTTTTAAAATATCCAGCATGCGCCATGGCGGCATATCTTACCGGACAAATATGGCCGTTGGATAAAATAAGGCGATCTCTTTCTTCCCAAAAAGGATTTTTGGGATCGTGGCGCAATACGGAAAAATACAAAGCAGTAAAAACATCCGCCATGCCCAAAGCTCCTCCGGAGTGGCCGGAGCCTGCTTTTTCAAGCATTTTTATGATATCCCTGCGAATATCATTTGCCTTCCCTCCAAGCTCCTGCAGTGAATACTCTTTTTTCATGCGCCTGGTTCTGTTCTAGATCATCCACAAGATGCTTCCTCCAGCAAGAAGCCCTAAAGCAACGATAAGCACAACAAAAATCCAATTTGTTTGAGCGTTTTTATTCACTAAAGCCATAGAACATCATGATAATTAATTTATTATTTCGCTATTGTATCAAATTTTATTTGCCAGGGCTATACGCGAGCTTTTTGATGTAGTACGCGGCAGAATCGCACGTGCCAAGACCTTCACTAGAAACTTTTCCATAAACCTCCACCTTGTCTCCTTCTTTCAGGGTTCTAGCTAGGGCTATAGGAGTTGTGTTTATGCAACCTGCTCCCTTGTCATAATACACGTTAACCCCTCCCTCTCCTGTATCAACGCGCATCCAGCCATTGCCAGCTTGCGTATTATTTCCCACCACAAGTCCCGAAATTGTTACCGCCGATTGGCTGGGAGCTGTTGGAACCGGCGAAGCAGTGGGTGAGGGCGTTGGGCTCTTTATAGTATTTTGGTTGGGAGATACCTGGTTTTCTTTCGAAGACAAAAGAAGAAATGCTCCTCCCGCTATAAGCCCAACCACTACGATAGCCGCTACGATCTTTAAATACTTTTTATCCATAAGTTACATAAATATTATGTACTTTAGTTAATTAATTCTTCCAACCTTTTTAAAGCGTCTGGGGGATCTTCTATTTTTACTATCCTACTCCCAACAATAGCATAGTCAATCCCCGATTTAAACACATCCTTAATATTATCTTCCCCAATTCCCCCGTCAACACCCGTTATAGGACAATGCTCAAGCTTTTTTACTTCTTTGATTTTTTCCAGCACAGCGGGAATAAAGAGATTGCCCTGTCTGCCGGGAATTACGCCCATTAGCAAAGCCGAGTCTATTCTACTAATATACGGCTCGAGAGAACTTACGGGAGTATCTGGGTTTATCGCCAAACCCTTTTGGAACTGGTACAATCCTGCGGCGTCTAAAACACTTTCGATGTCGTCGGTTGCCTCAATATGAAAAATTACTCTTTTTGCCTGTATTTCATCGCAATCCTTGAAATATTTTTCGGGGTTTTCAGCCATCAAATGAATTTCAAGATTAAAATACTGTGAAGCCTCTGTAAGCTCAAACAGGCTTATTGATATATCGGGCACAAATTTCCCGTCCATAATATCGATATGCACCCATTTCGATGCTTTTTTTAGGGCATCGAGCTTGTTTTTTAGATCGGCCGGATCTGACGTAAGAATTGCAGGGATAATGCGTTGCATAAAAATGAATAGCTAAAAACCTTCCTCAAACGCTTTTATCTTGTTCACTCTCCTCTTGTGCCTCTCCCCTCCGTCAAACGGGGCGTTGAGCCAAATATCAACAGCCATTTTAGCCTGCCCGATATCAACAAAACGCGCCCCTAGCGACAAGATATTCGCATCATTGTCTTTTCGAGATAAGGTTATGATATCAATAGTTCCTCCGTAGTACACCGCCGCCCGCACCCCCCTTACTTTATTTGCGGCAATAGCCTCCCCCTGCCCGGACCCGCCAAAAAGGATTCCCCGCGCATGCTCTGGGTCTTCGCCCACTTTGCGTGCCAGCGGAATCACAAAATCGGGATAGTCATCTTCCGTATTCACTTCATAGGGCCCCATATCTTCCACTTGCATGCCCAACTCAAGCAGGTATTGCTTTACCTGTTCTTTAAGTTCAAACCCCGCATGATCCCCGCCAACATAAATCTTCATATGAGTACAGTATACCACTATTCTTCTTCTTTGACTTCAATAGCGTTCATTTCATATTCGCCTGCTTGTACGCCCAATCCCACATTATAGGCGTTTCCAAATCCTCCATCTTCGTACTGAAAATTGTTTCGGGAAGCTCTTACTCTTACCCTGATAGAACCCTCCAAACTGCCACGCAAAACCTTTACCCTTCCCATATTCTTTGCTTTTGAAAAAAGATACCGATCGAAATCACCATCGAAAGCATGATCTCCTTTATTGACTGAAGTATACACAGGTTCAAGAAAAAGAGCAGGTTCTTCCCCGCTTTCCGATTTTACCCAGACCAATTTTACAATAGCCCGCGCAACAATCGAACCATCTTTTCGGCGCACAACCACCATTTTTTTATCTGCATCCGCTACATACGCCAAAAGACACTTATTATGTTGTACATTCCCTTCATAGTTTTGACACGACTGCGATCCTAGCGGATATTTTCCGACTTCCAGTAATGCTTTCGCATTGTCTGTTTCTTCAATCTTAAGGTCCGATAAAACATTTCCTCCGGCGTCCTTTCTACCAAGCATGTACCTAATATTTTCCAAGTCTTGGGCAAATGCGGAATTTGTCTTTTTGAATTTTTGTATAAGCGCGTCCAGCCATAAGCTCAACTCTCCGCCCTTAACCTCCCCGCGCTCATTTTGCATTACATTTGCCCTAATTTCCCCGGAAGAAACTTGCGCCAATCGGACAACGGACTTGGCAAGATCCAAAGAATTTATCAACTGACCTAAATCCTTTGCTGAAGTTTTATCATCCACGGCAAAACGTTCTTGCCACATACCCCTCTCCCCTTCAAGTTCCCGCATTTCTCTTGCCCATCGCAATAAGACATCTAAACGCTCGATTTTACTTTTATCAGCTTTTGACGCTTCCAATCCAGATCGTTTCGCTTCAGCCTGGTTGAGGAGTTCTAAAAGGAATGTCCCCTCTTCCTCGGCGTTCAAACCAAATTCTTCCATTCGCCTTGCAAGCTGGGTTTTCTTAAATAATTCCAGTGCCGCCCATTGTTTTGCCCTTTTTAATCCGTCGAAAGTAAAATTTTCTTCTCCCTGCAGAACACCCCTAACCCATTCGTATGTTTTCTCTAGAGGCGCCGTGTCCGGGTGCTGTGCGGAATATAAGTGCCCCTGCGAAATGCCTTGCAAGATTTTTTTCCTTATTTCATCGCGCTTTCCTTCGGTTTTCTCCGGGGTTACTTGAATTTCATCCAAAGAAACTGCGGGAGAATTCTCAATCCATGCTTTTTTTTGCTCTTCAGAAAGCCCTTCCAAAAGCTTTGCCGCATCCTCGCTTTCGTATCGGAATTCATCCCATCTTCCTTCAAATATTGCTCTGGCGTATTCCTGCAGCAAGGGTATGCCTTCTTTATATTGCCCTTGATATTTTGCGCTCAAAACTACAAGAGGGCGAAAATCTCCTTTCCATTCTTTCTCAACTCGCTCATAGTCTTCGACAGACGGGGAAAAGCCCAGAGCTTCCTCGAATATTTTACTGCGCTGCTGTTTTATCCATTCAACATATCTTTGAGGCCCTTCAAAAGCTTCTTCGGGCGCTGTCTCCAAAACCGCTCGCAGAACAACCTCATGTCCTTCCCTGCCGGAATTCATATATGCCATAGCAAGCAAATTTATAGCATCAAGCACTTTTACCATATCCTCGGAAACAACTTCCGGATTTCTGTCAAAAAATTTGTTTAAATTCGACCTTACGGCAGAAAAAACAGGATCATCTCCAAGAGGCGTTTCCCCCGTTCGCGCATCATGAAGAAGCGTAACCAGAGCAAACTCCGCTTGTTCCTTTAGCTCTTTCCCCCGCCGCCTTCCATACATTTCGTCCAGCCCGCGCACAAGCGCGGGATGTTGAAACGCTCCTGCCAGCAGAATACCACGTATATATGACGGCACATTAGCAATCCGAACTTGGCTTTCTGTATCAATTTCACTTCTTTTTAAATTCCTCCTCCTTAAAAATCCCACGGCATTTTCTATAGCTTTTTGCACCTTATCCCGCCCTGCCTCAATTTCCTCTTCGATTTCCCGTTTTATTTTTAGCGATTCAAGTTTTTCAAAGAGAATATCATAAACCTTAGCTGCAATCTCTTTATTATGAATCCCATGCGCAGAGGCGCACGCATCTATATAATCTTTGGGAACTTGCGGCAACGCTGATTGCCAATCAACGGAATACCCAGGAAAAGCCTGAAGCAGTTTTAAAAGCTCATCCCCTCCGCCTCTTCCGTCTTCAACTATTCTCGCCACTTGTCTTTGAATACAATCCGGACCAATTTCAATGCCAGCCAACACGCTCAATTCCTTTACTTTTTCATATCTCCGACGGCTTATTAAAGCATCAAACCCCTTATTGGCCACATCGCTAGAAATGCTTGGAACTTCACTAAGCGCGGTTTTCAGTCCCTGCGCTTTTTCAATGGAACCTTCTTTTATCGATCTAACCCACAGCTCCCTTAGATACTTGTCTGGTATAGCTACGGCGCTGTGTTGCTGAATTTCCAACATTGGCCAATATGGGCTTCCACCCCCGGCCATATATAATGCATATCCGGCCAATACTGTTTCTTGCGTCATCTTTTGCCCAGTCAGTATTTCGCATTGCCGGAGTCTATTGATAAAAGGGCTGAAGGTTAACCCCGTAAAATTTTTGTTTGCAGATGCATTTTCTCGCATAATCTGCAGGTAGAAACTTTGCGCCGGCTCCTTTTCCACAGAAATAGAAATTCCTTTGGGCAGCACCCTTGCAAGCGACTCGACCATAGAAAAATTTCCTGTCTCCATAAAAGTACGATAATATCTTTCGACAACGTCTTTATTCGCGCCAATTCTAGTAACATCGCGCAAGTAAAGAAGGCGCCCGGGATCTCCTGCTTCAATAAGCTCTACGTACAGCTTCTGGATCTCCGCATCTAACTCATCTAAGGGGACCCTCAATGCGTCGCGCAAACGACCTATTTCAGAAAGATTTTTGCTTCCGAGCAGTTTTCGGTAGCAATCCAAAACAAGTTCTCCGGGAGGCTCTACGCGAGTATCCGTTCTTAATGCGTTAAGGTTAATAAATATTCCCGTTTCTGTTTCACCCGAAACTAACCGCTTTAGCAGTCTTTCATACGCTTTCAAAACCATTTCTTCCGGCGGAGGAATCTCTATTACATCGTTCAAGTTTCGAAGCTCTAAAATATGTTCCCCAAGAAGAACAATTGCGTAAATTTTATATGCTGTTCCCGAAGCTAACGGTACACCGGTCTTTTCTTTTATTTCATGCAAACGCTGCCATAGCGGCAGGTAAAGACCTGCCCTTGCGCGCAAGGTATCCAAATACATTTTTTGGGCGACCTGGAAGTTTTCGTCTTCTTGCGGCGGTGCTGGAGGAGAAGCAGCCGTAGCTTGTTCAGTAAGCCCATTTTTAGATTCGCGCTCCCGAATTATACGCTCTTGCTCCGGCTCATTTTCGAAATTTCCTCGTTCCAAACTACTTCTCATAAAAAAATTTGGAGACTCCGTCTCCAAAAAGTTACCTGTTACTAAAACATCTTAATAAAAACGCTTCGAGGGCAACAACATCAGAACCAAATACAAAATCTTTCCCGCGCCGTAAAACCGGTACGCCCATTTGCCAAGAAACTCGCGCCATTTCTTCAAATGCAGCCTTATCTTCCGAAACATCCTTTTCTTCAAATTCAACATGGAGATGCCGTAAATAATCCCGCACTTTGTCGCACTCCTTAAAGCCGGGGGCAGTATATAAAACAAGCGTATCCATAAGTATATTGCTGTATTATACTTTATTACATCTTCAAGCAAAAGCGCATACTTTTAAAGAATAATGCTAACCCGCTATAAATTCGCGATCGCGAGTTTATAGCGATACCAGCCGCATTACTAAAAACCGCCTGTAAATAACTTAGGCAGTAAATAACTTAGGCAGCCTAAGTTTAAAGCTAAGTTTGAAGAGCTAAGGCCTTTCGCTGGTGCGTTTCCAAAGAACCTCATCCCCATTTTTTAGCTTATATTGGCCAGCCCCTACCTTTGCATACTCGCCATTTACCCAGTACTGCCAATACTGGGTATTTGTATTGCGTATTCCGTTTATCCCCTCCACAAAAATACCGACTCCGGCGAAGTTTCTTGTTTCAAGGATAATCCCGTGCCGACGCTCAAGCGCTTGGAGAAGCTGCCACACCGTATTCCCCGCAACGATATTTTCACTTGCAAATGCCTGCACATCCCCGTTTCCGTAATCAATTTTCAAGCTAACTGAAATGGCTTCGTTTTCTCCGTCAACCGGAATATCATCTCTAACTTGATTGCTCGAAACCAAAAAACCGCTTGCAAGCCCTAATGCAAAAACTGCAACAAAACTAATAAATAACAAGGTTTTGGGAGAACGTAATGCTTTAATCATGGTTTTCTCAAAAATGGGGCGAAATATCCCGCCAATTTAAAGAGCAGCGCTACTATTGCCGCAATTCCAAGTAGAATAAGCCCAAGCCCGACAAAACCTCTTGCATTGCCAATACTGCCAAGAGCCGCCAAGAGAAAGGAATCCTTGTCTTTTGCTTCAATTTTATCTCCCGCAACCGAAAACGGAATTTCAATCCCCGTGCCGGTTGCTAAACCTTCAGGAAGAATCCGCGTAGCCTGCACTTTTATCACGCCCTCAAACTTTTTTCGGGAAACGGACTCGCCAAAAGTCAAAAGAACTACTCCCCTTTTTTCTCCTTCCAAAGCAAAACGAGCCGGGTCAACGATAATATCCCCTTCGCTTTTTTTATCAAGAGTTATTTCGATCCATTCTTTTTCCGCCGAAAAATTTGTAATATACATCTTTACGGAATGCGGCCATTCTGAAATATTTTCTACTCTTATTTGCGCTGGACTTACTCCAATTCCCCGCCCCTGCCGCGCCCACGCATCCGTTCCCCAACCAGCAAGACCAGCTAGCAAGGCAATCCCGATAAGGATTTTTATGAGCGCATGCATAAACGTTTGTTTTATTTGGGGATCGCCCAAAAAATTAGGGTGCCTTGCTTTTGCCCAAACAACTTAAATTCGTTTGGTATGGAAAGTGACGCATTTATCTTTTCTTGTTTGCCAGCGCCCAATATCTTTTGGAATGAAGACCCTAGCACCTCGCCAAGCTTTAGGAAATTAAACACTGAATCTCCCTGAAGAGCGGCTTTTACTGAAAGATCTGTTTTTCCCGTATTGTGGAGAGTTATTTCCTGGATGCCGCTGTCTCCTGCCGCTATTTTGCCAAATGCCAAAGCCGACGGAGAAACAATAAACCCAATTTGCGGATCAGTCTCTTTTTCACCCTCATCTTCTACCACTTCAACAGATAAGCTTACCTCCGAGCTTAAAGCGCCCACGGCTACCTCTACAACATTCGACCGGATAAACCCTTCTTTTTGCGCCCTTGCCTCAAAAATACCTTCCTTACCCAAAGAAATTTTGAATGTTCCGTCATTTTCTGTTTTTGCCGTAGTTCCTCCTAAAAGAATTTCCGCTTCAGTAATGCCCTTCCACGCGCCCCCTTCGTATGTTTCAGCTTTTCCGGCAAGGATATCGGAGACAGAATACGAATTTTCAGAATTTGAAAGGCTCAATCTCAGAGGCTTCCACTGCCAATCTCCGTAATACCATAGCACTTCATCATCAAAAGAAAGCTCATAGTCGGCAGCGCCCACTGAAGGAGAAATCCAATTTACGTAATACATCCAGCCATTTGCGCCCTCGGCCGCGTCGCTGCCGATTTTTGAAAGGTAGGGGCCAAAACTTGTTTGATCGATATTGTATGAATATCCGCATTGCTCTGCCGCGTTTTTTACAACATCCAAAACAGTTGTCGCCAATATCTTTCCTCTGCACACCTGACTTTCAGAACCCTCAATCCTGAACGCAACCTCCACTGCGGTATTTGGAGACGATTCTTCTTGAAGAACAAATTTCTTTACCGGCAAAGATTTGCCCGAGAGCGCGATTACCGCGTATGCTGTTTCCGTTGGGGTAAATGAAGTTTCTCCGGAGCCTTGCTGATTTTCAAAATATCCTTCTGTTTTTTGGAGAGACAGCAGATGATCTATAGGATTGTTAGCGTTTTTAATCCATGAACGAGGATCTTCCCCAAGTTTTAATATGGCAGAAACAACCCAGGCATCCGAAGAAGCGTCGGAAGCCTTGCCCCACTCGCTCTTTGGATCATAAGGAAATCCTCCGTCTTCGTTTTGGGAGTTTTTAAGATACTCTTTAGCTGTCTTGATTGTATCGTCCGAAACCGGCATACCCGCTTCTGCCAGCGCCATAATGGCTGCGGCTGTTGTGTTGGTGTCGCTTGCGGTCCCGACTCCCCAACCCCATCCTCCGTCTTCATTCTGGTGGGAAACAATAAATTGTTCAGCGCCCGTTATTTCAGCACTGCTTTGCGCCTCCCCCGCGCTAGACAACGCCAAAATGCCAAAAATATCATCGTTCAGGGCGCTGGCATCGCCTATTTGGATGCCATCGAAAAAACTTTTGAGTTTCTGCACCAAATTTTCTTTTGGATATACGCGCGGATTTTCCCCTGCGCTGGCTATTGCCATAATAGGAGCCGCAAGTTGTATTGCCGAAGAACCGGTGGAATTTTTCAAAAAACTTGCATCACTGCCTTCTCCGGCGCCAAAGAGTGCAATTGCTATCCATACGGAAGAATCTTTGGATTTAAGATACGAAACCGCGTCGTCAACTCCTTGGGCTTTGGCAACCGGAGCCGATGAAAACAATAGAGCAAATAAAATGACCGCCATGATAATACTTCGCAAAACAGAAAATATCTTTTTCATATGCCGCTATAAGTTATCCGCGTTAAAGCGCAGATAAACAAATAAAAAACTCCTTCGGGAGTCAGGAGCTGATACGCGCCAAATTGAGGATCCTGCAAAATGGCGCGAAAAAGGCTCTCATCCTCTCCCTCGAGGGATGCTGCTTATTATTTTGAAGATTGTTCAGTCGACCAGGCTTATCCGCCAGTTGGCGGAATTACTGTTCCGGGGGAGCGCAGGAATTCCTTGCCTCGCCGAAGTTTCAACGAAGGTTGGGCACCTGCTTCCTCTAAACAACCTATTGTTTATGTACCTTTGCACTAGCTATTGTGCCCTACTATCTTTTTTGTGTCAATGCGGATTTTTCTTTTGTCATCATCAACATGTTGCATACCAACACAAAATTTATCCACACACCCCATTATGAAACATTATCTTTCTTTCCGCGCAGCACATTGTCAACAATGCGCAAACCAGCAAATACCAAAAGAGACAGCAAGCTAGCGGCAATAGCTATCCAATAAAGTCCCGCACCGACTGCCACGCCAATACCTGCTACCACCCAAAGCCCAGCCGCGGTTGTGAGTCCCTCCACGTGGAACTGCTTTTGAATAATCGCACCCCCGCCAATAAATCCTATACCCAAGGCAACCGCGGTAATCAATTGTGAAAAATCGAAACGTATGCCTGGCAAATTGGAAAACTGATGAAAAGCCTCTACCCCGACGATCGTGAATAAAGCGGCTCCCAGTGAAACAAGAGAATAAGTGCGTAAACCCGCTTCTTTTTTTTGGAACTCCCGTTCAAGCCCCACAATACCCCCCAAAACAACTGCCGCGGCGAGTTGCACGATAACTTGCAGCTCAAAATTATTTCCCAAAATTTCTTGCATAATATTCAGATAAGGTTATGAAAAACGACTTTAGTATATTGTAACAAATCTCATGCTTTGCGCCACTCCAAAAAGTAAAAAAGAAAACTCCCTGTGAAAACAGGGAGGTTAAGACTGAAAGAGTATGGCCGCGAGCGCCCTGGGCGCATGCCTACCAGACCTTACGGGAGAGGGGGAACCTACCCGTAACGCGGCCGCTACTCAATAAGTGGACAACAGGAACTGATTTAATTTTACCACTTATTGCCCTACTGTCAACCCATCGCAGCGCTTTGCCAATTAGAAACTCTTTTTTAATTATGTTCCATTATATGGGCTGCCAGATATTTTACGTCAGCCCCAATTTTTTTCCTCGGATTGAAGATAGTGTTCGGGTCAAAAATCTTTTTTGTCTCCTCAAAGAGCCTTACGATAGCGGCTCCATACATTTGTTTCAGGTAGGGCGTACGAATAATCCCGTCGTTATGCTCGGCGGTCATGGAACCTTGATACTTAAAAACCAAATCATGTACTTTCTTTTCGAGTTCCGGAATGATTCGGCGCATTGCCGAGTCTCGAAGATCAACCAACGGAATAATATGGAAGTTCCCATCGCCAACGTGCCCCGCTATCGTATAAATAAGTTTGGGGTATTGCCCCAAAATCGCATTCAGTTCGGGTAAAAATTGGGGAAGTTTTTCAGGTTGCACGATAATATCATCTATAAAGGGTGAAGATTTTTTGTTTTTAATATGGTGGCGCAGTAAATTAAAGCTTTGCCGGCGAATGGTGAAATATTTTTCAATATCCTGCGGTTTTTTGGCAATTCTTGTGGCCAAACCAAATCCGCGCAAGCTCGCCCTGGCCTCCTTGGCCTTCTGTGCGGCCTCTGTTTCTGTATCACCCGTAAACTCTCCTAATAACACAAGTTTTGGCAATCCTCCGGTTATCAACATTGTTACCTCGGGCAAAAACCTCAATCCCAAAGAAAAGATATTCTTTGCACCTATGAGTTTGACCAGTTCAAAAAAATATTTCAAAGCAAGTTTTAGAGTATGGTCATCGTACGACTCAAAACTTTCCGGTTTGCCTTCGAGCACTTTCTGCACAATGCTGACCAACGGATCAAGATTGCGCATAAATACTACAAGAACAGCTGAATGCTTTTTGGGAACCACAAGCTTGAGTTTCGCTTCAACAATGATGCCCAGAGTTCCTTGGGAGCCTATAAAAAGCTTGATTAAATTAAACGTCTTTTTGTCCCATACGTTCCACAAATAATACCCTGCCGAGTTTTTTGACACCTTTGGCCGGGCCGCCTGCAAGGCATCATAATTTTTTTCCGTCAAGTCATGTATTTTCCCGTACAATTCCCCCTCCAAATCTTTTTTTCGCAATTTTGCCGCTAAATCCCTTTTACTTAAAGGACGCAATGTATATTCTTTGCCGTCCCGCAATATTACCGTTAATTCATTGACATAATTTTCTGTTTTCCCGTATGCCAGGCTTTTTTCTCCCCCCGAATTATTCGCCAGCATACCCCCTATGGCGCACATGTCTTTTGAGGCGGGGTATGAAGGGAACAAAAGATTGCGCTGTTTTATTTCTTCGCTAAAGTCCTTATAAAGCATGCCTGGCTCCACAATAGCATAGTCCTCCCCCACATCGAGCAGCTTATTCATATGCTTTGTGAAATCAACTATAATAGAGTCGTTAAGGGGCCCTCCCGACATATCTGTACCCGCGGCGCGGCAGGTAATAGAAAGTTTTTCCTTTGGATGTTCGTTTACAAAAACCACCAGTCTTTGGATGTCTTTTTTATCTTCAGGGAAAACAACAATGCGAGGTTTTATTTCAAAAATGCTCGCGTCTGTGCTGTATTTTTTTAGAGTTTCCTCATCGTCCATTACCTCCCCTTTCAAGATTCGCTGCAATTCTTCTTTGAGATTCATACTTTTGTATTGTATCCGATTTTACCCAATAATCCAATCCCCCACAAAAAATAAATTCTCCCCTAGTCGGGTAAAGCTACGATCGTGGATTTACTCGTTTAATACTTGTTACGATTTTATGATATAATTGAGCTATACCAACTCTATGGAAATAAACGCAACAAAACAAAAAATAATTTTGCTTTTGTCCAGCGGCATAGCGTTAGGATTTGCTTATTCCCCTCATCAACAATACAGAATTCTCCAAATAACACATAAAGCCTGGAAAAAGATCGATGAGCAAAAATTGAAGCGGGATATTCGAGAACTCTATCGCTCGCAATTGATCAAGGTGAAAGAAAATTCGGACAAAAGTCTAACCTACGTCCTTACATCCAAGGGAAAGTTAAAAGCGCTTACATACAACTTCAACAGCATGCGCATATCCAGATCGAAATGGGATAAAAAATGGCGCATTGTCATATTCGATATACCCGAAACTTTACGCAAGGGGCGCGACGCACTTCGTAAAAAATTGCTGTTTCTTGGATTTTATGAGCTCCAAAAAAGTGTGCTCGTTTTTCCTTTCCCGTGTCAAAACGAAATTGAGTTTATCATTGAATTTTTTGGCCTTCGCAAATTTGTGCGTTTTGGAACTTTAGACGCTATTGATAACGATATCCATTTACGCCAATTTTTCGGACTTTCCTAAAAATTAGTCGAGTAAATTCACGATCGTGAATTTACTCGATTGATTTTGATGCAAGAGATAAGAAGAAAAGATATGATCCTAAACGTGCGTAAGCCGAGAGGCATGACATCGCATGATGTCGTGAATAGAATACGGAAAATAACCCATGAAAAACGCGTAGGACACGCAGGCACTTTGGATCCTTTTGCCGAAGGTGTTTTAATAGTGGCCGTAGGAAGAGAAGACACAAAAAAACTGGCGGCAATCGCCAAAAACACGGAAAAAGAATATTTAGCAACCCTAGAGCTTGGCAAAACAAGCACTACCGGGGATCCTGAAGGAACAATTGAAATTGTTTCGGCGGCGGAAAATCTCCAGGCAGTTTCAATGGGAAAAATCCAGGAAATTCTTTTAAGGTTTAAGGGGAAAATCCAGCAAACTCCCCCCTCTTTTTCCGCGATCAAAGTAAGAGGGGTAGCTGCTTACAAACGGGCAAGGCGCGGAGAAAAGGTTTCTTTGCCATCCCGCGCTGTTACCATTTACGGCATTGAAATTAAGGATTTCACTCCCCCGTTTTTATCCCTTAAAATCACCTGCTCTGCTGGCACCTATATCCGTTCCCTGGCAAAAGATGTTGGCGATGTTCTTGGCGTTGGGGCTTACCTTACTAACCTCAAGCGCACTCGTGTTGGAGAATTTGAAATAGAAGGAAGTAAAACGCTTGAAGAAATCAAGAGCGCACTTCAAAGGACTCAATGATTTTCTTTAATTCCTCCTTGCCTTGCTCTGATTCTGCAAAATCGCGCTTTGCCATGAGCTGGATGACATATACCTTTCCTTCAATAGACTCGTGATCAATACCCGAAGTGCCATACAGCGCATACCCTTCGTTTGTAAGGGGCTCTGGAAGAGTAATGCCCAGGATATTTTCACATACCTCAACCGCGGATCCTGAAGAAGAATTGCCGAAAAAAATAACGGATTTTCCCATATCTCCGCACGAAAGCTCATTGCCCGTATCCGAAGAAACATCGGAAAAGATGCCTACAGATATCCAGCGTAATTTTTCGGTTTGGCTATTCACAAAGCTCACCAACGAAGGGTTAGATCGCATCTCTTGCGATTTTTTTGGCACAGCTATGGAAAATTCAGTATCATTGAGCTGGCTTTCTATATAATCCAACATCATCGTAGTATCCTCTTTTTCTCCGGCCGCAAAAAGTTTGGATACATCAAACAACGCTATGCTTCCCGCCGCCAAAACAAGAACAGCAAAAATTCCTCCTCCGATTATAGTTTTGTTCTGCTTTACAAATTCTTTAAAGTTCCTCATACAGCGTGCGTTATTAGCCTTCTTTCGGCGCCTCTTCAGCAGTTTCTTCCGCAGAAAGAGACTCCAACTCCTGTTTTAAATTTTTAAACTCATTCTCTGCTTTCTGAAGCTGTGTCCTGGCAAACTTAATAAGCCGCACCCCTTCTTTGAATTTTTCCAAACCATCTTCCACATCGACATCTTTTCCTCCCAAATCGTTGATAATTTGCTCAAGCTGCGTCATCGCCTGTTGTAAAGATTCTTTTTCTTTTGGCATAATAACGAGTTAAATCTACAGATGCTAGCGAGTACTACGAGTAGAAATCGAGAAATTTATTATTTGCAGCATTCGCCTGCCGGCAGGCAGGCATTTGTAGATTCGGATTATTTTTGTATTTTTTCTACTCTCGTTCGCAAGCGTCCTTTCCATAGTTTCACTGAAACATCTTCTCCGATATGCGCTTGCTCTGCTTCTTTCAAAACTTTCCCGCTCTTTGTATATACCACACTATACCCCCTTTTTAAAAGATGTTCCGGGTTTAAAGCAGCCAAAGAAGCTTCATTTGCCTGTAATTTTTGGGAATACGCCGCAAGCGATTTTTCAAATAACGCCTCTCCCTTAAATGCCGATGTTTGTAACGCATGACGGTATTGCTGCATAACTGTTTCTCTGAAATGAAGTGTCTGGAGAAAAGCTCTTTCAATCTTATGGAAACTTTCAAATATGCCTCCAAACCTTTGGTGCAAACGTTCCGCGGATAATTCGATATCCCGCGTCTTTTCGTGCAACATATCTTCTGCCGCCATTAAAAGCTCTCCACTCGTTTTTTCCAAAATACGGAAAAGCTCTTCCCTTTGGGTGCGCAAAAACACGGCGACAGCAGTAGGAGTAGAACAAAATTTATCGGCTGCGTAGTCAGCAATATGCTCGTCTTGATCGTGGCCTATTCCCGTAATCACCGGCACGCGCGAAGCAACAATAGCTTCTGCAATAAGTTCGGAGTGGAAAGCTTTTAGGTTCTCAAAGCTCCCCCCTCCCCTAACCAGCACCAATACATCCATATCGGGACGGTTTTTGTTGAACCACTCAAACGCCCCAACAATGCTTCCCTCCGCCTTATCCCCCTCCACCCACACAGGATACAAAAAAATCTGAAAACCAAAAGATCCCACGTTTTGAAGAAAGTCGTGTATTGCCTGGCCTTCCGCTGAAGTGATAAGCCCTATTTTTCGGACAAATTGGGGTATCTTCCTTTTCCTTGAGGGATCAAAATATCCTTTGACCTCAAGTTTTTTCTTAAGCTCCTCAAGCGCCCTTCTCCACGCTCCCTCGCCGTATGGCTCCACTACGTCCACAATCACACGAAGCCGTCCGCTTTTATAAAGATTAACTTTTCCTGTAACCACTACCTCCATTCCGTCTTGGAGCAAGTGCTTGAAACGGGAAAAGGAATAGTTGAACAAAGCGCATTCCAAAACGAACTCTTTGCCCGTGGCATCCTTCAATTCAAAAAACGCCATTGCTCCCCTAACAATGTTTGCCTTGCTTATTTCACCCCGCACTTTTACCTTGCCCAAACGCGAGACTGCTTCATTAACCAAAAAATGGCATTCTTCTACCGATAAAATCACTCTGCCTTCAGAGTCGGTTTCCACTTTTTTCGCAGGAACGTTTCCAAGAAAATCATTTTGCATACTTACTCTCTTTCTACCACGACATAGCGCCATTTTCCAAATTGATCTTTGCAAAAACAATACAAGAGCTTTTGTTTTAAGAGTATCTCCTCCACATCTTTTTTTGTAGGAGAATCAAACTCCACATATATTTTTCCTCCTTCATTCAAATGATCTCTCCCCTGTTCAATCAATATCCTCACATAATCCAATCCATCCTCCCCTCCAAACAGCGCACCATGAGGCTCCCATTGCAATACGGACTCCTCGACTTGATGTTTTGATTTTTGGGGAATATACGGCGGATTAGCCAAGATGTAATCGTACTTCCCTTTGACATTCGAAAATACATCAGATTGAACAATCCGATACCTTTCTGGCGCAATGCCGTTTAGTTTTGTGTTTATCTCAATTTGCTTCAAAAACTTTTTTCCTTTTTCTGCAAAATCAACTTTCGCCCACGGGATATACTTCAAAACAGCGATGCCAATGCACCCGGAGCCGGCAAATAAATCGAGACACTTGATGGGAGTACCGCGATTTTCCCGCAAAGGCATCCGACTCCGCAAGGGAATCGAAATTTTTGGAGACACGTAGGTAAAACCGATGTCCGTGCCGATGTTTTTTCGCAGACGCGTAGGTGCCCACGTTGAGCCTGCAGGCGAAATGTGGGGTAAAGCGCCAGAAAAAACATCGGCACGGACATCATCAATTGCCTTCTCAACCCAGTACTCTGTTTCGGTCCGCGGAATAAACGGCCGGGCTGACAAATCAATTTTACATCCGAGAAATTCGGTCCAGCCGATAACATAATCAACCGGCTCCCCCGCCCTTATCCTCCCGATATCTTCCTTCGCTTCTTCGGTCATCTGCCCTCCATATTTTTCATTGAGAAGCAAAGTAATTTCCTGTCCAAAATCTTTTTCCATATATACTACTATTCTTTCTTTCAACGAAAAACGCAAGGGATGCCCCTTGCGTTTTTCCCTGCAAACTCCTATTTAGTAGGGATTTACAAGAGAACTCCCATATATGCCTGTTTTGAAAATGATATCCGCATTGTGGTAATTCCCTACCCCGTCAATTCCCCATCCGATATTGTTTGGATTGCTGCCATCCAGCCATATCTGAATCAAATCGCCATCATCCTCAAGCTCTGTTGTATCAACATAAACATACAATTTTTCCGATGTCCCAGCTGCCGGCATTTCAAGGCTTTTTTCGCTGAAATCAAATGTAATCCTTTCAGTAGATTCCAGAGGAACAGTAACCGTATCAAGCACGTCGCCTGCAGAGTTTTTCAAGGTAAACACTTCGCTATTGCCGTCGCTGTCTTGCACAGACTTGGCTATAGCAAAAGTGATTGTATTGCCAGCCGAGTTTTTGAACGTTACCCCGCCAGACAAAGAAACATCAAACACCGCAAGAAGCGTGTTTTGGCTTATGGCAAGATTTCCGCCGGGAGAACTTAAGCTCGCTGAAAATCCTGGCCCCGCGGCGGGAAGCACTGTAAACTCTTTGAATAATGCATTATTTGTTTCGTTCGATTCGGCAATTTTTTTGGTCGAATCCGCCTCCATAACCAAATTGAATGTTCCAGCTTTTTCGCGCACATTGGGCACCTGCAGTGTCTTAATGTTCGAGTATGTTTTTGACTGACCAGCACCCAAATCAAATGTTCCGGTTCCTATAGTAAGACCTCCTACGTGGCTAAGAGCTCCATTGTCGTCCTTGTATATGGGAAACTCTGTTCCCGTGGGTATATGTGCCAATCCATTCCCAATGTTTTTTACCGTAAATTGCACAGAAATGTAAGGATCATCCGCACTTACCGATGGCGCCGCAGGAGTCCAAGAAAAGTCAGATATGACCAAATCGGGTTTTTCCTCGGGTACAGGGGTTGGAGTGGGAGTGGGAGTGGGAGTTGGAGTTGGAGAAGGAATCGGCGTAGGCGTTGGCAGCGCAGGGAAAATAACAAACCCAATCGCTACTCCAGAGAATACTGCATTCTTTTTTGACTGCACCCCTACTGCCCGTGATTTATCCAATACCATCACGGAAGTCGCCTTTCCTGCAAAAGAAGAATCACTTGAAATATCCGCAGAGAGAGTAAGGGCGTGTCCTAAATTCGCAGGAATTTGCCATGGAACTAAAAGCGCATATTCACAATCTCCCGAGATGCAAGAACTGTCCTTTGGCACAAGAGGAATTGGGCCTCCTCCGTATTGGCGTATTATGAGACTTTTTGTATCAAATACTCCACCCGTAGCATTGCGTATTACCAGAGTCTCCAGATTTATTGCTTCCGAAGAATCGTTATACATGTTAAACGACAGAATCAAAACTCCCTTGCCCCCAATGCTTTGGGTTACCGATGTTGCGGCGCTCGACGGCGGAGAATTTGTAATTCTCCCTTTAGGCGACGGTGGAGTAGGCGTTGGGGTAGGCGTTGGAGCAGGAGCAGGACTTACGGTAAAATAGTTGTCGCTCAAATCAATAATTGAAGTTTGCCCCCAGACTGATTCAATCTTCAACTTGTAAATGCCTGACTTCTCAAAGTTAGGCAATGTAATCATTTCGCCGCCATCGTTGGGCGTATTGTACTTGAGATGGTATTCTGTCCCATCGCCACCAACCAAACTAATCACATCAATCAATTCTCCCGCCGGCATTCCACTTGATTTCCACCACGGATTTAACATGTATCCGCTATAAAGTTTCTCCCCTCCATTCGGAAACACAATAGTAAGCGTAGGAGTAGGCGCTGGCGTGGGAGTTGGTACGGGTGTTGGGAGTGCAGTTACCCGGAAACGGAAGGTTTTCGTTTTTTGCGCAACATTTTTGTATTGAGTACGGCACCTGGCATCTGCCGAAGGGCTCGAACAGTATAAAACAATTTCCAAATCATAAGATTTTGAGGCATCCGAAGGAGCAGTGAGTTTTGCCTTCCAAATTCCATCGCTTGCTTCATACTCGCCGTTGACACCGCTGTATGTATGCGTGCGTTCCGCGTCGTAAATATACGCCTGCACATTAAATCCCTCCAAACTGCTGGCAGGAGTTCCATCCGATTCCAAACCGTTTATTTTGAGCGAAATCGTTTCGCCTGCTTTGTGCAAACTGCCAGTGCCTATTACCGAAAAAATAGAAAAACTGGCTGGAGTTGGGATTGGGGTCGGGGTCGGAACGGGAAAAATCTGGGTAGGAGTTGGTATCGGCGTTGGTACGGGTGTTGGTACGGGCGTTGGGGCAGGAAAATCATCTTTCTTGCATCCGTACAGGCTGTTTAATTTTGCCCTAGTTGTAGATCCCACAAAGCCCGTCCCACGGCGGAGCCCCCAAGGAGCAAGGGTTTCTGAAGCGTATTTTTCCTGAAATTCAACGACAGCAGAGGCCAACTGCTCCGTAAATACGCTTGCGATCTCTCCCGTATAAATCCCCTCTTTTTGAAGAACAGTGTAAAGAGCCTCTACTTGAGACCCTTTATGGCCCACTCCTAAAGCCTGGGTAAAGTTGTGGCACCACCGGGGCCTATCCTCCCCTTTCAACTGGGCTAATTCGGTCTGGAGCGCCTGAATTTGGCGCAAAAGAGCCGATATCTGGATCTGCAATTCCTCGACAGTAGTAGCTTGCGCTACCGAGGGCATACTTCCGCCCGCCAGGAAGGTGAGAACGAGAAGAGATGCCGCAATGAGCTTGAGTTTTCCCATAAAAAACTTTGTTATTTGTTACTCTTTTAAGGCTTTTTAAAGCGTTTGTTTATTCTAGCATACCCACCTAGCTCTACAATAGCATAACGAAAAACGCAAGGGATGCCCCTTGCGTTTTTCCGGTTGCAAATTAAGCCTGAATTTTTATTTACCCTTAAGATACTCTTCAATATTCGAAAGATGCGGGGCTATTTTTGCAGCTTTTTCAACAATCTGCTGTTTTGCGTCTTTTGAGGAAGCCGCGGTATACCGCTCCTGCAATTTTTTAAGCTTTCCCCTGCGGTTTTGTTTTCGCTTTATATCAAAACTTCTTCGTCTTACTGATATTTTCATAGGTAACCAATTTTATTACTGCTTTATCATACCTCATTTGATTCGCAGGGTCAAGAAGACAACGCCTGGGCGGCTTCTCTGCGGCGCTCCTGC
This sequence comes from uncultured Candidatus Saccharibacteria bacterium, assembly GCA_964479725.1. Lineage (GTDB taxonomy): Bacteria > Patescibacteriota > Minisyncoccia > Minisyncoccales > UBA10102 > CAYZNF01. Next base: position 21,664 of record CAYZNF010000005.1, read on the forward strand.
TCCAAAAAAGCTTTTAGACGCAACAACGCCTCGCGCCTATGGCTAATTGAATTCTTTTCCTCCAGGCTCATTTGGGCAAAGGTTTTCTTGAAGCCTTCGGGCTGAAAAATAGGATCCCAGCCAAAATCCGACTCCCCTCTCGGCGAAACGATTGTCCCTTTTACCGTTCCCTCAAAAAAATATACCTCGTCTTTTGTTTTGGCGTAGCCGATAATCGCCTTGGCTTCGGCCTTGGTATTGCCCATTTTCTTTGCCAGCTGGTACAATCCTTTTCGTCCGAGAGATTTTAGGAACCACTTGATAAGGGGACCCGGCATGCCGTTTAAAACTTCGAAATACAAACCCGTATCCTCAACGAAAAACTCTCCCTGGGCATGGTTAAAGGCTGTTTGAAGTTTTGCTTTTATAATAAGGGTGGGATCAATGTCCTGAACCTCGGCCAAATCAAGGTCAAGCTGTTCTATTTCGGGCAAAAATTCTTTTGCTTCGGCAAATTTATGCATGCTTCCCGTAACAAAGTAAAGCGTCATATGTGTGTGTTATACCTCATCTTATATCCAAGACGCAGAATAACGCAATTTAATACACAAACAAAGCCGCCTTAGTAGAGGACTAAGGCGGAAACTTGGTGCCAGCTGCAATAACGTTAGGTTTTGGCATCCTGTAGTATTACAGGAAAGCAACTTATTCTATTGTAAGTATGGTTTAGGTGATTTTCAAATAGTTTTGTTTAGAATCCCCTCCCGGCAAATGCTTTCGGAGAAGCCTCGCGCGCCCCATAAGCACGCGAAGCCCTTCAAAAAAGGCATTTACCATGAGGGAGAATAATAGTTGGGTTTATTCTTTTGATGACCTTTTTTAGAAGAGGCCTCTTTCTCTTCTCTACCCTCACTAACCTTAAGCTGGCGCAAAGGTGTCATGACAAGCAAAAGACTGCCCGCCAAACGTTTGCGTGTGCGAGACAGAGACAGCTTTACCGCGTTTTCTGTTTTGTCCACTTTTTCGGATATTTCCTTTATAGACAAATCATCTTTATAGCGCATTTTGATGAGCTCCTGCTCCTTGGGCGAAAGTTTCTTGATTGTGGCCGCCAGGACATCTGCCTCGAGCTTACGATCGACAGTCCCTTCCAAATCCTCCCCTTCGTCGGCAAACTCCCTGGTAGAACTGGAAAGCGAAGTTTCCTTGGGCTTTCGATAATGGTTTACCAGCAGGTTATGGGCTATACGGATAAGATAGGTAAGGTAGGAATACCCCTGGTCGCGGAATCTTGATAAGCTTCGAAAAGCCCTAAGAAAAGTTTCCTGCATCAAATCCTCGGCAATTTCCTTACTGCGACCTACCCTATGCCATAAATAAACATAAATATTGCTCGCGTACTTCCTATAAAGCTTCTCATATTCCTGCGTATTGCTTTTCGCCTTTTTGATAAGCTCCGCGTCCTCAACGTTATTGGGTGTACCCATAGGAAAAATAGGGCTTTTAACCTTATACCTTGTAATACCGTTTGAGACGATACACCCGCCCATCTTCTTACGCAGCCTCTTTTTTTAGAGTTTTTGGCACATAGGACACAGCCATGTGCTGCGGCCGACGACAACAGTCCTTATAATGGGAGTTTGGCAGCAGGGACATAAACCGCCCTTTTTGCCATACACATTAAAATAATCCTGGAAAGTTCCCTTTTCCCCATCAGGATGCTTCCAATCTTTCATGCTTGTACCCTGGGCGGCAATTCCTCTTTCCAAAACCCTTTTTAAAGAATCAAAAAGTTTTAGCGCTTCTCTGCGGGTGATATGCGAAACCGCTGTTTCAGGATGCAAGGAGGCTTCCCATAGAGTTTCGTCGGCAACAATATTGCCAATACCCGCAAAAACATCCTGTCGCAAAAGCACAGGTTTTATTTTGCCTGAAAACTGCTGAAGCCTTTCCAGAAATTCTTCAAAAGAAATCGCCAGGGCATCCGGCCCAAGAGATTTAATATAGGGATCGGCGTTTATTTCTTTCGGCCTTCCATACCAAACCACTCCAAATTTCCTTGGGTCTATGAACCACAATTCCATGCCATCTTCAAAAATAACTTTCGCGTGCACATGCGTTGTATCTTGCTGGCTATTAGCAATTTGCAAGTGGCTATTCGTAATTTGCAGTCTCCCGCTCATCCTTTGATGAAAACCCAGAAGCTTTTCCTCGCTTCTTTCACCGCGAGAAAGGCTAATAAATATTGCCTTGCCTTTTCTGTAAAGTTCTAAAACTCTCATACCCTTAATGTCCGATTCAATATCGGCGATAGAAACGCCAAGTCGGAAAGCGGCAGGCCAGTCATGCCAAAATCCGGCAATTGTTTTGCCTTTTAAAACTTCAAGTTTTCTTTTGGTAGTTTCCGCCTCTGGAAGCTCTGGCATTACATCATGCCTTGGAATTTTTGGGCCATTGCCATTTGTGCTTTTCTCAAGGCCTCATTAAGACAGTCCTGCAAGACTTTCTCTTGGCGACCGCTTTCAAGTTCGGAATTGAGTCTTATTTCTTCCACCGAAAGCGTACCGTTTATAACCACTCGCACGCCGTCTTTTTTCGATTCAAACTTTTCTTTTTGCGCCGCACTTTGAAGGTCGCGTAGCTGCTTTATCTGCTTTAATTTATCAAACATAGCAAGTTAAAATTAAAACTTGAGGTCTTTTACTTTGGTCCATGTAGTTTCGTCCCACACGCTGATGCCAGCATCTCCAATGATATACAAATAATCGTTAAGATACAAGGCTCTTTTCACACTGTCCTGGCTTACGGCTTTAGCTAGGCTTAGTTTGTCATCCTTATACGAAAATACATATCCCCCCTTTCCTCCAGGCAGGAAAAACACGGTATGCTTTTCATCTTTGAGAAAGGCATGATGGTTCGAACTTACTTCTGTCCAATATTCGTCTAAAATGTATTTCGATATTTCGCGGGGATTTTTGGGATCAGACACGTCAAACAAAGACAATTTCACCTTCCAGTCTTCCTGGCCTACTCCCAAAATCCTGTCTTTTGCCATTGGGTGCAGATACGAAGAAAAACCAGGTATCTTTAACTCTCCTTTGACTTCAGGATTTTTGGGATTTGAAAGGTCAAGCACATAAAAGGGATCAATTTGCCGAAATGTTACCACGTATCCCTGGTCTTCAATAAATCGCACCGAATATATGCGTTCTCCCTTGCCAAGACCAAGAGCCAACCCGACAACCTTTAAGTCTTTATCCAAAACATACACATCATTCACGCTTTCAGTACCCGTGCGGCCGCTAATGCCCCATGCGTTCCATCCCCACCATCCAAAATTATTTCCCACCGTTGTCGCTATGCGCAAATAGTCTTTGTACTCATCCAAGCTGAATTGGTTCAAAGGGCGCCCCGGAATCTCTCCCGTTGCAACAATTCCAAATGTTTCCAAGCCTATTTTGACAATACCTGTTTTCTCGAGCTTTCTTTGGTTCTTTTTGTAGTAATCCCCGATCCTGTTTGAAAGTTCGTTTTCAATCCTTAAGCGTTCGTCTTTGTCCAGCGAGTTAAAGTGATCCTGCAAAAGCACCTGAATCTCTGCTAATTTGGCTTGCTGGCTAATGTCATATCCCTGCAATTTTTCCAAGCGCGATCTAAGCTGTGCCGGGAACAAATCCTTTGCTTCGGTGGCAATAAAGTCTATGGCAAATCCTATCGGGTTTTCGTTGCGTGAATGGGTTACATACAAAGCATCGTTAGACATGTACACATTAGAAGACTGGGAAGAGCCCACGAAAGAAATATTTTTTTCAACTTTTCCCGACGAGGCATCCACGACAAAAGCGGTAAAAGCAATATCCGCGCCAAACGGAGCTGTTGGATAATAAATATCTTTGCATGGCACGATTACCATTTCCCCTCGCACAGAAAGGGGGCGAATCGGACAAGGATCGCTTTGGCTTACATACTGGCTTGCAACCAAATATATTTTACCGTCCTTCAGCCTGGACTGCACAACCCATGCGTTGTTTTCAAGCTTCATTTCCCACTTGTCTTTTGGAGAAGCGGGATTTTCCACGTTGTATCCTTTTATCTCCTGCCCGGAAAACACAACAAGAGTATTGTTATGCAATAAAAGCTGGCCCGCAGCTTTAATTTCGCTGTCCACTTTCAATTCAGCCGGCGGAAACGCATGAATCGCTTTTGTTTTTGACTGTTCATAATAAGGAGGCGCCATCATTTTTTCCATCATAGGCTCCACTCCGCGCATAGGCATAATAATTCCGCCGTAATAATAACTTGGCGAGAAATAAATTTCTTTACCGTCTGTTTTTACTATGTCGGGCTCGTCAATGCCCGCAACCTGCACATTTGTCTGCGAAACACGATCTGCCGCAGATTTTTGACTGCCACCACCTTCTGTAGCAAGCGGCATAGGAACCTGCGCGGGCACTCCCATCGCATTGACCATATCTCGGCTCACGCCATAATAAGAACTTTCTTCCCGGGCTTTTTTGATGTAGACGGCAAATTCTTCTTTCGAAGCAAACTTTTTCACGCCTTTCGTTTCCAGTTCCGAAATCGAAAGCATAAGTTGTGGTTCTTCTTTACCGTTTTCATCACCGTCTCCGCCCGGAGTGCCTCCATTATTCGGAGGGTACGAAGGAGTTCTGCCAAGCTGGAACGAAAAAGACAGCGCCAAAAACGCCACGGTCCCGAAGGCAAACAATATCAGCAGAAAAGCGACTCTTTTGTCTACTGTTTTGCGAAGATATTCCATAAAAATAATTAACTAGCTTACACTATACCATAAATTCTGCGCTGGCTTTCTCGGCACAAGTTTTTTGGGACACGCATAATTTCCTGCTGGAAATTTGCTCTCTCTCGCGCCGTCGCGCTGCTAGGGGTCCCCCAAAACTTATGCCTTCGACGCCAGCTTGAATTTACTTTATTGTAGCATCGTATGAGTTTTGCTCAAGCTCTTCCATTGCCCTACCCCACAAACGCCGAAAGCAGTACAAGCGCGGCGAAAAACAGCACAAAATACGCGAAATTAATTTTCTTGGCGATCTTCAAAAGGATATGTATGGTAGCCAAGCCGAATATAAATGAGGCCGCTAATCCGATGACGGTTCCCAAGCTAATTTCTGCCTCCGACGCTCCGATAAACACCCCTCCAGCCAAAACAATCGGAATACTCATTAAAAAGCTGGCCCTCAAGGCAAAAACATCGTCGAACTTTCGCAAAAGCAAGGCCGAAACAGTAATACCCGAACGTGAAATGCCTGGCAGTACGGCCAAACCCTGCAAAACCCCCAGCACAATACCATCAAAAATACGCAAGTCGTTTGCTCCCTTGATTCCTCCTTTTTTCGCCCGAAACTGCAAGAACGCGGTAACAAGCAGTAAAATACCAATACCAAGACGTATAATAAAACCCTTGCTTTCGACGGTATCGCTTATCTCCGAAAGAAGAGCGTACACCGCCAAACCCACCCCCCCGCTCACCAAAGTCGCAAGAAAAAGAAATTGGATGAATTTTTTGTCTTCTTTGTAAGCTTCCCTATATCGGATAGTTTTTTTAAGAAGGGAAACAATCTCTTTCCGAAAATAAACAATAGAAGCCAAAGCAGTGCCCAAATGCAAAAACAAAGCCATTTGTAGCATGGTTTGGCTGTCTTTGCCGCCAAAGAAAAGCTCTTGCGCCCAAATCACCGCGGCTTCAGAGCTTATGGGCAACCACTCGGCAATTCCCTGTATCGCACCAAGCACAATTCCTTCAAACATACCTATAATAGTACACCATTTTTACCCGGCCCAGTAGTAATTTGCAAATAAAAGCGTATACAACGCAAAAAACAGCAAAGAAATGCTTACCCATGCATATTTAAAGTAAATATTTGAAACCGAGGCTAAAAGCAAATACATGGGGAAGAGAACGAGAATATATCTTCCAATGCTCATTAAGGTGCCTGTAGACAGCGCTATCGCAAGGGTACTTGCCATGTAAAATCCAAAGGCAAATCCAAATTTCTTGAATACGGCAATGGTCGCCGCAATTGCAACAAAGGCAAAAAGCGCATCCAGTATAAGGTTTGCGGCAGCCGCAGGATTTGAGGAGAGAAAATGAGTTCCATTTAAAGCAAATGATCTTCCCCATGCGCTTTGGATATCGAGAAACAGAAAAAAATTTCCAAATTTTATGTAATGAAACACAAAAAAGCTTGTAGTTCCCAGGGGGATCAAAAGAAGCCATAAAAATGCCGGGCGGAGCAGTGAAGAGAGGCGAATTCCTTTCTTTTTTGCATATTCCAAAGCTAAAGGAATAAATAAAAGAATGCCTGTTACTCTCGTAAGAGCTGCGAGCGCGCCCAATACTCCAACTTTCCCATACTGCGATTTTTTCGCATAATAAAATGAAGCAATAGACAAAAATAAAAACAACGATTCTGTGTACACGGCATTTAAGAAGAATGCACTAGGAAAAATAAGCAGTAAAAATAAGGGGAGATACGGATTGATGTCGGGATAAAATTCTTTCGTAAACTTGTAGAAATACCACAGCGCCAAGAAAAGAAATAACGAGCTTATAAGCCACCCTGCGGCCGCAAGATTGCCTGCAAATACCAATCCTCCAAGAAATAAAAGAAGCGGATAGAGCGGAAAGAAAACAATATTTGCCAGCGTATTATTTTCCTGGAGGTAATATCCGTTTTTTGCAATGTCAAAATACCACAAAGAATCCCATCTCGCGTGAAGAGCCACGGGATTCCATGTTTGCTCCTGCTGTGTGTCTGATGGATTAATCCATGAGTAGGCGGTATCCGGCGCGAGATTTACACGATTGAGCGCAACCAATGCAAAAACATTTACAGCAACCATCCAGCCAACGAATATAAAAATAACCGTACGCATTGTTATTTCTTTCCTGTTGTTAGTTTTCGCGTCGCTTCTCTTAAGGCTATCTTGGGCAGGGTATCGCGATTTTGCAAAAGATATTCCCCCACCTCTTCCTTATGGTTTTGTATCATGTCTCTTAAAATCCATGAAACAGCTTTCGTAATAAGAATATCCTTTTCGCTTTTCAGTCTTTCAACATTATCAAACGCCAAACCGGAAAACCGCTCGTCTGCAGATTGCCGCACCGGCGTTACTAAAAGCACCAAACTCGCCCTGCGGTGCGCAATTGACTTGCCTTTGGCAAATTGCTGCAAAGCCTTTTCCCATGCATTCCAATTTAAAAACATGTCATTTGCCCCGAAGGCGGATTGGCATAAAGAATCAATTTCCGCCCATCCCGCCAAATTACATAGCCACTGCTTTATAGAGCGCGGATGAATATGAGGCCGCAGTTTTGGAAATTGCTGAAGAATGCGCCCGGCCAGCCACTTTTCGTCAAACGACTCTGCGGCATATAAAGAATCAAGCATGTCGCACAATTCCTTTGTGGAAATATCTTTATGAGTTCTTGCCCATATTTTAGCTATATCTGTCCCCTCTTTTGCAGATAACCCATAGACAGGGTGAGAAGTACCCAAATAGTAAGCGATATTCGGCCACATCTCCTCCGGTTTTTTCTTGAATTTCTTTATTTCTTCCAGAATTTCCTGGTGATATTTATTCATTTGCAAACATTGTTCTTCTTAACGAAAAGTGTTGCTTGCAAGGTTGCGCGGTTTCTGCAAGGCATCCGGTGAATACCCACTTTTCCTGCTGGTATACGTCCTGTCCTAAAAACCTTTCCCAGTCCGTAGCCAACTGGGTAACCTGTACAGCAATATCTTGCTGTACGCTTTTGTCCAAAAGCACAAAGGGACATTTTGCCTCTCCTGCTCCGCGGCTCCAAAACGAAGAAGATTCTTTCCATACCTGCAACTCGACCAATCCCATAGTCGGCGGCACAGCCACGCTCATGCTCGGCGCCACTTCTGCAACAGTATCTCCCGCCTCCACGGTATCCCCCTTTTTCACTTGCAGGTTAACAACATGGTCGAAACTTACCCGCCAGCTCGAAAAGCCATCTGGCACAATTACTATTTCATAGTCGCTCGATTCCGATTGGCTCCGTATTGTTTCCACTTTTCCTTTTACCGGAGAAAATAATTTTGTTTTGAGAGGCAAAATATAGGTCGGATGAGGCATAATATCAGTACCGCTTGGGCCGGTAAGTTCCGTGCCAAACTCCAAAAATCCTTTTCTGTAGTAATGGGCATCAATTGCATTGGTAAACAAAAAGTCCCCGGCCATGTTTGTCTCTGGGTCGTAGGGCGCGATACGGACTCCAATATTGTACAACACAAGCTCTCCTGATTTTTGCGCCGATGCTGTTGGTTGTGGGGATGGTGTCGCCTGAAAAGTCGGCATAAGCGCTGTACTCTGCGTGTTGGCGCCTTGGATCGGCGAAATTTTCGGCACGTCGGTTGATTTTATTTGCGGTGAACTTGTTGCAATCGGATCTTTTTGCGAGCTTGGCTTTGTTTCTACATTCTGCACTACTGTTTCCCGATTTATCATCGAATACGAAAAATACGCGCCTCCAATTACAACAACCACCGCAACACCAGCTAACAAAACAATTTTTTTCATAATGCGTTCATGAATCCGCCTTGTATCTGTTGTAAAAATTATTTAGCTCGCCGTAAAAACTCTTCATAATCAACTTGAGCTAATTGTAAAACACCTCGGAGGGTACCCCAGGCAAGTTCACGGTGAATAGGCACTATTGTAACAATATTGCCCTCTGAAGTTTTCTTTTTTAGCTTCAGGTGGCTTCCTTTTTGTCCAACTTGTTCAAATCCAAATTCTTTAACGAGTATTTTTGCGACAAAGCGGCCCCTAAACGTTTTTGCCATACACTAAACTTCTGCTTGCAGCGTCGTCAGAAGCGGAGATTCTTTTGATATTTGTTTTTTCAGTTGGGGCTCGTTTTCCAAATACAATTCTACTGCTTCTTGCAGGTTCTTTTTTGCCTCCTCGATAGTTCGTCCCTGGCTTGTCACGCCTACCTCAATAGCTCGCGCCACGAACCACTTTCCTTCTTTTACAATACTTGCGGTAAAATTATAACTCATATTTTATTTGTATGCTTTATAAATTAAGTATACGACAAATCTTCTTTTAATCAACACAGATCCACCTATCTCCTATTTTTGACGGATCATATTTCTACCTCTTAATCATCCCTTTACTGGCTCATCTCAAACAATTCCAGCCAATGGCCGTTTGGGCCTTAGGATGTTTATTGCTTTTTTGAATGTTCTTTAAACCATTTTTGAACTGATCTAGATTATAATCTGATTATAATCTAGAGACGCATTCCCGTCAGTCCCCTTTCCAATATGCGCATTTTTTTATGCTGACATCAATAATTGTCAAGTAGCTAGATATAATTGTAAAGTAGATTGTAAAGTGCTCATTTGGCAAAGGAGGCGCGAAGGCTGGGAGGAATCTTGCGTACGTTTACGGTTTTTTGCCCGAGAATCCTAAGTCAGTCGAAGGATCAAACCCCACCTCTTCAATATCTGTTGGAATTTACCGTTTGGTCATAATTTATTCCAGAATTTGGTTTGTTTGCTCGGGTTTCTGCCTTTTTCGGATTTCAAATCCAAGTCTTTTATCTTCTGAAAACGAGCCAACAATATCGCTCTTGCATACATCCTCATACTTGATTTTATGGTTTGACGTAGCATCATACGCTAGCCATTGGCGCATGTCTCGCTTACTTAATGCAATAGGATCTTCTGTATTTCCCGTTAACTTTCCTGTGAGCCCCAACCGGACAAAAAATTTATTAAAATCTTCGATTTTGCTTACTTCGGTGGTAAAAAATTTAAATTTCTTCTTGTATTGCTTACCCCTATTTATTATATAATCCAATTGTTCTGGCATGATTTTTATGGTCTCCGTTGCGTTACCTCCAAACATTGCAAACTCTCTGCAATCTAAAGTTACTTTTTCTCTTCCTTCAACTTTTTTGAAAGCCTCTATCAACTCTCTGACTCCTTCAAAAACTTTTTTAAAGTAAGGATCTTGTTTTTCGAGTTTATCCAATCTGCTCTCGGCGAGCGAAATCGCAGAATCCGCATTGTTTTCATAATAAAAATGCTCCGAACCCTCTGTTTTTTTTTTTATCTGATTTTTTTCGAAAAAAAATACCCATCCTATCGGAATACAGTTTGCGCCTTCTGACTCAACATATTCGTTTTTCCCCGATAAACTAAAAGAAGTTCTGTTCGCCATATTACATATTAAATTTAATCATTTCTCCAATCTCTTTTGGTATTCGCTGTTTTGTCATTCTTTAAAATTTATACGCTACTCGCCAAGCTGTGCTCGGACTGTCCTAATACAACTTTTCTATTTTTCCAGCCAGCTCTCTTTGGGTATCCCGGATTGCGCAATAATTCCTTTGAATGTCCGAGGCTTGATCGCTTGTTTTCCATGAAATGGCACGGTGACTTGGTGAAATTTTTTTGCATATATACCCGTATAATAAAAATGACTTCCTCGCGAATGCGTATGCTGGAAGCCATATTTTTTAAGAAAACGGATAACGTCCTCTGCAGTCCAATTGTTCAATCCTCTCGGCATACCATCATATTATGCAACAGCAAGATTCTGCATATGTTTTGTAAGGTTTAATTGCCCGGCCGTAAATACGGGATATTTTGTCTTCCGTTGTTCTGTCGCTGCTGTCCACATTTTTTCATACTCAAGATCTACTTTTTGATTAAGAATATGCGGGCGAGCTTTTATTTTTCTTGCAGCTTCCACATATCCCTGAATTGCTTCAAAAAGCAAAAGCATGGCCTCTCGAGGGCTATCTCCCTCTTCTACGATATTAAACTCAAGCCCCGCCGCATACCATGTATCCCTCTCCTGAAATACAACATAGCGAATAGCCCCTTTTTGAAGTGTGTTGTGATGCTTTGCCATATTATTGACTATAGATTAAAGCTTGTATAAGTCAAATAACGCATGCAGTGAACATGCATGTCACCTTCCTAAGCATCCCTGTACACTCCAAACTCTCTTGAATTATTACTCCTTTGTTACTTCTAAAACTTTTCCTGTGATTTCTTCAACTGGCCCGTATGCGTCGATCGCAATTGCGCCCTTCTTTTGCATTTCGTTTTCCCACCAATCCTTCCACCCAAAAACTTCATCTCGGGTCTCTGCGGTATTTCCCATTTTTCCCTCTACGCCTTCGCGGTTTGATAACCTCGAACGAAGCTTTTCATTGGTTACCTTTAGTAAAATAACTTTGCCGAACAATGGGATCATTTGTTGGGTGTTCGATCCAATACCGCAATAAAAAGCCAGGTCTGTTTTTTGGTTGTTGATTAGTTCTTGAAGAGCAGCAATATCGCAAAGCCATTCACCGTTTCTGACCTTCTCAACGTCTTTAATATCATAATCTTCAAAAATCTCCCGCGTTCCTTTTCGATACATCTTAAAGATGCCTTCAATGTCCTCAATACTATAGGACTCATACCCTAAATCGCGAAGTTTTTTGCTTAGCGTCGACTTCCCCACCCCCGTAGCTCCAACGATCAAAATTGATCTTTTCATATGGAATTTCTCTTTTACTCATTTTCTACTTCTTTTTGATATGTCCATGAATGGAAATTTGTGGTGCCAATATTCGAGTTTTCCCTAAAATATCCCTGCGCATCGCAAGAACAAACTCCTTATAACTTAAATCCCTGTTTTCTTTTGGAATATTGTTCTCTGGAATAGTATCGAATAATACCTTCTGAAAGCGTTCCACAACTTCGTCGGAACCCCAAATCTGTATTTCTCGTAAGCATTCCAATATACCATCAATTGCCTTTTCGCTTTCCGCATCACTCGCAGTACTGAAAAAAGCAACGAATAATTTATTAATGCGTGTATAGATATTTTTCCTTGTCTCCATCGTTCTTGTATGCATATCCAGCTTCTTATTTACAAAAAAATGCACGATACCTCCAGCTAAAGCACCAGCAACTCCGCCAGGAATTAGGACCAAAGCAATAAATTCAAATATACTCATGGCAATATGTATTTAGAGAGTTTCTCAATTTTCCTCCTTTAAGACAAAGAAGAATCTGTGAACTGAATAACACTCAAATCCGTTTCTCCATGCCTTACAAAATATACTTTCACGCTATTTCTTATTCAATCCCTTTCGTCGTTTCATTATTTTACTAATTCGCCAGAAAAGGCTTTGTGAAGGATAGATTGTTCGAGATCTTTGAAGTCTTGGGCGGTTTCGGCCTGTAACGCCTGAATCTGGCGGGTTTTTTCTGAAAGCGAGTCTAGGTACCCCACAATCTTTTTCTGCTCCGAGAGTGACGGAATTGGGATTTTATATTTTCTCATTTTATTCAAATATAACCCTTTTTGCGATGTTCCCCACGCAATACTATTTATATCTATCACGACATGCTTAAGAAAATTCGCTAAAAATTTAGGTAATAAATTTTTATCTGGTCTCATCAAAATAATATTGCCCATGATGTTAAAATCTTGCCCCTGCGTAACGATTGCAATTTTCCCTATAGTTCCTCGACTGCTAATCAATATATCGTCTTGTTTCGGCTTGCATCGCTTTGAAAGCAATCTATCTGTCTCCTGAGAAATAAATTTAGTTGCATGCGAGACATCTACTGTAAAATCATCATCCATATTCTTCGTATCCACCATTGGAATCCCCCTGGGCTCATACGGAGGCACATTGTGCGTTCCATCTGTGATTTGCTCGCATACCTGCTCTAGTTCTTTTTCTTGCCAGTTTTTTTGTTTGGCTTGAGAAAAGATTTGGTGGAGGGCGGCGGGAAGAAGATTTTTTGTATCTTCTTGAGCTTCCGCCCGCAGCCTTTTTGCCTCATCAATTTTCGTCATCAACTCCTCCACCCTCCCCACAATCCTCTTCTGCACCTCAATCCCCGGAACCGGGATTTCAATTTCCTTCAATCGCGATCCTGAAATTTCAGAGAACGTAGAGCCGCTACCACCAGCCTGCAAAATTTTCGTAGAATTCTTCAAGAAATAGTAAAGGTACTTATTGTATAGATCTTTTCCGCATATAAAACTTCGACATCCCTGATTTGTTGCGAGTTGAATCCCTGCAATCGCAACATATCCAATAGGAGCGCGCGAAGAAAGAACTACTGTTCCTTTTGGTAATAGTTTTGCCGATGATTTTTTTAGTCCTTCTTCTGTTATTTTTTTGCTGGAATTGGTAATTTCAATATCCTTGAAATGACCTAAATCCTTCGGCGTAACCCAAACTATATCGCCATCCCAATATTTAGAGACGGCAGTACTTGGGGTTCCTCCTCCGACAATCTCGCAAACCTCGCCTAGTTTTTTTGTGGTTGCGAAATTCATACCATCCCTTTCTCATCGCGAAGCTTATAAAGCAAAGGTAATAATTCTTTCTTTTTTTCTTCATCTACATTCTTCAGCATGAGCATAAAAATCGAATACGCATATGCCCTGCACATATTAAATGAAAATCTTACCATCCCTTTATACTCTTCAAACCGCTTATCATATAGTTTTTGTGAGTACTCTTCCGAGGCATCAGGGCCTCCATGTACAAAAGAAGAAAGTTCCGCATATTCAGGGATAACTATAGAAACCCACTTTCCTCCGGGAGCATCATGGTCTGCAAGGTATTTAGCAATATTCTTGTACTCAAATTTCTTGATGTTATTGATTATGTCTTTCTTATTTAATTCCTTTAATTTGGGGTCGTACTCACAAAGAGTATCCCAGACATCTAAATCCTTTGCTTCGGCATCAAGAATTATAGACACTTGCTTTACGGAATTACCGTACTTGAGTCCTTCTCCAATTTTCCCAATACTATTATATTCGTTGCCCACATCATCGGTGTCTTCCTCTATGTATCTTGTCCAAATATAGGTACCTTTTAACCAGTGTTCTAAGAATACTCGGTAAAGAACTTTCATGCTATAAATATTACCTGTTTCAGAAAGGTCGATGAGAGCGTTTTTTAAGGTTGATAGATGGGTATGAAAAGCTAATAAGGCGAGGAATGTTTTTCTATGGGAACATCCTTGCATAAATTCAGAAAAAATAGGCATAATTCTGCTAACTGTTTCGAAATAATTCTCATTTTTTTCTCGTGCCTCATCAAGCCAAACAGTAAATTGTTGAGACTCTTGCTCATGCTTTTTAGCCTCTTTTTGTGCCTTCTCTTCAAAGTCCATGAAATATATGTTACGCCTGCTTAACTTTTTTCTAACCGTTTCTCATCGAAACCGTATATGTAGCAGGCCTAAGTTTTGAGGCATCAAAATTTATAGAAAACTGCTTGCCGGTTTCCTCTTCTACTATAAATGTTTTACCGCCTAAATTCGCAACTTCTTTACGATCATAAATCACCTCAAACATTCTATCCGAATCTAATTCAGTAGTATCTTCTGCGGCCATCTCTCCATCAGTACCCCAAAACATTTCGGGAGATATCAAAAGACGCTCATTTTTCTGATTGAGAAGAAACGCATATTTAATGAACACGGACTTGGTTGAAAGATTAATGATTTCAAAAATTATATTTTCATCAATAATTTTTCCTTCAAAAGCAGTATTTTCCGCGCGCACATTGATGCGGAGCCGCTTTGCTCTTCTACTTATCCAAATAAAAGTAGAGAGGCCTGCACCGTATATGGCTACAACTAAAGTGAGAAATTCAAGCATTTTTATCAGCTATTCATTTTCAACTATATATTTTGCTCTTGCGAACAATTCATCGAAAGTAATAATATCGACTCCATTAACAGAGCTTCTAAAGCGTTGAAAGGTTTCCCATTTATCCCGACTCTCAAGTTGACTCAGGGAGCCAATAACGATAATGCCTTTTGGCCTTACGGTGTAAACAGAAAGGCTCTCGAGTTTATCCCTATTGCCTACCTGCTCCGATCCTTCTTTTTCCCATGTTTGAACATTCGCCTGTATTTGAGACAAAGCATCTGTCAAATTTTTTGCCAGGCTCCATGCTCCATTTCGAATCTCTTGGGATCCTTGTAATAATGGAGTAGTGGGGGTTTTTATTTCAACAAGCACAGTAAAATTTAAGTCCCCAGTTGTAGACATAAGGTTGTCGCCTCGCTGTCCTCCTTTCCCATCCATACGAGTTCCTCCATAATCTGGTTGCATCTGTTGCTGTCGCAGTATTTCGTAGTTTAATCCATATCCAAAAATCCACTTGTTGTGGTCAAAAAAATCTTGCCACCAGCTTTCGTTCTTTATCTGTGCTTGTAGTGCTTTTTGAAATTCGCCTAATTTTTCTCGACGCCGCAGAAGAGAATTAATATCCTGCTGTGTAAGTGAAACTCCCGAGGATGAAAGGAGTTGTTTCACAATGCTTACAATACTGCCGGCGCCACGGTCGCGCAACGCAGTTACGATTTCTCCTTCCTCCTGCAATACAAGTGAAAATTTACCTTGAGGAATTTCAATTTCTTCCCGCAATGATTGCAGGAAAGATATAAGTTTCCAGAGATTTTCATGACATTCTCCTAAATCAATATTTGCTTTTATATTCGTAGGAGCTGTCTCTACATTGTCAACTAATTTCTTAGTTTTATCTCGGACGGAGAAGGATAATCGAGGCGTGAATTTCTCTCCTTTTTTAATCAAAGCTACTCTACATATATAGTCTACCTGCTGCCTCTTATCTAGAACAAACTGTTTTATTAAGCGCCTTTCTTTTCTATTAAAAAAGTAATAGAATTGCTCCTTACTGGGCGATGAGTTGATTTCTAAATCTTGGAAATTGTCTTTTCCAATAATAAAATCTTCTCCTGTTTTTGCCCAACTTGGTAATACTATCTTCATATTTCTTTCTTCATGCTCTCCAAAATTTCCCCGATTTCATTCTCCTTTCTTTCAATCTCCTCCACCAATTCCCTAGGATCCTTTTGCTCTTTTGCCTCGCCTCCGTTGGGGTTTTTGAAGTCGAGGTTGTATCCTCTCTCGCGGACTTGGGCGATTGAGACTTTCCAGGCATGCTCGTTCTCTTTACGATTACTCCACCATTTTTTAACTGGTTCGAATTCTTCAAAAGTGATGCCGCGGTTTTTGGTATATTGCTTCATACCTTCTGGCAAAGGCAGTTGGTAGTACCACACTTCTTTGGTTGCCTGCCCTGAGCTTGTCGAAGGGGCTGCGCCTTTGGTAAAAAACAGGAGGTTTGTGTTTACCCCAGCGTATGGATTAAATACGCCTTGCGGCAGCCGCACAATAGTATGCAGATTGCATTCTTCGAGAAGCTTTTGCTTGATTTTTGTTTTTACTCCTTCGCCAAAAAGCGAACCATCGGGAAGCACAATGCCAGCTCTTCCGCCAGGCTTAAGATAATGAATGAACAACACAAGAAAAAGATCGGCGGTTTCTTTGGTACGGAACTCCTGCGGAAAGTTCATTTCCGTGCCAGCCCGCACCGTACCGCCAAACGGAGGATTTGCAAATATAACATTCACCCTGTCGTTTGGACCAATATCGCGGAGCGGCTGCGAAAGGCTGTCGTCGCGGGTAATTCGGGTAGGAGTTTCAACGCCGTGCAAAATCATATTGGTTATAGCAAGCATATGCGGCAACTGCTTGAGTTCCACACCCCATAGGGAGTTTTGAAGTTTTTTCTCGTCTTCCCGTGTTTTAACCTCTTTGCTTCGGATATATTCTAAAGCGCTTGTCAAAAAGCCTCCGGTGCCACATGCAGGGTCGAAAACCTTTTCACCCAATTTGGGGTCAGTCATTTCCACCACAAACTGCGTAAGGGGTCGCGGCGTGTAAAACTCCCCAGCGTTGCCAGCTGACTGCAGCTGCTTAAGCATATACTCATAGAGCAAACCAATTTGGTGGCGATCTTCTTTTCTGTTAAAGTCTGCCTCGTTTAGTTTATTAAGCACCTGGCGAATTAAGGTGCCAGACTTCATGTAGTTGTAGGTATCCTGAAAAACTTGCTGAATAATAAAACCTCGTGGATTATCTTTGGAGCCATACGAAAACTCTTTTAATATTTTGAAAAGCTTGTTGTTTACAAAGTCGAGAAGCTCGTCGCCAGTGATACCTTCTGAGTCTACCGCCCAATTGCGCCAACGCAATTCTTCAGGCAAAGGCGACTTGTACTTGGGATCGATAAGTTCATACTGGCGCTCCTGATCGTCGAAAATCTTAAGGAACAGCATCCATACAATTTGCGAAAGCCGCTGAGCATCACCGTCTACTCCGGCGTCTTCTCGCATAATATTCTGGATTTGCTTAATAATGTTTTCTGCCATGTGTTTTATTCACTATAAAGCGCCTCTTGCACTTTGCTAAGAGCTTGCAGGTAATGTTCGCGGCCACCAAAAATTTCTTCGACTATTTCGTATGGAGTGCCAATTTCAGAAAAAGGAGAAACCGTAAGGTCGCCAATATCGTCTATGGCGGCAATGCCCTGGTCGGCATATTTTTCGAAAAGCGCGTCCACAACCTCTTTTGCCTTGCCCTCGTATTTTGCAAAGTATTTGCTTTTCTTGGCACGCACGGCCCGCTGTTGCCTGGTGACAGGCTCTTTGCCAAACGCAACGTGGCAGATAAGGTCGAATGCATCGAGATCGCGATTTACTTCTTCGGCCAGCGCGTCGAGAAATACGCCCCTGTCCTCGAGTTCTTGGATAATGGCTGTTTTTTGGTCTGCCTTTGCCCAAGCGGAAAGAAAATCGTTAAGCGAAGAATATTCTTTAAGAAGGTTCTTTTTGGTGTAGTCGCGGAGAGATTCGGTAATAAGTTTGCCCTTATCGTCTAGGTATTGCACGCGTTCTGAAATAACAGATACCGGCACGCCGTTTACATAATACTTACGGGTAGTTTCTGCTTGTTCTTCTTGAATGCTAATATCTATGCCATACGAAGGCGCACCTTCTAAGGGAGCATCTTTTACGACTTGGGCATACTCTTCTTCTGAAATTTCGGGAGGAATAATGGGATCTTCTTGCTTTGCTCGATACACCACGACAGGGTCACCATCGAAGGCGGGATCGGCAAAAAGCTCGGTTACTCCACGAAAATCCATAATAGCAAAGTACATTTTACCCAAATCCTCTCGTACGCGCGTGCCCCGGCCAATAATTTGCTTAAACTCGGTCATGGAGTTTATAGATTGGTCAAGCACAATAAGCTTGCACGTTTGCGCGTCCACGCCCGTGGTAAGCAATTTTGAGGTTGTGGCAATAACAGGATAGCGGCTTTCGGGGTCGATAAAATGGTCAAGCTCTTTTTTGCCTTCTTCGTTGTCGCCTGTTATGCGAATAATGTAACGTCTATTTTCTGAAACAAGATCGGCAGCTTCGTTTACAAGGGCTTGGCGCATGCGTTCTGCGTGATCGATATCTACACAAAAGATAATGGCTTTTTGATAGGGATCGGTAGCCCGCATAAATTCCATTATCTTTTTAGCAACAAGTTGCGTGCGCTCGTCGATGACAAGCGTGCGCTCAAGATCGCTACCTGAATAAATGCGATCTGGAATTTCGTTGCCGTGCTTGTCGAGCTTGCCAAGTTCTGGACGGTACCCTTCAACATCGCGGTCGAGCATGACCCGAATAACTTTGTAGGGAGCAAGAAAACCGTCATCGATCCCCTGGCGAAGTGAATAGGTGTATATGGGCTCGCCAAAATAGCGTTGCGTGGAGATATCTGTGGTTTCTTTTGGGGTAGCTGTTAAGCCGATTTGCGTGGCCGAAGAATAGTACTCGAGGATATCGTGCCAGGCTGCGTTTTGGTTAGCGCTACCACGATGACATTCGTCTACAATAATCAAGTCAAAAAAGTCTGGAGAAAACTGCTTAAAAATGTTTTGCTGTTCCTCGATCCCTGTAATGCCTTGATACAGGGCAAGATATATTTCGTAGGCTTTGTCGACATTATGATGCTCAATTTTTGTCATCTTGCCGCCAAAGTGTTTAAAGTCGTTAATAATGGCTTGATCGGCTAAAATGTTTCGATCTATAAGAAAAAGAATGCGCTTTTTCTTTTTGGCCTTCCATAAACGCCAAATAATTTGAAAGGCTGTGTATGTTTTGCCAGTTCCCGTTGCCATAACCAAAAGAAGCCGCTTTTGATCTTTAGCAACGGCTTCTACGGCCCGATTAATGGCAACTTGCTGAAAATAGCGCGGTTCTTTGCCGCTTGGATCCTGAAAGTAATCTTGTTTGATTATGAGTTCTTCGTTTTCGCCAATTCCTTTCGCTTTGCAATAACGGCTATACAGTGCTTCTGGGTTTGGAAACGCTTCCAAGGAAAGCTCTTGCTCTTTCTTGCCTTTTTTCGCGAGACGGTCGTGCTCGAGAAAATCTTTGCCATTTGAGCTATATACAAAGGGAATATCTAAAGCCTCAGCATATGCGAGCGCTTGTTGCATGCCATCGCCTACTGAATGACTTTCGTCTTTTGCCTCAATAAGCGCCAAGGGCAAGTTGTTTTTATGGTAAAGAATGTAATCTGCGCTCTTGCGATCGCCCCTATAGACTATTTTCCCTTGAACATAAATACGCCCAGCGGTGAAATTCACCTCTCGTCTAATTTGCGCATCTTTCCAGCCTGCTTTCGAAAGAGCCGGATCGATAAGCTTGGCTCGCGTATCAGCTTCATTGTAATCCATAGAAATTACTCTACCATACAACTTTTCTCCTTATTTTTCCAGATATGGAATTATCCTAAATGCGCGTGGTCGTTCCATGTATGGAGCCGCCAATTCCCCTCTTTATCTCGCTCGCAAAGAGTTATTCCCGTGTTTTTTATTCTCAAAAAGTCATATAACGAGAACCAAAGTTCCGGAGTAAGTTTTTCTCCAAGCGCCATAGTAAGGATAATGAGCTTCAAGAAGCCGCTATGGGAAACGCATAAAATATTCTGCTCCGATCGATTTGAAAGGAAGTCTATAAGTTCTTGAGCTCGCTTCTGCAAATCCGATAAGCTTTCTTCGGTGGAATGGCGCCAGTTTGGATCCATTTGGTTTGCTTTTCGCAATTCCCAAACTTTCTGCATTTCCGGATCATCGCGATGTTTTCCGATAACCGCTTCGGGCTCTGACCATTCTCGCAATAAGTCGGAGTAAATAACTTCTTTTTGAATGTGCTCGTTTATAACTTCTGAAGTTTGCTTTGCACGTTTCATGGGGCTTGAAACAATTAATTCGATGGGAAGCTGAGCAACACGCTTTGCAAGAAATTCTGCCTGCTCTCTCCCCTTTTCAGATAATTCTGAATCTGCGTTTTGAATAATGCGCGCGGCATTCATGGTTGTTTCCCCGTGCCGGATAAAATATACGTTCATACTATTTCTTTGATTATACTCTTATTTATTCGACATTCCTTACTTTTCTGTTTGTTCGACTGCAAATAAAAAAGTGGTTGGGAGATCCGCCAAGGCGCACTATGCCTTCGCAATGGAATCTCCCAACCACTTTTCAAACAGCCCTTCGATAAACTCAGGGCGGGCCAGTCGAGTTATTTCATGTGGCGCGCAGCAGACTCCCCTGCTCGCCTATCCTTTGCGTTCGCCTTCGTTAAAACTTCGGCGAAATAAAAGAAGAAATAACCGGTCCCGTTCTCCTGGGACTTGGGATTGAATTGTAAACTGCTACATTTACAGTATAGCACTCTTCCCAAAATCGACAAGTTTTCTATTTTTTCAAGCATTCCGCCTACGCTCAGGACAAGCGCTTCGGCTTCGCTCTGCATAAACAAAAATCAGCTTATCGTCGCTGATTTTTGTATTGTACGTTTTTATTACTAACACACGCTCCATCCCGGGCAGGTGAAGTGAATTGTTCCGTCGCACATCAGCGCTGTTGCGCCTGCAGTTGCTCCAATAGTAGTAGTAGAATCTACTGCGCCATACTGGATTGAAATTTCCGTATTCTTTTTGGCACGAATCGTAAAGCATCCTGGATGATCAGCCAAACTTGAAATCTCAAAATCGTCGTCTGGAATTCCAATTTTTGTGTAATGAATAGAAACCATATCTTTCTTTCACATTTTTTATTTTGACCTTTAGGAACATTCCCTTCCTTCAAGGATTTGTATTTTGCAGCCGCTTTGGTTATGTTGAATTGTCCCATTTTGCACCACGAGTCGAAGCCACACAAGTATTTTCACTGAATCAACAACATTGCCATGACATTCATCTTTCACATATGCCCATAGAGTCAGAGACGACCGTGCCTCATAATTTTTAAAAGAAAACTGCTTAATTCCTATTGAAGGAGTGTCATCCCACTCGCCATCTCCTTGTGGCATCAATCTTCCTTCCGTATTTTTACGCCGCGGGTCCGGATTATCTTGAATGCCGGGGTCAGGTCGTAGTTCGGAATCCACCTTCGTGCTATCCGGACCGTGTTTGGCTACGAAACCTCCGGCCGCAGTTTTCTCTATTGCAATCACTCCATCCCGTTTTGCGTAGAGAAATTTTCCACAGCATTCATTGAGATTTTGGAAACGAAAATACAACCGAACTCCAAAATACTGTGCCGTAGCGTTTCTTTCCTGAATTTCATACACGGCGGCTCGATGAGGCCCCACGTGCACACATACACTGCCCTTGCACGCCACGAGTCCCAAACGCGCTCGAATCCATTGCCAAGTACCCTTGAAAAACCCTTTTACCTTTCGCACAATCCACCAATCGCTTTCGTCGGGGAATTCATGCTGCTGGCTGGGCTCCCTTACCACGCCACTACTAGATTCCGCCTCGGTATCTGGCACGGTAATTTCACCAAATAATGAAAAATCACTCATTCCTATACTATACTTCTTCTGCGAATCGCGCACAATTTCCCCTTGGTATTCAAGACGGTTGAGGATTATGCCATCTTGTGTATTGCTTCAGCCACATCGGGCAAAGAAGTGCACATGGGAAAGTCATCTGAAGGACCGGAGAAATGGTTCATGTTTTCTTTAATGATGAGTTGTGCGCCGAGTTGCTCCTTTAAAATATCGCCGCGGTCTAATGGAACATACGGATCATTTGTGGAATGAATAGCAACGAAATGGTTTGCTTTAGCGCTGATTTTTGCGAAAAAAAAAAAAAAATAAAAAAAATTGTGTATCTCCCCTATTCCCAAATCATCTGTATATCCTGCAACGAAAACAACCCCGCCTACCTTCGCGCCTTCCGGAAAAGATTCGAGGTAGCGCATGATGGTGGCGCATCCAATACTATGACCGATGAGATATGTCTCTTCGTTTGGAGTTCCTACTGTTTCAGACAAAAACGGAACCCATGCAGATTGCTTTGGGTGTTCGGTGTCCGGCATGGCAGGAATTAAAACCTCAAAACCTTGCTCCTCGAGCTCTTTTTTCGTTTGGGGGTACCAGCAGTATTCCGGATTCCCGCCCCAGCAATGGACAATAATTGCGCGCTTCATGGCTTTATTGCACTATAGCGTATAAATAATCGTCGAGGAATTCGCCATTTTTATACACGCCCTTGCGGCGCAGGCCTTCTCGAACAAATCCTACCTTTTCAAGAACTTTTTGCGAAGCAGTGTTCCATGTGTACACCCCCGCATAAATCCGCACGAGACCCAATGTTTCAAATCCAAATTTCTCCATTGCTGTTGCGGCTTCTGTCATAATCCCTTTACCCCAGTAGGGTTCTGCAAGCCAGTATCCAATTTCTGCTTCATGCCCCTCTTTTATGTTGGCAAGACCAATGCCCCCTGCAATTTTGCCGTCGATTTCAATGCCAAAATCAAGGCTTGAGGGATTTTCTTTTGCCCATTCCTCTTGCGCACGCTTGATCCATTCTCGTGCGTGCTCTCTTGTGTAAGGATACGGAATGCGCAAGGTAGGCCGATAAATATTCGGGTTATTAGCTCCTTGTGCGATTGCTTCTTCATCGGATTCTACAAACGGCCGCAGCAAAAAATTTTCAGTTTTTATGATAATTGGTCGCATATATCTTTTCAATATCTTCTCTAATTATTTACTGCCCCCTTTACCCGAAAGAAGCGTGACGACAAGACTGGTCATTTTTTCTCTGTCCTTCGGATCGCTTTCCGCAATTAATAGGGTAAGAGCCGTAAGCGCCACAGGAGACATCCTAGAAACATCAAGCACCCCTGTCAATCGCAAAAACCACACAAAAGAGTATGCCCCTGCACGTTTGTTGCCATCAACAAAGGGATGGTTTTTGACTATAAAGTAAAGAAGATGAGCTGCTTTTTCTTCTATGGTAGGATACATTTCTTTCCTCCAAATGCCTGCATAACATTGCCTACAATGCCTTCAATGGAAGCTGGAGTGCGCTCAACTGCGAACAGCTCTGTGGCTTCTCCTTTTCTCATTAAATTGGCTTTGAGCAATCTGATGCTTTCAGCAAGATTTTGGGCGGTAAGAACGGCTTTCTTCTTGGTAATCCCTTGCGCAGCAAATATTTCTTTATCGAAAGCATCTAGAGAAAACCACGTATCGGCAAAAAGAGAAATGAGCTCAAGAATACCTTCATTATCCACTGAACTGCTTTTTGGGAGCAAGGCCCGCACATCCGCCATGGCCTTCATAAAAGTACTGTAATTTTGCTCAAGCCGAGATTTGTTAATCGTGTAACCGCTAACGATATGTGCTCGGAGAGTTTTTGGGGCCCACTGGCGGAAAATTATCGCTCTTGCAGAGTTTGCGCGATAGCCAACAGCCAAAATCATATCTAAAGAATAAAAAGCAACCGGCTTATCCGAATTTGGAATGTGCATTTTTTGCACATTGCTTTTTTCGTTAATTTCTTTTGCTTTGAGGATATTTCGAATATGCTTCGTTGCTACGGATCGGTCGATATTAAAAATCTCTGCAATATGTGCCTGGGTCGCCCAGATCGTATCGTGAACAAAATCTCCCCGCAGCTCTATTGCTCCGGTTTTTGTTTTGTATATGATTATCGCCTGCTTTTGCTTTTTTTCTTTCATAAATTACTTCACCATACATCTTTTCCCTCTGTTTTTCCAGATATGGAATTATCCTAAATGCGCATGGTCGTTCCAAGTATGAAGGCGCCAATTCCCCTCTTTATCTCGCTCGCAAAAGAATCAAAATATTTTTAAAAATGCTTCGTATAAAAAAATGAGGGGCGGTTGAGAAATCAACCGCCCATGTAGTGTGTGCCTTCCAGTTAATCCCAGCCAGATGCCGGATGCCGCCTATCCGCAACCCACTGTTCTGCCCGAACCAACTCGAGAAGATGATCGAAGCAAGTGCGGTCGTATACGCCCAATGGATTGCCCGTGAGAGCGCGAATGCGATTCATGGCAGATTTACCAATGCGGAATGTCTGCCCTTCGAAGGTCCATGTCCCATTCCTCAAATCGAGCTGAACGCCTTCTGGTTCATCTTCGGCCAACGTGATGTAGCACATGTTGACCGGCCATACGTGGAATACCAAATCGCTTCGATCGTGCTTTTGCGAAGGAGTATACCACTTTGCAGGTTTCGTTGCCATTATCCCACTCCTTGATTTGTTGACCCACTCATAACATACTTCCCTCTATTTTTCCAGCACAAATTTAAAGAGCCGACGTGCGACACGTCAGCTCTTGTATTGGTTGCCCCGGAAACCCCTCCTACGCCTGCTTGCTCACGTGTCGGGTAGAGCAAGCGGCAATAATTCTGGCAACTTCCTCCTGGTCGCCCAGATTCAACTCTTTAGGACTCGGATCATCTGGCCCATCGCCAAAAGAGGGATAATGGATTCCCTTGAGCGCTTCCCGGAAAACGCGCAAGGCAGGGATGACTTCGGGTCCGCCGATCCGGCTTAGTACAGACATGAGGTGTCCCCTGGTGCTTCTGTCGATAGAGTCGAGGACCTCGTGCCACGCAAGCATCTCGGCGATTCGAGGAGCATGCTGGGATTGAGCACGCTCATCCACCACCGTCACGAGATGGAAAAAGGGTGAGCCCGGTGCATAGGGCAGCAACTTTCCCTCTTCATGCCGGCGGAAAAGGCAATCCAGGATTGGATTGACAACCGCTACTCCCATCGCAGAGAGCTGGCGGGCAAGGACCATGTTCCGATGGAACAAATCCTCTCCCTCTTCCGCAAAGAACGCTTCGATCTGCCGAGCAAGAACGCTGTCATAGGAAGACATGCCACACCTCTCTTTTGGCAAATCTGCCAACTTTCTCAAAATATCCTATAATATATTTATAATTTTGTCAAGCACTTTCCGCGCCGTATTTTTTCATTTTTAAAAACAGTTCTAATATTCAAAAAAAGGCCGCGCAAACCGAATGGAATGCGGGCCTTCGCCTCGCCAGATACGCCTACGACGGTAGAGACGTTGCTCCTCACCTCGGGGCGCTCCGCATCCCCCCTTCCGATTAAACCTCAACTCAAAGCCTCGACAAGGTCCGATCCCTTGCCGAGGCTGTTTTGTTTATTGTTCTTTTATCAATTAAAACATCTACGGATCTTCGAAGAATTTGACTTTCCTAATGAAATGCTGTGCTGGGACTGTCCCAGCACAGCCAATTATCGCCTCGCTTTTCCAACGCTTCGGCTTGACTGGGACAAGCGATTCGACCTCACTCGATGCACTGCGTGGTCTTGACACAATCCATTTTAATTTGCTATAGTAAGCCTATCCACAAGAGAAAGCACTTCCGCGGGTTTCGTCCCTCGGCAGTGCTTTTTCATTTTTTGCCTAATTTCCTCTTTAAGTTACTCATAAACACAATTTTCTCCTTCGCTTCTCTTTTAAGTAATGATGAACAAGTCTTTACATATGGACTCATTATAAAACGCAATTTGTCGTTTTGATAAAGATGTTTTACTAAGGAATAAAAATCGCCATCGCTGGTTACAATAATTGCTTTGTCGTAATTAGGAAAATCAATCATCGCCTGCAAAACCAAATCAGCGTCTATGTTGCCTTTAACATTTCCATCGCCATCTGGTATGGTTGGCTTAAACACCAAGACAT
>CAYZNF010000005.1:47624-58197 GCA_964479725.1 uncultured Candidatus Saccharibacteria bacterium
GGCTGATTACCAGGCACATATCCGATAAAATAGTATGCCGTCGTTACGGAATATTTTTCTGCAAGATATTGGCGAAAACGCGCAAAATCAAGTTTCCACCCCAGGCTTTGAATTCCCAGGTGTAAATTCTGCCCGTCAATAAATGCGTAGTTATTGCGTTTTTCGGCCATTTTTTACCTTACTTCATTATCCTTCATTTTGCCAGTCCTTCGACTACGCTCAGGACAAATCCTTCGACTACGCTCAATGCAAGCACAAATTTACCTTCGAGCTGGAACAACTACTGAAAATCCTATATTTTCGTCAAACAGAAGCTTGGGTTTTGCCATGCTCTCTTTTTTGCCTTAGCGGATAGACAGCTTCTTCCCCCACAAGTTGCGCGGCATATTCAATAGCGGCTTGAATATCCTGTTTTTTTAAGTGAGGATAATTTGCCAAAACATCTTGAGGGGCTAATCCTTGCGCAAGCTGACGCAATATTAATTCAACTGTTATGCGCGTGCCTTTTATAACGGGCTTTCCAAGCATTACTGCAGGACTAATTTCAATACGATTTATGTATGCCATATATTCATAGTATGCTTTCTCTATGCCCAGTCAATAATTTACCGTGCCTGCAAAAACCCTCGGCCGTATTTCAGGCCGAGGGGGAAAATTTATGTTTTTCCTTTGCTATTCTCCAAGCTCTTTTTTAAGAAGCTCCAAGGTATTGCGCTTTGTTTCTTCGACAGATTGGCCTGCAACTTTTGCCGCTTCTTCAAAGGTTTTGTTGGTAATGTTTTTCTCATTACCCATGTTGTTATCTGGCATTTGGCATCCGCAATTGTAACACATACTCTAGATTGTTAATTGTTGATCATTGATTACGAACAGACCTTTATCAATATCCTGAAAATTCTTCCGCTCGAATATTACTATCCGATACCCCTGATTTTTCCAGCATATCTTCCATAGCGCGCACCATTGCGGGCGGGCCTGCTATATAGTACACGGCATTTCCCGTATCGGATACATATTTTTTTATCATCTCGTGAGTAATATAACCCTTTTCGCCTTGCCAGGTTTCTTGCGACTGTTCCATTGCGGTCATTGTTGGAATACATTTATATCGCGGATTATTTTCCTGGAGGGTTATAAGTTCGTCCAGAAAAGCGGCGTCCTGGGAAGTATTGTTTGAATAAAAAAGGTACATATCCCTGTCTAGTCTCTCTTCTGCCGCCTGTACGATCATGCTTCGGAAAGGGATAATGCCAATGCCTCCGGCAAGAAAAACAGCAGGCATGTTATTTTCAACGTTCCGCAGAACTAAATTCCCATAGGGTCCAGCAAGCTGAACTTCATTTTCCAATGTCATTGTCTTTAACGTGCGCTTGAAAGCCGTGTCCCTCATTCTAGTTGCTATCATGATGCTCTTTTCCATGGGAGCTGAAGCAACCGAAAAAAGCCTTATATCCCCCTCCGCATCTGTTTCGGGAGGATTGTTTAAAGCAATCCTGCAGTATTGCCCCGCAGTAAACTGGAAAGTTTCGGGACGCTCAAAAAAGAATGCCATTGTTCCTTTGGCAATTTCTTCCCTTTTTTTAAGTTTTACCGTAAAAGCGGCCATAAATATACATGAGAAAGCATTTTTGCTTTCTCATGTATATTCTATCCAATTTTGACTGTAAAGGGAAGGTTTTATACTTTCCCGAATTTTCCTTCTGTTTTTTTGATCCTTTCAATCATCTTGGCCAGTTTCCTGTCGGTTCTTGTGGCGTACGCGCTTTTAACGATATTGTTTGAAATGTAATAGCGAAACAGCAAAGCATAGGACGCCAAGAAAAGCATTAATACAGAAGCGACTGCCGCAATCATCCAAGGCTCAAAAAATCCTGCGGTTGAAACGTCGGTAGGAACACCGTCGCGGTTTGCCATAACAATGGCGCTTCCGGTTGTAGCGGCATCGGTGCTAAAAATTGTAACTGTGGCAATAAGACTTGTGCTTGGCGTATCAAACGCGTTGGCAGAAGCCACCAACCCTTCGAACGTAAGGGTTTTTATTTGCCCCGCCGGAATATCGCCAATCGGGACGCTTTCAATTACTGGATTTCCGGAAACCGAAGCTCCGTTTATCTTAAAGTTGGCGGCGTATCCGATTCTGCTTGGCAGAACCACTTTCGCATATACGCCCCTCGCGATGTCGGTTCCTGTTGAACGTACGACAATTTGGTATTCCAACCTGTCGCCTGGCCGCGCCTGCACAGAATTGGAAAATGCAAATAATTGCTGGGACAGGTTTCGCACATTTTGCTGAACCTGAAGTTTTGCGTTTGGGTTGGGGCCGGTTTGGGCAAAGGCGGGAACTGCCGCTCCTGCCATTAACCCCACACCCATTGCGATTGCTATAATTTTTTTGACCATATTTTATTGTGCGTGATTAATTGCTCGTGTATTTCGACTGTGTTGAATCCGCTTGGACTACAAATCTTTGCCTGTCTACTCCCGGCGGCCAGCATGTTATAAGTAGCACACGCGGCCTATCGGTTTCAAGTGCGTATGATGGTATTTGCTCTCCCCTCTGCAACAAGTACGTGGTTGTAACAGCGTACTCCTGCACTTCTCCGTTTACCAGCACCCGCACAGGATCTCCGGGTTTTAAGACATTCAATTTTGAAAAAATCTTTTTGTATGTGCTTCCTATGCCCAAAGGAGCGCTGTGCCCTAATATAATGGAAGTTCCTTCCTGGCCCGGGACCGCCGAAGGATAATGGGCAACTCCGCGGTTCAAGGGATCGACAAAAGCTTTCGGGTTCGTACTCTGCACAAACACTATAGGAGCGTTGATGCCAAGAGCGTCTACCTGCAAAACAGCTTGAAGATTTTCTATGTCTATTGGAGTTTGGGGAACAGCACTTGAGTTTTCGGCAAATTCGCTTGATTCAAATCCTGAAGCTACCGTAATTCCAGGCACAGGCTGTTGAGCCAGCCACAATTTGAAATATATCAATCCAAAAACCCCAACGACTATAATAAGTCCCCACTTTACATATTTTACCCATTCCTCCTCGAACACATATAGTAAATTCTCCCAGGTTTTTCTTTGCATAATGCAAAATCCGCCGTATCTCAACTATAACATAAGATAACTCAAAAGTCAATGCCTAAACGGCGCCAGGCTCTCTTTCTTATATTACGACGTGATTGAGCCTGTTTCTATTGCAAAAAAGAAATGCCCTGGTCAGCGTGAGCCGACCAGGGCAGGATACGGATTCCCTAGAGTTGCCTAAGGGGCGCCGGGAGTCCGCCGGAGGTCTTCGCGGTAAACGGGTTGGCCGTTTACCTCTTGGACGATTAGCCGAACGTGCTCGAATTTCTTGGACGTACCCCCGACGTCGTCAACCCCAGCACTCGGCGCGGCCTTGCCCCCTCCCCCCTGACTGGCGGGATCAATAAAGACGTATGCCGCCGCCGGTCGTATATCGTAGAGTCTCCCCATGCCCGACCACCTCGCCACCATCATCTCCATGGTGACAAGGTAGGTTTTGCCATCGGCAGGAACTGGGATCAAGTCCCAGCTCCTATATACAACAGGCATAGGCTGGGGCTCTGGCGTTCCCCCGCCGCTTCCCGATCCACCACCCATTGCGATCGCGGTGGGAACGGGAGTAGCCTCCACCTGGGACAGAAGCGGAGTGAGCGTAATGAACATTTCCACTTCCGGCCATCCCCCCTCCTTGCTATCGAAACCATAGGAGGGGTAGATGTTCAGGTAGACCGTGGTGTCGCCGGGATTGGCGACGGTTCCGGTGGGTTTCCCCAGGAGTTCACCCACCCGGTACTCCCCTTTCTGGAGCTTGGCGATCTCCTCCTGGTCGAAATCCACGGGGGGCGTGATATTGGCCGACCCCATGGTCTCGCCCTTCCAGAAGGGTACCCACCAGATACCGTGCGAAGCGAACGCCGCACCGGCGCCGGCCAGGACCAGGAGCACCCCCAGGATTGCGATCAACTTGAGTTTCACGATTCCCCCTCTTGGCTCTCTCTTAGGCGAGAAAAGCCAACGCCCCATATGTTAGCATGCATTGTTGAGTTTGTCAATAGTTCACACTGCGCAAAAATTTGGAGACGGAGTCTCCAAACGTCAAAAAGAAAAACCCCGACTGGTGCGCTGATCAGCCGGGGCAAACAATGAACTGTGAAACAAACCTCCCAGCGAAAGGATTACTCCTCTCGCGGAACGACCGTGTGAGGGGCGCTACGGAGCTCGGGGGTATTGGGATCAACCCATTCTCGCGAGTTCACCCCAAGGGCATGGATTCTGTTTTCCACCACCCATGCCTGAACCAGATCCCCCGCCTTGACTCGGTCGCCGTCAATCTCCCTTGCACGGACTGCCAGAGAGAGTGTTAGACACTCCCCAGGCGTAATCACTCCTACTTCTAGCACATAATACTCGACCAGGGACTCGCTTGGCGCGTTCCGCCAAACCACCCCATGGCTGACTGGACCCACCATGGCAACTGCCGTGGTTCCTTTGACAATCAACTGATCAATGTAGATGGGCTCATAGCTTGCGCAAAGCTTCAACACAAGCCCATCTTCACTCCCCCCGCTCAGAATAGTGCGCGCGATTGGAGTGGTCGGGGAAAGACTTACCGTCAGAACCCCCTTTGGCAGAACCCGCACACTGCGGCTTTCGACGCGAGCTCTTACGGTTTGCCCATCCATTGTCGTGCCGACAAAAGACATAGCGTACGAGAACGTCCCCGACCCGCTGAAGTCCGCCCATAGCAAGAGCGAAGTCCATCCAGTACTGTTCAGTCTAGACAGGGAATCCTCGTTGAGAAAGGACAACAAGTAGCCGTTCCCGCCTGCCGGTCTAATTGGAATTCGATGCATGAAGCCGAGTTCAAAGGCAGGGCTCACTCCGTAGAGTCTAAGGCCCTCGACTTTGACCCCTCCCTCCTCGAAAAGATCCAAAGAGATCCACCCTCTCTTGAGGGAAGAATTGCCGGAAAAGACAATGCCCACCGAACCGAACTCGCCAGACCCCTCATAGACAGGAGCATGGGCTCTGTCCTGGAGCTGGACCATGAAGATTTGGGACGCCGCGGGCTCGGCGGGCTGCAACTCCTGGGCCGAGGCGACGGGTGTCGCCATTAAACCCATCAAGATTGTCAGCAGAACCAGGACCATGGAAAACCGTACGAACTTTGCCATTTTAGGTACTCCTTTCCGCCACTCCCAGTCTAGCCAGGAGTGCGGATTCTATTATTAATTATACCATTAAACTTATATACTGTCAATAATTTCGCATCGCACTGACTAATTGGATCTCTAAAGAGAATAAAAAAATCGGGCCTCACAATTGCTTGCGAGGCCCTCCCACCTTATTTCTGTCCCGGCAGGTCCGGCAGTATCCGACGCACCGTCCGGTGGATCTGGTCGGGGCAGATGCGATCGGGGTTCAGCCGCCGCTCGGGCTTAGTGACCGGATCGACGGTCGGTCTTGTCCTTATTGGGGTTACGGTCTCCAGCCGCCAGTGCATCCCTCACCTCCCTAGCCGAACGCTCCTCGTGGTCGGCGATGTCCAGGTCGCCCACCTCATGAGCGAAGGCGTACTCCAGAAGCAGCCGGTAGAGCTTCAGCTTGATGGACATCCCGACGTCGTGCCGCTGCCCAATGGACATGAAGATGCTCGTCCGCTCCCGCAGCACCCAGCACTCCGGCTCGGTCAGAACGATGGCCACCTCGCCACCCCTCTCCCTGGCCTGGATGAGAGCGGAACCGATCTTGAGGCACAGATCCTTGCTCGCGATCGCCTCCCGCGATGACTTCTGAACGTCCGCGGAGACTTCCGATGGCGTCAGGACCGATTCCAGCGCCATGAGCTCGTAAGGATCTAATTCTATTGCTCCTTCCATGATACACCCACCCCCCTTCTTTAAAAGTTACCTTATTGTACAAAATGAAGGAGACCTGTCAAGGATAATATACTATATTTCCCCTGTTCCGTCGTTCTTGTTATAAAGAGGGTATATATTGAGACATATTGATATGAAGATAAAACACATCGCTATCGGACTGGCAATACTTGGCATTATAGTTTTTGGGGCTACATCGCTTTTGGCAAATGACTTAGATAAGCGATACGAATCGGGGCAATCGCGTATTATATACGACCGCAGTAAAAACGAAATTGCCATACTCCCCAACTCCCAAGGCCACTACGCCAGATATTCAGATTCCCTGCCTCTGCGCCTCCAGGAGATTCTTATTAAAAAAGAAGACAAATTTTTCTTTTGGCATTTGGGAATCAACCCCTGGAGCATAGGCCAAAATGCATTGAGTTATATTGGGCTTTCAGAGCGCAAAGGATCTAGCACCATTACCCAACAGCTTGCCAAAACGCTGCTTCAAAACGAAAACAGCCGCAGTCCCAAAAATATCCTCACAGAAGCCTTGTACGCTTTTTCTTTGGAACTGCACAAAAGCAAAAAAGAAATTTTAACAATGTACGCCAACTCCGCTTATTTTGGCAACCATGCCCAAGGCATATCCGAAGCCAGCCGGTTGTATTTTGGCGCAGACCCAAACGCGCTTTCTGAAGGTCAAATGCTCCAGCTCCTTTCTACCCTAAATCAACCGGCCTATCGCAACCCTTCAAACCCAATTAACGCCGAATTTGCCCTCGGACTTGCAGACAGGGTGGGAATTGATCACAACAGCCTTTACTTTGTTCCCGCCAAAGAAGCGAAAGAAAATATGCAAAGATACGATCGCCAGGATGTATCGTATTTTGAACTTTCTTCTTTTGGCGAGGGTTCCTCTCCCCTTTCCTGCCAAAGCACATTGGATATTGAACTTACGCGCGAAATAAGGGAAATTGCCCGGCGCAACATTGATGAACTTTGGACAAAAAACGCAAGGCACGCGGCGGTTGTTGTTATAAAAATACCTGAAAACGAAATTATTGCCTTGATAGGCTCTCCTGATCCTCACGATATGGCGCCAGGCTATCAAATAAACATGGCAAAAGAACCGCGGCAAATAGGATCTACCATAAAACCGTTTATCTATCTTAAAGCTTTTGAGCAGGGACTGCGCCCCTACTCTTTGGTAGACGACAGGGAATACAAATATATAACCGCCTTAGGATTTCCTTTGTATCCCAAAAACTTTGACTACCAATACCGGGGAGAAGTAAGCCTGCACTACGCCTTGAGCAACAGCCTTAACGTGCCTGCGGTAAAAACTTTGGAGTATGTAGGTTTGGAAAACTTTTACGGGTTTTTGCAAAACGACTTTGAATTCTTGCCGGTACAGCCGTTTGAAAACTACCAACTTGGCATTGCCCTGGGAACTTTAGAGATGAGCCTTCTTGATTTGTCCAATTATTTTACAATATTTGCCAACCATGGCGAATTGAAACCAGCAACTCTTTTTTACGGCAAGGAATGCTCTGCGTTTTCGAACAGCCCCAAAGCCCCAAAGCAAATATCAAATGAACCATATGTACAGCTTGTAAACAAAATACTCAACGATAGGAAAACGGGCATTGAGCAATTCGGATTGAAAAGCGACCTTAACCTGTTTCAAAACAATTACGCCCTCAAAACCGGAACATCGAGGGATTTTCGGGACAGCTGGATTGTGGGATACACCCCTGATTTTCTTGTGGGAGTGTGGGTTGGAAACGCCGACCTTTCCCCCACAGAATCTTTGTCGGGGCAAGCTGGAGCAGGCAGGATATGGTCGGAAGCCATGGAGCTTTTATTCCACTCCCCCTACAACAAA
Organism: uncultured Candidatus Saccharibacteria bacterium; assembly: GCA_964479725.1. Taxonomy (GTDB): domain Bacteria; phylum Patescibacteriota; class Minisyncoccia; order Minisyncoccales; family UBA10102; genus CAYZNF01. Next base: position 55,402 of record CAYZNF010000005.1, read on the forward strand.
AAAACTCCTCTTCCTTTTAACCTTGTGGAAGAATTTAAAAACTCCTCAATGCTGGAATATGGACTAAAAAACGACAATTACGACCAGCAGAGACTTTTGCTGAAACAAAAAGATTTTTCCCTGGTGCTTTCGCCATACAATGGAGACAGGTTTCTTTTATCCGAAACAAAAACTATACAGCTTAAGGGAAAGCGCTTGCTCAACTGGACTGTCAATGGAGAATTTTTGGCTTTCTCAAAAGAGACAACATTTACTCCCCAAATCAAGGGGACCTATACCATAGAGGCCGCGGATGATGAGGGCAACACAGAAAAAATTGCAATATTTGTCGCGGAGTAAGGTTCTTCCAGCAAAAACATAAGCAACAACGATTGAAGATATACGGAGCTAAGATAGCGTTGAGGTGTATGTTTGGAGGAAATTTACGGAGCGCGGCGGCGCGAGTGGAAGCAAATTTCCTGCAGGGAAATTATGCGGTTTCCGGAAAACATATACCGAGAAAGCTATCTTGAGCAACACAAAGTTTATTTGACCTCAAAAGTAGATCCTTGCGTTCGCCCGAAGTTTTCGGGGTAATACATTTCAGACACCATAGCCGGCAAATGGATAAACTTTCCCGGCACCAGCACACGCACAAAGTAGTCGAACTCATACACTCCGGGATACACCTGTCTCTTGTACAGGAACGCTCTGTCGTTGTGAATTTCCTCAAAATCGGGATATAGCTCCCTGCCTGAAATTTCCGTCTTCTGCAGGCGAAGCGACTTTTGCTCCGTGGCAAGATCAAGATTTACAATTTCCATTCCAGCCGGAATAAAATCTTCAATTATCATGTGGTTTTTGGAAGTCGGCACTGTAACCTGGATGTGCGCTCGCAACACCTGCCCCACTCTTGCTTCTTTTAGGGCGTTCTTGCCCTTTTCATCTTCCAGGGTATAAAACCCGCGGGTAATGCTGAATCCTTCATCCCTAGGGCCAATTTGGTCCGCCGGCAGATAATACCTTAAGGCCATGTCGTAGTACAAGGTATTGGGAAAAGCATTCTTGTTTTCTTTGCTTAATTCCACAATATTATTTTTGCTGAACGCCAAATCTTTGATGGGAATGATTGTCTTATAGCGTTGGATAATCGTATCGGCGTTAAAGGCAAATTCTCCTTTTTGGATGCCATTGCTGAAAATCTGCAATTCATAATTTGATTCGGTTTCCCTCTTCCACTCAATAAAGCGGGTGAAAGCTTTTATGACTTCCATTGTATTGGCAGTCGTGCCCCATGCCCCGTCTTTATCTTTTGAATTGAGCAGCCAAGAAACTGCTTTGTCTAAAATGGCGTTATCCCTTTTTTGCAAAGACAGCAATTCAAGATACAAAGCCGTGTCTTTAACAGGGGTTTCAAAGTAGTACCAAAGCCGGTTGCGATTTGGTTCAAGGAAAGCTCCTCTGGCGTCAATCATAAGACGGCTGTCTATAATCGAAGAAAGTTTATTCTCCAAACCGGCGTCATATTTGCCCTCGGCAATCGTAAGCGCAAGATACAGCAAAGAACTTGTGCTTATCTGCTCTTGGATATATTTTTCGTCCCTGGCAAAAGCAAGGACTCTGCTTTGCAAAGACTTTCCCTGCTCAAAATTCTTTTCGTGCGAAAGCACATACGCGGCCAAGACAAGGCTGTCCTTGTTTTCATAGACATACCCGTTGGAATTTGTCTGGCTGTAAACATACGAGGCGGCTTTGGTCCGCATGCTCTGGTTTACATTGAACCCTGCTTTCGAAAGATTCTGCAAAGCCTCCAATACGTGCAATGTTACATAAAAATCAGAATCTCCCCCCCGCCAGAATGGGAAACCGCCGTCGCTGTTTTGGGTATTTGACAGCTGGGCCAAACCAATTTCCGCAACTTCCTGCACCGTGAACTCCTTGCCCTGGTAGGAAATTTTCTTTAGCTGGAACTTGTCTTGCATGTTGGGAAGATTCAGCCCCTGCTGCACAACCGCGATGGAATTGAGCTTGCTTGAAATTTGCTCGGCGCATCCGTAAGGGTATTGGAGCATATAATCCAGCGCTCCCGACATGAACACAGCCAAAGTAGCGGAGCTTTGTATAGACAATTCCCCCCTGTCTTTCAGTACGTTGCCTGGCAGAAATATATATTCTCGGGTAATGTTGCCCGTGGCGTAGCTGGCAGTTGCCGTAGTTTCGTAGGTCGAGTTTGGCGTGATTGGAATATACTGGATTACAGTATCTTCAAGATTTTTGTTTTTTGCCGAAAGCACAAATTTATGCTCGCCGCTGGATAATTCATTGGGGGCTTTGGCGATGAAATACACTGTTTTTGTTTCGCCAGGATTTAAATCAACGCCTCTTTTTGCCTCGCCAACAATACCCAAACTCTGGCTTTCGATACGCACTTCCAGCTCTTGTTCGTTTTGGCTCTGGTTAAATATCTTGGCTCCAATTGAAAACTCATCTCCAGGAACTATGAAACGGGGTTTCAAGGGAACCACCATGAGATCTTTTTTGACGGTAAAGTCCTTGTACGCTACCCCCAGCTTTGTGTCTTTTGTTACACCAAGCACTTCGGCCTGCCAGGTTGTAAGATTATCTGGAAGGTTAAAGCGAAGCTGGGCCTGGCCCTGGCCATTTGTGCGCACTTGGCCTTCCCAGAAGGCGGTTTCCTTGTAGTCGGGATCTTTAAAGTTTTTGAGATATTTTAGAACCACAAACATTGCAAAGATAAGGAGAGCGGCCGCGATAAGGTATATTTTCCAAAAATTTCCATTGTCCAGTATGACTCCC
>CAYZNF010000005.1:58207-75610 GCA_964479725.1 uncultured Candidatus Saccharibacteria bacterium
CTTGCTTTTCTTGCAAGTTCGCCAGCATCGGCGCCTCCGCCGCCTCCTTTTGTAAGGATTTTTGTTTCGACAAGAATATTTTTTAGGTTTGACGAAGTGGTAACAGCCAACGGAAACCCGTTATAGAAAAACAAAGTTGGATTTTTCTTGGGATTGCCTTTCAAAGCAAGCACGCTTACATCAACCACGCCAACCGAAAGTTCTGCTTCGACCGGACGCCCTTCCATGTCTTTGGCGATGATATTGAATATCACTTCCTCGCCCGGAAGATACTGGGTTTTTGAGGGTTGAACCTCAATATCCAGGGTCTTAACATCTGTGTTAATGAAAAACTCCACCTGCCCGAATTTTACGCTAGGTTCGGAAGACTGCACGAGCACCGAAGCGAATAGATTTGGCACATGGGATTCATTTACCTTGAAACGATAGTTATGGAAGTTGCCGACAAGATCGATAATTTCATATTTGAATACCTCGCCTCGCTCCAAAGTTACCAATGCTTTTGACCTGTCGTAAGGAGATTTTATAATAACCTCTCCTTCGTCTCCAACTTTGAGCTGACGGTTTACTGCCTCCACTTCAAGAGTTGTATCGTTGGTAGGATGCACAGAAGCCAAGCCCGTGCCATACACATATAGATTGTAGGATGTGCTGATCGTATTTCCAAGTTTGTCTTTTATTTTTGCTTCGATTTCATACTCTCCTTCCTTATCCAAACGCAGGCGTTTTGAATAATTGCCGCGCTCATCGGTGGCAAATTCATCCCCTTGCACCAGCTCCCGCTTCTTTTCCCATTTATAAGAATAGGCCCCGGTTGCCTCCTGGCGCTTTGAGTATGTCCATTCCACACGGTACACCGAAAACAAGCCGTCCGTTACACGCAGTTCTTTGCCTTCAGTATCCACCGATTTTATTTTCAGCTCAACCTCTTCGTTCTTGCCAAGATAGCTCTTGTCTGTTTTTAACCCAAGATACACCTGACCTGCGTGCATGATAAATGATTTTTGAGATGAAATGCTCCTGCCCTGGTTGTCTTGCACGGTAACATCTACAATAATGAGTTTGCTTTTCCGGTCTTCCTCTTTTGGAAAGAGTTTTTCAAAATCCAAAGTTTCTGAAATGCGGGCTTTTCCGTCTTTGCCAATAGAAGCCTTGCCACGCATCAAGAACTTGTCTCCGTAAGAGAAAGAATAATCTGAAGAATAATAGTCGTAGTAGTACCAGCCCAAACCGAAATTGAAGTAGTCGCCTTTGAAACGATCAAAATAGTAGTTTTGACTGCTGATGGTATAACTTACTTCCCCGGACTCAAGGGGCACTCCGAAGTAGTAATTCGCATTTACCTCCATTTCAACCGTATCTTTTGAAACATATTCTTCCTTGCCGGTCTTGAGAGTTGCTTCAAAGGGAGCTGGCACATATTCCAAGATATCAAAATATGTGCAGTGGTAACTTTTTGCGCACACCCGGTAAGTTCCTAAAGGAGCGTCTTTTTCCAGGATAAATTTTGCTTCGAACGTGCCGAAATCGTTTGGCTGGACAGATTGGCTGGATACCGAATCGTCCCTGGAGTTATATACGGTAAGGGTGAACTTCTTATCCTTGAATACTTCATAGCTTCCGTCGTATCCGATACGGTGTATGCCTTTGATAAATACCTCCTGTGTAGGCTGATACAAGGGCTTATCGGTGTATAGGTAAATGCGTTCGGCGGAAAGCGCCGGACTCGCCCAATCCAACGTACTGCTGTATCGGGGGATAATTGCGCTGTCGGCGCCTTTTACAACCACTGCGCCGCGCAAATCTTGTACAGGTTTTGAAAGGGCGATTCCGTTTGCGTCGGTTGTTGCCGAACCGGCGAATGCAAAACTATTTCCTTTGTAAAAGTTAACCGTGGCCCCCTGCACCGCGCTCAAATCAGACAAATTGGTAATCCAATAAAGGTTGAAGAGTTTATTCAATTGTTTGTCGTCTAGAGGCACGCTATCCCCGTAGCCCCGCCCTTCGGGAGAGATTTTCTTTTCTGCCACTCCAAGATTGGTAACGGTCAAATATGTCCTTTCGTACGCGGGAAAAAATACGTATGTTCCCTTTTCATTCCAAGACCTCCTGGTGTAGTTTGGATGGGACAGGGTAACGATATAATGCCCGGGATCTCTCCCCATATAATCGGCAATATCCAAAGTAAAGTAGTTGTTTATCCAATAACGCTTTGGCAATTGAACAGTATGGTTTACGCTTTGCTGGCATGATACCCTGCTCTGGGTGGAATCAAAATAACCGATCCTGTTTTCGAAAAACGAAAGCATCTGGCTGGAAGATATTTTGCAGATGTTTACGTTTACATATTCTACGTTTTTTGCCGCGTAAGCCAGTTTTGTTTTCGAGGGTATTGTAACGTTATAATCCTGCTGGAGATGAAAAATATCCACCTGCTCGCTCGGCACGGCGCCCGTAGTTACACCCAATGCTTGGGAAAGCTTTTGGCCGAAGACATCCTGCAATTGGAATTTGAGAAAATAGTCTTCATTCGGCATCAAGCCGTAGCGGATTACGGTAGCGAATTCCCCAAAAGAACAGCCTTGCCCCGGGCGCGGATAATCTACTTTATACGAATTGCCCCACGACATTAATTCATGCGCCTTATCAGCGCTGAAATAATTTTTCATTTCCTCTTGCGCCGGGGCGGCAATGGGAGTAGTCGAGCAAAATGTAATATCGGTAAGCGATGCTCCCTTTGCCCCTGGAGCCGGGTTGCTCCTGATAATGCCGAAAGCCGGATAAGTCCGAAGGGCGCGCTCAATGGCTTTTTTGTTGATCTGGATTCCTTTGTCGTTTACGATTTTTTCAAATTTCAAAGTAAGCTCCTCCCCTAACCCGATTTTTCCGTGGTCAAAAGCTAAAATCAGCTGTTTTTTATCCTCGGCCTTCTTGCAGTTCCTGTCATAAGAATATTGCTCGTCCTCGCATTTCTCTCCGTATTGCGCCGAAACAAGCCTTTGCGAGGTTATTTTTGTCTTACCCAGGTTGATTTCTTCGTAAAACTCGATTTTTGCCTTGCCTTGGGGATCAAAGAAGGAATCCGTTGCATAATGAGTCCTTTCAGATACAGCGCTGATATTTTTTATGATACCCGCGGAACGCACAGAAAAAACGTTTGACTGCTCCAAAGCTATATCCCCCTCCAACGGGTAAGCTTTTTTCAGTTCTATTGAATACTGTTTTTCAAAATCCCAAAACTTCTCGCGGCCGAATTCATCCTTCCTGTTATAGATTTGAATAATTGACTGGTTTGTTTCATCATCGGTTTTTGGGTCAACTTCCGACTTGTCAAACCAGTTATTTAACCCAAGCACGCTTCCCAAACTTAACTCGCCCCTGCCTGCGCCTACCTGCTCCCCGCCGGAAGATTTGTCTTTTTTCTTATACGCGGCAACAAAAGGAATTTCCTTTCCGTTAGAATCCTTAAGCACAATTTCCTTGGCGGTGCGATTAATATCAACAGGCTGGTTGAAATACAGGGTAATCGGCTCGTTGTACACCACTTGGCTTTGTGTGCCTCCCATATAGCGCAGGTGCCTGGTAGTAAATTCGTAGTCCTTGCCTTTTACCTCAAGGCCGTCCATGGAAATAAACCCCTGCTTGATTGCAACTTTATAATGAGAAGATCTCGCCAGGCGATCTTTTGGGATAAACTGCAGATTCCTTGTCGTAATCCACTTAAAGCGCCCCTCTGTAGCGGGAGTAATTTCAACAGGCACATCCTTGCCTTCCAGTTCTTCCAAGGTTGTCAAAGGAACCATTGGCCGATTAAACACAATGGTTATTTCAGAATCCTCTTGGGCTTCTACTCCGCTCGCAGGAAAAACAGCAACGACTTCAGGATCCTCTACGGCCAAAAAATCCGCCGAAATAGTTCCCTCTTCTCCCTGCAGAGCCAACTGAACCTTATAATACCGATTCAGCTCTAGGCGCTCCGAAGGTTGGAAAAAAAGCATATTAGCATTTTCATCGTTCTTCGCGCTTGCAAAAGAAAGAACATACTTTTCCAAAAAAGAAGCTGCTTTGCTTTCTTTTGTATTCCATTTCCCTTGTATTGGCGGATCAAAAACGATATTCGGTCTTGCCGCGTCGGCGGCTGTGCCCGGAGGCAAAGAAATACGGATAGAGGCTGATTGCGAAATTTTTTCCGGCACCAGGCGATACGTTTCCTGGTAGCCAACAGTTTCCCTGAACGAAAGTTCGCGCCATAGGTAAGCGCCAACCGAAACAAAAAGAATTCCAAAAAAACTAAGCACGAGCAAAAAAACTGTGCGTTTATTGAAGGCTAGGGACATAAAATATAGTTATTATTGCATAGTATCTTAAAAGTTGATAAGTATCAAACGCACAACCCCGCAAAAACTTACAGCTCAACTCTTCAATTGATTGCCGATACTACGATGTCGTGAAAAAGCAACAAACCTTACACAAAGAAAAAGCAGGGTCAAGCGTCATACAACGCTCTTCCCTGCTAAACTCATTCAGGGACTGCCAGCCGCTCTCTCCACCAAGGCAAGAAGCCATCTTCTCCACGGCCGTATATATAGGACTAGCGGCCCCAGAAGAAGTATGCCTACGGGAATGCTCCACCAAATTGAAATGCCGAGCTCCAAAGCTACTCGTACATAGTCCCCATCTTCCGAAGCAAACAAAGGATCTCCCAGCGCATAGATGCTGGCGTGTGCGCTTTGCATGAGCAGGAAAGGATCCAGAAATATACTTCTGCTCCTCTTCCCGCCCAAAATCAGCAAGCTGGGAAGAACCACCAGGAAAAGGGGCGCTAAATACACCATCACCCTTTCCCACGTGGCTAACAATCCTCTGCTCAATACCACAAAACTTGTGCCAAATATGTTGAAATGAGGAGAAGACCACTCTCCCGAGAAGAAGAAATAAGCGAAGGCATGGGCATACTCATGGAAAAGCAATGCCCCGTTCGCTCCCAAAACAATTCCCGCCGCAGGTTTCAGCATTTCCTTTCCGACCATTAGCAATCTGGATCCAAACATAGCTTGCCTCCTTTGTTTTGCTGTTCCTCATCTCCAGCATATTTAAATCTAAATTAACTACATAAATCAAAATGGAATAGATTTCAATGATCCATACCACCGCACTGCCCTTTCCCTCGAAAGCGGCCCGAATGGAGAACTCCTCGGGCCATATGGTCTGGAGAGGCAGATTGAGGAACCGGAATTCCCCCGGCTCCACGGGAGCGACAATAGAGGAAATGGTTCCTAGATCCGCCCCCCTGATGCCCTTGACGCCCTCATGCACTAGGCGAAAGTCGTTGATCTGGAGACTGTCATTGGCTTGGACGAAGCCGTGAATCTCCTTAACCACAACCTCTCCCTTGAGGGGCCGGAGAGTAAACAGATTGATGACAGCCAGTTGACCCTCTTTGATCGGGGCAACCGGCAGGTCCCTAGGGGAAACCTCGAGAACGGGTTGAATGTACTTCACGGGCACGCCCTCGAACACAACATTGACCTGCACAGACCCGATGTACCTCCAGTCTGGAGTCATTTCGAATCGGAACTCAAATGTTTCCCCGGGGGCAATGGGTGTCATGTAGGCGAGTGGAGTCTCTCGCCCATCCACCCACATAGCAACCGTAGTCTCTACCGGCTTGTCGCTCCCGCCCTTGAACACGCGAACGGAAGCATTCGCTCCCCACTCTGTCACTTCAGATGCGTTGGTTACCCTGTAGGTAACCTCGAAGGGATCGCCGGCCATTGAAACGCGCGGCTGATCCCCAACGAGCTCTGCCTGTAGAGGATCAACGACCTTCACCTCGAAGCTGTCGACGAAGAAGGGGAAACCGCTGGCAAACACCACCATCCCCCCCAGCACCAACCCCGCCACCAGGAACCCAACCAAGAGCATGAGCTTCTTTGCCATTGTAGGTACTTCCTTAGCTGGGCTGAAGGATTTTGGAGACGGAGTCTCCAAAACTTAGTCGGTTTCTGCCAACTTTTCTGATACTGGTTTTAGCTTAAAAGCATCAACTGTATATACATTGCTTGGATTCCACATCATGTATCCCCCATTCTCCCCCAACACTTCATTGACAGCCTGTATTTCCGCCTGGACCATATCTAAAGTATACGGCACTCCTCCAATGCCAAAATCCTGGAGCCAGGGACGCAATTCTGTTTTTCGGCCTCTCGCTTTTGATTGCTCCCCTGCCTCAAATACCTCAAGTCTTTTTTGAGCGGCAGTCAAGGAGTGTTTTATCACTTCATAAGGATAAAGAGCAGGCTCCTCGAATCCCAAAAAGCCATCAGCATAATGGGAAGGATAGGCCATGGGACTCACATAGTCAAAATATCCGAACGCATCCTCAATCACCTGCCCTATTCCCAAATCGTCTCCCGCAGTGGCGGTAAGGCCGAATAAATCTACTGAAAGAATGGCTTCGGGAAGATTATCGGACATATACGCAAAAAATTGGCGCATCAATTGCCGCCGCGGCAGAGAAAACTCCCAGCGCGAAATTTCCATGTTTTTTAAATCGCCGTCTGACGGAAAACGCACATAATCAAAGTTAATTTCGTCAAAACCTTGCTGGGCAGCATCTTTGGCCAAAGCTGCATGATATTTCCATACTTCAAAGGAACCAGGATCCATCCAGGCCAATCCTTTATTGTCCAGCCAGGGCTCATCTTTTGAAACGCTTTGCACCGCAAGATCGGGGCGTGCCCTGGCAAGCACAGGATCCTGGAATACGGTAATCCTGGCAATGGCATATATATTTGCCTCGTGCAGTTTCTTTAGCAAACTTTTAACATTTTTTATCCGAACACGCTCCGCATTATACATTTCGGCTTCGGGAACTTTTGTGTCGTAGGCGATATATCCTGAAAAATCTTTTATATCAATGACAACGGCGTTGATCCCTGTAGTTTTTGAAATGCCGATGATCGAATCCATCTTTTTTTCAAGACTGGCGGAATAGCTGGTAAGATACACCGCCCTTATGGGAGTTTTAGGGCGCCTCGAGGCAGTTTCTTTTTTTATTGCCTCAAGCCTTGCTTCACGCTTTTTGGCAAAATAGTTTTCGACAGAAAGCTGGATAAAATCCCATGATATTATCTGATTTTCCTTATACCCCGCTAAAACTGCGCTTTCCTCTCTTGCAATAAAAAAAATGCCGCTTCCTATTGCCGCAGTCACAATCGAGAACGCACTAATGCATGCAAAAACTTTCTTTTGCCTCACGTTATATAATCTTTAACTTCTATTGCCCTGCTCAAGTTTTTCAATACGAGAGAGCAATCTGGCAATTGCCCTGTTTTGGTCGTGGTCTATGCTATTTCGCACAAACAGCGAAGTTACCTTGGCCGCAATCAGCAGGAATAAAACTATGCCTATCACGGCAAGGAAAGAAGCAACAATCCTGCCCTCACCGGTAGATGGAACCACATCGCCGTAGCCTACCGTGGTAACGGTCATTATTGCCCACCACATGGCATCCCCGAAAGAAGTTATGTTTCCTCCGTTGCTGCGCTCCACCTGCCAAATAATAAACGCGGCAATTGTTACAATAATGCCAAAGGTAACAGTAACATATTCAAAACTGTATACCACTTTCCTTGTCTCTTCTTTCAAACGATTTAAAAGAGAGTGCAAACGCAACAAGCGCAAAATCCTCAAGAGTCTTGCCAGACGCACCAGCCTAAAAAGCCGCAGAGCGGGCACGAGGAGTATCAATACAAGAAACCAGTTTCTGCGAATAGTTTGGATATAATTGCGCGACACCGCAAGTTTTAAGAATAGTTCGCCGTAAAACAAACTCCACAACCCCAAATCCAGCCAATGGAACATTTTTTGCAAAACCGGAGGCAATTGGAACATTATAGGAATTGCCATAATTGGTATAAGCAAAATAGTTACCGCGATCATGGGTAATTCCAAAAATCGAGAGACTTGCTCCTCCAGCGCGTTTTCTTCTTTTCTTTTGATAACTTTCCCAGCCATTTCTCAATACTAGCAAAAAGCATAGGAAGCGTGAAGCGCATAGCGTGTAGCGCATAGCGTGATATAATGTTTCCATGTCCACCAGACTTACATTCCACGGCGGCGCCAAAAATGTAACCGGCGCCAATTATTTGCTCGAAGAGCTGGACGGCAAAGGAAACGCCGCGACCCGCATACTCATTGACTGCGGCCTCCGGCAAGGAGTATTTTTTTGCGAAAGTTCAAACCTTAATCCTTTTCCTTACGATCCAAAATCTATTGACGCCCTAATTGTTACGCATGCCCACATAGACCATACGGGCAGAGTTCCCAAACTCGTAAAAGCTGGGTTCGCGGGGGCCATATACTCTACCCCGCCCACAAAGGATTTTACCGAACACCTCCTTATCGATTCCGAAAACATACTGCGCCAGGAAGCCCAAAAAGGAGCTTGTGATCCAATATACGACATAAACGATATCAACAGCGCCCTTGGACAATGGAAAAAAATATCTTACCGCACGCCCGTTGAAGTCAAGGATTTTACCTTTGAATTTTATGACGCAGGACATATTTTAGGATCAAGCTTTATCGTCATAACAACAAAAAACGGCCAGCGAATCGTCTTTTCCGGAGATTTGGGAAATACTCCTTCCCCTCTCTTGAAAGAAACGGAAGCTATCGCAAACGCAGACTACGCCATTATGGAATCCACATATGGCAATAGAATACACGAAAACGCCAAAGAAAGAAGGGATATTCTCCAACACATCATCAAGGACACAGCGAACAAAAAAGGTATTTTGCTTATTCCCGCGTTTGCCTTGGAAAGGACCCAACAGCTTCTCCATGAAATCAACGATCTGGCAGAAGCAAAAAAGATTCCGCACATTTCTGTTTTCATGGACAGCCCTTTGGCAATCAAAATTACCGGAGTGTACGAAAAATATTCAGAGGATCCTTTGTATATGAACAAAGAAGCCTTGGCTCACTTGCACAACGGAGACAAGATTTTTAACTTCCCCGGGCTCAAGCTTACCCTTACCAACGAAGAATCAAAGGAAATCAATACAACTCCCGCCCCAAAAATAATCATCGCGGGAGCCGGCATGTCCCATGGAGGAAGGATACTTTATCATGAGAGCCGTTATTTGAGCGATCCGAACACCACCCTGCTCATTGTGGGATATCAGACAAAAGGATCGTTGGGACGGCGCCTGCTTGACGGCGCAAAGAAAGTGGAAATATTCGGAGAAATAGTGCAGGTAAAATGCCGAGTCAGGGCGCTGGGAGGATATTCCGCCCACGCCGATCAGCCTCGCCTTCTTAATTGGCTAAAGCCAATGCAAAAACAACTGAAAAAAGTATTTATTGTGCAAGGAGAAGAAGATCAAATGGCTCCCTTATCGCAAAAAATTAAAAAAGACCTCAAGATTTCTCCGTACATCCCCTCTCCGGGAGAAAGCATCGAATTGGATTAATTTCCCGAAAACTCTTCTAAAACAACCGAAACTTCCAAAGTTTTCCCGTCGCGCAGAACTTTCAGGATAATTTTATCTCCAGGCTGTTTGGTGCGGATAAGCGCAGCAAAAGGATTTCTCTCATTTGTTTTTACCCCGTCGATTGCCAAAATAATATCCCCTTCTTTTATTCCCGCCTTATCCGCCGGAGATCCCTGCACCACAGCCGGATTCCTGCTGTTTTCGCGGTTTATCCAGGCGCCTTCCTCAACAGGCAGATCGTTCGCTTCTGCTATGGGTTTGGTAATTTGCGCGTAACGAATTCCCAGCCAGGGCCGCACGATTCTTCCTTTTGCCTTGACGCTTTCAATAGCGCTTTTTACTTCGTTAATTGGAATAGCAAAGCCGATATTTTCGGCTCCCTGGGCCATGGCCGTGTTCATGCCGATGGCCTGTCCTTTTATATTAAGCAAAGGCCCACCAGAATTGCCTGGATTAATCGAAGCATCCGATTGTATGACGCCGAAAAGCTGTTCCGTGCCAAATCCCGCTCCGCTCGCGGTAATCGAACGCGAAAGCCCCGAAACCACTCCTTTAGATACCGTATTCTTGAATTCTCCGAGCGCGTTTCCAATGGCAATAACCGTTTGCCCAACTTTAAGATAAGAGCTGTCCCCCAGATCAAGCGTGGGAAAATTGTTTCCTTTAATTTTAACGACAGCAATGTCGCTCAAAGGATCTCGAGCCAATACCTTTGCTTCGTGACGCGTTCCATCATTGAGCAGTACAGTATATTTAGCTTTTTCATCAAAAACTACATGTTTGTTTGTGGCAATATATCCGTCCGAAGAAACAATAAAACCAGATCCTCCGCCAACCTCTTTTTCCTCGGTATTCCCCTCATCCCCGGAATCAGGAAACCCGAAATCCTCTCCAAAAAATCTGCGAAAAAAATCATCATTAAAGGGGTTTGATCGGTTTCCGCTTCCGCTTGCGGGTACGTCTTTTGTGATGATAATACTTACCACTGCCGGAGAAACTTTTTCTACGGCTTCCACAACAGCCGACTCCTCTTCGACCACATCAACCGTGCTCCTGTTTTGCGCAGAATTTCCCAACGATATATCCCCCGTATACAAAAGATACCCCGCTCCAAACCCTGCGGCGCCGCCCACCAGAGCGCTTATAATGGTTGAAGCAATAATAAAAGAAGATAATGCCGATTTCATATAATAATTTTAGCTAACACCTCCTGGAGAAGCAAGGGTTGTGCGGACAGAAAACACGCCAATTGTTTGGCGTGTTTTCTTGCAGATATTTTCTGCGTTGCGAGATTAGTAGTCTCGATTGCCTCCTCCGAAACCTCCCCGATCGTTGCCGCCTCTAAAGGAGCGTCCTCCGGTTCGCGGAGGCCGTTCTGCCATAGGCCTGGCTTCGTTGACGGTTAGAGTCCTTCCTTCGAATTCTTTTCCGTTGTACATTTCAATGGCGGCTTGAGCTTCTTCGTCAGCAGCCATTTCAACGAATCCAAATCCGCGGGAGCGTCCTGTCATTCGATCGATAACAATCGATACAGATTCCACTGTTCCTGCCTTAGAAAATGCTTCTTTCAAAGAATCTTCTTGGGTGGTATAGGGCAATCCTCCTACGTACAATTTTTTTGCCATAGAATTCTCTTTAACTTTATCGCGACCTTTAAACATCCCATTTTAAAATAAGAAAAACCCCGCGCATTCTCCGTGCGCTTCCTTTGCTGCCTAGGAAGTTGGAAAAAACGTCCACGCAAATCACTATAAAGCAATTCAATTTAAATAGCAAGCTTAGCCTCATTGCCCTATATTTATCAATGAGACGCCACTCTTTGGGAAATATTACGTTTTTCCTCCAAAGCGGCTATTCTGCCTATCATGGAAAAGACGGCATCGGCATTCAAGGAAATACTGTCTATGCCTTTTTCTACGAGAAATTCAGCAAATTCAGGATAATCAGAGGGTCCCTGGCCGCACACTCCAATGTACTTTCCCCTGGCCTTGCAGGCTTTAATCGCTATTTCGATCATTTTCTTTACCGCCTCGTTGTTTTCATTTCCTATTTTCACCGATCCGCCAGAATCCCTATCCAGCCCCAAGGTAAGCTGGGTAAGATCATTTGATCCGATGGACATGCCGTCAAAAATATCCAAAAACTGGTCTGCGAGCAAAACGTTCGAAGGAATTTCGCACATCACATATATCTTAAGGGCTGTGTTATCTTTTCTGTCCAGTCCATACTCCTCCATGCCCGCCACCACTCTTTTTGCTTCATCGATCGTCCTGCAAAATGGGATCATGGGAATAATATTGGAAAACCCGTAATCTTTCCGCGCCTTTTCCAAGGCTCGGCACTCCATGCCAAAAGCCGCCTTAAAGTTGGGGTGATAATAACGGCTTGCCCCGCGCCATCCAAGCATAGGGTTTTCTTCTTTGGGCTCATACAATTCTCCGCCTATCAAGCTCCTGTATTCATTCGTCTTAAAATCCGAGAAGCGTATAATAACATCTTTGGGCCAAAATGCCGCGGCAATTTTGGCTATACCTTTGGCTAAGGTATCCACATAAAATTCCTCCTTGTTTTTATAACCTCCCGTACGTTCATCTATCATCTTCAAAGTATTTTTCAAATAGCCGCTCTTGACCCCCTGGCGTTTAAGTTTTGCGTAATCAAGCAAAACGTTTGGATGAATGCCTATGGATGAGGAAATAATAAACTCCAAGCGTCCCAACCCTACCCCTCCCACAGGCAAATAGGCGTATCGAAATCCTTCGGAAGGAGAACCTATATTCAGCATGATTTTTGTGCGGGTTTGCGGCACATCAAGCATCGGATGCTTTTGCACCGTAAAAGGCAAAATTCCTTCGTATAGGATACCCTTTTCCCCCGACGAGCAATCAATTGTAATACTTTGCCCGTTGTGCAAATCTTTTGCGGCAAACTCTGCTCCCACAACAGTGGGAATGCCAAATTCGCGGGCTATAATGGCGGCATGGCTGGTTCGTCCTCCGCTTTCGGTTACGACTGCCGAAACCCTGCGAAGCACGGGCTCCCAATCGGGATCTGTATTGTGAGTAACAAGAATCTCTCCCTTTTTGATGTTTTTACCATCTTCTAATCTCTTGGCGATTCGTACTTTTCCAGTTCCGATCCTGGTGCCTACTGCGACTCCAGTTGCCAAAACCCTGCTCTTTGCCTTTAAGATATACTCTTCGTGCATTCTCTTGTCAGAATACGAGTGCACGGTTTCGGGCCGAACCTGCACAATAAAAAGCTGGCTCGTTTTCCCGTCTTTGGCCCATTCAATATCAAGCGAACATTCTTTGCCGTATGCTTTTGAAAAATGGTTTTCCAGCGCGACTCCCCATACTGCCAAAGTCTTGGCTTCTTCATCTGCCAGGCAAAATTGTTTTTGCAAAGTTTGCCCCAACGGTATTGTTGCCACTCCTCCCTTGCCATACGCGGCCTTGCATGTTTTTCTACCCAGTGTTTTTGAAAGTATGGGGGATGTTTTCATCCCAAGAAATGGTTTAAACAGCACGAATTCATCGGGGATAACCTTTCCTTGCACAATAGATTCGCCCAATCCCCAAGCCGCCTGCAGAACAACAGCGTTGCGAAAACCGGTTTCAGGATCAGCAGTAAACATCACCCCGCTCGAAGCAATATCCGATCGAACCATTTTTTGCACTGCAACCGCTATTGCGCTTCCAGATACCGTCAGCCCTCTTTCCATGCGATAAAATAACGACCTATCATTGAATAATGATGCGAATACTTTACGGATTGCGTCGAGCAACTGCGCTTGCCCTCTGATATTCAGGTATGTATCCTGCTGGCCTGCAAAAGAATTGGCAATCGAATCCTCACCTACCGCCGAGGAACGCACAGCCACGTCAACATTTTCTGTTGAGTAAAATTTCCCCAAACCAGCATAAGCGTCCTCAATTTCTAAACGCATGTCGCTGGGAAATTCCGCGCGGCTTATCAAAGAGCGGATTCGAAAAGCCTCTTTTCCTGTTTTTATAACCTTATCTAATTCCTTGGAAAGTCCGTTATAGTCCAAAAAACCCCGATATGCTTTCGCTGTAACGGCAAAACCATTGGGCACAGGGATTTGAAGAGATGACAAATGAGAATAAAGTTCGCCCAGACTGGCGTTTTTCCCGCCAACATCTTTCGCGTCTCCCAATTTAATATCCGCAAACTGCTTTACATATTTCTTCGTCTCCATTTACAAGCTGTTCATTTCTGCGTCAATTGCCTTAAATTCGGCATCAATGTCCCCCAGATCAACCGTACTTAAATCTTCTATAATTATTCCCGTCCTGTCGGTTGCCTGTTGAGATTGCTGTCGCGCCGCACTTTGGTTTTCCGCAGCTTCTTCGCGCTGCATCCACCATACTGCCCCGCCTGCTACGATAGTTGCCGCCGCAACCCCAAATAAAAGAAATAGAGTATTCTTATTCATGTCTATTCGCCATCATTTGTTTCATTAGCTTTATCTTCGACCTCAACATCATCCACCCTGGGAATCTTGGAAAGGGATGTCGCGGCTTTATGCAAGGCCTCCTTGGCTGATTTCACAGATTCTTTTACTGCGGTTAAGTCCTTATGCAAAAGCTGGCGCGCAACACCTACTTCCTTTTTAAGAGTCGCCTCATCTTTAATCTCAAACGTATATACCTTCCCTGCCTGCTGGGTTACCGCATTACGCGCATTTTCGATTGCTTTTTTGGCGTCGGCGATTGCCGCTTCAGCTGACGAGGTATCCAAACCATTTGCATTTGCTTTGCTTGTCCTGCTCTCAATCTTGCCAAGCACTTCTTCCAAATGCACCAATGCATTCTCGTAATGGACGGTCATACGCTCATTTAGCGAATTGATGCTCTCCTGGATACGCACCAAAGCTTGCTGTTTCTTTTCATTGCGGATTGCCTTGGCACGCTCTTTTACTTCTGCTTTGCGGCTCTCTATTTGGCTTTTTACCTCTACGCGCTTAGCCTTCAGCTGATTTTGCAATTCTTTTTTTCGCTCTTCCAAGCGCAGCCTGGCCTGCTTTTGCTCTTCCTGAAATTTACGCAGAGCCTCTTGGCGGGATTCTTTTGTCTCCTTTCTTATTTCCTGTATGCGTACTTTTGAGTTTTC
Organism: uncultured Candidatus Saccharibacteria bacterium; assembly: GCA_964479725.1. GTDB lineage: Bacteria > Patescibacteriota > Minisyncoccia > Minisyncoccales > UBA10102 > CAYZNF01. Next base: position 72,844 of record CAYZNF010000005.1, read on the forward strand.
ATCGGCCGCGGCAGAAACCTCAAAAGTTAACGCAATCCCGCCCATTATGAGCCCCAAACCTACGAAAAATACAATAATGTTTCTCATATCTTTTAGTGTACCAAAAAACCTTCCCGTGCGTAAGACCCTGGACAGTACAAAACATCTGGAGCCGACAAGGTTCCAGATGTTTTTGCTTTAAACCGGATTAGGCCTAAACACCGCCTTTCTCTTATCGTGTTACGCTTATAGTTTCTCCCTGCTCGGCCCCCGGGGCGCATACCGTAAGCCTGTCGTTCGCGGTTTTGGTTATGAAATAGCCTGTACCGTTCGTGCTTGCGTCTTTGGGATCCCGGGGAAGCGACACCACATATTTTTCATTCGCCGTTAACACCGAAAGATCAACAAGCCCAGTGCACGTGCCTCCTGTCGTGCATATTTCCTGCGTTGCTACGCTTCCGCAAGCCGCCGTGCTTGTTATTGCCGCGGGAAGAATTTCCGCATCGAGCGAATACTGGTAAGCCGCATTCAGTATAGTCGTTACATCAACTCTCCTTTGGGAGTTGCGCGTTTGCCCAAGCTGTTTTCCCGGATTTAAGGCAACAATTACGATGCTGGCCAAAATGGCAATGGCGGCTACGACAAGCAGAATTTCCAAAAGAGTGAATCCCTTTTTTGCTTCTTTTGACGCACTCATTGTAAAAAAGCTCATTTCTTTAATTATTTAAATAATGTATTCTTGACCTTTTGAATCATTTCGGGCACCGAAACATTCGATTTAATGAAATAATCATCAGCTCCCGCGTGCTTTGCTTTTTCAATATCAATATCCTGACTCAAGTTGGAAGCCACAATGATTTTTATATTGTCGAATTCCTTATGCGACCTGATTTCCTGCAAAACCTCAAACCCGTTTTTCCCCGGCATAACCAAATCCAAAAGAATAAGGTCGGGTTTCTTTTCCCTTACCACTCCCAACGCCTTATCGCCATTCCCTTCAATCACGACATCATATCCTTCTTTCGAAAGCTTGCGCCGATACACATTTGCGTACGCCGTATCGTCTTCCACCACCAGAATGGTCTTTTTCCCTTTGCTGTTTTTCTTATTTTGCTGTTCCATATTCTTTTTCTCTCATTATTGCCGGCTTTGCCGCTGCGCGGGTTTGGAGAGGCAACACTACGGTAAATACCGTTCCCTTACCTTCTTCGCTATGGAAGCGTATTGTACCGCCCCACTCTTCAATATACGATTTTACCACAAACAAGCCCAACCCACTACCTTCCGTGTACGCGCGTATGGCATTGGGCGCGCGATAAAACTTTGAAAAGATTTTTCCCTGGTCTTTCTTTGAAATGCCAATGCCCGTGTCCGACACTGAAATATATAATTCGCCTCCTTCCTCCTTGAGAGCAATGCGGGTAATGCCGTTTTTTTTGTTGTATTGTATGGAATTAACCAGCAGATTCTGCATTATCTCGCGAAAACGCATGGGATCAATAAAAATTTTCGATAAAACTGCGCTGGGCGCATCGAGTTCAATGCGGATTCCTTCTTTTTCGGCAAGGGTACGCGTCTCGCGTATTGCCGCTTCGATATGATCAAGAGGCTGAACAAGGGCGGGTTCGTTTTTCACACGCCCCTGGTCGATGCGGGAAACATCAAGCAAATCGTTGACAAGGCCAATCATACGCTGGGTAGATTGATAAATCTCCCCAATGGTAGCAGATGCGTCCTTTGGCAGTTTGCCCATTTCCCCCTCCAAGAGCAATTCACTATTCCAGCGCATACTCCCCAGAGGAGAACGAAGCTGGTGTGAAACAATGGAAACAAATTCGCTTTTTGCCTGGTCAATTTCTTTTTCCTTGGTAATATCGCGGAACACCGAAATAGCCCCCAGAGTTTCTCCTTCCCTAACAAGAGAAGCCACGATCATGGCAACCGGAAATTTCCTTCCTAAAACGCTCTTGAGGTAATAATTATCCGTCACCCGGATATTAACGATATTAAGCTGGCGCACCACATCATCCAAAAGCGCATCCAGCCGAGAGTCATCCTCTTCTTCTTTCACCAAATCGAATACTTGGCGCGCGTCTTTTCCCACAGCTTCTGTGGGAGCAATTCTCAATAGAATGCTCGCGGCCTGGTTCATTAAAATAATGCGTTTATCTTTTCCCACAACAAGCAAGCCCTCTCCCATGGAAGAGAGAATAGCATTCAACTGGTCCCTTTCATATTCGGATTTTGCCTTGGCGGTTTCCAATTGCTTTGTCTGCAAAAGAAGCTGCTCATTGGCGATGCCTTCTTTGTCCGTTTTTACCCGCAGGCTTCTCCACGCAAATAAACTTGCAATTGTCAAAACAAGCGCGATAACTTGAGATGCAATGAGAAAAAGCGTATCCATTATCGTGTTGCACTGATAACAGCTCCCTGCTCGGCATTGGGAGCAGACACTGTAATGCGGCCATTCACGCTTTTATATATCTGATAGCAAATTCCATTCGCGCTGCAGCTACCGTTGGGATCGCTGGGCAAGGAAACAAGATAGGTTTCGTTTGCGGTAAGCACGGATAAGTCAATAAGCCCGGAACAATCCGCGGCTCCTGTTTCGCAGATTTCGGTGGCCGTAGCGGTAATGGAAGAAGGCAAAGAGCCTTGGTTATCAATGATATACTGATACACCGCGTTTAAAATCGTACCCACATCGTTCCGTCGCTGGGCATTGCGCACTTCCCCAAGCTGTTTTCCCGGATTTAAGGCAACAATTACGATGCTGGCCAAAATGGCA
>CAYZNF010000005.1:75710-75976 GCA_964479725.1 uncultured Candidatus Saccharibacteria bacterium
ATGGCGGCTACGACAAGCAGAATTTCCAAAAGAGTGAATCCCCTATTTTGTTTTTTCCATCTCAACAAACCCATAAGAAAATATTTATAAATTGTACCATATTTCCATTCCTTTCTCATGCGCTAAAAATCACTCACCTCCTTCCACGCATCAACAGTAACTTCAGGATTTATTTTTGAAACCTGCACTTGTACCCTCCGTGTAATGCTTTCTACGATTCCGGACGCGTTTACTTCCCTTTCTTTGGCGCCAGTATGAATAACTTC
>CAYZNF010000006.1:0-72962 GCA_964479725.1 uncultured Candidatus Saccharibacteria bacterium
GTGATTTCATTCTCTTTTTGTTCTTTGAGGGTGCTCCAGGTGATCTGTCTGCCGGCTTCCCCAAGGGAGAGTTCAATATAGCCCTCGTCGTTTTCGAGGTTTGTGATTTTTGCCGCGATTTTGTCCCCTATCTTGACTGATTTTAAGGCGCGTTTTTCTTCCAGGAATTCTTTGCCAAAAATAATGCCAGTTCCCTGGGGGGCAAGATCGAGGTAGATTGCAGATCGTCCGATTGCGATAACCGAAGCTTCTATAATGTCTCCCACCCGGTATGGTTTTGGGATATCCAGCTTCTGCATGAACTGGGGTTTTATTGTGTTTATCATACACCCTACTTTACAAGAAAACGATTTTTTTTCAAGGGGGGCGGCAACGGACTGTAATTCCAGGGATTTTAGCTGTTGAAATCCGGCAGCTTTTTGTGTAAAATGTATTTATCATGCAAATTACTTGGAAAGGGCAAGCATGTATATTTTTATCTGGCTCTGCGGGAAAAGAGCAGGTTCGTGTTTTGGTTGACCCCTACCATGACAGCATAGGATTTAATTTTCCTTCCACGGAAGCTGATGTCGTGCTTATTACCCATGACCATCCAGACCACAATAATGTCCAGGGTGTAAAAGGGGAGCCTTTCGTTATTTCAAATCCAGGCGAATATGACGTGAAAGGAGTATTTATCCAGGGAATCCATTCATTCCATGACGGTGTGGAAGGGAAGGAGCGCGGCACGAATACTATTTACACCATTGAAATGGAAGATATGAGGCTGTGCCACCTGGGGGACCTGGGACAAAAAGAGTTGACCGCGGAACAGTTGGAAAAAATAGGAAATGTGGATATTTTGTTTGTACCGGTGGGGGGAGTAGATACCTTGGATGGAACACAGGCCGCGGAGGTTATAGAGCAAATCGAGCCAAAGCTGGCAGTGCCCATTCATTACGCTCTTCCTAAACTCAAGTATCAGTTGGATGGCGTTGACACATTCTTAAGGACCATGGGAAGAAAAGATATGGAAGCCCAGCCAAAAATCATGATACGCGCAAAGGATTTGCCCACAGGAGAAACGAGCGTAGTTGTTTTGAAACCATGATAAATGTTAAGAACATCGTATTAACCCTTCAAAAGCAGCCGGAAGAAAAAAGAAAGCTTATCTTATGGGCGGCAACTATACTGCTTGGAATAGTTTTACTGGGATGGTGGATAAAGGGAATCGCCGATAAGGTGCCGGAGATGAGACAAGCTAAAGACAACCTAAAACAAGATATCGGGGTACCCAATATCCCTTCGTTTGACAAACTGCAAGAGGAATAGCAATAACTTATGGCGGAAGATACCCCAAAAGAAGAGTTACAATCAATCGGACAGGTTAAGGTGCGCGAAATTACAGAGGAAATGCAAACCTCGTATTTGGATTATGCCATGTCTGTTATTGTCGGGCGGGCGCTTCCCGATGTGCGCGACGGGTTAAAGCCCGTGCATCGCAGAATACTCTACGCGATGCATGAAGATGGCCTTACCCATGGGGCAAAGTTCAGGAAATCTGCCACAGTTATCGGATCTGTGCTGGGAAGGTATCACCCGCATGGAGATCTTGCAGTATACGACGCAATGGCTCGTATGGCCCAGAATTTTTCGTTGAGGTATCCTTTGATTGATGGCCAGGGAAACTGGGGATCTATCGACGGCGATAGCCCGGCGGCTTACCGCTATACCGAAGCAAGGATGTCTCGGATGGGCGAGGAAATGCTAAAGGATATTAGCAAGGATACGGTAGATTTTGTGGACAATTACGATGGCACAAGGAAAGAACCTACGGTACTGCCTTCTCCCTTGCCCCAGCTTTTGCTTAATGGAACCCTGGGAATTGCCGTTGGAATGGCTACAGACATGCCTCCCCACAATTTGGGTGAGCTAGTGGATGCGATCCTGTATTTGCTGGAAAACCCAAAAGCAACCACGGAAGATTTGTGTAAGTTTGTAAAGGGCCCAGACTTCCCAACCGGCGGCATTATTTACAACAGAAAAGCGATAATTGAAGCGTATTCGCAGGGAAGGGGGCCGATTGTCATGAGGGGCAAAGCCGACGTTATAGAGGACGAAGCCAAAAAACGGACCCAAATCATCATTACCGAGATTCCTTTCCAGGTAAACAAATCAACGCTTGTCGAGCAGTTTGCCAATTTGGTTCAGGAAAAGAAGATTGAGGGCATCAGGGATATTCGCGATGAATCCGATAAAGACGGCATTCGCATAGCGTTTGATTTGCAGAAAGACGCTCATCCCCAAAAAATTCTGAACCGTTTGTATAAATTTTCAGATCTCCAAAAAACATATAATCTAAATGCCTTGGCTCTTGTGGACGGTCTTCAGCCTCGTGTGCTTTCGCTTGCCGAGTTGCTGTCGTATTTTGTAGAGCACCGCAGGCAAGTGGTTTACCGAAGGACAAAGTACGAATTGGACAAGGCAAAAGAAAGGGAGCATATTTTGGAGGGGCTGCACAAATGTTTGGCAAACCTTGATGAGGTTATCCGTATTATACGCGGGGCCGATGACAGGGAAGACGCCAAGACGAAATTAATGGCTCGTTTCCGGCTTTCTGAAATCCAGTCAAACGCTATTCTTGATATGCGCCTTGCCCAATTGGCAAAGCTGGAAAGGAAAAAGATCGAAGACGAACTGAAAGAAATTAGGGCAAAGATCAAAGAGCTTGCCGAAATTTTGGCAAGCCCAAGGCGTATCGATGGAATTATCCGCGGGGAGCTTTTGGAAGCACGCGAGACCTTTGGCGACGAGCGAAGGACAAAAGTGGTGGTGCAAGGCATCGGGGAAATCGCCGAAGAAGATCTTATACCCCAGGAAGACACCATTATCACCTTAACCCAGGGGGGGTACATAAAGCGCATTAATCCCTCTACGTATAAAATACAAAGGCGGGGCGGCAAGGGAATTATGGGCCTCAAAACCACAGGCGAAGACATTGTGGAACACTTCTTGTTTGCGCAAACTCATGATGCCTTAATGGTCTTTACTGATTCTGGAAAGGTGTTCCGTTCGCCTGTGTATGAAATTCCCGAAGGTACGCGCGTGGCAAAGGGAAGGGGGCTTTTGAATTTCTTTGAAATGAGCCCGCAGGACAAGGCCATGTCCGTATTCGCTTTGGGCAAAGAAGATGTTGAGGCGGGAGTAAAATATCTTATGATGGTTACTAAAGACGGCGTGATGAAAAAGACGGAGCTTGATGAATTCAAGAACGTCAGGAGATCCGGCCTGATTGCTTTGGGTTTGAAAAGCGGAGATGCTTTGAGGGCTGTGCGAAAAACCACTGGGCAGGACGACATTATTATTGTTACTAAAAAAGGCCAGTCTGTGCGTTTTAAAGAAAAAGATATCCGTGCCATGGGAAGGACTGCCGCGGGGGTGCGGGCTGTACGGCTCAAAAAAGGAGATGAGGTAGTGGGCGTGGATGTTATCTCAAGGGCACAAGCAACTCCGGAAAAAGGGCAAAAACCCGTTAGCCAATATCTTCTTGTGCTTGCAGAAAACGGATACGGCAAGAGGACCGATATTAAAGAATATAGGGTTCAGAGCAGGGGGGGATCTGGCATTAAAACCGCGAATGTTACGGCAAAAACAGGAGATCTTGTGTACGCAAGGATACTCCAAGGCGATGAGGAGGACTTAATCGTAATTTCCAGAACAGGCAATGTTATTCGCACCTCTATTGAATCAATTCCTAAAATAAGCCGATCTACACAGGGAGTTAGGATTATGCGGCTAGATGAGGGAGACAAAGTGGTTTCTGCCGCGTGCGCTTAAGTTTTATGGACAATCTTCCAATTCGTTTGCCAAATCCTCTTGCCGCGGATTCTATTCCCGAATTGATTGTCTATCTTATTAACGCCTTAATTACCCTTGGCATTATCATTTTGCCTATTATTATCCTTTGGGGAGGGATTATGTTTTTGACTTCAGCAGGGGATCCCAATAAAGTCCAAAGAGCAAAACAAATTCTCACCTGGTCCATTTTAGGCTTTGTAATTATGCTCCTATCGAAAGCTGGCGCCGAATTTGTCATCAGCATTTTCCAAAATCCCCTCCCAATCTAAAACTTAGTCTCCCTTAGTTTTCCGCAAATTCTTTTAAATTGTTGAGAAACCCCGTACAATAAGGAAATAATTCATTTACCTGCTTTGCTCATGGTTCCTTCCGCATTTAAATCAAAATTTTTCTTACTCTTTTTTGTTGGTTTTTTGGGAATTATTGCGTTTGCTCAAACCATTTTTGCAGAGCATGGGGTAAGCCTCATTGCTCAAAACCAAAGCGTATCCGAGGGGAACAGCATAGTTTTGACAGTTACCGCCCCTTTCCAAATTGAAAAGATACAAATTCATGAAGGCAATTCAAAGCAAACGGGGGATGTGGGATGTTCTTTGGGAGCTTTTTCTTGTTCTGCGACATTTACCGACGACCTAGGAACTCATACGTATATCGCTTTTGTTTGGAAAGTTGGGGGTGATGTATTTGGCGCAGAGGCAGACAATAGCGTAACGGTTACGGTAACACCGGCGGCTCCAAAAATTAAAGTAACTCCCGAAGATAGCACTCCAAATGACCAAACTCTTGATTTTGGCAATGTAACCGTAGGAAGTTCCGGAACCCAATTTTTTTTAGTAGAAAATATAGGAAGCGTGCCATTAAATGTAACTGGTGTTTTAACCGGAGATCCTTTTGTGGCGGTAGGGCCTAAGAGCTTTTCTTTGGCGTCGGGAGAGCAAAGAGATGTGGAGTTTCGCTTTAACCCTACTGCTGCAGGAACGGTATCGGCAGGAGCAACGTTTCAAAGCAATGCCGGAAACGCTGTCTTGTCCGTAAGGGGTACTGGAGTGGGAGGAGGTACCACGGTGCCTGTTTGTGGGAACGGGACGTGTGAGGCTGGAGAAAATTCGACAAGTTGTTCGGCTGATTGCGGAGGGGGAGTTGTGCTTCAAGCGCCTATTCTTAGTTCGCCCGCAAATAATGCCACTCTTGCGGCGCCCGTCACACTACAATGGAATCCTGTCCAAGGCGCGCCAGGATACCGGGTTGAGGTTTTTAATCAGCGGGGAGATCGTATAGATTTTACGAATACCAGTCTCTCGTCGTATCAAGCCAGCAATGCTAATATGCCGGGTGAAAAATATACATGGCGCGCGGGAACATGCAACAACGCAAGCTGTACCGGGAATATTCTATGGAGCGCTGAAACCCGCAGCTTTACCATACAAGCATCCGGCGCAATTACCGGTTCAATTAAAATAAACGACGATGCCGCGACAACAAATTCTTCAGATGTAATTCTCAATTTAACCTGTGTCGGCTGTAATGAAATGAGAATTGCCAACGATAATGAGGTAAATCTTGGAGGCAATCCATGGGAGCCGTTCCAAAATACGAGACAATGGAAGTTAAGCATTGGAGGCGGGCAAAAAAGTGTCGCAGTAGACTTTAAAAAAGGAAACAACATTTCTGTGGTCTATTCGGATGATATTTTTGTGGCTTCGGGGAGCGTGCTTTTATTCAGCCCCGCAAATTATTCCTTTCCCGATACTGTAACCACCCAAACCTCTTTTCCTACGAGAAGTTTTACCACTACCCACAGCGAGACCAGCGGGTTGGGTGCGGTAAATGGCACCATTGTTACGACAGGTACTTCTTTTCGGTGTATTGGAAATTGTGAGTATACTCTTCGTCCCGGAGAAAGCAAGACCGTAGAAATTGAGTTTCATCCTGTGGCGACAGGAGATTTTACCGGAACAATCAAGTCCAACAACGCTAGCCATACGGGGGGTGCGAGCTTGAACGGAAAAGGAGTGCAGGAGGTCAGTGTGCTTTCCTTTAAACCCGCATCTATTGATTTTGGTGAAGTCAATCCGGGAGAGACAGAAAAAAGGGTGTTAATAATTAATAATCTGTCCGGAAGTCGGGTGGAAGGTATAATTTCTGTAAGCGGTTCTGATTCTTTTTCTTGTACAAACAACTGCAACTATGCTCTCGATCCGGGAGATACACAGTCAGTTGGTATTCAATTTATTGCTCCTACCGATCCTTCAGGAACTACATACGGTGCAGTGATTTCTGGCACCCAGCCTGGAACAGCGACGATATCGGCAAAAATTGCTGGCGGAGGCGGGGGTGATAACAACGGCGGAGGGAATGGGGAAAGCAAAGACTCGACTACTATTCGTTTCAAAAACCCCCTAGGGGAAGGCACCACATTTACCGGGCTAATTACCAAAATTGTCGAGTTTCTTATTACCCTCGCCCTTATTATTCTGCCCATTATCATCGTGTGGGGCGGGCTGATGTTCCTTACTGCCGCGGGAGAACCCGCCAAGATCCAGAAGGCAAAGCAAATTCTAACCTATTCGGTGATTGGCTTTGTCATAATGTTGCTGTCTCGAGCAGTTATAGAGTTTGTGCAAAATCTTCTTGGTGTAAAATAAGCAGGCTATCTCCACGAAGAAAGCCACATGCGGTTTTGGAGTGCGTTATCATCCAGGGGAAAGCCGTATGTAAGGGGAATAAAATAGGCAAAAGCTACGAGTGAGGCTAAGCCCAGCACAAGCAAAATAGGCAGGGCGTATTTTGCTTTGCCGATAATATATGAGAATATCAGTATCGCAAAAACAAGGGGAATGAAATAGTGGTACAGGAACATCACGCGGGAAATGAGCATGAAAGGCAAAAAACTCACAAAATATCCTGCGAGAAGAAAATAAAGAGTCTCGTCTTTCCGCAGCGAACGGGATAGGAGCAGGCCCAAAAGCGCCAGCCCTATGCCCATGGTTGATCCCCACCAAACAACAGGATTTCCCAGGAGATAAATATATCTATTGTCTTCCGTCCAGTAAAAAACCGTCCTTGCCATTAAGGGCCAGGAATGCCACTCGCTTCCATAAGGATGTGTTGCCGTAAAGTCCTTGTTGGTAAGGTATTTTACTGCGTTCAATTCCAGGAATTTTTCTACGGTATTCAATTCGCCTTGGCGGAATTTTTCTGACATAAAAGCGTCTCCTGGACCTGCTTTTGGCAAAAGGGCAAAATGCACAGTAAATACGGCAAAGTAAAGCAAAAAGGGTATTACGGAAAGAAGAAAAATAAATTTAGGGAACAAAAAAATTTTTCTTTCTTCTCTCGGAACAAAAAAATTCACAATCATATCTTTAGCAAAGATAAGTGCGGCCAACGCAGGAAAAGCAAGACCTGTCCATTTTACCGAAAAACTAAAGGCAAAAAATGCACCTGCAAGAAAAAGAAAGGGTAAGTAATAGTTTTTGCGGCGCGAGCTAAAGAAAAATGTGAGTCCTAAAACTCCAAACAAAAGTAAAAAAGCGTCGGGCAGAGCCAGACGGGTGTGAGCAAGGAGTCCGTTTTCGAGGAGGATAAACAGGCCGGCAAAAAAAGAAACAAGCCGGCGAACACCCAGAGAACGCATTAAAAAGTACACGGCAAGAGGCAAAAAGCTTCCAGCCAGGGCAGGCAATACGCGCAGGGCATGGATATTCGAGAGTTCTTTGCCTATGTGCTCAAAAGAGAAAGAAGCGTCTTGGTAGCCAAAAAGCCATCCGCTCAAGGTTATGAGGAGGGAGCCAAGTGGCGGGTGAATATCGAAAAAATATTTGCCGGAAAGGTATCCGTTTGAGAATGTCCCATAATGGACTTCGTCAAATACTACCTGGTCGGGGTAGGAAATAAAAAGGAAATGCAGTAAAAAACTTGCCAAAAGCAAAAAAGCAATGCCAAAGATGGGTAATTTGCTAGATAGCGTAGAGGGCATAGTCGGTATTTTCATAAATAAGCTTAAAATTACTGTCGAATAACTGTTTTTGCACACCCCAGTCGTACTTAACTAAGGGATCGAGCAAAATATATGAAATGTTGTATTTTTCCAGAACGTCTTTTCGCTGGTAGGGGTTTTGATAAAAAGCTCTTGTATCATCCAGTCTTTTCTGATAAGGAATTCCCCGTGTCCAGAGCCACCCTGGATATCCAACGAGTACGGGTTTTCCAGCAAGCGAAGCAACAGGATTAATATGCGAGGGTCCGGTGAGGATAACTGCTTTATCTGGAACGTTTTGTTTTATGAATTTCGCGGCTTCCCAAGCGTTGGCGGTAAAAAGCACGGGGGGATTATTCCGAATCTGAATTATACGGGGAATAAGGTCTAAAACGGCGCCGTGCGTGGAGAGGATAAGAAACACGATCAAGAGTCCCCATCCCAATGCTTTCCATGTTGAGGCTATTCGGCCAAAAAGGAAAATAATAGGTATTACCGCGAAAAATTGAAAGTATACGAGGATTTTGTTGTTATCATAATCCCATGGCTGGAATTGAATGGTTTGCACAAGGAAAAACAGGGCAAAAGCCGCGGCGGCAAATGTAAGTATGGGTAATGACTGTTTACCCCTTTTAAACAGATATATTGAAAAAATAAAAAAGGCGGGCAGGATGACGCCGAAGTTCATCCAGGTATAATTAAGGTAGGCAATCAACTTGGAGAATGCTGTGGGCAGGGGCGGATAAACAACAGATCCGTAGGCTGGATCTGTCATCCATCCCAGGCGAAAGCGCAAGAAAGACTGCACGGAGGATTCAAATGCTCCATTGAAGAAGTGGGCGAGATAGGCAAGCTGTGGCAGGGCGGTTGCTCCTCCTATAAGCAAAACAGCAGCGTAATTTTTAAAGCGGGTAAAATCTTTTTTTAGCAAAGCGCTCACGGCAAAAAATACAAGCATAGTTCCTATGGCAATGAATGAATGAATATGCGAGAGGGGAGCTATGCCAAAAAGGATGCCCAAAAGCGCGATATGCCGCTTTTTTAATAAGCCTTCGGTTTTGAGGAGAATAAGCAGAATAACTAAAAATAGAAATAATCCAAGCAGGAAAGGGTGCTGATGGAGGAATACAAGGCCAAAGGGCGATCCCCAGGCAATATTTTGCTCTGGGTATTGGTTTGCCAATTGGGTAATGAAAGACACATGGTTGACAGCCATGTAGGAAAAAAACTGGGGAATATCCATCCCTTCTTGGAGGAACTTGTCTTTGAGAGTTCCATATGCGCCAAATCCCGATCCAAAAAGAAAAATCAATACTCCAAAAAGAGCCAGTACCTTGCCTTTGAATATTTTTTGGTATACCAAAAATAGCAGAGCGATATTTGCCAGCGCCAATATTAAAATAGGCGCTTGGAAAGCGAACATCCACGAATTGGTAAGGCGCAAGAGTATTCCGCTAAAAAAATTGAGTAAAAAGTGGTAGGTTAGGGGCTCCCCAATGAAGATAGGTTCTTCCAGGTTAAAGATATTGCCAAAGGCAAACTTGCTTATTTGGGTCATCCTTAAAGCAACGTCCCCATTGCCAGCAAAGGTAGTGAGAATATTGCCTTTTTCGTCAATCCAAAACGACGAAACAAGGAAAAATATATGGACAAGGGCAATCGCGGCGAGTACCGACCCTATGCCAATATTGAGCAAGTTATTTTTGATCCAGTTTTTTGGGGCAAAAAAAATATTCATACCTCAAATACCACAGTATAATCATAGCATAATTTTACCGGATCAAATCTGGGCTTGGAGGAAAATTTAAGGATGTGTTATAATACAAAAATGCGAAAAACACTTTTTTTTCATGCGGGCTGGGTTTCGGCTTTGAGTTTGTTTCCCCGCATGAGTTATGCCCAAGAAGGGGAACGCGCTCCGGAAATTCCTTACGAAAATCTGCCCGGCATGGAAGCCATATTGCAGTTGGGCGGAGTGATATTCCACTGGTTGCTTATTATAGGGCTTGTCATAGCTCCGATTGTCGTTCTGTACGCCGGATTTTTGTTTTTGACGGGAGGAACAAATCCCGAAAATATTTCCAAAGCTAAGCAAGTTCTGCTGTATGCTATTATAGGGTTGGTAGTAATTATCCTGTCGGGAGCAGTGGTCAACATTGTACGGGATTTGCTGGGAGTATGATGTTGTTGCGTAAGAGGAAATTAGCCAGTATCATTGAATAATGCAAAAGGTCGCAAAGAAAGAAGTTTTATGCTGAAAAATATGTTTGTGAAAAAAGTTTTGGCAACAATGGTTTTGTCCGCGGTTGTCGCGTTGGTGGGCGTTACCGCCGTACTAGCTCAAGCCGCTCCGACATTGAGCGCGACTCGAGGGAACGGCTATGTTGATCTTTCGTGGGGCGGGAACACGAATGCGACTGTGTATCGCGTAAATGGCAGTTGTCCTGGGAGTAATCTTACGAATGTAATTCAAAGCAGTGTTACTGCGCCATATCGCGATTCTGGCTTAACGAATGGACAAACCTACTGCTATCAAATAGCTGTTTCTTCTAGCTTTTCCAATCAGGTAGCAGCAACGCCAGGCGTAGGCTTTAGCCCAGCAACCCCAGATCCAACATTTGGCGCAACTCCCGACCAAAACAAGTTGCCTCAAAGTGTCAACGATATATTAAGATTCTTTTCGGGACTGGCAACCTGGTTCTTCGTGGGATTGATGCTGATAGTAACATTCCTCGTGCTGTACGGAGCGTTCCTGTTCCTTACTTCACAGGGAAATCCAGAAAAGACACAGCAGGCAAGAGGTTTGCTTTTATGGGTGGCAATTGGCATAATCGTTGCCGCTTTGGCGTGGGTATTTCCGCGAATTGTGCAAAATTTCGTCGGAGTTGGGCAGTAGAATAAATGTTCGCAAGTTCGAAAACAGCCCTGAGCGTAGTCTAAGGGCTGTTTTGTTTGGCGTTGAAATTATGGGGAAAACGGAGTATAAAAAGAGGGAGTAAAGCAACATCAGGATGGAAGGGAACGTACTACAGCTTCTTATCGTCCATTTACACTTCTTTTAGTTGAAGAGTATGAAATTCGAAAAGATGCAAGAGTACGAGAAAAGTACTTGAAGTCTGGAGTAGGCAGAGAGTGGATTAAAATATGCCGCGGTGGCGGAATTGGCAGACGCGCCAGCCTTAGGAGCTGGTGGGGCAACCCGTGAGAGTTCGACTCTCTCCCGCGGCACTATATATGGCAGGCAAAAATTTTTGCGAAGAATGCGGACAGCCGAATTTATACCACTTCAACACGTGGCTGGAAGAATTGGGCAGTCACCTTCTCCCTCCATTAAAATTGGCTCCCAAAATCGAATCACTATTCGATGTTTTTCTTGAAAAGCTTTTTATCTTCCTAAAACTTGCGCAATTGCGGCCGGATTTTAAAAGCTCCGACATCCAGCTTCGGTCGTCTTGTTTTATTGATGAAATGAAAAAACGGGGAGCGGTTTTTTATGCCTTGCAGTCAATTTTTGGATTTACCAGCCACTTTAAAATGGAGATTAGCGGAAAAATTTTCCGATTTGAAACCCTGCCTGCGGCGGATTTTGAAAGCAAATACACATCCAAAATTGTTGATGACAAGGAACTAGCCAAACGCCACTGCGAAAAAGGCGGATTTCCGGTTGCCCGAGGCCGGTCGTTTTGGTTTTGGCAAAAAAATAAAGCGATTCAATTCGGGCGGAAAATTGGTTTTCCTCTTGTCGTGAAACCAAGAGGGGGGTCGGTGAGCCGGCATGTTACGACAGACATACAAAGCGAAGAGCATCTTGAGAAAGCGATCCGCCGCGCGATTGTTTATTCCCCGGCATTTATTGTTGAAAAATTTATTACCGATGGTTTTGTGTATCGAGCCACAGTCATTGATTTCGATTTTACAGTATGCGTTACGCAGGTTCCTGCAAACATTACGGGTGATGGAGTTTCAACAATACGTAAGCTTATCGATGAAAAGAACAGCAGACCCGACAGGGGAGAGTCTCATCAAAAACAGTTTACGCTCTACAAAATCGCGGAAAACGAAACTACACGGGCATTGCTTGCTGAAAGGGGATACGGTTATGAAACAATTCCAAAGAATAGAGAAATTATATACCTGCAAAAAGATCCGTTTCTAAAATTGGGAGGCGATCTTGTTGAAGTAACGCCAAGTATTCATAGAGACAATTTGAAGCTCTTTCGCGACTTGGCGCGTTTTTTTGATATACGGATAACCGGCATCGATTTTTTGGCGCATGATATCGGCATGTCCTGGAAAAACCAGCCTTGCGCTGTTTTGGAGTTAAATAGCATGCCATGTATTGAGTTGCACCATTTCCCGTCTTCCGGAGCGCCAACAAATCCCGCCAAAGCGCTGGCAGATATGTTTTTCAAGTACTATCTATGAGCGTTCTAATTCTCAATGCCGCAATATTTTTGGCTGATTTTGGGTTGTTTGGCTTTCTTTTATTGTTTTTAATTTTGGCGGCTGATGCTGTTTGGCGTGGACACTACCTGCCCACCAGTAATAGAGCGAGAAGAAACATAGCGAAAATCGTATCGGAGCATAAATCTGCCAGTAAATTTTACGATTTAGGTTGCGGGCATGGCGGCCTCGCGCTCTATATAAAAAGCAGGTTTCCCTCTCTTTGTGTGCGTGCCATAGATAACAGTTTGGTCAGGATTTTATTTGCCAAAATGACAGCGCTGTTTTTGTTGCGCCGTGTCCAATTTATTCAAAAAAACATTTTTGACGCGGATATAAGCGATGCCGACATTGTATACGCCTACCTATGGTATGATTTGCTTCCGCCCCTGGAGAAAAAACTCCGAAAAGAGCTGAAACAAGGTGCGATTGTTATTACCAATACGTCACATTTTCCAAATTGGGAGCCAATAAAAAAAATAGTTACCCACACAAAAATCACGGGAATCCCAGATTTCGAAACTTTGTTTGTGTATCGAAAAGATTAAAACCCTAACTTTTTATCTTGATTTTCTTCATCTTTACCCTCTCGTCTACCTTGGGTAGGCGCAAGGTTAGGATTCCGTTTTTCATTGTGGCTTCAGCCCTTTCTATGTCTACTGGCTGGGGGAGGATGATTTGCCTTGAAAAAGGACCCCAATAGCATTCCTGGTAAAAATATTTCTTTTCTTCCGCTTCGTGGGGATTCTTTCTTTCCCCGAAAATGGTTACAATATCTTCTTCTATGCTTATTTCCAGCTCTTCGGGACGCACTCCTGCGATTGTCGATTGGATGACAATTTCCCCGTCGGTCTGGTATACATCTGCGGCAAGCTCTCCTTCCGCGACAAACCATTCCTGCCCTTCCTGGTCTTCTTCCGATTTTGCCGGGCTGGTTTCTTCTTCGGATTCGGTGTCTCTTACTTCAACCTTTTTCTTTTTCTTGCCTTTTGACGCTTGAACCGCGGGAGTTTTTTCTTCGGGATCTGGCGTCACCGCTTTTAAGGCCGAACTTTTCTTTGGTTTTTGTTCTTCTGCTGTATCTATTCCATTTGTCTGGCTTGCCGGTTCTTCTGTTTTTTCGTATTCTTCCAGATGCTCGATACCTACTCCTTTCTTAAGTTTTTCAAAAAATGAAGGCATTTATGTTTTGCAGACGCTTTTCGTATTCCTTAGCTTCGTGAAAGCCAAAGAAACGAAAAAGGCCAGAATTACTAATATAAGTGTGGGTATAAGCAGGTATGAAGTGCTTTTGTCCCCTAATGTATATATATAAAAATTGAACACTCCATGCAACCCCGTTGCTATTGCAAGTCCCGTAATGGTGTAGAAAAAATGATACTTTTTGCGTAGGAAAGACAAGGCAATAAAGTAGCCGAATAGTCCGGAAGCCAGCGCGTGAAGGAATATGGCCCCCACAGAGCGGAATACGTTTACCCACAGGATTTGATCGAAAGTATTAGCTTGGGCAACATCAATAAGGCGCCACATATACAGCATATTTTCCATTGCGGCGAAGCCCAGGGCGGCAACCACCATATAAACCATGACATCCACAGGCTCGTCGAGGTTTTTATTGGAAAAGGCGCCAAATCGGGCTCCCAGGTATTTAAATGTTTCCTCGACCAGAGCAACGATCGCAAAAAAATATACGAAGGAATAGATCGTACTTGTTTCTGCTAGGGAAGTAAGTCCCAAGAGATGTTGGGCATACCTTTCTATAACCAGCACCGGCAAAGTAGCAAACATGCCCAAGACAAAGACCCAAAGTATCATTTTTTTTGGTTCGGGGTGCCTGTCTTTTTTGAGGTAGTAGCCTAACCAAAGAATGCTCGGCATAAATCCGATCAGGAGGTAAAATAAGGTGCGATAATTCGCGTGCTGGTTCAAGAATTCATCCATTCTTCGATCATTAGCGTCTTCTTTTTATTTTTCAGGGGAAACTGCTGGTATATTTCTTCAGAAATAAATGGGGCAAAGGGATGAAGCATTTTTAGGGAATCAGCGAGAATGGAAATAAGAATATATTGCCGCGATTTTCTTGTTTTTGCGTTCTGGAGCACTGGTTTTGATTCTTCAATGACTTTATCTGCGAAAGTATGCCACAAATAGTGGTACAAAGTTTCTGCCGCCAAAGAAAAGCGGAAAGAATCCATGTTTTTTGTTATCTGTTTTACCGCGGCATTAAATTGTTTTAGAATTTTTTGGTCATTTTTTGTAAGTTTGGGCGTGGTTCTTGGAGGAACGTAATCCTCGGTGTTTATTAATATGAATCGGGAAATATTCCATATTTTGTTCATGAAGTTTCTGTATCCGCGTATTTTGTCCTCTGAAACAACGAGATCCTGGCCTGGCATATTACCTACTACCAGGGCATATCGCAAAGCATCCGTGCCATATTGTTCGGCAACTCCCAAGGGATCGATAACATTTCCCTTGGATTTGGACATTTTTTGGCGATCTTTGTCTCGTACCAAGCCGTGCAGATATACGTATTCAAAGGGTATTTCTCCTGTCCGGTATATGCCAAGCATGATCATCCTGGCCACCCAAAAGAAAAGAATGTCATACCCTGTTTCCATGACGGCAGTGGGGTAAAAGGTTTTAAAATCTTTATGGATTGGGAAGCGCAATGTTGCGAATGGCCATTGTCCCGAAGAAAACCAGGTGTCAAATACATCCGCGTCCCTTTGCAAATTAGTTCCTTTGCATTTCGGGCATCTCGCAGGAGTTTTTCCGTCGGTAATAAGCCACTCCTCGTGTTCGAGGGACGAGCAATCGCCGCATTTCCACGCAGGTATGGCAATGCCCCACCAGTTTTGCCTGGAAATATTCCAATCTTTAATATTGCGCATCCAATGGAGATAGATTTTTCCTTGGTTGGCTGGCAGGATTCTGATTTTTTTAGCGGTTACTGCCTTGATTGCTTCTTTGGCAAGTGGCTGGATGTTGATAAACCATTGCTTCATGAGCATTGGCTCAATAACGTTTGAGCATTTGTAGCACACTGCTACCGTGTGGGTGTAATCAGGGTCGATTTTTTCCATGAGTCCTGCTTCTTGCATGTCTGCGGCTACTTTTTGCCTTGCTTCCTGAACTTTCAGCCCGGCATATGGTCCTGTTTTTTCGTTGAGCTTTCCGTCCAATCCTATAACCTGCAGGGGACCCGGAATTTCTTCCTTATGGCGCAGCCACATTTCATAGTCGTTTGGGTCATGGGCAGGCGTTACTTTTACGGCTCCTGTTCCAAACGAAGGGTCTACATACTCGTCTGCGATAATCTTAATTGTACGTTTGCCCAAAAGCGTATCTACCTCCACTTCCTTGCCAATATACTGTTGATAGCGCGGATCTTTTGGATTTACTGCAATGGCTGTATCGCCAAATTTTGTTTCGGGGCGGACGGTAGCTAAAATAATTGGGCCATATTTTATATAGTACAGGGGATCAATACGTTCCTCGTGCTTTATTTCCAGTTCAGAGAATGCAGTTCGGTGTTTGGTGCAATAATTAACCAAGCGTTCACCTCGATAAATCAATCCTTCATCTGCCATTTTTTTGAATGTGGCGTAAACAGTTTTGACGATTTGGGGATCTAAGGTAAAGGTTTCCCGCGACCAATCGCAGGAGGCCCCAAGTTTTTTCAGCTGATTTCGCACAATATCGCGGTTTGCCTGGGTATAGTTCCACACTTCTTGGTAGAATTGTTCTCGTGTCATTTCGAGCCGCGAGCGGCCTTGTTTTTCCAGCTTTTTTTCGTATACCACCTGGGTTTCAAAACCCGCGTGATCCATGCCTGGCAGCCACAACGCTTTTTTGCCCTTCATTCGGTTATATCTGATCATTATATCCTGCAAGGTAACAAAAACCGCGTGTCCTATGTGCAAAGGATCGTTGGCATTCGGGGGAGGCATTATAATAGTAAAGGGCCTTTTGTGCCGGATGGGTAATTTGTCTGGATTAAAAAAGCCGCTCTTTTCCCAGAGCTTGTATATCCTGTCCTCTGCTTGTTTCGGCTCGTACCCCTTAGACAGTTCGGGTTTCATGTCTTTATCATTGTAGCCTTAAATTGGGCTTTGCTTCAATAGGCGTTGACGGATCTATGTATTCGCCGTTCCTGAATTTTACAAGTCCGGTTATTGCTATCATTGCTCCGTTGTCCGTGCTCAAGGTCGGAGAGGGAGCAAGAAATGCAATTGTTGATTGCCAACTGCTGATTGCTAATTGAAGCTGGCGGCGCAACTCGTCGTTTGCCGCCACTCCTCCGCCGATGATTATGCTTTTTGCCCGGAATTGTTTTGCCGCCCGCATAGTCTTTGCGACCAAAACTTCTACAATAGCGGCCTGGATTTCATGGGCCATTTCCTGGATATAATCTTTTGATTTTCTTTCCCTGGCAGATCGGGATTGGTAGTCGTATAAAACCGCCGTCTTTAAACCGGAAAAACTAAAGTCATAGTCTTTCGTACGTATCATCGGGCGCGGCAATTTAATTTCGAATTTTGAATTTCGAATTTCGAATTTTGTCGCCTCGGTGGCAATAGCTGGTCCTCCAGGATATTCCAGCCCTAAAATACGCGCGGTTTTGTCAAACGCTTCTCCGGCTGCATCGTCCCGAGTTTCTCCTATAATTTCGTACTTTCCGATATTTCGCACAACTATTAACTGGGTATGTCCTCCGGAAACAATCAAGGCAACGGATGGAAATAAACTCGAATTTGTTTGGAAATTGGAAATTAGAAATTTGGAATTCTCATTGCTCAGTAGAGCAATGAGCAGGTGTGCTTCAATATGGTCCACGGGAATCAAGGGAACTTTCCATTGTTCAGCTAGATTTTGGGCAAAAACGATGCCGGTCCAAAGGCAAGGAGAAAGACCTGGTCCATAGGTTATGGCAATTGCGTCCAGTTTGGGGTTATTTTTATCTAAACCCGTTTCTTTGAGGGCACGAGACAAGGTTATTGGCAGGTTTTTTTCATGCTCTCGCTTGGCGAGGGTGGGGTAAACTCCTCCATATTCTTTATGCAGGCTGATCTGCGAGGCAATCACATTGGAAAGAATAACAAAATCCAGCTCTTCCGAGCTTTCAAGGATGGCAATGCCCGTGTCGTCGCATGAGGTTTCAATGCCCAGTATTCGCATATCTACGTTGTACTTTGTTTGACTCCTTTTTGCAATTCTCAAGATTTTGTTGAGTTCGTTTTTTTTTGGTATAATTGCATGAAGTGCTTTGATGAATTGCTGTATGTTTTCCCATGGAACAAAAGAGGAGAAAACGCAGAAAAAAATCTGCTGTAGATATTTGCCCAAGGGAGCCGAAGATTTCTGTTGAAAAGATTTGTTTTTACAGTAAACCCAAGCGACAAAGAAACTCTGCCGTGAGGATTTTGGGTTTGGCAAGAAATAAACATCTGGCGAGAAAAACAATCGCTCTCGCTATGGCAAGTTCTCTTGTCGTAGGGGCGTTTCTTTTTTACGCTCCCGTGACTCAAGGAGCTATGTATACCTATTTTCAAACAAGCTGGGCTGGAAATGCCGACACTAATGCGCCCTTTCCTGTCCATGGGACGAACCAGACTGGGTGGACAAAATATTATTCAAAGGACGCAGGCGTAACCGCCGGCACGGAATTGACTCTTACTGCTACAGCAAATTCAGCAACGCAAACATCAAGCACAGATTTTAACGCTGGAACTCTTTCTTCTACAAGCGTAAGCGGAACCGGAGACAGCGCAGATGTCGTGTTGGAGCTGGCAGATGGCGACGGTTCATTAGTTACCGCTTTTGATTCAGATGGTGTGGTGGTAAGCGATCCCTCGAGCGGAAATGATTTTATCGACGCAATGGCTATTGATAGTAGTTATGTGTATCTCGTTGGACGACAAAATTCAGGGGTGTGGCGTATCGAAAAGCGGAATATCACAACCGGCGCTCTTGAAACTGCTTTCGATACCGATGGCATCGTGACAAGCGACCCTACGGGGTCGAATGATAAAGCGGCTGCCGTAGCCGTAGACGCTTCTTATATCTATGTTGCGGGGTATCAGGCTACGGGGGGAGATTGTTCCACCGGAAGCGATTGCTGGCGTATCGAAAAGCGGAATATCACAACCGGCGCTCTTGAAACTGCTTTCGATACCGATGGTATCGTGACAAGCGACCCTACAAACGGTTCAGACGCCATAACTGCAATCGTTGTGGACAGCGATTATATTTACTTGGTAGGGTATCAAGCCACGGGAGGGGGATGTTCTGCTGGGGGTAGTTGCTGGCGTATCGAAAAGCGGAATATCACAACCGGCGCTCTTGAAACTGCTTTCGATACCGATGGTATCGTGACAAGCGACCCTACAAACGGTTCAGACGCCATAACTGCAATCGTTGTGGACAGCGATTATATTTACTTGGTAGGGTATCAAGCCACGGGAGGGGGATGTTCTGCTGGGGGTAGTTGCTGGCGTATCGAAAAGCGGAATATCACAACCGGCGCTCTTGAAACTGCTTTCGATACCGATGGCATCGTGACAAGCGACCCTACTAGCGGATCTGATGTTATAACCTCTATTGCGATCGACTCTAGCTATATCTATTTGGGAGGGCATAATACTTCGACAAGATGGCGTATTGAAAAGCGGAATATCACAACCGGCGCTCTTGAAACTGCTTTCGATACCGATGGAATATTGGATTACGAGCCCTCTGGCTTTACGGCAAGACTTTACGATATTGCCATCGATTCTTCTTTTATATATCTGGGTGGTTATCAATACGACGAAGGAGGGTGCTCCTCAAATGACTGCTGGCGCATAGAAAAACGGAATATCGCTACAGGAGCTCTCGTCACTGCGTTTGACACAGACGGAATTATTAAAAACAATCCGAGCACCGACTCTGATTATGTAACTCAACTTTCTGTGGATGCTGATTATCTCTATGCCGCAGGAGTTCAAGGAGCAAGTTGTGCGATTTCGATGAGTTGCTGGAGAATCGAGAAGCGCAATATTACGACCGGAGCTCTTGTCACGTCGTTTGATACTGATGGTGTGGCGACAAGCGATCCTTCAGACTGGACAGATCAATTATGGGCAATGGCCTTGGATTCTTCTTTTGTGTATGTAGGGGGTCATAAAGCAAATTCGTGTTCCAGCGGAGGGTTTTGCTGGTATGTGGAGAAACGTACCAATTCAGTATATGCCGCAACAGGAACCATTACATCATCAGCAATAGACACTACCGCGAATATTGAATTTACCACAATATCATGGACAGAAACCTTGCCCGCAAACACGGATATTACGATACAATTGGCCCATTCTACAGACAACTCGACATGGTCGGATTATTTGGGGCCAGATGGAACTACGGGTACATCATTTACGACATCTAGCGGAGAAAATATAGCTTCTGCATTTGATGGCAAGCGCTATATAAAATATAAAGCAACTTTTACTACTTCGGACACTTCCGCGACTTCTACGCTTTCAGATATTACTATTGCTTATACAGCATATTCATCCTCTGCAACACTCACGAGTTCCCCATACGATTCCTCAAGCTCTGGGAATGTGCTTTCGAGTATTGCTTGGACGGAAACAATTTCAGCAGGAACTACGGATGTTAAGTTTCAATTAAGGACCTCTGCTGATAATACTACGTGGAGCTCGTGGGCGGGGCCGAACGGAACGGACTCGGATTATTTCACCAACCCTGCGGGAGGAGAGGCTATGCCTTCCGCATTTACCAGCGGCTCAAACGATCGATGGCTGCAGTACAAGGTGTGGCTAACGACCACGGATGGAGACACGACTCCCACTCTTTCTGATATAACAATTACGTATGTGGTCAATGCGACTCCCGATTTTGACGCCACCTACGGAAACAGCGGAGTATCTGCTTCGCAGGGATCCGATGGAACGGTAACTATCAACTTTAAGGTGAGAGATACCGACTCTACGAGTGGTACGGTTACTCCTACATTCAAGTATTCTACCGATGGAGGAAGCTCATTTAACACAATTACTTCCGGCTTATCTTCTGGAGCCACAGACGCAAAGGCAGTCGAAACAAGCGCCTATACTTTGCATACTGTTACTTGGACTCCTTCAAGCCAAGGGGCTATTGGAACATCTACCTATGAAGAAGACTTTCAAGTGCAGGTGGTAGTGAACGACGGAGAGCTGGCAAATGCTGAAGCAAGTCAAGCCTCCGCCAATTTTACGATGGACACCACTCCTCCTGCATCCGGAGCGGTAGACATTGATTCTACAACCAACCAACTCACTATTTCAGTTACAGACAGTAGCGCTGTAGCAATGAAAATTTCGAATGATTCTGATTTATCAAGTGATGGATCGAATGATGATTCGGGGAGCTGGATAGCGTATGGAACGGATGCCAACTCGGATGGATTTGGAGATACACCCTTGGCGGCTAGTGTTACAAAAAGCTGGACTCTTACTGGCAGTGATCCTGAAACAGTGTATATTCAGTTTAAGGATGCCAAAGGCAACACTACAAGCGCTATTTCATCCACCACTCCTCGAAAACCGTCAAATATTATTTATCAGGATATTTCAAACACCGGAACCTCTGAATGGAAAATATTTATTGCGTGGGGAATAATTACAGCGCCTACGCCCGGGTTCGCCAACTACAAGGTATATATTTCAACCGATGGCAGTACCTATTCTTTGGAATCAACAATTACAGAGCGCAATACCAATTACTATATTGATACCGAGCTTTCCACCGGTACCACTTATTACTATAAGGTGAGATCGGAGGATTCGAACGGCAACATATCAGAGTGGTCAAGCGTGGTGTCAGATAATCCCGATGGGCAAGGAGGGAGCGATTTAACTTCACCTGCCGTTACGGCCGTAACCGTGTACGACACGCAAACAACATCGGCTACCATTACCTGGACAACAGATGAGCTTTCTAATTCTACTGTTGGCTATTCAACCGACAGTTCTTATTCTACCGAAACAGGAGTTTCTTCAATGGTAACATCCCATTCGGTGACAATTACTGGTCTTTCTGCTAATACTGCATATAACTTCCGGGTAAAATCCACCGATCCCTCGGGCAATATATCGAGCTGGGCTACTTCTTCCCCCTTTACCACGGATGCCGGTCCCGCAATTTCAAATGTTTCCTCAACTTCTGTGACGAATATCACAGCCACTATTGCTTGGGTAACGGATATTGCTTCAGACTCCACCGTTATATACTCTACCAACTCCAATCTCTCGAGCTCCCAGCAGACTAACAGTAGTTCTTTGGTAGCCAGTCATTCGGTTTCTTTGTCTGGTCTTACGCAGGGAACCGTATATTACTATTCTGTGCGTTCTACAGACGCCAGCAGCAACATAGCCAACGACACAAATGGCGGCTCTTACTACACGTTTACTACAACGACAGACTCTACCGGCCCTACGATTTCAGGCATAAGCGCCACTGCAGCTACTAACAGTGTGACTATCATTTGGACAACAAATGAGCTGGCAACTTCCCAGGTAGAGTATGGTGCGACAAGCGCTTATGGAACCACGACCACTCAAGATAGTTCTCTTACCATACAGCATGCCGTTGTCATAAGCAGTCTTTTCGAAGGAACGACCTATAATTTTAGGGTAATTTCGCAGGACGCGAACAGCAACTCTACGACAGGATCGAACAATACATTTACGACAAGCGAATCTGCGGAACTAGATCCGACTCCAGCCACTGCTCCGGTTATTTCAAGTGTTACCGCGGCGGTAGTGAGTGAAACATCGGCTACCATTACCTGGACAACCAATGAAAATTCAACGTCGCAGGTATTTTACGGCAGGACAACCGCTTACGGCAGTCAAACCACTCAAGACAGCACTCTTACCGTCCAGCATTCCGTAACGCTTACCGGGCTTACTCGCGCAGATATGTATTATTTTAAAGTGCGTTCTTTGGATTCGTCGAACAATGCGGCGGAAAACGATAATTCCGGGCAAAGCTATAGTTTTACGACTTTGCAGGAACGTAGCGGGGGAGGAGCGGGAGGAGGAAGTAATACGGTGATTACTGTCGAAAAAATAATCGAAAGGGTTGTAGAAAAGAAACCTGCTCTTGAGGAAATGGTCAAAATAGTTCAGCAAGACGCAACCGATAAGGCGCAGGAAATCAGAGAATTATCAACGACGGAATTTTTTGACAGTCTTGTGAAACGCACCCAAGAAAATGACAAAGGAGACGTGTTCAGGCATCTTACCGCCGCGCTTAACGAAATATCAAAAGAGGTTTCTCCGCCGGAGATTTTTAGCGTGGACGCAAGTCCGCGTCCCACTGTTTCCACGATTATCTGGAAAACGGATGTTCCCGCGAATTCCTTGGTTTCATACGGGAAGCTTGCCGAAATTCAGCGCACTCCCGAACCTGTTTACTTGATGACCGTGGGACAGCCGGAAGAAGAGGTTCTTGATCATAAGGTGGTTTTGTATGATTTGGACCCCTCGTCAGAGTACGGGTTTCAAGTGTATTCAAAGCCCAAAATAGGCCGGCACGGGGAATCGCAGCATTTTGAGTTTAAAACGCGGGCGCAATTAGCAAGCATTGATAGCCGCCAAATAAAGAATGTTTCAGAACGTTCCGCTACATTTGTTTGGGATTCTACGGATGCCACAACTTCGGAGGTGGTGTATACTCCATACCGGCAAGGGCGTCTTTCGGTGCAAGAATCGAAAACAAAGGTGCAAGAGGACCGTACCCTGCGGCACGAGATTGCCGTAAACGATCTGGAACCAGGCACAACCTATTCCATTGAATTGCGCGGCAAGAACAAGAGCGGGGAAATTATTTCAGATTCTATTCCGCAATTCAGCACCACCGAAGACGTAACCCCTCCTCAAATTACCCAGGTGAGGACAAATTCCGCTATGGCTTCGAACGGGGAGCAAATCCAAACAATTATTTCTTGGGCTACAAATGAGCCGACAACGCGCCGGGTATTTTATCAGGAGGGGGTGGGGCAGAGCGGGGCTGCGCCCCTTAGCACCGCGCTTGAGCCGAGCTTTTCGACATCTCACACCGTTGTTATCACTTCACTCAAACCTGCCACGGTATATAAATTTTGGGTGGAAGCCGCGGATTCAAAGGGGAATAAATCGGTTTCAAATAATTATACATTGTTTACACCCCAGAAAAAGCAATCAGTCGTACAATTGATTTTCCAAAATCTGGAGCAGAATTTCCAATGGACGGAGCGTCTTAAGTTTTAGTGCATGACCGAGCAACCCGTTATACAACTGAAAAACATTTCTTTAGTACACAATCTTGGCAAGGCCAATGAAATGGCGGCTTTAACGAACATCAATTTAGAGATCTATTCGGGAGAGTACCTTATTATATTTGGCCCTTCCGGCTGCGGGAAATCGACCCTTCTTTATTCCATGAGCGGAATGGAAACTCCAACCGCGGGAACAGTTACGGTTGCCCGCCAGGATTTCATTAACATGACCCCCAACCAGTTTGTGAGTATTCGGAGGTCTTGGATGGGGACAATTTTTCAAGCGTACAACCTTATCCCAAGCCTGAATGTTTTAGACAATGTTATGTTGCCCCAAACATTTGCCGGAGCTTTGCATGATATAAAACGAAGAAAAGCGCTTGAACTGCTGGAAAATATGAAAATTGGGCATCTTGCAAAACGTTTCCCCACCCAATTATCGGGAGGGCAGCAGCAGCGTGTGGCTATCGCGAGGGCCTTAATATTTAATCCGCCAATCCTTCTTGCCGATGAACCCGTGGGCAATCTTGATTCGGAATCCGCGGCGACCGTTATGAAACTTTTGGCGGATTTGAACGAGCAGGGCAAAAAAACTATCGTCCTTGTTACCCACGAACCCTATCATCTTCATTATGCCCATCGGGTAGTATATATGAAAGACGGAAAAATCGTGCGTCAAGCCGCGAATCCCCAGAGAAAGCCCATTGCCCCAATAACGGGCAGGGGCGGAGAAACTTCTTCCGGCGCTTTCTTGCCTTCGCTTCCTCATCTTTCGGCGGAACAGCTCCAAATAAAAGCATTGGTTCAGCATCTTTTGCATCAATTTACTCTTGAGGAAGTTGAAAGAATTGAAGAAGGTGTGGGAAAAAGAGTGGAGGGACAGCTCGATGCCGCGGCTTTGTTGGTATACCTAGACAAGCCCTTTGAAGAAGGGGGCGCGGGTCTTTACAAACAGCGCGCAAGAGAATTTTCAGAAAAAATTGAGCGTATTCTTTCCAGGTCGAAGTTGCTGAAGAATGTTTCGAGCAATACCGCAGAAGAAAGCGATGTTGATAAAAAAGCTAGGGAAATCAGGAGGCATCTTCTGGAAGATTATTCAGGGGTTATGGGCAGCAGCGATCAAGTGCAGCGTCTTGATCGCTTTGTGCGTCTTCGGTTGGAGGGGAAAATCAACAAAGAGCATTTCGAAAAGTATCTTGATGCGCCCCTAAAGTCCGGGGGCGCTGGATTGGATAAGAGAACCGTCCGCAAATTCTCAAAAACAATGGAATTCCTTTTGGCTAAATATTCCTAAAACAATGAAAGCTATCGATCTTTTAAAGCTCTCAACGAGAATGTTCCGGACGCGTTTTCTGCGCACCTTTTTGACGATTTTTGGAGTGGGAGTGGGTATAGGAGCCATTTTATTTTTAGTTTCTCTCGGGTATGGGCTGCAGCGCCTCATACTTCAGCAGATTACTACAGCAGACTCCTTGCTTTCTCTCGACGTTATGCCCGCAAATGAAGAGTTGATCCCTCTTGATAAGGAAAGTCTTGAAAGCATCTCTTCCATACCCAATGTGCAGGAAATACATCCTTTGGCCGCTTTTTCGGGCCAAATTACCTTGAACGCTCTTACATCGGACATTGTTTTATATGGTGTTGATTCCGCCTATTTCCGTTTTGGGAGGGTAGAAACCCAGCAAGGCAGGCTCTTTGATAATTCTGCTGTCCGAGAGGTGGTAATTTCGTCGGCATTGGTGAAGTCTTTTGGATTGGATCTGGCGCAAGTCGAAAATCAGGAGGCGAATTTTACCCTTTTTATCAAAGAGGCAGATCCCGACGCTAACGTAAAGATCGAAGAGTTTTCGGAGAGCTATAAAGTGATGGGAGTTATCGAGGATGACTTTTCGGGCTTTGCATACATTCCTCTTCGAGCAATAGAGGGCGAAGGGGTACTTATACAAAAATATAGCCAGGCCAAGGTAAAGGTTTCAGAGACAAAGTATATGGAGGAAATCAGGGGGCGCATCATCGAAATGGGTTTTATGGTTTCGGCTTTAGCCGAAACCGTGGATGAGGCAAATAAGGTGTTCACGGTGATCCGTATTATACTGGCGGTCTTTGGGTTGATTGCCCTCTTTATTTCGGCGATAGGTATGGCCAACACCATGACCGTTACTTTGCTTGAACGCACCAATGAAATAGGTATCATGAAATCTATTGGGGCTTCCAATAAAGACATTGGCCTCATGTTCTTAATGGAATCTTTGGTAATGGGATTTCTGGGGGGCGTGGGGGGGATAGGCATTGGGTTTGTTGGAACAGAAATTTTTAACGGAATCTTGAATCTTGTGGCTCGCGGTTTCGGGGGGCAGTCTATAGATCTTTTTTATACTCCTCCCTGGTTTCTTGCTTTCGTGATGGTGTTTTCAACATTTGTGGGCTTTGCCACGGGGATTTTCCCTGCGCGGCGGGCGGCTAAAATGAATCCTTTGCAGGCCTTGCGGTATAAGTAGGGCAGTATTGATTTTTCCGTATTTCTCATTTATAATTCTAACGTAACGAATGCCCTATACATAAATTTCCGAAGGAAATTTATGTCGGGCTTAACGCAAATCAAATTTGCGTTTAGAGGTCCTGTCGTCTAGCCTGGTCTAGGACACCGGGTTTTCATCCCGGCAACACGGGTTCAAATCCCGTCGGGACCGCATAAAGTTTTCGCTAAGCTTCGTGTGGACTTTGTCCGTTTACTCCAAACAGGAATATAATGATAGATATGGCAAATTCCCAGGAAAAATACTATCTCCATATAGGGAGGTGGAGCGACCTAAAAGACCCAAAGGAGCGCACCCTGTATCGCCTTTTTGAAATTTTGCCTGGAGCTTTTACCTTTGGAGTATTTGCCTTGGCTGTCTTGCTTTCCTGGCTGACGCCAGCCTGGGTATCGCTTTTTATTTTGATTTTTATATTATATTGGTTCGCCCGTTTGGTGTATTTTGGTTTCCATTTGAAGGCGTCGTACAGCCAAATGCGCTCCAACGAAAAAACAGACTGGCTAGAAAAGCTCAATGAGCTTTCTCCTTCCCAGTATCAAGCTCCTGTTTCCAGCTGGCACGATCTTTATCATTTAGTCATTGTCCCCACCTATCAAGAGCCTTTGGAAATTTTGCGTGCCACTTTATCATCCCTCCGGTATTCTGACTATTCGAAAGAAAGGATGATTGTCGTGTTGGGTATGGAGGAACGTGCGGGAAAAGAAGGCCGGCAAACAGCAGAGCTTTTGGAGAAAGAGTTCAAAGATATGTTTTTTAAATTTCTGGTCACCGCGCATCCCGATAATCTGCCAAACGAAACTGCAGGAAAGGCTTCAAACGAAACCTGGGCCACAAAAAAGGCAAAAGAAGAAATAATTGATCTCCTTGGTATCCCTTATTCCCGCGTAATCTTGACCTCGCTTGATTCAGACAGCGTGGTGTTCCCTAAATACTTCAGCTGTCTCGCGTATTATTTCCTTACTACCCCAAAACCCTTGCGCACTTCTTTTCAGCCAATCCCATTGTTCTTCAATAACTTAATGGAAGCTCCGGCAATTTCCCGGGTATTTTCCTTTAACTCTACGTTCTGGCACATGATGAACCAATCCCGGCCCGAAAAATTGATCACGTTTTCCACGCACTCAATGAGCTTTCAAGCTGTGGTGGACGTGGGGTTCAAGCAGACAAATGTCGTATCCGATGATTCCCGCATTTTCTGGCAGTGCTATTTGAAATATGACGGCGATTATAAAACCCAGCCTGTTTATTATCCTATTTCCATGGATGCAAACGCTGCCCTAAGTTTTTGGCAAACCCTAAAGAATATCTACAAACAGCAAAGAAGATGGGCGTATGGGGTGGCGGATGTGCCATATTTCCTTTTCGGATTTTTAAAGAATAAAAAAATTCCTTTTTGGAAGAAAGTTTCGCCAGCTTGGGAAGTATTTTTTGGATTTTGGTCGTGGGCGTCGGTTTCCATAATGATTTTTCTTCTAAGCTGGCTTCCTTTGTGGCTGGGAGGGGAAAGCTTTTCACAGAGCCTTATTTCTTACAACCTGCCTCGCCTGACAAGCGGTATGCTGCGCGTAGGAATGCTGGGCTTGTTGGGTTCTATATACCTAATGTTCCTGTTGTTTCCTATCAATTTCTCCGTCCATGGAAGAAGGAAAATAATTTTCTTTGTGCTCCAGTGGGCTCTACTGCCCGTAGTAATGGTTTTTTCTTCGATTCCCGCTCTTGAGGCCCAAATAAGGCTGATGGCCCAAAGATACTTAGGCTTTTGGGTTACGCCCAAGTTTCGTCAAAAATCGCAAAACACGAAACAGTAGTTCGTATTTATTCCAAATGAAGTTTTTCTCGCATCTCATGCACCCTTTGTTTTAAGAGGGGATATCGGGAAAGGGAAATGTTTTCTTCCAAAATTTGCTTTGCCGCTTCTCTTGCTTCTTCTACGAGCCGCAGGTTTGTGAGCTGTTCCATGGCAAAATCGGGCAAGCCCCATTGCTTTGTGCCCGTAAAGTCGCCAGGGCCGCGTATTGCAAGATCGTGTTCCGCAAGCTCAAATCCGCTTGCGGCTTTTTGTATTGCCTCAAGCCTTTGTTTTGTTTTTGGAGAATAGGATTCGGTAAACAAAAAGCAGTATGATTGATGCTCACCCCGTCCTACGCGTCCGCGGAATTGATGGAGCTGGGCCAATCCAAAGCGCTCCGCTCCTTCTATCATCATGACTGCGGCGTTGGGTATGTCCACACCAACTTCAATAACCGATGTTGATACCAGAATATCGATTTTGCCGAATTTGTATTTTCTCATGACCTCCTCTTTTTCCTTTTGGGGCATTTTGCCGTGGAGCATGGCCACTTCCAAATCCGGGAATACCTCTTCTGAAAGTTTTTTGTATTCTTGTTTTACATTTTTTATTTCCCCCTTTGCTTTTTCGTCTTGCTCTTCGTTTTCTTCGATTCTTGGACAAATGACGAATACCTGCCTGCCCTGGTTTACTTGCTCTTGGATGAATTCGTATGCCTTGTTGCGTCCTTTGGGAGGAATGATTTTGGTAATAATTTGTTTTCTTCCTTTTGGAAGTTCGGTTATAAGGGATAAGTCAAGATCCCCATAAATCGTCATGGCAAGGGTGCGGGGTATGGGAGTGGCGGTCATAGACAGAAGATGGGGGATAAGGGTGCTTCCATGGAGAAGCTTTGCCCTTTGTTTTATGCCAAAACGGTGCTGTTCGTCAACGATGAGCAAGCCCAAATTGCCGAATTTAACTTTGTCTTGGATTAAAGAATGGGTTCCTATCAGTACCTGTACCTCCCCCCTTTTTATTTTTTCCAGCAGTTTTGTTCTTGATATTTCAATATAGTCGTTAGGAAGTTTCGGCGAGGTATATCTATCTGTTTTCCCTGTGAGCAGGCCGATGGTAACTCGCAGGGGAGCCAAAACCTGGCTTATGGTTTTAAAATGCTGCTGGACAAGTATTTCGGTGGGAGCCATAAAAGCGGCTTGATACCCTGCCCTGACCGCGGAATAGGCCGCCATTGTTGCTACTACTGTTTTTCCAGAACCGACATCCCCCTGAAGAAGACGGTTCATGGGGCGCGGCTTTTCCATGTCTTTTAAAATATGCCACGCGGCTTTCTTTTGGCCGTCGGTAAGCTGAAAAGGCAATCTCGAAACAAGATTTTGCATCTGCTCGGAAGAAAAAGAAATAGAAGGAGCTTTGACCGAAGCAAGCTTTTTCCTTTCCGACAATATGAAAAGCATGATATGGAAAAGTTCTTCAAAAGCAAATCGTTTTTTCGCGATTTGTATTTTTTCTTCCGAGTCGGGGAAATGGGCTTGAGCCAGTGTTTCTTTTATGGGAGGGAACTGGCGGTTCTTGAGGATGTGTTCGGGCAGGGTTTCGGGAATATCCTCTAATTGAGCCAGTGTTTGTTTTATAATCGATCGAAGCCATCTTGAACTTACCCCTGCTGTTTCAGGATACACAGGCACAATCCTGCCAAGATGGGTAAGAGGAAGGCCTTGCCTTTCTTTTTCGTAAGAAGGGTTTGATAGGTAAATTCCTTTCTTGTCTCGTATGATTTTGCCCGCCAAGTAAACAACTTCCCCTTGTTTTAAGGTATCTATTAAATACGGCTGGTTAAACCAAAGAACCCGCACAGCTCCTGTTTCATCCTGGAGTATTGCCTGTACAATGGAAAAACGCTTTTTAAATGTCCTTTCTGAAGTTATTTCCAATAGGGCGCCTTTTAGGCAATACACCTGGTCTTCTTTTATTTGGCTTATTGGAGTTATGATCGAAAAATCCTCGTGGGTTCTGGGAAAACGAAAAAGAAGATCACGTACCGTGGTGATCCCCATACTCTTCAATCGTTTTTGATATTCCGGCCCCACGCGGGGAACTTTTGAGACTGGGGTAGATAAAGTCATTGCCTAGTTATTCTACCAGGATTTTAACCTTAGGCCATCTTGTTTTCCAGCGTTTTGTCTTGAGTCTCTGCCGGTAATCTTCTAAATGAGAATATTTGGGGTTTGGCCGTATTACCATGTCGACTAAATCGTTAATTCCAAAAGGCGCTATGAGCTTAAGGCGATTCGTATCTGAAATAGTAACAGCAACGCATGTGGCGGTTTCGACCCAGTGGGCGAGAGCATCTTCGGAAGAAGCATACGGGGGGTCATTATTTTTCAAATGCATCCTAGCCTGGTTTTTTATAGACCATGCCGTTTCCGGTATTTCTCTTCGCAGTTTTTCTTCGTAAGCCTCGTCTGTTTCGGGGTGCAGGGTAGAAGGGTCAAAATATATAAGATCAATGTTGCCCGAGGGAGTGGGTCTTGAATAGCCATGCAGGACATCCCATACTCTGTTTCGCACAAACCCAGCTCCAATCATCCAATCTGAAAGCTTCAGCCCTTGCGCCGCCTTTAGGATATTCATCATCCAGGTGTCATTCCTTATAAGGGTCAAAATCGTTTCTTTGTCCATGTTGCGGTTCACTGTAGTTCAGGGTCTAGTTTGATTGTAGCAGATTGTACCAAAAACGCCCTTGCGGGGCGCGAATAGGGTTAATGCGGAGTATTTTCTATACCCCTAGCCAGGGATAGAGCCAAAAGAGCCGATGCATGTTCGTGTTGTTTTCGTGTGTCATGCTTGAGGCAGTTGGTCAATAGCTCGTGCGTTGACAGACTCAAGAATGTTGAGCTATTATTATAGCCAAAGCCATGAGAATCACTTACAGTCGATCTGTAGATGCAGCCTATATCTATCTGGTGCCGAGTATTCATGCTGGAGAAGTTGCACATACCTATCCATGCGACCCTGCAACCATTGGTTATATGATTAACCTTGACTTCGATGTATCTTGGCGGCTCCTGGGAATTGAAGTGCTCGATGCCAGCAAGCATCTTCCGCAAGACATACTAAAGGGCGCGGAACCGATGGAATAGATGCGGTGTTGCAACAACCGACAGGGGCTCAAGCAGTATTAATGATTATGAGCAAACAAATCCGGTTCTACATGACCGAAGGTGACGAGACTGCTTTCATGGATTTCGCCAGGACAACTGGCGAGGTCTATGTAATACCTGATAATTGGGCCACAGCCGAGATCCCCCTCTTGTCATCCTTGCCTGAACCAGAAACCGACATTTTTTGGTGGAGCGTTTCACTATACAACGCGGCGATCTCGAAGAACCTTGTCAGCGTCTATGTTCCTCAACAACACTACTATGTCCTCGATTCTATGCAGTCTTCGGTGGTTGAATTTGCTCGTTCCATCCAACAAGAAGATATGCTCATAGCCGGGCGCCTATACCTCAATATGGAGAAGCTTGAACAAGGGCATCTGGTTAAAAAGGAACCCGAACTAGACCGCTGGTACAATGGCTTGGTGCGTTGGCTCCGGCGATACGCCACTCACAGAGAAGGGGTCTGGGTTGCCCCTGGTGCTGCGCGATGGGCCTCCATGGGAGGTCGTCTCGTCAAGATGCATTTATGAGACGAGCGTTGGGCTTATGACACATCGAGACATTACAATGATCCAGAAGAGGCTGTGCGTTTCACTGTACAAGTTAAACAAGCCAGATTTTCCAGCGAGTGCACCATGAATACCAAGCACTATCGACTCAGCAACAACTCGTTTCATACGCGCGGTTTTGCGTGGGCAACAAGCATGGTTCCCAAGTCCGATGTTTACTATCGCAAGTGTCCTTGCGGTGCGATAGAAACGTATCCAGTTGGAGCATTCGGTGTCGTCATTGATAGCGGGATGAAGTATCCAGATATCCTTGGGTGCGGAGCCTATCCGATGCTGATCGTAGCGGAACGCGTTGTGGACATTTGGAGGAGTACAACGCGAGGGGGCTTCCTCATCTATCCAGTGGACATCGCAGAAGTGCGCTCAAAGAGCCTCAAGGCTGTGACGCCACCTCGCTACTATCGGGTCGAGGTCGAAGGGCGCTGCGAGATCGATTTGGGGGCGAGTGGTGGCGTACTACTCCATCAATGCGAGTGTCACCACCTGATAACGGAACCACCGATGCTCGATCGCTTCATCATGCAACCAGGTTCTTGGGACGGAAGCGACCTATTCCGAGATCATGATCTCTACCCGAGAGTCACGTTCTGCACAGAGAAAGTGATGGAAATAGCGTCGGAGCACCGGCTCACCAATTTCCGCTTCGAGCCGATGCAGGGCCCCTTCGACTACGCCTCGAAGGGGATTGACTACCTACATGGCAAGAGATCATGAACGTGGATGTGCACGAGGTACCCCGTCAACAATGTGAGTCCCACATGCGAAGAGGCAGGCAACGTGTCTGCTGACTGCAATTCGCCTGCAGCAGTCCAGTGCCAAGGTCTACTTCGACAGGCTCAAGTAGTAACAATGATATGGAAATCATCAACACGACAATCAGAGGAGTCACTGTGTATCTCACGCTTGACGAGTTGCTTGTCTTGAACAACGCGCTGTAGTATTGGGGGAGAGGAAAAACTATTTTATACCATGTCATTTACATATTCAAACGAATCCAATACATTTTCGGGTCCGAGTACGCTAACCGTCCATATCCGGGAGGGGATGGTACGCAAGGCGGAGCTTCTAGAAGAGCTAGCTGCGCAGCTAAGGTTTCCTTGGTACTTCGGCCAGAACTGGGATGCGCTCGACGAATGTCTCCAAGATTTCCACTGGATGGATTATGACCGAATAGTGCTAGTTCATCATGATTTGCCTTTGCAAGACCAGGCCACAGAAATGAGGACATATCTAGAGATTCTCCGAGATGCGTGTGATTTCTGGGCTGCGCGCTCCAGACCCGTTTTTGTCGTTGTATTTCCCCCTTCATGGAAGCATCTGATCGAGGCTACTTTGAATACGATTGGCTAGAACGAAATTAAATGCTAAATAGTTCGTCGCAAAGAAACTTACGTCCTGGTCAATAATTGACAAGGGTAGTATAAGTATCTACATACATGAGTATAGTCAATGTCATACTCCAAGACGAGTCGGGAAGGACCATTGAACAAATTGGGAAAAACCCATTGCCTCTCGATGCACTCCTTTCTTACTTATGGGTCAACGTGAATCTGGTGTCAAGCACAAACTGTAAGTTGCTTCAGTCGATCAAGCATCGTCACTCCAAACGTCAAGAGCGGCCCGCCGCGAAGGTGAACCGCTCTGTTCAGATTAGCCAATCATGTTTCGAAACACGAAACCGAGGCCGAATACGCCCAGAAAGATGAAAGCCCACCCTATACGAATGAGTAGTCCGCCAACCTCTTGGCGCTCAGATCGTAGCCTTTGGCATTCCGCAATGAGTTCCTCGCGAGTCATCGAGTGCAGGTCCTTTAGTCCTTCATTGTTTTGGATATCCATCGTACACCTCGGTGGCATCTGGCATTCAGGGTTCTACTTCCCCCATACCATATGTCCGAGGTGCGGGCAATATATGTCCTGGGGATACATCAGGGACTGTCCAGTCAGGGGTATTTCTCGAATTGCATTGTTCAGATTGCGGCGATCTGGTGGCGCCAAGAGGCGGTCGAGTAGCGGCTCAAGTATAGAGCGCCTGCCGTTTGCGGTTCAATACCAAGAGGCCACCTCAAGATGCGAGGTGGCCTCTTGCTTTGCAGATGGTGCGAAGCTTGTGGATAGAAGTAGGGACGGGGGCGGACCGGTCGCGCAGACGTTCACCTACGACGTCCTCAACCGGCTCACGGAGGTCCAGATCCCCGATGGCACGGCGGGCGCCGGGGTCTTGACCGGCTACGTCTTTGCTGGTACAGAGAGAGTAGTAACGGATGAATAATTGACTCCTATGATACCTAAATCAGTCGCGCTACGTCTCGTATTGTCCGTGTTGGCCCTCGTCGGCGTGTACATTTTAGGATCTGTTGCGTTTCATCATCTACAGGTTCGGAAACTAACAGCACATCACGCCACTGAGTTCGCAATATCCATTCAAACTGACATCGAAAAGGGATGCTTGCTCGACCTACCCAGCGTGTTGCGTGTCTTGGAGTACAGCAAGGATAAGGCGGTCGTGTTCGGGAGGGCACCAGATGGATCTTCATTCATCATGAGATTCAGTAGACAAAGGCAAGGAGGGTGGTCAATGATAAATAGCGGTGTATGCCACTACGAAGTGCTGAAGTCTAATTCTGGCGGTTCCGCAGATAGCCTTATCTTTCCCTGGTTCTACTGAGAATGTCCCGGCGACGTGGGCAAGCATCTTCGCACTTCACTCTGGATCACTGCGCTCTATAGTCGCTCATCCTTGATCAGACGGGTCAGTTGCGAGCGGATGGGGATGAACAAGCACGGGCCATCGAGGAGACTCTGATCGTAAACAACCCAGGTTTCAAAAACAAAAGGCATAGCATTAGCCCAAAGAAGGCGATCTACGAAGAGGCTGTTCAGTGGGGAAGACAGTATCTCAAGAAGCACGGCTACCTGCGGTAAGACCAGCCAAGGAACTTATCTCTTATGAATCTGCGCATCCTCAAGAAGTCAAGGAAAGTCCCGCGTATGGGCGACATCTTTGCACTCCAAGCAAGGGACAACCAGTATCTATTTGGCCGGGTGATCCGAACTGATGCCCGGTACGGCTCTCTTGATGAGTTGATTCTCATATACATATACCGCACATTCTCACCTGAGAAACACCATCATAGGTTGCGGGAGTTGGAAACTAGGGGTGTTGAGGGCTGATCCCTCCACTTGTGAAGAGGGACCGGGATCTTCGGGGGTCATTCCGCAGCGCTGCGGCGTCGGAGCAGGGTGCTTGACAGCGATTGCGGAATACCCCAGAAAGAGGGTAGAACAAACGGTGGGTCACAAGCCCGGGCTGCGGCGCGGGCTCTGGCCCTAGTCTGCGCCCCGGCTGGTGACCTTCCGATGAGGGAGGTCATACATGGAATCTCAGAGAAGGCGACCCCTGGAGGAGCTCAGCCGAGAGGAATTGATCGCGGAATGCCAGGCCTCGCGCAAACGCACAGCCAAGGCTTGGGTGTACAGCTTGTCTGCGGGAGCATGGATTGCAGGCATGACCGGTATCATTCTCACCCTCGTCCTCTGTTAGACACCCAAGTATTGCTGGCAAGGAAGGATCTCCAGAGGTAAACTACCACCCTTAGTTCTACTGAGGGTGGTTTTTCCTAATGAGCAGTTCCTTGGATTTTGAGAGGGGCGTCGCAAGCGTTCGTAGCGAGAGTTCTATTCGTGGTCGGCAGTGCGAGGAGGCTCATAGGTGTTGCAAAGGAGGAGTTCCAGGAGCGCAAGGCCGAACTCGAGCACGAGATCGCGGCGGCGCGCATCTCCCTGAACGAGTGCCGGATCGACGAGCTCGACGTGGCGGGGCTGCTGGCGTACGCCGCGGCGTTCATGCGGGACCTCCCCCGGCAGTGGTTTGACCTACCCCCCGAGCGGCGGACGAGGTTCCAACGCCTCGTGTTTCCCGAGGGAATCCCGTACGACCGGGAGGGCGGATTTGGAACCTGCCGTTTGGGGCTTCTGTACGAGCTGAACCGCCGGTTTGCGGCCGGCGGATCACGCGGGGTGTGCCCGAGAGGATTTGAACCTCTGGCCTCTTCCTTCGCAGGGAAGCGCTCTATCCACTGAGCTACGGGCACAATTAGCCAAAGCAAAAGCTTGGCGTACGCATTGTAGCTTATTTCCTCTAAAAAATAAAGGTTGATTTTTAGGAGATTTAGGGTACAATGAGGCTGGTTTGACATTAGCCCCTGGAGAGGTGGCTGAGCGGCTGAAAGCAGCACACTGCTAATGTGTTAAGGGAGCAATCCCTTCGAGGGTTCGAATCCCTCCCTCTCCGCCTTCGGTCGATGAAGCGACCTTCGGCGGACACAGTCCGCCAGAAGGTTGCGAAGGCGACCTTCGCCCGCAATGTGCTATAAATAACTAAATAACAACTTAATTTTTATTCGATGAGCGAAGAAGCTGGGCAACGACCAAGAACGCTTACCAAAACCTATCATATTATTTTCGACGCGATCGGAGTAGATCAATCTTTACTGCAAAGTGAAGAATTTATCTTTAGTCTTTTGCTTGAAATCCCAAAAAAGATTGATATGAAGATTCTTTCAGGCCCTCATCTTGTTCGAGATTATGATACGGGGCACGAGGGGCTAAGCGGATTTGCCATTATTGATTTTTCTCATGTCTCAATCCATACCTTTGCTGATAGCCAAGAAGCATACATAGATATTTTTTCCTGCAGGCCTTTCGACGAAAAAGCCATTCGGAATTATCTTTTCGAGAAGCTAGGCGTTGCGCCAGAACAAGTGCAAACTCATGAAGTAAATTATAGGTGGGGATAGGAAGAGGGGAGCGAAAAAAACAGGTTAGTAAAACGGAGGGGTGTCCGAGCGGTTTAAGGAGACAGTCTTGCTCCCTGTTTGTCCAAGAGCAGAGCGATTGGCAACAAACAGCAGTCCGCCGCAATGGAGTGGAGGCGGAAAAACTGGTTAGTAAGGCGGAGAGGTGGCCGAGTGGTTGAAGGCGACAGTCTTGAAAACTGTTATATCCGAAAGGATATCGTGGGTTCGAATCCCACCCTCTCCGCCTTGCTAGTGAGTTCTCCGCCTTCTCCCTCGACTTCGCTCTGGATTCGGCGGATTGCTCTCGGTTACAAAATCAAAGATTTTGACCGAGAGGGAAGAATCCCACCCCCTCTGCCTTCGGTCGCCGAAGCGACCTTCGGCGGACGAAGTCCGCTAGAGGGTTGCGAAGGCGACCTTCGCATATATGAGTTACACTGTTTACATTCTAAAATGTGCAGACGGAAAACCGTATACTGGCTGCACAGATAATCTGGAAGAAAGATTATATAGACACAACAGTGGTCATGTTCCGGCAACTGAAAATCGCCGACCCGTTAAACTTATCACGCATGTAGTTTTTATTGATAAATACAAAGCTTTTGAATTTGAGAAATACTTAAAGTCTGGTTCCGGTCGAGCCTTCTTGAATAAGCATTTAATCTAAAATTATGTTTGACCTTTTTAAGAAAAAACAGCCAACACGATCTGAAGATGAATTGCGCCTAAAAGCCGCCGGAGTTAATTTTGCTATCTTTACAATTTCAAACGAAATCAATAAGTCCTTGCAAAAGGAAGTCAAGGAATTAAATAAATTAAAACAAGAAGAAATAAATCATATATTTTTTGTGGTGTCTTATGTAGCATTATTTCAAGCTCAAAAATTTTTCTGGGAGAATTTTATTCGTGATGAGGAAAACGCAAGAATCTTTGAATCTCATTTATTTCGTATGTTTGAAAAAACATCGGGCGTTGATCCAAAATCACACATACAAGATTTAGTTGAGTATGTCCAAAAGGGGGAGCCCTCGAGAGAAGTTCAATATATTGGCAGTAAAATATGCAAAATACTGGGAAAGGAAGATGCATTTTTGATGCTGGAAATCTCAAAAGTATTTGCCTCATTTCTGAAACATGGTTTTTTCGAATCAATGAAGCGAGCTTGGGAATTGCCTAACGAAACATTGAAAGAGATGGCTGATAAATTGGAAAATTCGGATTAGAAAGAATTTGCCGTCAAACCGAACGAAACTCGGAGTTCCGCTGAAAGCGGAACGAAAAACTTGAAATCGTCCAATCCAAAGGGGTCGTTTCCGCAGACGGGCGGAAGGGGATTTTTTTGGGGGGAATTCCGCCCGCCGACCTGCCCGCCGAAGTTAGAACGCAGGCGGGGCCCAGCCAGTTCCGTTCGGATATTTTCAGACAGACACCGCCAACCGCCGCTTAATCGAGTTGATGGAAGGGAAAATCAGCCAAGTTTTAAGCGAGGTATAGTTGTGTATAACTTCTTTACATTGCTATTGACAAGAAATTCTACATCGCTTACAATGGAGGTGTGAGTATTATTAATTCAGAAAATATCCTTATGTCTGAAGATAAACATAACGCAATATTTTCAAAATAACTATGCTTGCTAAATTTATTCAAGAACAACGCAAAAAGCGCAACCTAACGCAAGAATTTTTGGCGTCCGCGCTTAAAATTTCTCGCCCGACTTATATGCAAATTGAGCAGGGTGAGCGAGATTTAACTATTACCGAAGCCAAGAAATTGGCGGAAGTTTTTGATATTCCATTTGAAAATTTTTTGGAGGGAAAAGAAGACATGAAAATCGTTGTAAAGATTGAGGGTAAAAAGAAACAAAAACAAGAAGCCGAGGGCGAAATTCGCATCAGTATCCCGCAAGAGAAAGCGGAAAAGTTTGAGCAGACGCTTTTGTATATCCTCGCAAAAATCGGCGGCAAGCCGAACATCGGGCAAACCGTGCTCTATAAGTTATTGTATTTTATTGATTTTGATTATTACGAAAAATTTGAGGAACAACTGATTGGCGCAAAATACATTAAAAATCATTATGGCCCCACCCCAGTGATGTTTGCCAAGTTTATTGAACGTCTGGAAAAAAAGGGTAGGGTTGAGAAGATAAAAAGTAAGTTTTACAAGCACGAGCAGACCAAGTACCTCGTCAATCCGAACGAGGCGCTTAACTTATCTGCGCTTTCGGCGCAGGAGCTTGCTCATATTGATTGGGAAATTGACCGTCTTGGCGATTTAACCGCCACGCAGATTTCCGCGTTATCTCATCTTGATACGCCATGGATTATAGCAAAAGACAGAGAGCCGCTGGAATACGAGCATGTATTCTATCGACCAGAAGAAACCTCTGTAAGAGAATATGAACCGCTTTGATGCTCTCGCAGAATTTGAAAAAGAATTCAAGCGACTTTCTAAAAAATATAAAACACTAGATGATGACTTTGAAAAGTTTAAGAAACTTTTACTTGTCGCCCCAACTGGCGTTGGGAAAAATTTTGTCATCATCCATTCAACTGAAACTATCAATATAGTGAAAGCGCGTATGGCGTGTCGCGCTCTCCGTGATCGTTCTTTGCGGATTATTTACGCATACCACGTCGCCGCTTCAAAAGTTGAATTTATTGAGATATACTTCAAAGGCGAAAAAGAGAACGAAGATCGAGAGCGAATCAAGGAGTATTTGAAAAATCAAAACCCCGCCCGCCACCCAATTTGAGGTCCCGCCGACCTGCCCGCCGAAGTTAGAACGCAGGCGGGGCCCAGCCAGTTCCGTTCGGATATTTTCAGACAGACACCGCCAAGTTTTACATTCTGCAATTTTGACTTATTGACATCTTGGGACGGGAGAATTACAATAGTGGCGGATAATGTGCGGTTTGTGTAAGGAAATTTGCGCCATAGGCGCGTATGTTTCAACTTTTAAAGAAAATAGCCACTACCCCAAAAACTGTAATTCCAAGAAGTTCTTTTGCTGTTTCCCCTAATGGCGAGCTCGATAAGCTTGGGGGACAGCTTCAAACGGCCGTAAACAAATGGTTTAAGGGTTCCCTGGCAATTAGGGAAGTGGACGCGGGGTCTACCAACGCCTGTGAGCAGGAATTGGTGGCCCTATCAAACTCTTTTTATGATATAGAGCGGTTTGGCATACACTTTGTGGCTTCTCCCAGGCACGCTGATATATTGTTTGTTACTGGGCCTGTTTCGCGCAATATGGCATATGCCCTGCGCAGCGCTTACGAAGCGACTCCCACTCCGAAAATAGTGGTGGCGGTAGGGGATGATGCCATTTCCGGAGGAATTTTTAAAGGTTCTTATGCCGTTTTAGACGGTGTTGCAAGCGTGATTCCTGTTGATTTTGAAATTTCGGGAGATCCTCCATCGCCCGCAGATGTTCTGCGCGCGCTTGTTTCTATAGTTGAAAAAATCGGCGAAGAAAAGAGTCGTGTCAAAAAACACTCTTGATTATATATGATAGAGTCTGCCATATTGCAGTACGGTTTTTATCTTGCCATAAGTCTTTTTGCCCTAGGCGCTTTGGGAGCGCTTATTTTTGGGCGTTTTGGAGAGGGGAAAATAGCAAATTGGGTTACTCACGGACTGGCGGCGGCGGGAGCTTCTATAGGCCTGATATTCGGAGTCGTGGTCCTTCTTTCCCGTGAAACGCTTTCTATCACTCTGCCGGTGTCTTTGTCATTCTTGTCGTCATTCATTAATCTGCGCGTGGATGCTTTATCGGCCTTCTTTATTATTACGATTTCTTTGATTTCTTTGGTTGCTTCTTTGTATGGTTTGGGGTATCAACGCCAATTCTACGGCAAATATAACCTGGGGATTTTCGGATTCTTTTACGGTTTGTTTTTAGCGAGCCTTTTGTGCGTGGTTACTTTCAATAACGGTTTCTACTTTATGATTGCGTGGGAAGTGATGGCTCTGGCGTCCTATTGCCTGGTTATTTTTGAGCATCGGCAAGAAAAAAACGTCCGAGCCGGTTTCCTGTATTTTGTAATGTCGCAAGCCGGAACAGCGTTTATTTTGATTGCTTTTTTGCTTTTGTATCGCTGGACAGGTTCTTTTAGTTTTGATGTTTGGCGCCAGGAATTCGCAAGTTTATCTGTATTGTCGCAAAACATTGTGTTGTCTGTGGCCCTTGTGGGTTTTGGCATGAAAGCAGGTATTATTCCTCTGCATGTTTGGCTTCCCGAAGCACATCCCGCGGCTCCCTCGCATGTTTCCGCATTAATGTCGGGGGTCATGATCAAAACAGCTATTTTTATGCTTATCCGTTTCTTTTTTGATTTTTCGGGAAATGTTTCGGTGTCATGGGGCCTTATAATCCTTGTGTTAGGATCAATTTCCGCGCTTTTGGGCGTTTTGTACGCCCTAGCCGAGCATGACTTAAAGCGGTTGCTGGCGTACCATAGCGTAGAAAATATTGGCATTATTTTACTTGGGTTGGGCAGCGCGATCGTGTTCGCGGGAATGGGCTTTATGTCGCTTGCTTTTTTGGGTATGGCCGCCGCGTTATACCATACGTTAAACCACGCCGTGTTTAAGGCCCTGCTGTTTCTTGGAGCCGGGTCTGTCATTTCTCAAACTCACACCCATTCTATTGAAGAATACGGAGGTTTGTTGCGGCGCATGCCATACACCGGATTCTTCTTTCTTGTGGGGGCTGTTGCCATATCCGCTTTGCCGCCTTTGAATGGGTTTGCCAGCGAATGGATGACTTTTCAAGCGCTTTTTGCGGGCCTTGGGGAGGGTGAACTGATGATAAAGAGCGCTTTCATTTTTGCTATTGTATCGCTTGCGTTGGCGGGCGGTTTGGCGGCTGCTTGCTTTGTGAAGGCATTTGGAGCTACATTTCTGGCTAAGCCTCGCAGCGAGGCGAGCGGCAAAGCAAAAGAATCTTCAGCTCCGCTTTTGATTGCTATGGGTATTCTAGCCGCCGTGTCATTGGTTTTAGGTCTTGGCGCGGGCATGGTAGTTCCTTTACTGACTCAAGTGGCGCAAAGCATTAAGCTGGGTTCGGTATCTATGCATGCTCCCGCAGTTTTGGCTAGCGACGTACAGGTTGGAGAGGGTTTTGCCGCGCTTTCTATGCCGGCGGTCGCTGTTGGCATTGTTGCCTTGGCTGGCGCGGTATTTTTGGCAATAAAGTTATTCACAAGCAAGCGCAAGGAGGAAGTGCGCCAGACCTGGGATTGCGGAGCTGTCCGCACGCCTCGCATGGAAATCACC
Organism: uncultured Candidatus Saccharibacteria bacterium; assembly: GCA_964479725.1. GTDB lineage: Bacteria > Patescibacteriota > Minisyncoccia > Minisyncoccales > UBA10102 > CAYZNF01. Next base: position 41,694 of record CAYZNF010000006.1, read on the forward strand.
GCCACAAGTTTTTCTCGATCGCTTATCGCAATTTTTCGCGGCATTTTAAAGCCCACGAAACAGACGGATATTCATTATCAGGATGCCGCGAGCAGGTATTTTACAAAGTCAAAAAAGGTGATTATCGAACTGCCCAACGTATACGGCAAATATATGTATGATCCCATAGGTGATGTTTTGGTAAGAATTTCTGAATGGACAAAAAAAGTGCAGGGAGGCAATGTTAACATCTATTTGCTTTATATTTTTGTAACATTGATAGGATTGCTTATATTCGCTACATTCTAGGTGCATTCACTATGACTGCTATAACTTTTTCCATTATCCAGGCGTTGCTTCTTTCGGCGCTTTCTCCGTTGCTGATTGGAGTCATACGCAAAATCAAGGCAAGAATGCAAAATAGGGTGGGAGCCAGCGTGTTTCAGCCGTATCGCGATATCATTAAGCTGCTGCACAAAGACGAAATAATTTCGGAGGAAGCTTCGTGGATTTTTCGTTTTGCCCCTTATTTGATTTTTACCAGTACCTTGCTTGTTAGCATGGGAATTCCCATTTTGACGACCTTAACCGTTTTTGCTCCTGCCGCGGATTTTCTGGTGTTCATATATGTCATAGCTTTGGGGACTTTTTTCCTTGCACTTGCCGGCATGGACACAGGAAGCTCTTTTGGCGGGTTTGGCTCAAGCCGTGAAATGACCGTAGCGGCTTTGGCGGAAGCCGGATTATTGTTTTCCTTGCTTTCGGTTGCTTTGATCGCGCATTCGACTAATTTTGGCCAAATAGTCGCGAATATTCAGTTGCTGCCTCTGGTCAGTCTGGTACCCGTTTTTATAGCTTTCGTAGCATTCTTGATTGCTCTGGTTGCCGAGACCAGCAGAATGCCCATAGATAATCCGTCCACGCATTTGGAGCTTACGATGATCCACGAAGCAATGATATTGGAGTATTCGGGCAAGCGCCTGGCGCTCATAGAATGGGCAGCTTCGAACAAACTCTTGATTTTTGTCGCGCTTGCCGCCAATCTGTTTTTCCCATGGGGGATAGCGCAGGATTTCTCTCTTCAGGCCCTTATGCTGGCTTTTGCTATTTTCGCGGTTAAAGTTTTCCTGATCGGAGGCGGAATAGCCTTTGTCGAGTCGGTCATTGCCAAACTTCGTTTCTTTCGTATTCCGGACTTGCTGCTGACTTCCCTGGTCCTGGGAATCATTGCCATAGGAATAATCATGATGTAAATTATGTCTATTTTTTTGTCGCCAATCTTTTTGAGCATTCCGATCATCGCGTTTCTTTCGGTAATTTTTATGAATTTAGCGCGCAGAAACGAAGTGCTGATCAATCTTTATATTCTGCAGTCTTTAGCCGTATTTTTGGGCTTGCTAAAAATGGCATTCCAGCACGCGGAAATAAGCCTTATCCTTGTTGCGGCTTTGACTATTGTCGTGAAAGGAGTTGCCGCGCCTATGTTTTTTTATCATCTTGTGAAGAAACAGAAAGTGCAAAGCAGCGCTACCGCGTATTTGAGCACGCCCCTTACGCTTTTGGTGCTTATGGGCTTGACCGTCTTTGCGTATTCAAAACAGTTTGATTCCGTTGCTTTTCTGGCGGGGAACGGTTTAGGAGCTTATCTGCCTCTTGTTTTCAGCAGTATTCTGATTTCATTGGTGCTGATTATCAACCGAAAAGGGGCATTTTCGCAGATTATCGGCATACTTTCATTGGAAAACAGCATAGTTCTGCTAGCCTCTTTTATAGGGCTGCAGTACCCAATTTCTTTGGAGCTCGGCATTCTGTTCGATATAGCCGTGTGGGTCGTTGTTGCCACGGTGTTTATCGCGCTTTTGCATAAGCATTTTGGGTCGCTTAATGTTACCGACATGAAACGGCTTAAGGAAGAGTAATAGTATGCTTATTCTTCTTATTTTTTTTATTCCATTAGCTGCCGCTTTTCTGTCGCTTTTAGCGCCGCGCGGCAAGAAGAATTGGCTGGAGATAGGCTCTTTGCTCGCTTCTTTGGGAGAGATGGGAGTAGTGTTTATTATAGCCAAAGAGGTTTTGATATCGGGCAATTATCCTGTTTTTTCCATTTTTGAGATAGACGCTTTAAGTTTGCTTTTTATCGCGCTGATCAGTTTGGTAGGATTTGTGGCGGTGATGTATTCTATAGGGTATTTGAGGGAAGAGGTGAAAAAAGAAATTATCGGATTTCGCAGGGTAAGGCAGTATTTTGTCCTGCTGCATCTTTTTATTTTCGCGATGCTTGTTGCCGTATGCGCGCACCATCCTATCGTCATGTGGCTTGCCATTGAAGCTACCACCCTTTCAACGGCATTCTTGATAAGTTTTTACGGCAAGCCTTCTACCATTGAAGCCGCGTGGAAATATTTAATCTTGAATTCCGTGGGTTTGCTGCTTGGTTTTCTCGGCACGCTTATTTTTTTGGTTTCCGCTAATGAAGCGGGAGGCGAACATGTATTTTTAGACTGGCAGGCATTGCGCGACGCGGCTCCTTTTATTTCTTCTCTTGCGGCAAAGGTGGGTTTTGTGTTCGTATTGATTGGATACGGCACAAAAGTCGGACTAGCCCCAATGCATACCTGGAAGCCCGACGCATACGACAAAGCTCCCGTTCCAATTGCGGCGCTCTTGTCGGGAGTATTGCTGAACGTGGCATTTCTCTCGATTCTGCGCTTTAAAGCAGTGGTGGACGATGTTTTGGGATCCTCATTTTCCAGCCTTCTCCTTATCTTTTTTGGCATTGTCTCAATTTGCGTGGCGATGCTGCTTATTTTTGGGCAGAAGAATTATAAGCGTCTTCTGGCATATTCCAGTATTGAGCATGCGGGAATCATGGCTATAGGATTCGGAATTGGCGGGGCGGCGGCATTTTTTGCTCTTTTGCACATGTTATATCACGCGCTTTCAAAGTCATTGCTATTTTTTGCCGCAGGCAATATATTCCTTAAATACAGTTCGGCGAATATTGCCAAGATCAAAGGAGCCCATAGCGTTTTGCCCATTACGAGTCTGGTGTTTATAGGAGGAGCCTTGGGGCTTCTTGGCCTGCCTCCTTTTGGAATATTTTTGACAAAATTTGGAATATTGGCAAGCGCTATTGAAGAGTATCCCATAGTTGCTGTTTTTCTGGTTTTCGCGCTTGCCTTGATATTTATCGGATTTTTGCGGCATATTTCAGAGATGTTTTTCGGTGTATCGCCAGAAGGCACGCAAAAAGGGGAAGCGAATCTTTGGACGCTTGTGCCTTTGCTGTGTTTGGCGGCGTTATTTATTCTGTTAAGTTTATTCATGCCTTCAATGCTCAAAACAATGCTACTTGACGGAGCCGTCTTGATTTAATAAATCTTATATCATATCTATGAATATCGAAGAAATCATTTCGGCATATATTCCTTCAAAAACAGCCATCCAAAAAGAGGGAAATATGATTTTGTTCCCTATTTTACCCAAGGATATCGAACGAGTATGCCTGTCTTTTTACAATCAATATCACTTGCCGCTAAAGACCGCAGCGGCAACAGACGACAGAAAGAAAGATGGTTTTTTTCGAGTTTTCTATGTATTTGGCGTGCCGGGAAGCCAGTTGTTTGTAGCTCCTTTTATTGCCCTGAAGGAAGGGGAGTCTTTTCCTTCTCTTGCGACCAAAATCCATCAGCTTTCCTGGTATGAAAGGGAGATAAAGACATTTTTTGGCATAAACCCGGAAGGGCATCCCGATCCCAGGCCGATTATTTTGCACGAAAATTGGCCCGGCAATGTTTACCCTTTGCGTAAGGATTTTGATTGGCAGTATCGTCCGCCCAAGGCGCGCGCTTCTTATCCGTTTCAACGGGTGGAAGGTGAGGGTGTGTATGAAATTCCGGTGGGGCCGGTGCACGCCGGTATTATAGAGCCTGGCCATTTTCGTTTTAGCGTGGTGGGAGAAGAAATCGTTTCTCTCGAAGCTCGTTTGGGCTATACGCATAAGGGCATAGAAAAACTTTTTGAAGTATTGCCCTTTGAAAAGAAAGTAATGCTTTCGGAAAGGGTTTCGGGCGACAGTTCTTTCTCCCATTCCTTGGCGTATTGCCAGGCAGTGGAAAAGCTCGGCGATGCGGAGGTTCCCAAAAAAGCTCTTTATTTGAGGGTTATATATGCTGAACTTGAAAGAATCGCCAATCACTTAGGCGATATCGGAGCTATTATGATGGATACTGCTTTTGCGTTTGGCGGAAGCAACGGGGCCAGATTGCGGGAAATAGTCATGCAATGGAACGAAAAGCTTACCGGAAGCCGTTTTTTGCGCGGAGTGAATACGGTGGGCGGAGTAACGAAAGATATTCCGTCTGAAATCAAGCAGGATTTCAAAGCCAGCCTAGCCGCCCTGGAAAAAGATTTTAAAGAAGTTATTGAAATAGCTGAAGGCACCGCTACCTTGATGAACAGGTTGCATGGAACCGGTTCCATAGATCGCACCGTTGCTTTGGATCATGGGATATTGGGGGTAGCTGGAAAAGCAGTGGGTATAGCGCAGGATACTCGCATAGACTTTCCTTACGCCGCCTATAAAGAAATGCCCCTTCGCATGGCTTTAGAGTCAAGCGGGGATGTGTATGCCCGTTTTAAGGTTCGAATAAGCGAAGTTTTGAATTCTATCGAAATCATACGGCATGCTTTGCGCACCATGCCAAACGGGGATATTTGCACGCTTTCGTTGCCTCGGCTAAAAAAGCAAAGCTTTGCTTTCAGCCTTGTAGAGGGATGGAGGGGGGATATTGCGTACTTTGTAGCCACGGATGAACAGGGAACGATAACGCGATGTAAGGTGCGCGATACGTCATTTTTGAATTGGGCTATTATGGGATACGCCGTAACTAATGATGTGGTTCCCGATTTTCCTTTGATCAACAAAAGTTTCAACCTGTCGTATTCCGGAAACGATTTATAGGCCGATTTACCCTAGCCTCGCGCCGCGACAATTCCAAAAATCCTAAAAGCTCCAGCCTTCTTGAGAACTTTTGCGCATTCGCGGAGCGTACTGCCGGTTGTATATACATCATCCACAAGCAGGATGTTTTTGTTTTTTACCGAAGAGGGAGAAATTACCCGGAAAGCATCTTTTACATTTGTCTTGCGTTCTTTTTCCGATAGTTCAGCTTGAGCGAGAGTTGCTTTTGTTTTTACGAGCAGATTTGCCGCAAGGGGTATGGCAAGGCCCAAAGAAAGCTCTTTTGCCAAGAGTTCCGCGTGGTTAAATCCGCGCCAGCGCAATCTTTTTTTGTGCAATGGGACCGGAACGAGGAGATATTCTGATGTTTTGATTGTATTTGTTTTTGCGGCAGAGAATATCGGCAGTATTGGTTTGTCCGCAAGCATGAGATGGGATATAATAAGAAAAGCCAAAGAAGAAGAAAGATCTTTGATGAAGGGTTCGTACTTGTATTTCTTGATTGTCCGCTGTATTAGGGACTCTGTGTAAGAAGCGGCGTAAAATAATCCCGACAGATCGTGATTGCTGCCGAAAAATTGGGGAATTCGATTGATGGGAATAAGAGCCAAACAGTCGTTGCAGAAAAATGTCGATTCTTTTTGGCATGAAATGCAATGTTTCGGGAAAAAGAGATCGGCAAGAGCTGTTAATACTGTAAATTTCATTAAGCCATTGTAATCCCTTTGTGGTATAATAGACAATGATTTTTCAGTCGTTTCCATTGTTTCCGAAGAGTTATCTTGGTATTGATATTGGCACCTCTGCGATTAAGCTGGTGGAGCTTTCCGGCTGGACAGAGCGCCGCACCCTTAAAAATTATGGAGAGATAAAAAGCGAAAGCCTGTATCAAGAGCCTTTTCGCACGTTTGAAAAAAACACTTTATCCCTTTCCAGCGAAGAAATCGCCAAAGCCATTAGGGCAGTCATGGAAGAATCAAAGATACATGTCAAGAAAGCCATTTTTTCGATTCCCGACTTTTCCACATTTTTTACTAATTTTGAAATGCCTCCCATGGACAGCAGGGAGCTGGCGGAGGCGGTGCGTTTTGAGGCAAGGAGGCATGTCCCTGTACCTCTTTCTGAAGTGTCGTATGGCTGGCAAATCATAGAAGGACCCCAAAAAAAGCTTGATCCGTTTAAGATTCTCATGGTTGCAGTACCCAACGAGTCCATTAACCAATATCAGGAAATCGCGAAGATGGCGGGGGTGGAATTGGCCGGTCTTGAGGCGGAAGTGTTTGGGATTATCCGTTCATGTTTGCAGAAAGGGGACAGGGGAGTAACTATGCTCTTGGATATTGGCGCGCAAACGACTACAATTAGTGTAGTGGAAAAGGGCATGCTCCGTTCTTCAAACAGTGTGGATATAGCGGGCAAGCAGTTTTCGGAGCGTATTGCCTCATCGGGGCGCGTTGATTTTAAGACAGCAGAGGACATGAAAATAAAGGATGGGCTTTTATTGAAGGTGGGAACTTCCGAAGTTTTGCTTCCCCAAATGGACGCGCTTTTGCAGGAGATGCATAGAATAGCGCAGTCGCACAAGACAGACAGCGGCAAAGACGTTGAAAAAGTTGTTGTAGCGGGGGGATCGGCACTGCTTAAGGGAATTAAGGAGTTTTTTGAAAAAGACTTTGTGAAAAATGTTTCAATAGCCAGTCCATTCCAGCATGTGTTTTATCCGCCGCTTTTGGAGGAAACCTTAAAAAAATCAGGCCCTGCGTACGCGGTGGCAGTCGGCATGGCTCTTCGGGGATTTGAATAATTACTATGCCAATACAAATTCTTCCAAAAAACACCCAAAAGGGGGTTGAAGCATACCATAGAACGGAAAATATTATCGTGGCAATAGCTTTAATTGCCCTGCTTTCTGTGGCCGGCGCTTATTCTCTTTTGAGATTCGTTTTCGAAAATGAGCAGGAGAAAAAAAATGCTGACTGGCGCCAAGAGTTTGCGGAGGCCGGAGGAGCTGAACAGCGCCAAATGGAAGAAACCCTGGTGCAATACCAGGGCAAAATAAATGCGGTGCAGGCTCTTTTGGCGGGACAAAAAACCCCCATTCCCATGTTCGAATTCCTTGAGAAATATACCTTGCGGGGGGTTGCTTTTTCTTCAGCCAACATTTCGGTCGCAGAGGGGAAGATGGATTTGGTTGGCACTGCCCCGAATTTCGCGATTTTACATCAGCAAATCCTTGTCATGCAGGGCAAAAGCGAGCTACGGGGAGCGGTATTTTCCGGGTTCAAAAAAGACGAAGACGGGAGGGCGGCATTTAGTTTATCGTTGCAATTTATACCCACACCAATAAAATGAGCCTTCGCATTATCATTGCCACAATTTTATTAGGATTTTCCATGCTTGGGATTGTTTTCTTGGTAATGCCAGAGTACCGGGAATATATTTCTTTGCGCACCGTGGGGAAGGGATTGCGGGAAAACATCGCCAATAAACAGGAATATTTTAAAGATTTACAGGCGGCAAACGAAGAACTCCAAAGATACCAGAGGCAGCTTTCGTTGATTGACTACGCTGTCCCGAGCAATTCCCAGATACCTTTTACCTATCATATGTTCTCGAATATGGCGGATGCAAGGGGCGTAAGGGTTGACGATGTTGCCATTGGCGGCGGAGAAGCAGGAAAAGACATAGCTTTTGCCACTGATTCTGCCAGCCAAACGCGTCCGACCGGCGTAACTCTTCAAATCAGGGGGTCGTACGAGAACATAAAAGACTACTTGGAATTTTTGAATAAGGTTGCCAGGATTATCCATATAGAGTCGGTCAACCTGGAGCCAGATGCCATTCCTGACGCTGAAGAACCCCCAGGAATTTATAGGGCGTCAATAAACCTCAAAGTATTTTCTTATTGATATTGATATGGCAAATATAGAAGCACAGCGGAAAAAAATCCAGCAGTACCTGCCCGCAGTATTCATCCTGCTTGTTTTCGTAGCTATTGCTTTCCTGCTTTCCAGCAAAGAAAAGCAAGCGGAATTGCAGGTTATCTTGCCTTCTTTCTCATTTCCCAAGGTTGTGATCGATTTTAAAACGCTCGAAGCGATGAATGGCTTTGTTATTCCAGCCGATCCTATTGCCGCTCCCCAGCCAGGGGAGTATGGCAAGGACAATCCTTTTGCTCCGTAAATTTTCATGGGAATTTTAGATTTTTTAGTTCAAAAAAATATCATAGGGGTCCAAGATGCGAAAACAATACGGGCCGAGGCCGAAACTTCTGGGAAAAAACCAGAAGATATTTTGCTTGAGAAGGGTATGCTTAAAGAAGAAAGCTTGTTCCAATTGGAAAGCGAATTATTCGGCCTGCCTTTGCGCAGGGTAGATGCCGAGGATGTTCCCCTTAAAGCCCTCGAGCTTATTTCCGAGGAATCCGCGCGATATTACAAAATGGTTCCCATTGCCGCGGAGGGCAACCTGCTGGAGGTTGGCATGGTGTATCCAAAAGACACAAAAGCCCAGGGAGCTTTGCAATTCCTTTCAAGGCAGGGAAATTTTTCGTACAAAATATCCTTTATTGCTCCAAGCACATTCGAGGCTTTAATGAAGCAGTACCGCAGCTTGAAGGGAGAGGTAAGGCGCGCCCTGGAAGAGCTGGAGCAGGAAGTAAAAACGCAAAAGAAGCCTGGAGAGGGAAAGCGTCAGGATAATTCGAGGATTGTGGAAGAGGCGCCCGTAACCAAAATGGTGGCGGTAATTGTGCGCAATGCCGTGGAGGGAGGGGCTTCTGATATTCACATTGAGCCGACAAGGGAAAATTTGCGCGTGCGTTTCCGATTTTTGGGTGAATTGCATTCTTCGCTGTTTCTTCCGATAAAAGTCCATCCTGCGGTAATTGCCAGGATCAAGATTCTTTCGAATCTTAAGATTGACGAGACAAGAATTCCCCAGGACGGAAGGTTTTCCATGATAGTGGACAACAGGAATATTGATTTTCGTGTGGCAATATTCCCGACAGCTTTGGGCGAGAAGGTTGCCCTGCGTATTTTGGATCCTGAAAGCGGCGCTAAAAATTTCCAGGATTTGGGCATTGAAGGAACAAACCTGAATAAGATCCAGGAAGCAATGAAACGTCCGTTTGGGCTTATTTTGGTTACTGGTCCCACGGGTTCCGGGAAAACTACTACGCTATATACCATGCTCCGTGAGCTGAACAATGAAACTGTCAATATTGTAAGTCTGGAAGATCCTGTTGAGTATTTGCTCCCGGGCATGAACCAGTCGCAGGTGCGTCCTGAAGTCAACTATGACTTTGCCCAGGGTCTGCGCCAGATATTGCGCCAAGACCCCGATATAATAATGGTTGGAGAGGTAAGAGACAGTGAAACCGCTACGCTTGTCATTCACGCTGCGCTGACCGGCCATCTTGTGCTATCAACGTTACACACCAACAACGCCTTTGGCGTCATTCCGCGTTTGGTGGATATGGGCGTTGAAAAATATTTGATTCCCGTAACATTGGCAGTGGCAGTTGCCCAGCGTTTGGTAAGGAAGTTATGCATTAATTGCAGGGAAGCCGTGAAAGCAAAAAAGGGCATGAAGGAGCTTATCATGAAAGAAACGGCAAATGCTTCTCCTGATTTTCAAAAGAAAGTCGAACCATATCTAAAAGACTTAAAGCTGTATCAGCCGAAAGGCTGCAAAAAATGCGGTTCTTCCGGATACTCGGGAAGATTGGGAGTATACGAAGCTCTTTCGATGACAGACGCGCTGGCCGGTATTATTTTAGAAGATCCTTCAGAGACCAAGGTGGCAGAAGAAGCAAAGCGGCAGGGCATGGTTACGATGTTTCAGGATGGCATCTTAAAGGCGCTTGACGGCATGACGACAATAGAAGAGGTGTTGCGAGTGGCGGAAGACTAATAAACACATGTATATGGCAAAAATTTTACTTGTTGAAGACGACGCGATGTTGATTGATATTTATACCACCAAACTTCGGGAGGCGAACTTTGAAGTGGAAGTGGCGCAAGACGGACAGGAAGCCTTGCGCGTGGTGGCGGAAAAAAATCCCGATATCATGCTGCTCGACATTGTCCTGCCGCACATGGACGGGTGGGAGGTTTTGGAACAGCTAAAGACAAATCGTCCGGCAAACCTCAAGATTTTCGTGTTTTCAAACCTTAGCCAGAAAGATGAGATTGAAAGGGGAGCAGGCCTTGGTGTTGATAAATACTTGATCAAGGCGCATTATACGCCAAGCCAGGTCATTGAAGAAATCAAAAAAACAATTGGATAAAATTCCTATGCCCCAAAATGCCCAGCAAAAACTTAAATCAGTCCTCGATCTTACCATAGACCAAAACGCTTCAGACCTGCACTTGTCGGAAGGCATGCCTCCCGTGTTGAGAATTTCAAGACAGCTTGTGCACATGACTCGTGAAAAAGCGCTGTCGAAAGAGGATGTTGCCGAATTAAGCCAGGCGTTATTGACGCCTGTACAGCAGGGAAAACTCGAAAAAGACAGGGACGTTGACTTTTCCTACAAACATGAAGAGCGGGCGCGATTCAGGGTTAACATCTTCTACCAGCAAGACTCTTTGAGTATTGTATTGCGATTGATACCAACCCAAATCCGTACTTTGGAGGAATTGGGTCTGCCGCCTATTCTGCATCGGTTTGCTGAAATTACCCAGGGATTTGTGCTGGTTACCGGCCCCTCCAGCCATGGAAAATCAACAACTCTCGCCGCGTTAATTGACGAAATCAACCATACCAGGGCAAGCCATATCATAACCATAGAAGATCCCATAGAATATGTGTTTAAGCAGGATAAATCAATAATAGACCAGCGCGAGGTTTTCCAGGATGCTACTTCTTTTGAACGCGCTTTGCGGGCGACCTTCAGGCAGGATCCCGATGTAATTATGGTGGGTGAAATGCGAGATCCCGAAACTATCGCCACGGCAATCAGCGCGGCTGAAACCGGGCATTTGGTGTTTGCCACTCTGCACACCAATTCTGCCAGCCAAAGCATGCACCGTATCCTGGATTCTTTTCCTCCGGAACAGCAGGCCCAGGTAAGAGCCCAGCTTGCTTCTTCTTTGTCTGGCATTGTTTCCCAGCGTTTGGTTCCTGGCATGAAAGGAGAGCTTGTACCGGCAGTTGAAGTGCTTTTTTCCACTCCCGCTGTAGCCAACCTGATACGAGAAAACAAAGCGCACGAAATTCCATTTGTTATCGAAACTTCCGCCGCCGAAGGTATGATTTCTTTGAACCGTTCTTTGGCGGCCTTGGTAAGAGCGGGTAAAATAACTATTGAAAACGCGATGGCGTATTCTTTGGATTCAAATGAATTGCGAAAACTCGTAAAAACCCGATGGTAAACCCATGAAGTTTAACTATCAGGCCAGAAACGGCAGGGGAGAGCTTAAAGACGGAGTTGTCGAAGCGGCCTCCGAGGACGGCGCTTTGGACGTATTAAGCCAGAGCGGCTGGTTTATCACAAAGCTTTCGCCAGCAGACGACAAGCCTATATATCAAAAAGATATACAGGTGTTTAACTCTGTTTCGGTAAAAGATGTCATGATCTTTTCCCGCCAGCTTTCTATTCTTGTGGTATCGCAGGTGTCTTTGATAGACGCTCTTTTCGCCCTGGCAAAACAGGTTGACAAAAAGCAATTCAGGGAAATAATCAGGCATATTCAAGAGGAGGTAGAGGCTGGAACAGCATTGTCAAAGGCTTGCTCCAAGTACCCCAAGGTTTTCTCGCCTTTTTATGTAAGTATGTTGAGAAGCGGCGAAGCTTCGGGAAAGCTTTCTGAAGTATTGCAGTTTTTAGCCGAGCACTTGGAAAGGGAAAACGAGCTCACCAGCAAGGTAAAAGGAGCCATGATTTACCCAGCGTTCATATTGCTTGTGGTGGTAGCTGTTATTTTGTTGATGACATTTTTTGTCATTCCCAATGTTTCCAGTCTTTTGGAGGGCACCACAGGCGAAAAACAGCTACCTTTTATCACAAGAGCAATACTTGGTTTTACCGATTTTGTCATTGCCTGGTGGTGGCTTTTGCTGGGGGGCTTGGTTGTGGCTGGAATATTTTTCATGCAGTTTCGGGTTACCCCCCAAGGCAAGCGCGCAATAAGCAGGATAATTCTTGCTGTGCCGATTTTATCTCGCATATTAAAGCTTACTTATCTTGCCCGTTTTGCCGAAAACGTCTCCACCTTGATAGTCGGAGGCATTTCAATTGTGCAGGCTTTGGAAATCACCGGGCAGGTGGTAGATAACGTCATTTACCAGGATATCTTAAAGGAAACAACCGATGCCGTGAGGAATGGAGAGCCAATGAGTTCTGTTTTAAGGCGTTATCCCGAAGAATTTCCTCCCGTGTTTACCCAAATGGTGTATGTTGGAGAGCAGTCAGGATCTTTGGACACAACGCTTGCCGGAGTTGTCGGTTTTTACCGCAGGGAAGTGAACCGTTTGGTTGATAATATGCTGGGGTTAATGGAGCCTTTTTTGATTGTTGTTCTTGGAGTTGTTGTCGGAGGAATTATGGTTGCCATTATGCTGCCGATTTATCAAGGGATTACTTCGATATAATGGGAAAAAAGTTTTCCACATTGTGAAGTTTGCGCTTTGCATTTATAATAAGTTGCAATGGCTGCTCAACAATGAGCGGCATTAACCATAAAGGTCAACTATTAGTAAAAGGTCAAAAAAATTATAGCAATAAATTTGTTTTATATGTTTGATAGACTGAAAAAGCACGCAAAAGGTTTTACGCTTATTGAGTTGCTGGTTGTTATCGCTATTATCGGTATCTTGGCGGGTATTGTGCTGGTGTCGTTTGGCGGTGTTCAGGGACGAGCGCGAGACGCCCAGCGGGTTTCTGACATTAGGCAAGCTATAACAATTCTTCAGGCAGAGGGGTTTGAAAGCACATCCGCCTTAGCGGGATGTGTTCTTGCTACTGGTGCAAATGAATTGAAGGCGTGTACGGGGCCTGGAGATATAAACTTGTTTTCTACTACGCCCCTAGAAGATCCTCAAAGTTCTGCTGCACTCCCATGCAATGCTACGAACGGAATTACGAACTGTGACTATAGCATTAGTGCCTCTGCCGCTGTCACAGCCCCTACGCTTGCAAACTGGGAAATATGCTTCTATCTCGAAAATGGAACAGGAGGATTATCGTCAGGAAGCGTGAGTGCGACAAACGACGGCAGTTCTGGAGAAGTTGATTTTCAGCTTGTGAATGAAGATTGCGAAATTCCAGCATAGTGCAGGAAACGATATAATGCAGAAAAGAAGCGCGAAAGCGCTTCTTTTCTTTTAAAAGGTATGGTTTTTTGTATAATAATAGTATGTCTATTTTTACAATTGATGGTTTATCTAATGAATTTATTAAAAAATCTCATGTTTGGATATTCGCCGTGCTTTTGGCGTTTGTCGGAATCGGGGGGGCTGTTTTAAGTTTGCTTATAGCGTGGGGAGGGTTGGCTGTTTTGCAGGATATTTTATCCATTCTGCCCAAAAAAATACTTGTCGTGTTTATCGCAACTCTTTTGGCAAGCGTTTTTTCTTCTGTTTTAATGCTCAAGTTTGCAGTATTTTATATTGCCAAAAAAACAGCCATCGCCGAAAGCGAGGTAAAATACTATGCTATAGCCTTGAGCGCCATAGGCATAATCGCTTTTCTAATCAGTTTTCTTTTTATCGGGGATCTTTGGTCTGGCATGGGTTCCCAGCGCTTTTTGTTCAGTGGAGGAGCTGCGCTGGGTTTGGGCGCAGTTTTGTTCGTGACTGGTATTATTTGGCTCGACCCTTTGTGTAAAGCCGTACTTCCCACAACTAGCAGGCAGTTTGCTTCCCCGCGGGATATCGCACTTTTTCTTATTGTTCTGGCTCTTGTCGGGGCAATGTTTTTTGCCGCGGCAAACAGAAGTTACTTGGTCCAAAATCAGAGGGATAGAGATACCGCCAGAATGAGCGGCTTCCCTGTTTTAGTTGCCGCTATTGAGACGTATTTTAGGGATAAGGGTGATTATCCTAAGGATTTAAAGGAACTTTCTGCCCTGCCTCAAGATAACAAGTCCGGTTATCTGTATCATTATTGCCAGGAGCAGGGATATTATCATCTTGGAGTGCTTCTCGAGTCTAAAAAATCTTTGGCTTTAGGTATGGATCGCGATTATAAGGCCTGTGATGAAGACGATTTTTCAGGCCAAGATCCCATGCTCGACGTCATCGGCCACGCAGACGTTAGCCAAGCAGAAAAAAAACTAATCCTCGATCATTGCATAAAGGGCATAAAGGCAACCTAGCCAAAAACCTCTTCCTAATTTATACGTACGGATAAATAAGAAAGAGGTTTAAACGGATAAAGGGTGGCTAAACGAGCTGAAAGTGTTCTTTTATGGATGCATCGAATCCAATTTTTTCTGCTGTGATAAGGCGTACTTCTTCTTCAAGTCCGAAAAAATCACGCAGAATTTGAATTTCCGGCTTGCAAGGAAAGGGATGTACCCACACACTCTTCTGAAGAGGAATAAATCCAAGTTCTCGCAGTTTAGCTCTGAAAGCGTTGCGATGAAGCACTTTAAGATTTGCAATATCAAACAGAATAATGCGCCATTTTCCATCCCATTTTTTAGGTTTGGAAATGCAAAGATCGTCAATTTGCATGTATCCGGCCAATTCTTTGCCCTTTTGAGTAAGGGAAATGCGGAAGTCATGCCCGTTTCGTTCCATATGGATAAGTCCTTTTCTGCGCAGGCGTGTGAAGGTGTCTGTAACTTCCCGCCTTTTGTATGCTTTCCTGTTTTTAAATGCCTTATAAAATATAGAGCCAGCGTATGGCGATGTTGTGGCAATGGAAAGAATGCCAGCCATAGCAAGCGTTTTAACGATATCTTTGGCAATGGCAGAACGTGGTTTCTTAAAATAGTATTTGTATTTTCTCATAGTAACTTGTTACATGAGTTATTTGATAAGCTTAAAAGCACTTCCTTAATTATACGTACGTATAATTAAGGAAGTAAATTGTAGATAAAAAGGGGAGGGGGTATAATAAGCAAATGATTGTGGGTGTTGTGGCAATAGTTTTTGTGTTGGGGTTGATTGTTGGCAGTTTTTTGAATGTCGTCATTTGGCGCTTGCAAACGGGGGAGAGCGTGGCTAAAGGGCGTTCGTATTGTCCCCGGTGCCGTCATCAATTGGCCTGGTATGATTTAATGCCTGTTTTGAGCTTTGCAATGCTCCGGGGCAGGTGCAGGTACTGCAAAAAGCCTATTTCCATTCAGTACCCTCTAGTAGAGCTGGGAACGGCAATGGTTTTCTTTCTAATAGCTAATTACCAATTCCCCCTCCTTCGCCAAGGCTTCGGCGGGCAAGTAATTTCCAATGAAATAGCAGTTGGTCCAGCGCAATTTGCGTCTTTGCTGTATCTTTTTGCTATTGCCAGTTTGCTTATCGTCATTTTCGTTTATGATTTAAAGCACTTTTTGATTCCAGACAAAATTCTTTTTCCCGCAATCGGTTTAGCTTTTGCATGGAAAGTTTTTGAGCATGTACAGTTTTCCCAGGTATCTGAAAGGGGATTAGTCCTTTTGGATCCCATAAATATGTTTTTCGGTTTTGGCATCGTGAATCCGCTCATGAACGCTCTGTTTGCCGCTCTCATCGGTTTTGGATTTTTCCTGGCTGTTTTTGCTGTTTCCCGGGGCCGGTGGATGGGCTTTGGAGATGTTAAACTGGCATTGTTTATGGGATTGTTCCTTGGCTGGCCCAATCTTCTTGTTGCGCTATTTGTTGCGTTTGTTGTTGGTGCTATAATAGGCATAGTACTGATTAGTTTGAAAAGGAAGGGGTTGAAAAGCGAAGTGCCTTTCGGACCGTTTTTGATTTTCGGGACGCTCGCGGCATTTTTGTGGGGCGATTTTCTCTTGCAAAAATATTTTGAAATAATAATGTTCGCGTGATGGATCAGCAATTTGATCAAAAGAATACGTTGAATTCCAATCTCTTGCTTGGGATTGGATTAATTGTTATTTTGATACTTTTGACCGTATCCAGCTTATTTTTGTACTTCAATATACAAAGAGTGGAAAAAAAGATTAACATCTTTATCGAGCAAACCACGAAAGCCGCCCAATCCCAGGCGTCCGGTTCGTATACGCCAAACGAGACGAGCGTTTTTCCTTCTGGTTCTGGCACTCAATCAAATCCTACTCCTCGTTCTTCTGGTCGCAGTCAACCACCTCCACCCGCTCCCGCCGATTCATTTTAGTAAATATTTTAGCATTATTGCGTTGATTTCAATGCTCACACTTAGAAAAATGGTATATCACATAGGCAGTATTGCTTTTTTGATTTTGTTTTTAGGATTTTTCCAGGCGTATGGCGCCTGGACTCCTCCGAATTCAGCTCCTCCCGGAGGGAATATTGCTCCTCCCATTAATACGGGTTCTGGCGAGCAAACGAAATCGGGCAACTTGATTATCGAGGGGGATTTAAGAGGGGGGCGCAAGATCACTAATTATGGGGAGAGTTTGGATATTTATGGTCTTCCATTCGGAGGATTTCCTGGAATTATATTTTATACATACAATACCGCAGGGGATACATTTATTCCTCGGGCTCGCTTTCTATCGAATAGTCCGCCTTCAGCGTTTGACTTATTAGAAGGCACTGTTTTGCGTATATATGATACCGATGACAACGAGCGTATTCTTATGACCGGGAATGAGCTGGGGATAAAATATTTCGATAGCGCAGGAGTTTTGGACGGAAGAGTCCGTTTAAACGCTTCGGGAAGTCAATCTTCTTTTATTAGCCCCAGCACAGCAGTCAATCCTGTCCGTTTTGGTATCGGCAATACTAACCCCGCTACAGAGCTTGACGTAACGGGCCAGATTCATGCTACGGGGGATATTTGTACGGACGCGGGAAGCGGTATTTGTCTAAGTACTGCGGGAGGCGGCGAGCAATGGATTTTGTCTGGAACAAACATATACAATGCAAACTCCGGGAATGTGGGTATTGGCACTATAAATCCCACCGCAAAACTGGAAGTTGTCGGACGAATCCAAGCCGTGGGAGATGTTTGCACAAATTTAGGAGGAGGCGGTACGGGTACATGCTTAAGCACTGTTTCCGGGGGCGGAGTGGCAAACGGAACTTTAGCTGGCCAAACTTTGAGATGGGACGGTTCAATCTGGCTTGCCAACGGTTTGCTGTTTAATAATGGGACAAATATTGGTATTGGTGTTTCCTCTCCTCAAACCAAATTGGATATAGCGGGAGAGTTAAGAGCGAACGGGGCATTTCGAATGGGTAATGGCGTGGCAACATCGGGTGTGCCATTCGTTCCTTCTCCAAATTTTTGGATTCAGAGCGCTTTTTGGAATGGCACTTCTTCTCAATCTAGGGTTTGGAGTTTGCGGGCCGAAACGTCTTCTCTGACTAACTCGACTGTATATCTAAGCAATCCAGCGTTTGCGGATGTAATGACTATTGGGCAAAACGGTAATCTTACTGTAACTGGCGATGTTTGCACGTCTACAGTATGTCTTAATTCTGTTGGCGGCGGCGGATGGACAAGCGATGCGAGCGGTATACATAATACTACGGGAGGAGTGGGAATAGGCGGAAACTCGTGGACTGGCATACCATTGAGGCTCCACACGAATACTGCATCAAGTAATCTTATGAGTTTTGAGAGATCAGGGGTGACAGCTCAATACAACTTTTTGATGGATGACGCGGCTACTGGCGGGAATTTGAGTATTTCGGCGTACAACGGAATATGGATAAGAGCGTTGGCTATCACGCCAGCAGGGAGAGTGGGCATAGGAGGATTTTCTCCAATAGGGTCTGCGCTACAGATTTTTGGGACCTCTGATGAAATTTTGCATTTAGAGCGGTCTAGCGGGGAGAGATACAGGTTTGATCTTGGCACGGACAAGGCTTTGGCCATAAAAAATCGAGTGGGTGATGTTCGTTTGAAGATTGATGAATTTGGGAACGTGTATATTCCAACCCTTGGCGCCGGAATAGGCTGTAGCGGCACAAGCGCGCTTGCAACCAACACTTCGGGGCAAATAATTTGTGATACAGACGATAATAGCGGTGTAGGCGGAGGAGGAACCGCAAACGCTTTTGCGAGAGTTGAGGATTACTTGGATGCTGTGCAATTTTCGGCAGGACCAGGGGAAGACGCTATTGAATTTACCTCTGGGCTAGGATTGATTACGACGTTCGAGCCCCTTCGAAAGCGCGTTAATTATTCTCCTGACACATTATATCTCCAACGCCGTGTTACGCCAGGATGCGGGGCTGGCGAAGCGATTCAATCAGTTGCTCAAAGTGGAACTCCGACTTGCATCGCGGTTGGGGGCGGTGGCGGGGGAGGAGGGACTGTAACCAGCGTGGGGGCTGGAACCGGCTTAGCCGCATCTCCCGTAAATCCATTTACCGTATCGGGCACTCTTGCCATCGATCAAACATGGCTTAATTCCTGGGGCGATGGAAGGTATCTTACCCCTGTCGCTGGCAATGCCGCTTTTGTAAATGTAGGCGGCGATACTATGACAGGCGCGCTCACGATTAGCGCGGGCGGATTGAATGTTACCGGAAGCGCCAGTATCTCTTCTAATCTGACTCTCGGAGGAGGTTTGACCGCGAATAGCGTGAATGTGGGAGGAGCTAGCGCCGGAAATGAACTTCATGTGCAGGGGGATGCGAAAATTACGGGCAACGCAAGTATTGCTGGAATAGCGGGTATAGGATATGAAATAGTTCAGGCTACGTGTCCTGCCGGTACTAATACTTGCACTGCGGTTTGTCCTACAATTCCAATCCAAAAACGGGTTGTAGGCGGGGGTTGTTTATTTCAGGATGGGGATGCGGAGATAAATAAGGATCACCCGTCGCTTGATGGCAGTCGCTGGATATGTACGGCTGATAACGAGCCTACGGGAGCAGATATTCAGGCTTACGCGATTTGTGCTAACGTAGGACCTTAGCAGGACACGCATGAGGTTTCCAAAAATCAAACTATTCAGAACCCTTGGCGAGGCTTTGATGATAAGCTGGGTGTTTTTGCTTGTATTGCACCAAATCGCCGGAGGAAACGCGGCAGATAACACTACAGGATGGGCATGGTCTGATACAGTCGGATGGGTTTCGATGAATTCGACGAATGACTTTGGCTTTCGCATACAGGCGAGTTCTGATGACGCATATGATGCTCCGGAAAGCGGGTGGCCATTCAGTGATTTTACCGATTCAGAGATCCATGCTGGCAGAACGCAAGGACAAACTATGTATGGGGGGTGGAGATGGACAGGAATTAATATTCCCAATGGGGCTACTATTCAAGAAGCTTATGTTCGGTTATACAATGCTGGATGGGGAAAGCCGGTTACTACTAATCTTGCGTTTGAAAAAAATAAGACTCCGTTAACCTTTTCAGTAACCGATACCCCTTATACTAGATGGGGAAGTGGCCAAATTACTGCACCTATCCAATGGGATTGGACAATGCACAAAGAAGATGGCGGTGTTCTTGGCGTAGAATGCGGAGTTTGCTGGGTCAAAACCCCTCCCCTAACTACGCAACTGGCAGAAATAGTAGCGTTGTTAAATCCAGGAGAGACATTGCAGGAGGTCGTATTATTGGAAGACGGGAGTCCAACAGCGTTGCCTCCTCCGCCAGAGCCGGCTCCTAGCCATTCATGGATTGCGTTTGATTTGGGTCCTACTCATCCAAGGTATACGGAGTATCCAGACAATATGGCAAGGTTGTATGTGAGCTGGACTCACCCTACTTTAGGATCGTACTCTAATATTCCGAATGATCCGCAAAATCCAGAGTATGGCGTCCATGTCGATCCGGCAACCGGAGATTTTTCGGGATATGCCTGGTCTGAAAATATTGGCTGGATTAAATTTGATCCTACCACAACACCTCCGGGGGAAATTGGAGCCACGCCCGCTGTTTTGGATTTGATTACTAATCAAGTGTCTGGATGGATAAGAGCATGTGCGGCTGTTGCGGATAAGGTTACTTGTGAGGGGCCGGCGGACTCTAATGCCGGAGGATGGGATGGCTGGATAAAAATGAGAGATGCTTCCTGGGCGGAGGGAGTGCGATGGAACCCAGTTACAAAAGAACTTGAAGGATGGGCATGGGGCGGGGGTACTACCATGGGGTGGGTAAGCTTTAACTGCGAGAATGATCACGATGCTGCAAACGCTGGAGTGCAGCCGTGCACAAGCGTTGGGGGAAGAGATTATTTCGTAAAGGTGAGCATGAATGTTCCGCCGACTGCGATAAACTTAACGGTAACTTCAGGTAATTACTGTACGCCTCAACCCGATCGTTTTGATACACCGCCTTTTGCGATTTCAGATCCCCCAGTTTTTTTGAACTGGACATTTAGCGATGCCAACGCTCTGGATGCCCAATCAAAATGGAGAGTGGAAGTTACACCATATTGGGAAGACTCCCCTCCTGGACCAAATTTTACAGGTAACACATATCCTCAAGATGATTGGTATTGGAATGCTGTGTCGGGAGACTATAATTGGACCTCTCCTGATCCCATAGGAGAAGCGAATAATGCGGGCAGTTCTTACCCGCCGATTGGGCTGTCTTATCTTAGGAATAGTATTAATCCGAGGCCATACGCGTGGAGACTCAAAGTATGGGACAGTGAGGGCGCAGAATCTGCCTGGATAAGAGGGCCTTTAATTTTAACCGCTTCAAACGCATATCCGCAAGTATCTTTCAAGCCAATTCCTGCGAATCCCGTTGTAGGCGAAGAGGTTGTTTTCACTGATTATTCAGAATGCTATAGAAGCCAGGGATGGATTGGCAGTGAAAATCAGCTTTATCCTTGCCGAGATGTGAACGATCCGAACGGGCCTGGAGGGGATCCCCACCGCTACATTTGGGATTTTGGAGACGGCGCTGTATGCGACAGCGCTCTTGATGCGGCATGCCATCCTTTAACCAACGGAGGGTTTGTAACCCACGCATATGCAATTCCTACTGACGACCTGGATGTTTCTTTGAGAATTGAGACTGGTGTAGCTGATGGCGCTGGGGGGATTGCGAACTGCACTAATAATTTTATAAATCTTTACGACGTAACCTATCCTTTGCCAGATTGGAAAGAGACACATCCCAACCCATAAAGATGTTTTTGAAATGAAATTAGATGCGAACAAGGATCAAAAAAGCATTTCGGAGCGAAAAGGGGTTTACGCTAATAGAGCTGGTCGTTGTTATTGGCATTATCGGCCTTTTGGCGGGAATTGCTGTAATTAACGCGCAGAAAAGCGACAACTCTTTTGTGCTGGCGGGGGAGGCGCAAAATCTTGCCCAGGAAATACGGCGCGTGCAGGAAATGGCAATATCAAGCAGAGAGCACGGGCCTAGCGCAATTGTGCCAAAAGGCGGGTACGGGGTTTTTATAGCGTCGACAGGAATAACACTGTTTGCAGATTGCGATGACAATGGCCTTGTGGGAACGACAACAGAATGCGGAACGTATTCTGAAATAGTAAAGGAATTTACTCTGGATCCAAAAGTAACATCGCTTGCAATCTCGGTAGATGGAGTGTCGAAATCATCCGTGACCGTACTGTATAAGCCTCCCTTGCCTGTCGTGAAAATCTTTGGAGACTCTGTTCCGACCAATGGCAATGAATCTACTATCAATCTATTGGATGCCGCCGGAAGGACAAAAACAATTACTGTAAATAGAAGCGGGTTAGTGAGTGTTAAATAGAATGCAAAAAGGATATACCTTAATTGAAGTGCTTGTTGCCCTTGTTGTAGCTTCGGTCGGGATTATGGCGGCATTTGCCTTGATACAGGGTTCCGTGGGGCCGCTTGGAACAGCCTCTTCCAGGTTTGTGGCGGCATATCTGGCGCAGGAAGGAATTGAAATTGCCACGAATATAAGAGACAGCAATTTTTTGAGAATTAGAAATGGAGATGGTATAGTTTGGAACGCTGAATTAAGCGCTTGTGCTTCCAGTACTCCCTGCAAGGGAACTTATGACAATGGCAGTGGCACAGGACCTGTTTTGTCCACCTTTACTCCGGATGAAAAACTTCTTATAGATGGAAACGGATTTTATACTTATGATGACTATGGAGCCGGCACTTCTACAAAATTCTCCAGAATTATTACCGTTAGCGATGTGTCGGCCGATCAAATAAATGTTGTCGTTGAGGTAAAATGGGAGGAGAGAGGACAACAAAGGGCTCTCCAGGTGCAAAAAGACCTGTATAAATGGCTCCAATGAAAAATATTTTTAGGCGAAAGGAAAAAGGTTTTACCATAGTGGAAATAGTTGTGGCTGTTTCCGTGTTTTCTATTCTTGTCATGATTGTGTTCGGTTTGATTGTTGCCGCGATAAGAGAGCAGAGAAGGCATTACGCTTCGCAGGACGCTTTCGGTCAGTTGGGGTATGCTTTGGAATATATGAGCAGGACACTGCGCATGGGACAGAAAGATTTGACTGGGGTGTGTATAGGGGCAAAGGAGAATTATGAATTGACCCACGTGGATAAGGGAGTAAAATTCATTAATTTTGAAGGGGAATGCCATGAATTTTTTTGGGATACCGCCAGTGGCCGTTTAAAAGAAGTAAGAGCCGGAGAAGTGGGCTTTATAACTTCTGACACTATTGATGTCCTTAATTTTACGGTAAAACTTCAAAACCAATCGCAGTCTGCGGATTCGAAACAGCCGTTTGTAACATTACTGGTAAAAGTAAAAGGCAAGGGAGGAGAAGTGGAAGAGAGATTCGAGGCAACGATACAAACATCCCTCTCGCAAAGGAATTTGGATATTAGGAAGTAACCATGACAAAAGAATTTTCTGAAAAAGGAGTTTCTCTTATATTAGTGCTTATGGTGCTGGCTGTTTTGATTGCCATTGGGGCCGGCATTAGCAGGGTGCTCATTGGCCGCCTGCAGATACAGCAAGAGGTTGAAAAATCGGTTGTTGCTTTGTATGCTGCAGATACCGGGGTGGAGGCGGTATTGGTAAATAGAAATAACCCTGTCAATATCTTGGAAACTCTTTTGAGCAATGGCGCGTCATACACCGTAACAGTAACGGAAGGAGATTTATTGGGCGGCGGGGATCTGAACTGTGTCGGCAAGTATTATTGCATCACTTCTCTGGGAAAATACAAAGGAGTGCAGAGAGCTATTGAAATCCGGTATTAATTATGACAAAAGAAGAAGCCAGGAAAAGAATTGAAAAGCTAAAAGGGCTTATCAACAAACATCGCTATACCTATCACGTTTTGGATGCCCCGGATATTTCAGACGAAGCGTTCGATGGTCTAAAGCACGAGTTGTGGCAGTTGGAGCAAAAATACCCGGATTTGATGACTCCCGATTCTCCAACCCAACGGGTGGGAGGGGAGGCTTTGGAGAAATTCTCAAAAGTTCAGCATTCAAAAAAAATGCTTTCCATTGAGGATGTCTTCGCCAAAGAAGAATTGGCTGACTGGGAGGAATACCTTGTGCGTTTGCTGGGGCGTTCTCCTGCAGAATATTTCGCGGAATTGAAGGTAGACGGCCTGGCGGTTGCCTTGCGGTATGAAAACGGAACACTGAAAGTTGCCGCTACGCGCGGCAATGGCGAGGTGGGAGAGGATATTACCCAGAATATTAAGACAATTGAAAGTATCCCCTTGAAACTGGAAGCGTATGGGAAATTGCCTGCAAAAAACATTGAACATGAAATATCGCGTGTGCTACAGCAAGGCATGCTTGAGGTTAGAGGGGAGGTATACATCGATAAAAAGGATTTTGAGAAGATAAATAAACAAAGAGAGAAGGCAGGAGAAGCGGTCTTTGCGAATCCCCGGAATCTTGGCGCTGGCTCAATACGCCAGCTGGATCCAAAGCTCGCCGCTTCCCGACCGCTGAAGTTTATTGCCTACGATGTTGTGACTGACCATGGGCAGACTCTTCATTCAGAAGAGCACGCCATACTTAAATCTCTAGGTTTTAAGACAGATGCTACCGCGCGTATTTGTTCTTCGATTGAGGAAATAGCGGCATACTGGCAAGAGATCGGGAAAAAAAGGGAAAATTTGCCTTTCCATATTGATGGGGTGGTGGCGCTTGTTAACGACAATAAAACTTTTGAGTCTTTAGGTGTGGCGGGAAAAAGCCCGAGAGGAATCCGGGCGTTAAAGTTTTCCGGCAAGCAAGCCACGACAAAAATTTCGGATATTCGGGTGCAAATAGGAAGGACCGGTGCTGTTACTCCGGTAGCGGCATTGGAGCCTGTGCAGGTGGCTGGGGTGAAAGTCTCAAGAGCTACGCTTCACAATGAAGACGAAATCAAGAGGCTGGGGGTAAAAATCGGGGATACGGTTATTATCGAAAGGGCGGGGGATGTGATACCGGCGGTTGTGCAGGTAATCAAAGATTTGCGGACCGGAGAGGAAAAAGATTTTTCAATGCCAAAGCATTGTCCTATATGCGGCACAAAGCTTTTGCGTCCTGTCGGAGAAGTGGTGTGGCGCTGTCCCAATGCAGAATGCAGAGCGAGGAAAAGGGAATTTTTGTATCACTTTGTCTCCAGAAAAGCGTTTGATATTGAAGGACTAGGCCCCAAGATTTTGGATAAACTTATGGACGAGCATTTGATAACCGGTCCTTCGGATATTTTTGAGTTGAAAGAGGGGGATTTGGTTCCCCTTGAACGTTTTGCCGAAAAATCCGCGCAGAATCTAGTTGCCTCAATCCAAGGGAGCAAAAAAGTTCCTTTGCACCGGTTTATTTATTCCCTTGGCATACGTCATGTTGGTGAGGAGACTGCCCTTGATCTTGCAAAGCATTTTCGTTCGATTGAGAGACTTGCCAAAGCTTCCAAGGAAGAGATTGAACAAATTAGGGATGTGGGGGGAATAATGGCAGAAAGTGTTCAGGAATGGTTTTCGTCCAAAGAAAACAGGACAATGATGGAAGATTTATTGGGAGTCGGAGTGACCATTAAAACTCCTGCCGCAATGCAAAAAAGCCAAAAACTTAGTGGAATGACCTTTGTACTTACGGGCAGCCTTGAGAAAATGACCAGAGAAGAGGCTAAGGAAAAAATAGAAGAACTTGGGGGGGGTGTGTCGGAATCCGTGTCGAAAAATACTGCATACGTAGTAGCTGGAAAAGAACCCGGGTCAAAATTTGAAAAGGCGCAAAAACTGGGAATAAAAATTCTATCAGAAAAAGACTTGCTAAGTTTATTGAACCCTTAAAACAATGCGTGTAACCAGGTTACACACATTTGGCGAAGATATTAAAATATGAAGGCTGTTTTGCATCATTTTAAAAACTACGATTGGATGCTTCTTGGATCGGCTATGCTGCTCGTGGCTTTTGGTTTGCTTTCTCTTTACAGCTTTTCTATGGGACGGGGAGACTTTTCCATTTTTTTCAAACAGCTTGTGTTTTTTGGGATAAGTTTTTTTGCGATGGTTTTGGTGTCTTTCCTTGATTGGCGGCTGATACGCAATAATCCGTATTTGATTTTGGTTTTGTATGGCATAGGCATAGCCGCGCTTATTGGGCTGCTTCTTTTTGTTGAACCCGTACGCGGCATTCGCGGCTGGTACCAAATCGCTGGAATTTCCCTTAACCCTATCGAATACGTAAAAATTATCCTGGTTATATTAATGGCAAAATATTTTTCAACGCGTCATATTGAAGCATACAGATTGAGACACATTATACTTTCCGGTCTTTATTTTGCCCTGCCGGTAATCCTTATTTTTCAGCAGCCCGACTTTGGGTCCGCGGCCATATTGGCCGTGCTATGGCTGGTTACACTTCTCGTCGCCGGCATTCCTTTTAAATATTTTCTAACGGTGATTGCGCTTGGCGCTATTGTGCTGGTTTTGGGATGGTCCTTTGCACTCCAGGAATACCAGAAAGACAGAATCCGCGGATTTTTGGATCCGAGCGCCGATCCCCAGGGGATTGGGTGGAGTCCCATGCAATCCAAGATCGCTATAGGCAACGGAGGAATTTGGGGGCAGGGGCTTGGCGAGGGGACGCAAACCCAATACGGTTTTCTTTCAGAACCGCATACCGATTTTATCTTTGCCGCAATCGGCGAAGAATTCGGGTTAGCCGGCATTTTAATTTTATTCGTTTTATTCATATTGTTTTTAGGGCGCGTTTTAAAAATTGGGTCAGAAGCAGCAAGCAACTTTCCAAGACTGTTTGCTGTTGGTTTTGCAATTCTTTTAATGTTCCAAATTATTGTCAATGTTGGCATGAATTTGGGGCTTTTGCCGATAGTCGGTCTTCCTTTGCCGTTTTTGAGCTATGGAGGGTCTTCTCTCCTCATGCTGTTTTTGGGTATCGGCATTTTGCAAAGCGTCAAAACGCATTAACTTTACTTATCCACAGATTTTTTCTTGCATATTGCTCTTCAATTGAAGATAATATAGAAAGCAACGATATATATCGGTAACGTTAATATGTAAGAAAGGCTACTCATCGTATTGCATGATACATGAAGGAACTTGACCCTTCGTACATTTCTCTTTTCGATGCATCTAAATCCTGCCCATATTCGCAGGAATATTTGAGTTTACGGGCAAGGCAGGGAAAATTGAAAGCGGTAAAGTCGGGGAGAAACTGGTTTACGACAGAAAAATGGCTTGAAGAGTATATCGCCAAAACCGTAGAGTATCAGCAGCGATTGCAGGCCAAGCAAGAATTAATCATAAGCCAACTTGCCGGAAAACAAATCCCGCCGCCAATTAACTTGCCTCTGGCTGAAGAAGCTTTCGTGGAGCAGTCTGTATTGCCAGAAAAATCAATTGAATTGGCAAAAGCAGAATTTCTGCCGGAAACAAAAAATAATCTAAAAACGGTTTTCTACAAGCGGGAGCCTTTTAAAAGTTTTGCCGTAGGAGTGGGGATTGGACTTGCCACTCCGGCTTTGCTGTTTTTAGTTTTTAATCTTTTGGTGAATCTTGGGGTTGTTGACAAAAGAAATATGCAGGCGGCTTTGCCAATAGAGCAAGTGAAGGGTTGGCGGGAGTTTGCGGAGAATGCTTTTGCCAAAGGAACAAATCTTGCGCAGGGAGTGGCGGAGAACATCGAAGAAGTAATGGAAGAAAATGCCATCAAAGCGGCAGAAAATTTAAATGGCAGGAAAAATACGATAGGGACAATGCATGAAAACAACAAAGCGTTTTTCGGAAGTGTCGCAGACGGCGCTGGCAATTTCCAAAATAAAATACTTCAGAATATATCTTCTATCAAGGAGACTATAGCGAAAGAAGCGAAGAAAGGATACAAAAACACAAGAAATATTTTTGGCGCGAATATATCTGGAAATGGCACGCAAACTATTTTGCTTCCGGCAAGCAGCCAACAGAGGCAAGGGGTTGCTGCGGTCGTGCGGCAAGAAACATCTTTGGCTCAAGCCCCTGTAAAAATTTCTCCGACACCTGAAGTAAAAAATATTTCCGGAGGAGAAGCGGTGGATTCTGTTTTTGCTGCAATTGAAAAGCGTCTTGCCGCTGTGCAAACGGGTTTGGAGAATATACGGGTGATTCCTGGACCCCAAGGACCAGCAGGACCCCCGGGACCTTCGGGGTTGGCGGGAGCTCCGGGGCCTCAAGGGCCGCGAGGGGAGCAAGGGCTCTCTGGAGGCGCGACAAGTTTTGGGATGCAATTTATAAATGCTTCTCCAAATAAGGTTTCCTTTTCCGGCAATTACGACACACTGAATATCGGCAGGGGCAAGTTGAGCGTTGATAGCGCGGGCAACCTCACTACGACAGGCAGCGCTACTCTTGCGGGCGCGACTATCACGAACTTAACACTTTCTAGCACCGGCACTTTTACGGGGCAAGGAATCTTCAGCGCGGCTCCTACGGAAGCGCATATCGGAACCTGGGTAACGGGGGTAAGCACTTGGAATCAGGACGACGCTTCTTTGTATATCAATCCTTCTTCCGCGACTGCTGATAGCAATTTGCTTGGTATCGCGGTAAACGGAAGCGTAAAATTCTCTGTGGACGCGGAAGGAGATGTGTATGCGAAAAATTTGATTCTGGAGGGTAGCAGCACAACAGCCTCTACGACAGTTTCAGGAGATTTGGCTGTGGAAGGCAATACGACTTTAGGCGACGCCAGTTCGGATACTTTTACCGTAAACGCCGCAACGCTTTCACTGCCCAATTCCCTTAACATAGATTCGAATACCTTATATATTAATGCGACGACAAATAAAATTGGGTTAGGCACGGCAAGCCCTAATAGTCTCTTGCATTTAGTCCCGTCTTCCGCGGGAGCCTTCCAAATCGATCCGTATGGAAGCAGCGCTGGCAATACTGGCGATACAAGATTCTTGGAATTGGCGGCGAATGGGTCAAACTATATTGGGTTTAAAGCGGCGGACAGTATCGCGTCGAATGTTACGTGGGTTTTGCCTTCCGCCGATGGAACTTCGAACCAAGCTCTTGTTACCGACGGATCGGGTAATTTAAGTTGGTCGCAAGCGGGAGTGAATGACGCGTCATACGTTGTCATAGGAACGCACGCTTCTTTGACTGGAGAGCGAGTGCTTACAGGTACCTCAAATCAAATTACAATTACCGACGCGGGAGCTGGAGGTAATGTAACTCTTTCTTTGCCGCAGGATATTGCAACGACATCTGCCGTTAGCTTTGCCACTCTTGATACTGGCCAGGGAGCCAATGAGCTGTATGACATGGACCAGAATGTGCTTACAACATCTTCGCCGACATTCGCAAATCTTACCCTTGCAACAGCAGGAGCTTTAAGGACATCGACATCTGACACAAACACACTTTTATTGCAGGCATACGACGTGGACGGCGCCGCGTACACCACCTTTGGAACATTAACCGCAGGCAATACTCCATCATTCAGTCTTTCAACATCCACCACACTGGGAGGGAATGCTATTTATTACGCAACAGGTACGGATGTTCCATTAGCTGATGGGGGGACCGGAGCATCAACTGCTGCTGATGCAAGAACCAATTTGGGACTAGTTGCGGGAGGGGCGGGAGATGTTTGGGTAGAAAAAGCAGGAGATACTATGACCGGCAATCTTAACGTGGATATCTATTCCATTATCTTTGACAAAACAGCGGGGCAGGAAAAAGACTTACTCTCTATGGAGATTGGCAACACCGAGCGTTTTAGATTATATTCGCATGCCACGAACGATCACTTGGTTTTAGAGGGATACGACGACAACCTTGCTCTCTATAAGCCTCTTTTACAGATAAAAAACGATGCTCAAACTACACTTGGCAATCGAACTGCCGTTCCTCAATGGTGGGAAAAAGTATTTTTCCATGGAACTTATGGCATGACAGATGCTGGAATGGATGCAACATCAAACCGTGAGTTTATAGAGTTTAGAGAGGGAAATACCTTTCCTGCTGTTGACGGAGCAGGAACAGGAGTAGGAGGATTTGCGTATTATAATACCAGCAGCGCAAATGCGCAGGTGTGGTGGAGTGAGAATAACCGTCCCATTTGGATTAGTACATCCACTGCGGGGACGCAGGATTTTGGGAGCTTAGGCGCATCCCGCATACGCATCCCGCAGACAACAGCAGGCGACAACACAGCGGATGGTAATTGGCGCTATATAAGATGGTTATTTGAAGGCGGAACAGTTGATACTCTTGGATTAGGCACGCCAGAACCGCATATCGGTATTGCCACCACCACAAATGACGCTCTTGTGCTAGCGGGAGGAGCCACTTTAAATGCTGGAGCCTCAATGGTAATGTATGGATCGACTCATGCGACTAGCCCCGGAGATTTCCTATTATTGACCACTACGGCAACAGGAGGACGCGCGGGGCGTTTGTTGGTCAAAGGTAATGCTGCCGACGCTTCGGGAAGAATAGAACTCAAAGAAGAAGTAGTTGTTGGAGATGGTGAAGGAGGCACAACGGCGGCGACAGCAGAGGGCGTTCGCGCTCCGAATGTGGCAACGGGCGGAGCAGGGAATGTGGCAGGAGCCAACCTGACTATTGCAGCGGGACTTGGCACAGGCACGGGCACAAGAGGACAAATAATCTTCCAGACCCCCCGTGTTGCAACAGCAGGAGATAACCTGCAAACACTGGGAACTCTTCTTACTTTAGATGAAACAACGGCAACGCTGGGAGGTGATTTAGTGTTTTCCGCAGGAAAAGCTTTAAAGACTAGCACAGCAGATACTAATACTTTGCTTTTGCAGGCATACGACGTGGACGGCGCCGCGTACACCACCTTTGGAACATTAACCGCAGGCAATACTCCATCATTCAGTCTTTCAACATCCACCACACTGGGAGGGAATGCTATTTATTACGCAACAGGTACGGATGTTCCATTAGCTGATGGGGGGACCGGGGCGTCGCTTACTGATCCAGGAGCGGATAGAATTATGTTTTGGGATGAAAGCGCCAATGTTGTTACATGGCTTACTGCCGGAACCGGTCTTTCTATAACCGACACGACAATTTCTGCGAGCGGTACAGGAGATGTAAGTGCGGCATCAAACCTTACAGATAACGCAGTTGTAAGGGGAGATGGCGGGGTAAAGGGAGTGCAGACTTCAAGCGTTTTAATAGATGATTCCAACAATATTACAGGAGTTGTAGGATTAACTCTTACGGGTAATCTTACATTTTCGGGATCGGCGCTGGATATTATTGCGGCTTCGGGTACCGCAGCAGCTCTTGACATCACCGACGGAACCAATGCGTACCTCACTTTCGACACCAGAACCACAAATTCAGGATCTTCTGCTTTGACGCTCACCGCAGGCACTGCCCCCACCATCGCCTCCGCTGCTGGTGCCGAATATACCACCTTCACTCTCACTCCTCCCGCCATCACTTTAACTGGCACAACCCAGGTAACAACACAGATGGACAGTATATTGTTTAATGCTCCAACTATAACAGACGCTTCCGCCGTAACCGTAGACAAAGCATCAACCCTTACCATCGCAGGAGCTCCAACTGCGGCGGGATCTGTAACCATCACAGACGCATTAGCCCTTTCCGTAAACGCGGGAGATGCATACTTTGGAGGTAATATCGGCATAGGGGATACGAATCCGTCAGAGGATCTTGTTTTGGCTGACGGTAAGGCTATGCTGTTTGATGGAACAACATCTTTAATAAATGCCCACTTCGGTTTTGGAAGATTGGAAAATCAGCTGGTTGAGACGGGAGATTTTCGCGACTCGCCTTGGACTCTCTCTGGTCTAGCGGTAACGGCAGCCAGCGTTGCC
>CAYZNF010000007.1:0-62539 GCA_964479725.1 uncultured Candidatus Saccharibacteria bacterium
TTAGGTTTAATAAACAAAAGAAAAAAAAAAGAAAAAGAAGAAAAAAAAGAGGATAAAAAAAGAAAAAAAAGCAATGAGAGCAAAGAAAATGAAGAGGGAAAGTCTCCCAGGCAATTTGAGGAAACCCTCAAATTTTCTGTTTTTAACTGTGCCGACAGCAAAGGGCTGGAAAAAGAAAATCAGCCTTTGCACACTGCTCTTTTGGAGGAAGGCGGCAGTATAAGCAATTATTACCGCTCAATCTGGGAATGCAAAGATCAAGCTCTGTTGAGCAACAGTATTGAGCTTGCTTATGGGGAATTGACGGGAGATTTGCCCCGTGAGGCAATTGTGCGTTATAGAGGCGGAGCAGGAGGAAAAGTGCATGCCTATGGGGTATACCAGTTTGTGAATGGCGCGTACCGAAAAATGATGAGCCGCGGTGATTCGAACTGGGGAGATCCGCGAAATGGCGCTTTGTTTGATATAAGAAATCAGCAATTGATTGTGGCGGAAAATATTTATAGGGAAGGGGATGCCGAATGCTGTCCTTCTGATCATGCCGTTATTTTTTACTGGTTTGACGGGAGAAAGCTTGAGGTAGAAAAAATCCTGAATGATCAGAAAAATGATATTACAAAATCAGCATTTATTCCGTTGGACCCAATCAATCTTACCTCGGCCGAGGAAAATGATATATTCCTTTGGCGGAATTATAGGGATGCTGAAGCGGAAGCAGAAATACGCTATCCTGCCAATTGGAGCGTGGAAAAGAGCAAAAACGGTATGGTTTCGTTTCGCTCTGTCGACGGCAAGGAGCTGGTATTTTGCCCAAAAGGATGCTTAGCAGATACAAAGGGCTTGTATTCCCGCGATACATTGATAAATATCAGGGGAACTGCCGAAAAAGCGACGCGATCCGATTTTTATAGCCGAAGCGACGAGAAATATCGAAAAACAGCGCTTTCGGCAAAGGGAACAACCCTGGAAATGCGTCTTCGCCTTGGGGACTGGAGCTATCAAGCGCCCGAAGTCTTCGAGAAGATCGTTTCGACTTTCCAATTTGTGCCGAAATAACGTACAATTGAAAATTGAATTGAGAATTTGTAAATTTATAATGCATGTTTGATGTCATTACAATCGGTTCTGCGGTGAGGGATGTTTTTATGAGCTGCAGCAAAATTAAGGCAGTGGAAGGAAAAGAATTTCCCGCAGGAAAGGGAGCTGTGTTTCCCGTTGGAGCAAAAATAGATGTGGATGAAATGAAATTTATGGTTGGCGGAGGGGCGGTGAATACGGCGGCAACTTTCGCAAACCGAGGGATGAAAACAGGCGTGCTTGCTTCAATAGGCAAAGATATTGCGGGAGAGCAGGTAAAGAAATTTTTAAAAGAACATAAAATTTCGACGAATTTTCTCTATGAAGATCCCCGGCTGCCGACTTCATACTCGACCGTTATTTCATTGGGAGGAGGGGATAGGACTATTTTTCGGTATAAAGGGGCAAAAGACAGTCTTGCCCATTATCGTATCCTCTGGGATTCATTAAAAGCCAAATGGTTTTACGTCAATCATTTAGAGGATGAAAGCGCGAAGCTTTTGCCCCAAATTTTGGATTTTGCCAAAAAGAAAGGAATTAAAATTGCCTTCAATCCGGGAAGCACCCAAATTGACATGAAAGAAGAGGTGATACCCCTGTTGAAAAACATTGATGTTTTTATGGTAAATCAGGAAGAGGCATCAGCCTTTACCGATATTGCGTACAATAATAAATCAGAAATTTTCAGGAAACTCGATGAATGGGTGGATGGAATTGTTATTATGACGAAAGGACCCGAAGGCGTGGAGGTTTCAGACGGGAAAACAATTTGGTCTGCGGAGGTATTGCCATTGGAAAAGGTTGTAGATAGGACGGGAGCGGGGGATGCTTTCGGCTCCGGGTTTGTTGCTGCTCTTATCCAAAAACCAGGGGATATTGAACATGCCATACAGTTCGCTTCGGCAAATGCCACAGGCGTTTTAACGGCTTGGGGCGCTACAAACGGATTGCTTAAAAAAGACGACTCTCCCTTTAAACATGGCAAGTTGAATATCAAAAGTACTATGCTATAATTGGAGCATATGGCGAAGCAAAGCGATACAATCACTATCTCAAAAAAATACATAGAAAAAAGGGGAGGTGTGGTAATTTTAGGCTTAAAAGAATATCAAAAACTCTGCGAACAGGCAGCGCCGATTTATCAGTTGCATGGTAAAGAGGCAAAAGAGCTCGATGAACTGGTGCGAGAAGGTATGCGAGAGTACAAGGCGGGGAAGACCACAAAAATAAAATCGTTGAACGACTTAGCTTAACGCATGGAAATTCAGGTTTCGGAACGCTTCAAGAAAAGCTATCATAAACTTCCCAAACGAGTGAAAGATCGGGCGAAAAAGAAGGAAGCGATTTTCCGAACGAATCCCTTTGCTGCAAGTCTTAAAACGCATAAGCTTTTGGGGAAAGAAGCAGATATTTGGGCGTTTTGGGTTAATGATTCCTACCGGATTAAATTTATCTTCCTTCCCAGCAAGGAAGTTTTATTTTTAGACATCGGTACACACAGAATTTATAAGTGAATGTTTTTGTAATTCTTGATAAATAATATCTATGTACGGAAAACTTTCTGAAATTCTCAATGTTCCGCAAGAGCAGTTAGACGCGATAGAGTCCGAAACAATGCGACTGTTGGGAAGAGCTTCGGCAATGAAGGGTCTTGAAGAAGAAAATGGGCAATTGCTTGATAAAGCGTTTCGATCTTTGGGCAGATTGCCCCGCGATTCAAAGGAAGTGCGTGAAGCTTTATTTTCCCAAATTGAAAAACACGAGCAGGAATTATACCGCTATATCGGCATTTCTGCCCAGAGGTTTGATTTTGAAAGGGTGGCTACATCAGCCAGGGAAATTGCCACAGAAAGCGCCGGTTGGTTCTTGAAAAAAGATTACGCAAAGGAAATTCTGCAAAAGCGCCCTCCCTACAGCACAATGCATTACTTGGGATACTCGAATGCCGAGGATATGTTAAGGAAAGAGGACGTGGGAGAGGTGTTTTCTGCTTTGCGTTTTACCGAGTCAGATGACTGGATGCATGAAACATTCGACGCGGCATATAATGGATTTACGCCGGATGCTTTTGAAGAACGGGCAATCGAATTGCGGGTTTTGGGGCCGCAATGGAAAGACATTGCCCAAAAATATGTGGCAAAGAAGCACCACAACGTGAGCCATTTAAAGGAATTTGGGATTATTTTTTTAAATCCAATCGCACAAACGGAGCCTGGCAAATTCCTGCGTGATTTTGCGCTTTTGCTCCATTATTTTCATGAAGTGGCTTTTTACAGCAAATTATTCAGGCGGTATGCTGAGCTTGATAACTTTAGCCAAAAATTCATTTCCCTATTACGGGGGGATGTCCTTGAAAAAAACAGCGTGAAAGCGGGGGAGTGGCTTATAGTGCAAAGATATTTGTGGAAGGTTAATTCCGAGGATCCCCGTTTGTTTTTGCCGCACGTAAACCCTGAATCAATCCATTGGAGGAAGGCCCAGGAAGATTTGGTTGCCTTCGGGAAAAGGAACGAGCAAAGCGGGCTTGAGTTTTGGGACCAGTTGTGGGCCGCCGCAGGAATTTTTCCCAGTAACGAAGGACAAAGGGAGCTGGTAAGTTTTGAGATGGAAGACAACGCTATGGGGGTAGCTTCGAGGAGCGATGGGGGAAATGAGGTATTTTATTACCACCAGCGCGAAGCCTTATGGAACCGTATTTTTGCCGCGTACGCGGGAGGGTACCCAGAACTTGAAAAATATATTATTGAAAACATGGAAAAGGGGTCTATAATGCTTTAAAAACGAATTTCTATTTGATATGGCAAATAAAAAAGTTTTCATCACGCGGCAGATTCCAAAGAAAGGTATTGACATGCTGGTTGAAGCGGGGCTTGATGTTGAAATTGGTTCTATGACAAAAGCGCTTTCCCAAAAAGAGATTATAAAAAGAGCCAAAGGGGCTGAAGCCCTGCTGTGCTTGCTTGTGGATAAGATTGATGAGGGGGTTTTAGCATCGCTCTTACCCGAATTGAAGATAGTGGCCAACTATGCGGTTGGCTATGACAATGTGGATGTTAAAGCGGCAAAAGAGAGGGGTATTGTCGTTACAAACACTCCCGGCGTACTTACCGATGCGGTTGCGGAACACACTGTGGCTTTAACCCTGGCTTTGGCAAAGCGTCTTGTGGAGGCAGACAATTATGTGCGTGCGGGAAAATACAAAGGGTGGGAGCCGGATCTTTTTGTGGGAGGAGAGTTGAAGGGGAAAGTGGCGGGTATTGTGGGGCATGGCAGAATTGGATGCCAGGTGGCGGAAATTTTCCAAAAAGGATTCGGGATGAAGATTTTGTATCATGATGCAAATAGAGACGAGCAAGCCGAAGCAAGATGCGGCATTTCTTATGCCACACTGCATGAGCTGGCAAACCAAGCTGATGTCATAAGTCTGCATGTGCCTCTTTTACCCGCAACCCATCACTTGATAGGAGAGAAGGAATTTGGGTTAATGAAGCCGACAGCCTATTTGGTTAATACATCGCGCGGCCCCATTGTCGACGAAAAAGCCCTGGTAAGTGCGTTGAAAAAAAAGCAAATAGCGGGAGCCGGACTTGATGTGTATGAAAACGAGCCAAAGCTTACCCCTGGTTTGGCGAAATTGTCCAATGTGATCCTTACTCCCCACACTGCTTCTGCGACAAAAGAAGCCAGGGAAACTATGGCAGTAATGTCTGCGCAAAATATTATTGCCGTGCTTTCAGGACAGACTCCCCCAAACGCAGTTGAAGTGAAATAAGATAAATTTCCGGTCAGAGCCACCTGTCGATGCGGGTGGCTTTTGAATTGGGAAAGGAATTTTGGCTAGGTGCGTCAGCATAATATAAGAGGCGCCCAATAATACCAAAATAATACAGCAATATAATACAGCAATAAAAATATGTTTCTCGTTGATCCAAGCGCGAAAACGAATTGGAAATATGTTGGAATTGTAGTTATTGTTGCAATAGCCGCGGGAAGCTGGATAATTTGGTACGCCAGCGACACCATGGAAGAAATAAAGTCTCTTGGATTGTAAACAAGCCGGGCAATAAATTTGTGCTTAAATCCCGCTTTGCGGCGGGATTTTGCGTGAATGTTACAATTATGATATTATGGGAAAATTACATTTCGTAGAGTCCACGACAGCAAATTGATGGAATAAATATGCCAATTATTAAATGTTTAGACTGCGGAAAAGAGTATGAGGTGCTTGCCGTGATTCACGATTGTCCTAAAAGAAAAAACGCGGCGGTAAGCGAAGAAGAGAAAAAAGAGTGGGAGAAAAAATCATCAGTTATGAAATTTTTTGGATACGCACCCGGTCTTCCGTCTTTTTTACGATTTTACGCCTCAACCCTTGCTGTTTCTGCCGCAGCAGGACTCGCATTGGCAATATTTGGAGTTGTGATGTTGATTTGGGGACGCTTTTCCGATGCGGCAATTTTTGACTCGCGAACCAATTTTGTTTTGACATTGTACGGAAGTATTGGATTCATCGCAGCTGCCGTGTTCTCATACGGAATTGCAAACATGAAAAAATGGATTTTGTATGCAGAAGGAGCAGCGGTAATACTGCTTATTCTGATTGGTTTTTTGCTTGGGGACATTACTATCCCTCTTTTTGGACTTGCTCCTTTTTTGGTAGCTTTGCTTTACCGCAAAAAATTTGTCTATTAATTTATCTTACACGCCGTTTATCGCAATCATAAGAACTTCATCTATTAAAATAAAATACGATTGCCCTAGCTAAGACGTGTGTTTCATCAGCTTGCATGATTCACGGTAGGGGTGGTATGGTGAAAACGAGGAAAGTCGGTCGTTTTCGCCAATATCAGTAACGATTGAGCTTATTATATGGGATCAAAAACATTTAATTTTAGGCTTATTTTTGGTTTCGTTATAGCCATAATGCTTGCGGGAGGGGGATTTGCGGCATATTACTTTAGCAACGAGCAAAAACAACAGCAACCCATTCAAAAAAGCCAGAATGAAGAGAAGGGCGGTGCCACACAGTCAGAAGAGCGGGGATTGCTTCGATTTTCTTCTGTCAGCTGGGAATCATACTACAACGATGAATTTGGATTTGAGATAGGATATCCAGGACCCTCGCATGATGAGGTGCATGTCTACGCACAGTCTGAAAATAATAGGACAAGGATAGGTTTTATGGAAAAGTGGTACATGGGTCCGGTGACATGGTATAGAATGCAAATTTTTGTTGATAAAGGAAAAACTATCAAAGAGATTCTGGAAGAAAACAAGCAAGAATCGCTGGGAGTAATAGAGGATTCTAGCAAAAAAACTAGAGATATTGTCATAGATGGATACCCCGCCAAAGAGATGAGTGTGGACACGTCGATAGGTGTATCTAAGGTCATAGTAGTAAAGCATCCTAGAAAAGATGCAGTCTTGACACTCTCTCTAAAAGAAGGAGTGTTCGAGAAAAGTATTTACGATAAAATTATTGCTTCGTTTCGTTTTGTAGAAGACACAAAAGACATCACTATTGAAGAGATAAAACAAGTTCAATACCCTCTCGGTAAGGCGACTTATTTTCAAATGGACGATCTTGTTAAGAAGCAAGAACCGGTTACCCTAGATAATGTGTTCTTTTCGGATTTAAACAGTGATAATCAAGAAGACGCACTTACTGTTTTACTGGATAATGAATATTCGCGGGTAATTGTCTTACTGAATGACAAAGGAAAACCAGTGTTTGCGGATATGGAAAATATCCTTTTCCCTGTCAAAGATATTGCTATAGAAAACGGAGAAATTGCAATGATTTCTGCCGTCCAATCTTCTTTGGGGGATGCAGGGAGGGAAACGTGGAGGTATCGTTTTGTTGATTCAAAATTTGTGCTTGCTGAAGAATATTTTCAGCTAAAAAAACCCGATCCGAGTGAATGGAAGACATATAGAAATGAAAAATATGGATATGAGGTGAAATATCCCGCAAATTGGCAAATTGAAACAAGGAATAAGGGTAAATATCTGAATATATGGAAAGACGCTGAATTTTATGGGGGCAGTGATATATTGAGAGTCCCCGCTCTCTTATATATTAATGTTGATGCTGAAATGAGCTTAGGAAAAAAAACACTCCGTGAATGGTATATTGAAGAGTGGGAGGAGCGAAATAAACGCAAATTTGATCCTAATGATCCAACGATAGAATCTCTTGAAGACGTCGTAAAAAATGGGTCTCCCGGTCTTGAAGTTTATACCCCAGCGGGTGGAGGTACAGCCACTTATATAACCGATGGAAATGTGATTCTTAAAATGGGTAGCAACTATCCAACTGATTTTTATGAATTTGTTTCTCCCAATGTTCGTGACTACGTTTATAAAATACGAGACACCGCGAGGTTTATTGAGAAATAAACACCAATAAAAATGTGAGTGGTGTACAACAGGTAGTAACAAAAGAGGATGAGAGATATCCGGAAAGGTTGAAGGAAATTCCGGATGCGCCAAAGCAATTGTACTACAAGGGGAATTGGGACGACTCTATTTTTGAGTCGTGTTTGGCTGTGGTTGGAGCAAGGAGGATGACAAGCTACGGCAAACGCGTTACCGAACAGCTAGTAGGAGAATTAGCCTCATCGGGAATTACCATTGTATCCGGGTTTATGTACGGGGTGGATGCCATGGCCCACAAAGCCGCGGTAAATGTTGGCGGGAAAACAATAGCGGTAATGCCCTGCGGCATAGATCTTATACATCCAGAATATCAAAAGGATTTGTATAAGGAAATTTTAAACAGCGGCGGTCTCGTTATTTCAGAATACGAAGGCGATACTGCCCCGGGATATTGGACGTATCCCAGGAGAAATCGAATCGTTGCCGGTCTTTCCCAGGCGATTCTTGTTGTTGAAGCGGCGGAAAAAAGCGGATCGCTGATTACCGCCAGTTTGGCAAAAAAGTTTGGGCGCACTTTATTTTCTGTACCGGGGCCAATTACCAGCGCGGTTTCGCAAGGGACTCTTTCGCTTATCGAAGACGGAGCGGTGCTGGTGAGGAACAGCGGAGTCATTCTTTCGTATTACAAAAAGCAAGCTGGCAAGACAATGCCGTTGTTTAAGGAAGAAAATGGCAGGAATGCCGGGGGAAATAAAACGGAGAAAAATATTATGGAGCACTTAAAAAGAGAGCCAATGGATCTCGACACTCTTTCTCGTGCCAGCAATATTTCGGCGGCAGAGTTGGGAACGGCGCTTTCTTTAATGCAGTTGAACGGTTTTATTGCCGAAGATGGCGGAAAATACTATGTTATATAAATATGCTGATTAAAATTCCCTCTGCCGCTCACTTGGGTTTGGACTCTATTGGGGTTGATGTTGAAATAAATGTGGCAAATAGGGGACTTCCCGGGTTTGATATTGTCGGTTTGCCAGATAAAGCAGTAGACGAAAGCAAAGAAAGGGTGCGTACGGCAATTATTAATTCCGGGATCGAATTCCCTCAAAAGAAAATCATAATTAACTTAGCGCCGGCTGATATTCCAAAAGAAGGCTCTTTGTACGATTTGCCAATGGGGGTTGGCATTTTAGCGACTACTTTGCAGTTTGAAATTCCGCCAAAGAGTTTGTTTTTTGGAGAATTATCTCTCGATGGATCTTTAAGGCATACCAAGGGCGCTTTATTGTTTGCCCTTTTTGCAAAACAAGCCGGCTTTGAAAAATTGTTTGTGCCGGCTCCCTCGGCAAACGAAGCCGCTATTGTTAGGGGCATTGAAGTATATCCTGTAGAAAATATCTCCCAGATTATTGCCCACTGCAACAAGACAATTGCTATTGAGCCTGCGGTGTTCAGCGCGCCTGGCGCCGAAGAAATAGGAGCGGCTGATTTTGATATGGCAGAAATTTTGGGGCAGGAAAAAGCCAAGCGTGCCATGGAAATCGCTTCGGCGGGAGGGCACAATATTCTTTTGGTGGGAAGCCCGGGAGCCGGCAAAACAATGCTCGCGAGAGCTTTGCCCGGTATTTTGCCCCTTCTTTCAGAAGAAGAATCGCTTGAGGTAACAAAGATATTTTCTGCCGCCGGTATTATTCCTCCCGGAGGGTCTTTGGTAAGGATAAGGCCATTTCGATCTCCCCATCACACCATTTCGCAAATTGGTTTAACTGGCGGCGGAGCAAGGCCTCAGCCGGGAGAAATTACGCTTTCCCACAGGGGTGTCCTTTTCTTGGACGAGTTCAACGAATTTCCCCGTTCCGTAGTGGAAGCAATGCGGCAGCCCTTGGAAAGCGGCTGGGTAACCATTTCGAGGAGCCGCGCGCGTGTAACATATCCATCGCGTTTCATGCTTGTTGCTTCGGCGAATCCTTGCCCGTGCGGGTATCTTAACCATCCCAAAAAATCATGCTCGTGCTCCTTAAAAGAAATCCAAAAATACAAAAAACGTATTTCAGGCCCCATCTTGGATCGCATCGATCTGCATGTCGAGGTTTCGGATGTTGATCCCCGCGAATTGCTGCAAGATCGCATCCCGACTGCCGGCGAAAATTCGACTGCCGTACGAGAAAGAGTGGTAAAAGCGAGAAGCATGCAAGAAGAGCGTTTCCGGGAAGAGGGAATTCATGCAAATGCTGAAATGGGAAACAAACATATCAAGAAATACTGCAGAATGGAAAAAGAAACAGAACAGCTTTTGACCAAAGCGGCGTTGTCTTTTCATCTTTCCGCGCGAACTTATTTTAAGGTTATTAAAATGGCCAGGACTATTGCGGATTTGGCAGAATCTCCTGAAATCCAAACTTCTCATTTGGCCGAAGCCTTGCAGTATCGATCTAAGGCATACGATCAGGAAGGAGTGTAAGCGAAAAACATGAAGCATAATGATACGGGAAAATTAGGCGAGGATATTGCCAAGCAATATCTCGCCAAAAAGGGGTATAAAATAATAGAGCGGAATTGGCGCACGAGATACAACGAAATAGATCTTGTTGTGGAAAATAAGGAATGGTGCGTGATTGTGGAGGTGCGGACTAAAATAGGGGAGCGGTTCGGCACGCCGGAAGAAACACTCGATTATAATAAAACGCAAAAACTTTTGCGCAATGCAAAGGCTTATGCCGCAATGAAGCGGGTAAAAAAGCCCTATCGCATTGATGCGGTTTGTGTGGTATTAAATATAGATGACACCCTTTCTCGCATAACCCATTACGAGAATGTTGCCAATTAGAAAAAATGTATGAAATAGTCGGTTTTTACGTCAAATAAACATGACAAAAATTAACACAAAAACCATTGGGACGTTGCTCATTGTTCTTTTGTTCGTTGGAGGGGGCGTTTTGGCGTGGAAAATTTTTGATGATCGGGAGGAACAGTCGTTGCAAAATCAAGAAAGCCAATCTTCTCGTGATGAACTTTTAGGGCAAGGGCTAAATATGGCACAATTGAAAATAGGTAAGTATAAGGTGGATTCTATACAAAAAGATGGCAAGGCATGGGAAGAATTAAAATTTGAAGGTGTTGAAGAGGTTTCCTCCGCAAATTTGTACGAAGATTTCTCTAAACTGTATCCTCGATCTACAGACAAAAACAGTGAGATGTATATTAGAAATTTGCTGGTTCGAGGCGATACCATAGAAGTATCTTTTGGCGGAGATGAGACTAAGCTTACAGAGCGCATGGGTACTACTGGCGCTCTCCTTTATGCGGGCGAGCTTGTCTTTACTTTAACAGAGGATCCAAAAATAAACTTGGTGGATTTTAAATTGCAAAAAGAGGGCAGTCATTTTGGTCCCGGAACTCGTACTCGGGAAAACTTTATGGACCTATGGCCGACTGGGTTACTTGAAAAACATGCCGATCAAGGCAATCAAGAAGCCAAAAGAATTTTAAATTATAGATAGCTGTGAAAAGCCGTACTTTGCACAATTCTGTGCAAAGTACGGCTTTACACACACGGCTTTACACACGCGGCACTAGGCGTATTGAGTAACAACGGGTGGTGTGGTATAAGGAAAGTGTGCAGGAAAAAAGTATTGAAAATTTAAAAGAAAATATAGCAAAGGTTCTTGAAGAGGAAGAAGAGGTTTTGTTCGCGTATATTTTTGGTTCTTTTGTGCGGGGAGATGCTATAGGAAGCAGTGATATTGATATTGCGGTCTTTCTATCACCCGAATCCCATGCAACTTTTTTTGAAAAACGTTTGGAACTTATGGAGAAGTTGACTCGGGGGTTAAGAAGAGATGCAGACGTAATTATATTGAATACCTCCTCTCCGTTTTTGCGGTATGCAGTTCTTAAAGAAGGTATTTTGACGGTAAATCAAGATTCGAAGGCGCGTCTTGAATTTGAGTTGAGAACTATGAATGAATATTTTGATTACAAGCCCATCTTGAAACTGTATAGAGAGCGGTTGGGCGTTGACGCATGACATCGCTTGCAAAAGAAAAAATCTTCGAAAAACTTGAGAATTTCGGGGAATATCTAAAATATCTTCGTCAACTTGAAAAAGAAGCTGGCGAAGAAGCTGCATTTATTGCTGATTTTCGCTTGTTTGGAAGTGTGGAGCGTTATCTTCAGCTTTCGATACAATCCGTTATAGATATCGCCCATCTGCTTATTATTGATCTTAATCTTAAAAGGCCAGAGGATAATTATGAAGCGATTTCGCTTCTCCATGACCAAAACATTGTTTCTGGCGATCTTGCGCAAATTCTTACTCGAATGATAGGATTGCGAAATATTTTAGTGCATGAATACGGAAAAATCGATAGGGCAAAGATATATGAGGTCTTGAAGAATCAACTTTATGATTTAGAGCGTTTTCAGAAGGAAATTCTTGGGTATCTTGAAAAATAAATTTGTCTCTCGAAGCGAATTTCATGGAACAAGCAATACGGAATTTTGCCAAACAATTTGAATGGGAGCCGAAGATAGAGAACGAAGACAAGCTCCAGCGGAGTGGCAAATATCTTGTCTGTGGCATGGGAGGGTCGCATTTGGCGGGGGATATATTTCAAACCGTCGCCAACGGCTTCGATTTGTCTGTACATCAGGATTATGATTTACCCTCCTGGCCAGACGAAACGCTAAAGAAAACTCTTATTATTGCCAGTTCGTATTCCGGCAACACCGAAGAAACAATCAGCGCTTTTGAGGAGGCGGTAAATAGAGGATATCCTGCGGCGGCAATCGCTGTTGGCGGTAAACTGATTGAACTGGCGAAAAAACATGGCGTTCCTTATATCCAAATGCCCGATACCGGAATCCAGCCTCGCTCGGCGCTTGGTTTTTCATTTAAGGCTTTGGCAAAACTGATAGGAAGGGAAGATTTACTGCGGGAAGCAGGAGAGCTGGCTTTTGTGCTTCGTCCCGACGACTTTGAAAATCCCGGAAAGCAACTGGCGGAAATGCTGATAAAAAAGATTCCGGTTATTTATGCCTCAAATAAAAATTATTCGATTGCCTATAATTGGAAAATAAAGTTCAATGAAACGGGCAAAATTCCAGCGTTTTATAACGTTCTTCCCGAGCTTAACCACAACGAAATGACGGGCTTTTCCGCCAGAGGCGGATCCGCCTCTGGCGGAGACGTAAAGGAGCTTTCACATAATTTTTCTTTTATAATCCTGCGAGATATCAGCGACCCGCCCAAAATACAAAAAAGAATGGAAATTCTGGAAAAATTGTATGATAATAGGGGGCTACAGGTTATTGTAGTTCCTTTGAACGGGTCTTCTGTACTGCAAAAGATTTTTTCATCACTTTTGCTTGCCGATTGGGCGGCTTATTATACTGCCAAAAATTACGGCCTGGAGGCAGAACAAGTTCCTATGGTAGAGGAATTTAAACGCCTTATGTTATAAGGCCCTTCTGTGGATTTGCATGGCGCGCTTGAAGAGCTATAATAACTAAATGAGGAAAACAGCGATTCTTTTTATTGGTATTTTTGCCTTCTTGGTATCGGCAGGAGTTTTGAGTTACGTTTTGTTTTTTGGCCAAAGGGAAAAACAGCAATCTGCTCCTAAGGTTGCTCCGATAGAGCGGGGACAGTCTTCTGGCATGGGTGGCAATCTCTACGAAAAATCAAATAATCCGGCGGCACAGCTTCCCGACACTAATCCTTTTGAAGCAGAAACAAATCCTTTCCGGGAAACAAAAACCAATCCCTTTGAGGAGGGGTATAAAAATCCTTTTGAATAATGGTTATATTCTCTCTTTTTTTGCGAAAAAGCGTTTTTCTCTTTTTGGGAGCAGGAATACTCGTGTTTGGTGGTTTGACTGCTTTTGCTGTAAGTAAAGATGACATTCAGTATCCGATAGCAGAGTTGGGA
Source organism: uncultured Candidatus Saccharibacteria bacterium (assembly GCA_964479725.1). Classification (GTDB taxonomy): domain Bacteria; phylum Patescibacteriota; class Minisyncoccia; order Minisyncoccales; family UBA10102; genus CAYZNF01. The sequence continues at coordinate 13,383 of CAYZNF010000007.1, forward strand.
CAATGCGAAAGCGAAGAAGCCTGCAAAACATACTGCGAAGAACCCGCGAACAGGAAAAGCTGTTTAGCATATGCCGCACAACACAACCTTCTTTCAAAGGAAGAGATTGAGCTTGCGGAAAAATTTGTGGAAATAAAAAACGGGCCTGGGGGATGCGTCACGGAAGAATCCTGCAAAGCATATTGCAATGAAATCTCCAATATTTCTGAATGTCTTGCTTTTGCCGAAAAACACAACCTTATGGGTGAAGATGAGCTGAAAGAAGCTAAGAAGGTGGCTAAAGCGCTCCAAGAGGGTGTTCAAATGCCGGGAGGATGTACCACCAAGGAGCAGTGCGAAGCATATTGTGAAGACCCAAACAATCTTCCCCGGTGTATCGATTTCGCGGAAAAAGCCGGATTTTTGGAAGGAGATGAGCTGAAGGAGGCAAAACAAATCGTGAAAGCGCTGGAGGCAGGGGTAACGCTTCCTGGGGGATGCCGCCAGAAGGAAGAGTGTGAAGCTTATTGTGAGGATGAGGCAAATACAGAGGAGTGCTTTAATTTCGCAGTCGCCGCAGGTTTCATTGCGCCAGAAGAGGTTGAGGACGCGAAAAAAGTTTTGCCCCTAATGAAGGCCGGAAAAATGCCAGGAGGCTGTAAGAGCAAAGAAAGCTGTGAGGCATATTGCACAAAAGATGAAAACGTTGAAGAATGCGTGACGTTTTTCACAGAAGCCGGTTTTATGACAGCAGAGGATGCTAAGGTGTTTAGGAAAACAGGCGGCAAGGGCCCTGGCGATTGCAAGAGCAAGGAAGAATGCGAGAATTTTTGCAATAATCCAGACAATCAACAGGTATGTTTTGATTTCGCCAAGGAGCATGGCTTGATTTCGGAGGAAGAATTAAAGAAAATGGAAGAGGGAATGGAAGGATTAAAGAAAGGCCTTGAGGAATCTCCCGCAGAAATAAAAGAATGCCTCGAAGCAAAAATTGGAACCGAAATCTTAGAAAAAATAGTGGCCGGCACTCTTATGCCTGGCCAAGAAATTGGAGATCAGGTAAGAAGCTGTTTCGATGAATTTCCCAATCAGCAGAGGCAAGATGGCGATGGACGGGGAGGATTTGAGCCTGCCAATGATCGGGCACGAGAAATAAGGGGTCCTGGGGGTTGCTCGAGCCCCGAAGAATGCCAGACTTATTGTTCAGATCCCAGTCATAACGAAGAGTGTGGCACTTTTAAGCGTCCGGACGGGGCTGGAGATGAAAACCGTTCTTCTGGTGCGCAAGACGAGAATTTTCAGCGGATCCAAGAAGAAGAAATGAGAAAACGCATGGAAGAAGAAACGCAGCGGCGTATTGAGGAAGAAACAAGAAGACGCATGGAAATGGAAGCGGAAAGGATTAGGTTGTCTATACCGTCACCACAAGAAGGAGGAGAACTGCACCAAGGCCAAGAGTAATTTGTAGAAGTATTTTTATGGCAAACGAACTCACTGTTTTTGTAAAAGAAGCTTTAGAAAAAGGCTCAAGCAGGAATGAGATACAACAGGCCCTTTTGCAAGCGGGCTGGCAGGAAGACCAGGTGGAAAACGCCTTGAAATCATTTTCCGACGTAACTTTTCCCGTGCCAGTGCCTCGGCCAAGACCTTACTTGCAAGCCAAAGAGGCATTTTTATATTTAATTTCTTTTATTACCCTGTATATTACCGCGTTCAGTTTTGGAGCTTTGGTTTTCAGCTTTATTGACAGGATTTTTCCCGACGCACTCTCTTATTCATATAGAGGAGGCCTAGCAGGGATACGTTTTGCGCTTGCATCAATTGTTATTGCTTTTCCAGTGTATCTTTTTGTGCAATGGAGGCTAGCCGCGGCCGCGGCAAAGGATCCTGAACGCCGCGAATCTAAAGTTAGAAAATGGCTTTCTTACCTTACCCTTGTTATTGCCGCAGGAATTATCATTGGGGATCTCATTGCCCTTGTTGCCGGTCTTCTGGGAGGAGAGCCCACTGTGCGTTTTTTCCTGAAGATCCTCACTGTACTCGCAATTACCGGAAGTATTTTCGGGTATTATCTTTGGGATTTGCAGAAGGAAGAAAAAGAACGATGAAATATCCTTTGGCGGTAAAAATATTCCTGGGAATTATTATTGCCGTAATCGTTGGCGCTGTTATAGCGGGTTTTTTTCTGATTGGTTCTCCGTCCAAACAAAGAGCTATCGAACTCGACCAGAGGAGGGTGTCTGATTTACAAAGCATTTCCTACGCGGTGGATTCTTACTACTCAACCAATACCAGCTTTCCAAATACTTTTGCTCAACTGCAAGGGCAGGAATATTATATTTCTTCCGTTGTTGACCCGAGTACAAAAGAACAGTACGGCTATCGAACGATTGATGAAAAAACGTACGAGCTTTGCGCGGTTTTTGAGACTAGCTCCGATGATATTTCAGACCGTCGGTACGGCACTGCTCCAAAACCTTTCCAAGAAACCTGGGAGCACGGTACGGGTAGAGTTTGTTTCCCAAGGAGAATAGTTGAAGAGGGGAATCCCTCGCGAATGCCCATGCGTTCCGTGCCGGTAAACTAAGTTTGCATCGAAAACAAGGGGAGCGGGAGGAGCAATAATCCTCTCGTTCTTTTATTTATTCACACATCGGGTGCATTGTTTTTAATTTCTGGTACAATATAGGAATAGGTCTAATAAAATAAGGAAAATAGTATGAAAATATCAAAATATCTACATTCGTGCCTCTTGGTAGGGGAGAATGGAAAAACAGCGCTAGTGGATCCTGGTATTTATACCCAGGAGCAAAAAGCTTTAAAGGTAAAAAGCCTGAAAGATCTTGATTATGTTTTGTATACCCACAGTCATTATGATCATTTCCATCCTCCAATGCTCCAGGAGATTTTAAAGAAATTCCCTGAAGTCCAAGTTATTACCACCCAGGATATTGCCGGGCAAATCCAAAAAGCGGGCATTCAGGCGGATGTGCAGATTGTGGGCAATGGTGAAATTGAGCTGATGGCGGCTGCCCATGAGCCGATTTTCGGTATGGAAGTCGAAAACACGGGATTTCATATCTTTGGCAAACTGACGCACCCTGGCGATTCCCTGCATTTTAATGCCACAAAAGCTGTGCTTGCTTTGCCAATTACTGCACCATGGGGAACCATGGTAGCCGCTCTTGAAAAAGCTTCGCAATTAAAGCCAAAAGTTGTTATTCCCATACACGACTGGCATTGGAGGGAAGATGCCCAGCAGGCTTTTTATGGAATGGCAACCCAGTATTTTGAAAAACAGGGAATCCAATTCAAGGGATTGAAGCTGGGGGAAGTCTTTGAAATTTAGGAATAGGGCATTGTATATGCCAGAAAACCTTGCTGACAGAAAGAAACGAGTTCGGAAAATTATTGCGTTTTTAATCAAGATTTTTCCAAATGCCAGGATAGCCTTGGATTATTCAAGCAACTGGGAGTTGCTTGTCGCAGTTATCTTGTCTGCCCAGTGTACCGATAAGAAGGTAAATGAGATTACAGCGCAATTGTTCAGGAAATACAAAGCTATCGAGAATTATATCGCCGCGAATCCTCGGGAATTTGAGCAAGATATTCGTTCTGCGGGGTTTTACCGCAATAAAACAAAAAATATTTTATCGGCGGCAAATATCATTAAAGAAAAATATGGAGGAAAGGTTCCAAATACCATGAAAGAAATTTTGGAAATTCCAGGAGTGGCGCGGAAAACAGCAAACGTAGTTCTTGGGAATGCCTACGGAGTGGTCGAGGGAATCGCAGTGGACACGCACGTAATGCGTCTGGCGCGAAAATTCGGCCTGACAGATAACAAAAATCCAGATAAAATAGAACAAGACTTAATGGCTGTTGTGCCGAAGGAAGATTGGTTTAAATTTACATATCTTTTAATAGAATACGGACGGCAAATTTGCCCGGCCAGAAAGCATGATTGCGCAAATCATCCGCTTTCAAAACTATAATGAAGTTTAATTTTTACCAAAAGGGATTTACTTTAGTTGAATTGTTAGTCGTTATCGCCATCATTGGCGTTTTAGCCAGCATTGTCAGTGTTTCTCTTCAAAACCCTCAAAAGCAGGCAAGCCTAGCAGTCGCGAAACGGTTTTATTCCCAAATTGATCATGCTCTGGGCTTTTACGCGGCAGGAAAATGGAGTTTGGATGATGGATCTGGCGCAACAATAAAAGACAATTCTGGATATGGGAATACCGGAACATTAAGCCACTCTACGATGTGGAGGACAGAGTCTCAATGTAATTTGGGTTTTGGTGGATGTTTGGATTTTAATGGAACCGACAATCGAGTAACATTCAGCAAAAACTTCAATATAAACGGGGCGATGACAATTTCCTTTTGGTTTAATACTCCTGATAACATTACCCAGAATCAATATTTAATGGATACTCGAGATGCGGCAGGGAATAATGGCCCCTGGTGGTTGATTAAAAACTATAATGTGGCAAGTGGAAAATGTATTTATCAATCTCAAAATCCGGGAAAAATTTGTTTTGAAAATCGTTTAGTAGTGCAAGGTACAGATTGGAAAATAAATGAGTGGAATCATCTTGTTGTGGTAGACCAATTAAGCGGATCGAAAATATACATGAACGGCAAGCTTGTTGACACCGGGACTGGTGAGTCAGCAACGGTCCCGTCAACTTTAAAAATTGGAACACGATATAATTTCGGTCAATGGTACAACGGAATGTTAGATGAAGTGCGGATATACAGTGAAGCGTTAACGACTGCCCAAATACAGAATCTGTACGCCGAAGGTCTCAAAACCCATCAGCAGATTGCCTTACAGCCATGAAGCTTAATCGAGGATTTACTTTAATTGAATTGCTGGTCGTCATTGCCATAATCGGTATTTTGGCCAGCATTGTTATCGTTTCCTTGAGCAGCCCCCAAAAAGAAGCAAAAGAAGCCGTTGCCAAACGATTTTATTCCCAAATTGACCATGCGCTGGGATTTGAAGCAGTAGGGAAATGGAGTCTTGAGTCTATTACTGCGGGAAAGACTCCGGATGACTCTGGAAATAAAAATGATGGAGCTGTAACTGGCGCCGTCTTGGAAAGTGAAGCAAACTGTGTATTTGGCAAATGTCTGAAGTTTGATCCTACCGATGGAGCGGATTTCATTGCTCTATCGGCCAGTCAGCTTCCCACGGAACAAATTACCGTAGCTACGTGGGTAAAAGTAACTTCCCACGCAAATTATAGAAGGTTTGTCGTAAACAGGTGGGAAAATAATGCTGGAGATTGGCTTTTGTTTTCCGACAATATCAATTGGATATGGGGCATCAGGGGTGTTGGTGGTGGCCAGGTAAACAAAGTTGCTCCGCATAAAAATTCTTTAGAATGGACTTTTCTTGTCGGGACGTATGATAATGCGGCAAACACCCAGAAATTTTATGTTAACGGAATTGAAATAGGAAATCCTATGGATCCAGGGGTTGTTTTGACAAAAGCAAGCCTTACTATCAGCGATTCCGCAAGCTCTCCTATGACCGGATGGATTGACGAAGTGAGGATATATAGCAAGGCATTGACTCTTGCTCAAATCGAACAGCTATATGCTCTTGGGCTGGAAAAATACTCTTTGGCGGCTAAAAAGTAAAGTAGTTCTTTTTTGGTTTATGTTTTAGACTAAAGGTATATGCAAAGGGGAATTGCCACGTTTACGTTAGACACAGGAAAATGCCCTCCATGGCTTTTTGAGCGTATGGTAAGGCTGGGGCGCGAAATGGCTCGCGTGCTTGTGGAGGAATACGGCCCCGACGAATTTATCAAGCGTATGGCAGATCCTGTATGGTTCCAGTCGCTTGGGACTGTGCTTGCTTTTGATTGGAATGCATCGGGTTTGACGACGATTTTGACAGCGGCTCTCAAAGAAGCGTTGCGGGGGCAAGAAAGGCAATACGGTATTTTTATTACCGGAGGCAAAGGAAAAACATCGAGAAAAACTCCCGACCAAATCCAGCAGTGGGGCGAAAGACTGAATATGTCGCCAGAATACGTGTTTAATTTGCAGTATAATTCAAAGATGGCGGCAAAAGTGGACAGCTCTTTGATTCAGGATGGATACCAGATTTATCATCACACTTTCTTTTTTTCAATCAATGGTGCGTGGACGGTTGTTCAGCAGGGTATGAACCAGTTAAACCAAACAGCACGGAGGTACCATTGGCATTCTGAAAACGTAAAAGATTTGGTGCAAGAGCCTCATTCCGGTATTTCTTCCCAGGAGTTTGGAGACAGGGTTTTGAATTTAGTTTCGAAAGACAGCGCGGAAAACCGCAATATTTCTTCTCAATTGGTAAACGCAAGCTATGACACCCTGCTTAAAGATTTACAGCTTTTGAGAAGACATATGGGTCCTGTTTCAAGCATGGTTTCTGTAAAAAATGGCAGGGGAGAACAACTAACGTTGGCAAATTTTAACAGAATAGAATTTAAGCATCATGTCGTAGAGCAGGAGAACTTTTCTAAAAGCAAGTATTTGGAGCGTATTTTTGCTAAGGTAACCTATCAAAAACCGCAAAATTATGAGCAATTGGTTGCTTTGGAAGGAGTGGGGCCAAAAACAATTCGGGCGTTGGCGTTGGTGGCCGAACTTATTTACGGAGCGGAGACTTCATATGAAGATCCCGCGCGTTATAGCTTTGCCCATGGAGGGAAAGACGCCACCCCTTATCCCGTTGATAGGAAAACATATGACCAGACAATAAGCACTTTGCAAAACGCGGTGCGCCGAACCCAATTGGCGCCTTCCGAAAAAGATAAAGCTTTGCGTAGATTGAGTGTCTAGCGGTGAAAGAATACGCTTTTTATGACACGTTCGCTTGCTCCGGCGGCAAGCTCACTCCATCCTCGGCAAATTTTTGCATAAGCAAAACCAAGCAATTTACCTGCGGGGGTCTTTAAAAAACGTATTCTTTCACCGTCGAACTTTATTCGTATAATTTGTGTAAATTAGCGTATTGGCGTCGAATGTATGAAACTTATTTTAAACGACAAAAACAAATATATTCTTGCGGTCAGCAAGGGAGAAGAAATACGAGAACAGCTAAAACTATTATGTGAAACGCGAAAAATCGAGGCCGCGTATTTTTCCATGATAGGGGCAGTAAACGATTTGGAGCTTTGGTGGTATGATATCTTAAAGAAGCGGTACAAAAAGAAAACATTTGCGGAACAGCTTGAGATTGTTTCCATGATGGGAAATGTCGGAGTGTTGAAAGAAGAAATAGTTATACATACCCACGGAACATTTTCAGACAAGAATTATAAGGTGTACGGAGGGCATGTGAATTACGGTGTTGTGTCTGGGGCGTGCGAGGTGGTTTTGGAAAAGATCGACGGCAAAATTATCCGAGAATATGACGAAGAAGCAGGTCTTAATTTGATGTGCCAAACGGTTGTATGAAAATTTCGATAAACATTTCAATCAATACGATCATAAGGTTTTTGATTACAAGCGATCTTGCCCTTTCGACCGGCTGGGGATTTATTGCCCCTATTTTCGCGATTTTCTTGACCCAGCAGATTGTTGGGGGCGATGCCAGAGTTGCAGGGTTTGCCGCGGGACTCTACTGGATAGTCAAGTCTATTGTCCAGCCGTTCGTTGCGCGATATTTGGATAAAAACCACGGAGAAATAGACGACTTTTATTTCCTTGTAGGAGGACTTTTTATTTCTGCCATTGTGCCGCTGGGATATTTATTTATAACATTGCCCTGGCAGTTGTATGCCGTGGAAACTGTCCATGCATTGGCTATGGCTTGCGTTGTGCCGACATGGGCAGGTATTTTTACCCGTCATATTGATAAAGGCCAGGAAGCCTTTGAATGGAGTGTTGAAAGCACGGGCTTGGGGTTTGGAGCGGGAGTAGCGGGGATTCTTGGGGGAATTTTGGCTGCAAGCTTTGGATTCCAATTTGTATTTATCCTTGTAAGCATGTTTACCATGCTATCTGTTATAATTCTTTTCCCGATTCGTCCCTTGATTATTCCAAAGGGACATCGCCTGGTACGCCCTGCGCTCAAAAAGCCTCCTTTTGCCGACGAAAAAGGATCGTTTTAAGAATTCCTGCCCCGGACAACGGATTCCTTCGGGGAGTCTGCCGGCTTATTATTTATAAAAAATTACGTTTGCCAACATGTATTCTCCGTCATGGGAAATTGAAAGTTCATGCTTCCACTTTGACGAGGATTTTTTACCGTTCGGAAATTTTGCAATATAGGGTTTCCCGTTTTCTTCGTACAGTATTTTTATTTCCAGCCATTTTCCAGGAAGAATGCCAAGCGCCTTTATTGCCGCTTCTTTCGCGGCAAAAATGCTGGCAAGACGCTGTACTTTTGCGTACTCGATTTCTTCAGGGTAAAAAGCAGTTTCAACAAAATGTTCCTTGTTTGCCTTTAGAGCTTTCTCAAAGGCGGGAATATACACCAAATCAGATCCTAATTTGATATTCATAAATGTATCATATCCCATGTGGAGCCGGAAGCGCAAACTCTTGCATTTGTATTAAAATTGTGGTATAATAAATCTACAAGGCGTGAGGAGGAAGAAATGCAAATAGAGTTCTTTTGGTTTTCGGTCGCTTGTACTGCTTTTGCGGCGCTGTTTATTTGTGTAATTGTACGCGATGTACGACGAAAACAACTTTCTGCAGGGATTCTGCTGATGGGTATACTAGTGAATGCTCTGGTGCTCTATATGTATTTTCTGTTCATTTTCGATTTTCTGCGGCCAGGATAGATTGGCAAGGCCAGCTCCATATGAGCTGGCCGCTTTGTTTTATAGAATGGCAAGGTGTAGTACAATAGTAGCTATGGCACAGTATTATTTTGGCAAACGCACGAGAAATGTGTATGATCCTTCCTCCAGAGAGCCTTATGCTTTGAGCAGATCGCGATTGGAAACATTTTTGAATTGTCCTCGATGTTTTTATGTTGACAGGCGATTGGGTGTGGACAAGCCACCCGGGTATCCTTTTAGCTTAAACTCTGCCGTTGACGCTTTGCTCAAGAAAGAATTTGATGTACATAGGTTAAAACAGACAAAGCATCCGCTAATGGAAGCATACGGCGTTGACGCCGTGCCCTTTGATCATGAGAATATCAACGAGTGGCGGGAAAATTTCAAGGGCGTGCAGTATTTGCACAAGCCCACCAATTTTTTGGTTACCGGCGCCGTTGATGATATTTGGGTAAACCCAGAAGGGGAGTTGATTGTGGTGGATTACAAATCCACAAGCAAAAACGGGGAAGTGAATATTGATGCCGAATGGCAGAAAGCCTACAAAAACCAGATGGAAATTTACCAATGGTTATTGCGCCGGAACGGTTTTTCTGTTTCAGCCACAGGATATTTTGTATATGTAAACGGAAAAACAGATGTGGCGGCTTTTGACGGCAAGCTTGAGTTCGACGTAAAACTTATACCTTACACCGGTGATGATTCGTGGGTAGAAGATGCCTTGGCAAAGGCAAAAGAATGCCTTATGGGTGCCGTTCTTCCTCCAATGAACGGGACTTGCGACTATTGTTTGTATATTAAATCTATAGCAGAAGTTTTGCGCCCCTTTGCCAAGAAAACCGCTTAGCTTAGCTAAGCAGTACATCCCATATTGATTTTTGCAGAAGAGAATGCTGTAGTATGGGCAGAGGGGGTGTATCATGACTAAATTTTGGTTCAAGGGGTGCAAGCACTGCGGGGGCGACCTGTACGAGGTTTCCGACCTTGGCGAGCGCTACGTCAAGTGCCTGCAGTGCGCCCGAGGGGTGTACGACACGGAAGATATAAAGGGCGCAGTAAAACAAACAGGCAAGAAGGGCAAGAAAGCGGCCTAATTGCGTCTCTTGCCCAGGTAATTCGGCTCGGTGCGCGTTTCGCGTTCCGAGCCGTTTCATTGCGTAAAAAACGGGTATAGTCTATTCTTGAGATACAGCTAGTCTAGAGGGGAGGGAGTTATGCTTTGGCCAAAGAGTTGTCCTAGATGCGGGCGAGGGGACTTGCGTACCGCAGAGCAGGCCCCCAGGGATTGGGATGTCATTTGTCAGCAATGCGGTCATCACCTTACTCAAGAAGAGCTGGTGAATTTGGTCAGAGGATTTTCCGGCGACAGAGCCGCTCCTAGTATCGCTGGAAAGGTTCCTCGCGAAGGCCATCACATCGGAAAAATGAAAACAAGAGGAGTGCCAAGATCTAAACTCAAAGCAAGCTAAGCTGGGCTTGCAAGAGAAATCTTGCCCGATACGCTTTGAACGTGTCGGGCGTTTGTTTGACACTACTGAATAGAAGTACGTATAATAGCAGTATGGAAGCGAACAATGGAAAAGACATAACAATTGAGGATCTGGCGGGGATGATCCAGAGAGGCTTTGAAGAAACTGCCAAGAAAGCAGATATGGATGCGCAATTCGCGGAAGTATACGCTCAATTCGCTGCTGTTGATAATCGCTTTCATGGCATCGAACAGAGATTGGAAAGAATTGAAAATCTTTTGATTGATGACCATCAGCATCGCATTGCAAAACTCGAAGAGGATGTTAGAGTTCTCAAGGATGCGCTGAATATGAAATAATAGGCGGATGGTTAATTGATAAGTATTTCTGCCCTAATGGGGCAGTTTTTTAATATCAATGTATAATGGAAGCAATGGATGGAAAAAAGACGACCGGAAAATTTGAGGAACTCTACGCAAAGCTCAATCCGGAGCAAAAAGAAGCTGTAGATACGATTGAGGGGTCTGTAATGGTTATCGCGGGTCCTGGGACAGGCAAGACCCATGTTTTGACATTGCGTATCGCAAAAATACTTCTTGAGGCCGATGTTAATCCGGAAAATATTTTGGCGTTAACATTCACCGATGCCGCGGCATATGAAATGAAGCGGCGTCTCGGAGAAATTATCGGCGGGTCTGCCGCCCATGGGGTGGAAATTTTTACTTTCCACGCTTTTTGCAACGATATTATACAGCAGAATCCTGAAGATTTTCCTGAAATTATCGGATCGGTTCCTGTTGGAAACCCCGATCGCGTGCGCTTGGCCAGGGAAATTTTAGAAAAGGGCAAGTTTAGCCTTTTGCGGCCATTTGGCTCTCCTTTGTATTACGTATATCCTTTGCTAAAAATCGTGAGCGATTTGAAGCGAGAAGGAATCGCGAAGGAGGCTTTTGAAAAAATGGTGCAAAGGCAGGAAGAGCAATTCCAGGCCAACGACGAATTGTTTTACGCCAACGGCATACGCCAGGGAGAATTAAAGAGCAAATACAAAAGTTTGGAGAGGCAGGTTGCGAAAAATAAAGAAGTGGCTGTGTTTTATGCTATGTACCAAGAAGCGTTGGCCGCGCACGGGTTTTACGATTATGATGACATGATCTTGAAAGTGGTGGAGCGACTTTCTGCGGATGAAGATTTGCTTGTGTCGTTGCAGGAACGTTATCATTATATTCTGGCCGATGAACACCAGGACGTGAACAATGCCCAAAATACGGTTTTGGAGTTTTTATGCAATTATTCTGACGCGCCAAACCTGTTTATTGTAGGCGATGAAAAGCAGGCGATTTTTCGTTTCCAGGGAGCGTCGCTTGAGAATTTTTTATATTTCCAAAAAAGGTATCCTAACGCAAAAATTATAAGGCTGTGGCGCAATTATCGGTCTTCCCAAAATATTTTGGACGCCGCTTCCGCGTTGATGGCGCAGGAAAAAAAGTTTTTGGTTGCCGAAGGCAAAAATGATATTGAGGCAAAGATACGAGTATATGGGCTTTCGAATGAGAGTGAGGAAATGGGCTTTTTGGCAAATGCCATTAAAGAAAAAATTAGTGGGGGAGCCAGCGCCAAGGAAATTGCGGTGCTGTATAGGGACAATAAAGACGCTGAACCCGTATCCTTTGCTTTAAAGCGGGCTGGATTGTCGTTTGCGATTGAAGCTGATGAAGAAATTTTGGCTGACGAAGATATTGAAAAAATAATTGACATACTCCAGGCAATTGGCGACTTTGGGAATGAAAATTTGCTTATTAAGATATTGCATATAGATTTTCTCAATATTCTGCCATTGGAATTTTATAAGCTTGTGAGGTGGGCGAAGGAACAGCGCAAAAATTTGTATGATGTTCTTGAGAACGTAGAGAAAATTGACTCTTTGGGTGAAAGTTCAAAGAAAAAAATACATGAGTTGTACGACAAACTTTCGAGCTGGAGCTCAAAAAGCCATTATACTTCTTTGCTTGAATTGGCGGAAGAAGTCATGCGAGAATCGGGGTTTTTAAAAGAAATGCTTTCCCGCCAAAATTCACCGCAAAAATTGGCTAAAGCCCGTAGGCTTTTGCATTTCATACAATCCTTGCTTGGGAGACATAGGCAATATAAGCTTTCCGAATTTTTGGAATATTTACCCATTTTGAAAGAAGGAGGAATTTCCTTGAAACAAGGGCCATCAGCGCTGGAAGCAAGCGAAGGAGTGCGTTTGATGACAGCGCACAAGTCAAAAGGGCGCGAGTTTGATTATGTTTTTATTATTAAAGCGAACCAGGGCAAATGGGGAGGCAAGAGAATGCCAAAGCAATTTACTTTGCCCGCTGACACCAGGCTTGCTTCATCCATGGAGGAAGATGATGAAGAAAGAAAACTGTTTTTTGTGGCGCTTACGAGAGCGAGAAAAGAAGTGATAATTTCTTTTGCAAAAGAGAACGATGAGGGAAGAATGCAGCTACCCAGCCGGTTTCTTGAAGAACTGGGGGACGGGATAAAAATAGTAGAAAATGTGCCAACGAAAGCACAATCCGTGAAAGAGGAGATATTGCTTCGAGATATAAAAGAGCCAAAAAAGCCGCCATTGGAGGACAAGAAATTTTTGAGAGAAACTTTTTTAGGCAAGCCCTTTTCCGCAACGGCGCTTAATAATTATATTGAATGCCCTTGGAAGTATTTTTATATAAATCTTGTGGGGATTCCTGTTGTACGTACAAAATTCCAGGCGTATGGGACAGCGGTGCATGAAACTCTCAAGGATTTTTTTGACGCTTTTAAGAAAGATGGCGACACGACAAAAGAATATTTACTGTCGCGTTTCGACAGGCAACTTTCAAAGCAAATGCTCAACGAGGAAGACTTTAATCGTCTTGAGGAACGAGGAAAGAAAAGCCTTTCAGGATACTATGATTTTTATTATCCTGTCTGGATTAAAAATACCCTTAACGAATTTATCATTCCCGAAGTTGCGCTTGATGCGAATACTCAACTGACGGGGAAATTGGACAAGATAGAGATTTTGCCAGATGGCTTGCTGATTAACGTGGTGGACTATAAAGCGGCCAAGCCTTTATCCCGCAACCAAATTGAGGGAAGGGTGGGCAACGCAAATGGCCCGCCTAGACTCGCTGGCGAGGCTAGCGCTTATAAGAGACAGCTCGTGTTTTACAAACTGCTTGTGGACAAATTTTTTGCAGGCAAATATAAAATGGTTTCGGCTGAACTCGATTTTATTGAGCCAAATGAAAGGGGATACTACAAAAAAGAGCGGTTTGAAATTACTGCAGGCGAAGTGAAGGAATTGGAGGAATTAATTAAGAAAGTAGTAGGGGAGATCATGAATTTCGCTTTCTGGGATAAATCTTGCGGTGTCAAGGACTGCCAATTCTGTGCTTTGCGGCAAGCAGGAATGCCTCATATTTCCGCTTGACATAGCCCGCATACTGTTTTGTTCGCTCGACAGAGGGAAGGAGTTTTGCTAATGTAAGGGCGATCCGGCAAACGGAGAAGGAGGGAGAGATGCTGATTCTAGTGCTTGGCTTGCTCGGGATTACGTCAACTGGCTCCCAATTGAGCCAGAAAGTTGTCGTGAGCAGGCTCCCGCTGGGCTTTGCCTTTCTTCTGCAGGCGATCATTGTGTCGCTTGCGGGGATGGCGATCTCATGGATTTCGGGTGGGCTGCGCTTTGACGCCGCTCTGCTGTGGATTACTGGGTTGGGATTTGTCCACTCTGTGGCTATTTGGAGCAGGTGGAACGCGTACAAGGACACCCTGGGCGACACGGCGCTGATGCTCCCCATGGGGGCGGCGTTCGGCACCCTGCTCGCCATTTTTGTGGCAGGGGAGTTCGCGCGATACGCCGAGAAGCCGGTGCTTATTGGCGGATTTGCGCTTATGTTGGTTGCCATGTTCCTGCTGGCACGGGAACGCGACGCCGAAAGGAAAGGACGTGTTCGCTGGGGACGCAAAGTTGCCATTGCGGTAATCCTGCTTGGGGTTACCGTGGTTGGCATTAAGGTAGCGGCCCTGGGCTTTCATGTGTCCATGTTGGGCCTTGAAATGGAGCGGTCGCGTATGGCCTTTGGACAGTTCATTCCGTATTTCTCGGCCGGGTATTTGCTCTTTGCGTTCCTGGTGGCCGCGAAAACGCTCATTTCCCAGGGAGGGTTGCACGGCTTCTTGCCAGCCAAAGGAGCATGGACGGGTGTGGTGATGACGGCATTTGCCGTTTCGGCGGCAGTGTATGTCTTCACTGCATTTGCCATGTTCTACGCCTTTGGCCAGGGCGCTCTGGTTGTCCTGACTGAAGGCGCGCGAACCCTTCCCTCCACAGTTATTTCGGTTGTACTGGGGAAGATCCAGTACCGCGAATGGGGCGTCTTGACAAGGCCCAGGATGGCAGCGTTTGCCGCGGGGAGCGTGGGCATACTGCTCCTCGTGGTTGGACGGTAGGGAGTATGTGCGTGCGGGAGATGGTGCGAAAGCGCCACTCCCGCACGCACGTTATTTTTAAATGGACAGAAACAAAAAAAGCCGTTAGAATTACGGGCAGATTACTATACTATGAAACAAACAGAAGAGTTAATCGTAATAGCTTTGGGAGGATCAATTGTTGTGCCTCATCTGTCGGACGACGGGGGAATAAATATTGATTTCTTAAAGAGTTTCAGAGATTTTATTATATACGAAATAGGCAAGGGCAAACGATTTGTTTTGATTGTCGGGGGAGGAAAGACAACTCGTATATACAATAAATCCGCGGCTCAAGTGGTGCCGGTGTCAAATGAGGACTTGGATTGGATTGGCATTCACGCCACCCGTCTCAACGCGCATCTTTTGCGTACAATTTTTGCAAAAGAGGCGTATCCCGTTATTATCGACCACGATCCTTCTGTGCGTGAAGTCGCGGCTTTGCGGCGAAAGAAAACAAGCCTCTTTTTGGCCTCCGGCTGGAAGCCAGGCTGGTCAACCGATTATGTGGCGGTGCGTTTGGCCCAAAAATTTGGCGCAAATACAATGCTGGATGCCGGAGATGTGCCGTTTGTATACGACAAAGATCCAAAAATACACCAGGACGCAAAGCCAATACGAAAAATTTCCTGGGCAGAATACAGGAAACTTATCCCATCTGAATGGTCTCCTGGCATGGCAACTCCCATTGATCCCGTTGCTTCAGGGCTAGCTCAAAAAACAAAGCTTACCGTAAAAATGTTCAAAGGAACCGATTTGGCAAATTTCGAAAACGCAGTCGAGGGAAAAGAGTTCGAGGGAACGGTAATACAGTAATTCCCAATGTCTAATAACTAATTAGAAATTGGAAATTAGATATTTTTATGAGCTTATCTGTCGGGATTGTTGGGCTTCCTAATGTAGGAAAATCGAGCTTGTTTCGGGCGCTTACGGCAAAGCCGGTTGAAGTTGCCAATTATCCTTTTGCCACAATTGACCCTAACGTCGGCGTGGTAAAAATGCCAGATGAAAGATTAGATAAACTGGCCGCTTTTTTCCATTCAAAAAATATTGTGCCTGCTATTGTTGAATTTGTTGATATAGCGGGGCTTGTGAAAGGGGCGCACGAAGGGGAGGGATTGGGAAATAAATTTTTGACGCATATTCGCGAAGTAGCGGCAATTGTGCATGTTGTGCGATGTTTTGAAAACCCCGATATTATCCATGTGGAAAATAGGGTAAATCCTCTTGAAGATATTGATACCATAAACACGGAGCTTATTTTGAAAGATATTGAAACTTTGGAAAAGCGCTTGGAAACCATACATAAAGATGTGCGCGCGGGAAAAAAAGAAGCCGTTGTCCAAGAACAAGCGTTGGCAGGGTTAAAAGAATACTTTAACCAGGGAAAGTTTGCCAGGGAATATTTTGAGCAATTTCCAGAAAGCGCCGAAATACTGAAAGAACTCCAATTTTTAACCGCAAAACCTGTGATATTCTTGCTGAACGCCGATACAGAGATCGTGTCAAACAGCCTGAAGCAAAAAATAGAAAGCCAGGGAGCAAGCTATCTAGCCATGAATATCAAAGATGAAATGGACATGGCCGGGCTTTCTGCCGAGGAGGCAAGAGAGCTTGGTATGGAATCGAAGCTCCCTTTGCTCATTAAAAAAGCGTACGAGATTTTGAATTTGATTACGTTTTTGACTACCGGGGAAGACGAATCAAGGGCATGGACAATAGCTCGCGGGACAAGCGCTCCGCAAGCGGCGGGAGTTATTCATACGGATTTTGAAGAAAAATTCATAAAGGCTCTTGTAATTCCCTGGGATAAATTGCTCGAGACTGGGAGCTACGCCGAAGCAGCGTCGCGAGGATGGGTAAGGACAGAAGGCAGAGAATATATTGTGCAAGACGGCGATGTGATCGAAGTAAAGCACGCTGCATAAAGCAAACAGGCAACTTAGGGAGCAGGCAACTTAGGGAGACTAAGTTGGGCGCAGAATCAAGGCGGGCGGTTGTTTTTTGCTAAAAATTTTGTTTTTGGTAAACTTGAGATGGAATACATATTATGCAGGAGGGTTTGCCATGGCAGGGGGGATACAATGGAAAATGGCAGTCGAGGGAAAGGAAGGATATTGCCTGTTTTGCAGGGAGCCTATTAATATGGGGCAAGAATATTGTACTTTCCAATGCGGGAGCAAGGGGCATAGGATATGCTGCGAGGCGTATCTTGCGCCCTCCATTGCTCTTGCGCCGTCATATTAGCACCTTGCTCAAGGGTGTCTGCCTCACGGCCGGCACCCTGGCTATTTAAAAGACAGTTAAAAAACAGCCAATGAAATTTTTTGAAATTACAAAACAGAGCAAAAAATCAAAAGCACGGACGGGTATTTTGAGGACAAGCCATGGCAAAGTGCTGACCCCTTCTTTTGTGCCTGTAGCTACAAAGGGCACATTGAAGTCTTTGCCGCCAAAAGATATTAAAGAAATTGGCGTGCAGATTGCTTTCGTAAACACGTTCCATTTGACCATTTACCCGGGAGTAGATGTTTTAAAAAAGTTTGGAGGGGTGCATAAGTACGCAAAATTGGATATTCCTTTAATGAGTGACTCTGCAGGATTTCAAGTGTTTTCTTTGGGTCAGGAAAAACCTGGTAAAAAGATAAAGACGCGCGAGGGGGATGAAGCTTTGCTTTTGGGCATATCGGAAGATGGGGTAAAATTCCGCTCGCCCCGCGATGGCAAAGAAATTCTGTTCAGCCCCGAGTTTTCAATAAAAAACCAGGAAAAAATAGGAGCAGATATTATGATGGCCTTTGACGAGTGCATTTACGGCACAGCTAGTCATGAATACACGAAATCAGCCACGGAAAGAACGCACCGCTGGCTTTTGCGATGCATAAAAGAGAAGAGCAAGAAGAAACAATCAGCAACCCGCCTCGACGCGAAGTCTTCGGCGAGGCAGGTCAACAATAAGCAATTTCTGTATGGGATTGTGCAAGGAGGGAGATTCAAGGATTTGCGGGAAGAGTCGGCAAAATTCGTTTCCGCACAAAATGTGGATGGAGTGGCGATTGGCGGGGTGTCTGTAGGCGAAACAAAAAAAGAAATGCGAGAGCAGGTAAAATGGACTATGCCTTATTTGCCGCAAGAAAAACCAAGACATCTCCTTGGAGTGGGAAGGGCGGAAGATATCTTAGATTTAATAAAAGAGGGGATTGATACGTTCGATTGCGTTGAACCGACGCGCTTGGCTCGCAATGGCACTGTTTTTCAGAAGAGGGGAAAAAGCTTTGTACGCTTGGATATCGGCAAATCAGCATTCCTTAACAATAAGAATCCCATACAAAAGGATTGCCGTTGTTATACCTGCCAAAATTTTTCCTTGTCGTTTGTCCACCATCTTTTTAAAGAAAGGGAGCTTTTGGGATGTTATCTTGCCACTTATCACAATCTGCATTTTTTCAGCCAGTTTTTCATCTCTCTTCGAAAAGACATCGAAAGGGGAGTGTTGTAATTTCAGCTATGCTAAATTTACACGATCGTGGATTTTTTGTATAATGAAGTATGGATGAATATGCGAGGAAAAAATTATTAGCACTGTTATTTGCTGGTATGGCGCTAGGATTTTCTTATACTCCCCAGCGTCGTCAAAAAATTTATAGCTCCACAAAGAGATATTTAAAGTATCTTGACGAGCGTAAATTAAAAAACGAGATTCGAAAAATGTATCGTACCAAACTTATAAGATATAAAGAGAATTCCGACAAATCTATTACGCTTATATTAACGGATAAGGGTAAAATGAAAGCGTTGACGTATCGCTTTGAGGAGATGACTATTTATCCTCCCAAAAAATGGGATGGCAAGTGGAGGATTGTCATCTTTGACATTCCAGAAAAATTAAGGCAGGGGAGAGACGCTCTTCGCACTAAACTTATTCAAATTGGTTTCCTGGAATTCCAAAAAAGTGTTTTTGTTTTTCCGTACCCATGCGAAAATGAACTAGACTTTATTATCGAATTTTTTAATCTCCGTCCCTATGTAAGAGTGGGTATATTGGAAAACATTGATAATGCAGCCGATCTTAAACATAAGTTCGATCTTCCTTAGAAGATATCTGATTATAAAATTTAGCTATACATAAAAGCCACGATCGTGGCTTTTATGTATAGCTAAATTGAAGATGGACGCTTGCGTTGCCCATTGAATATTTTGGGAATTTGGGTATATAATGCGCCAATGAAGATTACAGAGGTAAAAACAAGCAAGATTACAGACCAGAATCATGATATCCTGGAGGTTTTGGATGCCTATTTGCCGCGGCTTCAAGAAGGCACGGTTGTCGCTGTAACTTCAAAAATTGTGTCTATTTGTGAAGGAAGAATGGTGCCATTCAGAAGCAAGGAAGAGAAAGATGAGATTATCAAAAAAGAAGCTGACTATTATCTTCCCAGTGAAATAAATAAATATCACGTTTGGCTCACCATAAAAAACAGTATTATCATTTTTTCTTCGGGAGTAGATGAATCGAATGGAAACGGGTATTTAGTGCTCTGGCCATCTGATCCTCAAAAATGGGCAAATACCATTCGAGAGCATTTGGCAAAAAAGCATAGCCTGCAAAAAATAGGCGTAATTATAACGGATACTAGCAGTATGCCGCTGCGGCGGGGGCAAAAAGGCATTGTCCTTGCGCACAGCGGTTTTTATGCGCTTAACGACTATGTCGGCAAGCCGGATATTTTCGGCAGGGTGCTGAAAATAACAAAAGCGGCTGTTGCGGATGCATTGGCAACCGCGTCTGTGCTAGTTATGGGCGAGGGGAATGAGCAAACTCCTCTCGCGCTAGTCGAGGATATTCCTTTTGTGCAATTCCAGGGCAGGAACCCTACCCAGGAGGAATTGGCAGAACTTCGCATTGCCATTGAAGACGACTTGTTCGGCGAAATGGTTTCGGGAGTAAGGTGGGAAAAGGGTGGAATATGAAACGTGTTTTGGTTTTTGGCATATTCGACGGCATCCATGATGGCCACCGCCATTTTTTTAAAGAGGCGAGGGTTTTTGGCGATGAGCTTGTGGTTGTTGTGGGGCGCGACGATATTGCCAAAGTCTTAAAAGGAAAAATTCCAAGAAAGTCCGAAGAACAGCGAATCCGCGACTTGAAAGCAGAAACTCTGGTTGATTTGGCAGTGCTTGGGGATGAACAGCTTTCCACCTATAAAGTTGTGGAGGATTTGCAGCCTCATGTGATTTGTTTGGGGTACGACCAGGAAGCTTTTGAGAGGGATTTGAGGGCTTGGATCGAGGCAAACAACCCTTCCATTGAAGTAAACATTCTTTCTGCACTCAAACCAGACGAACTCCATTCTTCGATTTTATACGGGAAAAACGGGTAAAAACCATTTACAAAACCCTCTTTTAAAGGTATTATGTATACGGCATGCATATCAGCTTAAAGCCAGAAATTATCGGGTATTTTCTCGGGTTGCCAATTGCCAACAGCCTTATTTTGTCGTTGATAGTAACTCTTTTGCTGGTTGGCCTTGCTATTCTAGCGGTAAAATCGTTGAAAATGGCGCCGGGTAAAATTCAGAATAGCGCGGAATCTCTTATTGAGACTCTTTTGGATTTTATGGCCAACGCCTTGGGAGACCGGAAACAAGCAATGCAATTTTTTCCGTTGGTTGCATCGTTTTTTTTGATTATTTTGTTCAACAACTGGGTGGGCGTGATGCCGGGGGTGGGATCCATTATGCTTGAGGGATCCCACGCGGAACGCTTTCCTTTGTTCCGCGCGGCAAACAGTGATTTAAATACAACGCTTGCCTTGGCGTTTGTTTCCGTCATTGCCATACAATGGTACGGTGTGCGAAAATTCGGATTTTTCGGGCATTTTTCAAAATTCTTTGTTTTTACCAAAGGGCCCATACAGCTTTTTGTGGGTTTGCTGGAGTTGGTGGGGGAGTTGGCGAAAGTGCTTTCGTTTTCTTTTAGGTTGTTCGGGAATGTTTTCGCGGGAGAGGTCTTGCTGGTTACCATTATGACTCTTGTGCCTATTATCGCGCCTTTGCCTTTCTTTTTGCTCGAATTTTTTGTAGGATTCATTCAGGCGCTGGTATTTTCCATGCTTACTTTGGTGTTTTTAAAAATTGCGACCGAAACAGCCGAACACTAATTTTTTTCTTCCTTGGGTTTAAAAAAGCTCAAGGAAGGGAAAAATTCCCAAAGGTCCTTTCGAATTCTCAATTAACTATCAACAACTAATAATCTTTATATGGAATCGTTAGCACCAGCCATCGCAATCGGAGTAGGAGCATTGGGCCCTGCAATCGCAGTCGGACTTATTGGGGCAAAGGGACTTGAGGCAATAGGCCGAAATCCGGAAGCCGCTCCCAAGGTGCAGACTGCCATGATTTTGGCAATTGCATTTGCCGAAGCAATAGCTATTTACGCTTTGGTAGTCGCCCTTATTATTAAATTTGTTTAACGAAAGCGATGTCTATAGATACTTACCCCGCCTTGCGGGCCGATATTTCTCGACTCATTCGCAGGCGGGGGGAGTAAATAGCCAGTAATATTACGGATTAAATGTCTGAATTATTTTCACAACTAGGAATTGATTGGAAACTTTTGATAGCCCAAGCGGTTAATTTTCTCATTGTCCTTGTGATTTTGCATAAGTTCGTATTTACGAAGTTAATAAAACTTATGGAAGAGCGCCGCGAAAGGATTGAAAAAGGATTGGCCATGCGCGAGGAAGCGGAAAAAGAATTAGCCAGGGCGCACGAAATGAGACGAAATGAGATTGAAAAAGCCAAAAAAGAAGCCGAGGCGGTTATTGCCCAGGCAAAGACCCTTGGGGCAGAAAGGGAACGTCAATTAGTCGCGAAAGCCAGGGAGGAAGCGGAGAAGATATTATATGGCGCAAAAGAAGATATCAAGCGTGAAACCCAAGCTGTATTGCAATCTGCCAAGGAAGATATTCTTGCCATGGCGATGATTGCGGCAGAGAAGGTTATTGACCGGAGCATTACCCAGGAAGACCGGATCCGCATGATGAAAGAAGTAATGGAGTCAATTGAAAAAGAATATGGCAGGAAATAAAAGTCAATCGTACGCCCAGATTTTGCTCGGGCTTGTAAAGGATTCTTCGCTGAAAACCGACGAAAAAGCAAAAAAATTTGTCCAGCTTTTAAGGAAGCGGGGCGATACAAAGCTTTTTTCCAGGATCTTGCGCGAATTTGAGCGGCGGTGGGAATCGGCAGGGGAAAAAACAGCCCGTGTCGTTTCTGCCAAAAAACTGGAAGGCTCTGTGCGCGAGGCGACAGAAAGGTCGCTGAAAGAACTTGGGTATCAAATGAAAGAAGAAACAAACCCTGAACTTAAGGAGGGAACCGCGATATTTTTGGGGAAGGATTATTTAATAGACGGAAGCGTGCAGGGCAAGCTGCGTGAGCTTTGGAGGCAAACAATAAAATAACAAATTGCTAATTGCTAATTGCTAATTGCTAATTGCTGATTGTTTATTGAGATAACGTATGCGGTTACAATCGACAATCGACAATCAACAATTAACAATTATCTATCAGCAATTAATTCTATGGATAAAAGTTTTATAGACGTACTAAAACAGCAGATGGAAGGAATAACGGTTGAAACCAAGGGTGAGGAGATCGGCCGTGTTTCGAGCGTTGCAGACGGCATTGTTCAGATTGAAGGGCTTCCCAACGTAAAATTCTCCGAAATGGTGTTGGTTGGACAATGGCCGCTTGGAACCAACGAAAAAGCAAAGTCGTTTCCAGCTATGGTTTTGAACCTCGAAGAATATACGGCAGGAGCTGTGCTATTTGAGGGAGAAGCGGAGGTAAAAGAAGGAGATGTGGTGAAGCGAACAGGAAAAGTTCTTTCGGTGCCTGTGGGCGAACAATTACTCGGAAGAGTAGTAAATTCATTGGGTCAGCCAATTGACGGTCGAGGACCGCTTTCAAATAAGGAAATGGAAATGTTTCCTATTGAACGCCCCGCTCCTTCGGTAATGGATCGAGAGGGGGTGAATACTTCAATGGCAACCGGATTGAAAGTTATTGATGCTATTATTCCCATCGGACGGGGCCAGAGAGAGCTTATCATCGGAGACCGTCAAATCGGAAAAACAGCTATTGCACAAGATACCATCTTGAATCAGTTGAATGAGCCTGCAGAGCGCCGGCCGATTTGTATTTATGTCGCAATTGGGCAAAAAGCCGCAAAAGTTGCACAGCTAGTGCAGGAACTACGAGCGCGCGGCGCAATGGATTATACCATTGTTGTTTCAGCTACCGCGTACGATCCCGCTCCCTTGTGGTACATTGCTCCGTATGCTGGAACCAGCATGGGAGAATATTTCCGCGATAAAGGGAAGGATGTGCTGATTATATACGACGACCTTTCAAAACATGCCCAGGCGTGGCGTGAAATTGCATTGCTTTTGAGAAGGCCGCCTGGAAGAGAAGCGTATCCCGGAGATGTGTTTTATCTTCATTCCAGATTGCTTGAACGTGCCTCAAAGCTCTCCAAAGAAAAAGGAGGCGGCTCTTTAACTGCGCTCCCTATCATCGAAACGCAAGCAGGAGACGTATCCGCTTATATTCCAACCAACGTTATTTCTATTACCGACGGGCAAATTTATCTCGAGCTCGACTTGTTTGCAAGAGGGCAAAGGCCTGCGGTAAACATCGGTCTTTCCGTTTCTCGTGTGGGGTCTGCGGCCCAAACAAAAGCGATGAAAAAAGTTGCAGGGCAGTTGAAACTCGAACTTGCGCAATACCAAGAGCTTGTTGCGTTTGCCCAATTTGCCCAGGACTTGGATCCCGCAACGCGCCAGCGAATTACGAGAGGAGCCCGATTAACCGAATTGCTCAAACAATCCCAGGGAGTGGTGTTGCCGTTTGAAGAGCAGGTAGCTGTAATTTTTGCAGGCACGCAAGGGTTTGCAGATGACATTCCGCTTGAAAAAGTAAAGGAATTCGAGACAAAGCTTTTGGATTATCTTCGAGATAACCAAAGCGCACTGTTGGCAAAAATCCGTGAAACGCGCGATTTCCCAGAAGAGGTTCAACAGGAAGCCCGCCAGGCAATCGAAGCATTTGCAAGTAACTTTAAGTAAAATCATCAAGCTGTTGCAACTTCATAAAGAAATATGGCGTCAAAGAGGCAATTGCGAAGCAAAATTCAATCGGTAAAGAATATCAAGCAGATAACGCGTGCAATGCAAATGGTGGCTGCGACAAAAATGAGAAAGTCGCAGGACGTTGCCTTGGGCGCCAGGCCTTATGCAAAAAATGCGCTTGCTTTGCTTTCGCATATTATCCAATACAAAAAGAATGGGGACATTTCGTTCAGTTCTTTGGAGCAACCTAAAGAATCCGCAAAAAAAGTATGCTTAGTTGTCATTACGAGCGACAAGGGCCTTGCTGGAAGTTTTAATGGTTCCGTATTGCGGCTTTCATCAAATATATTTCAAGAATTGCGCGGAAAAGGTGAAGCTGTCGATATCGTTGCGGTCGGGAAGAAAGGAAAAGATTTTTTTGCAAAAAGGGGATCTGCTCCTGTGGCTGAATTTTTAAAATTTTCAGATATTGTGCAAATTCATGCTATAGCTCCCTTATCCCAGTGGATTTTGAGCGCATATGAAAAAGGGGAGTATAAAAAGATAATTTTTTGCTCAATGCAATTTGTTTCAGCTCTTGTGCAAAAAGCAGAAACAAATGAGATTCTTCCTTTGAATGTGGAACAGTTGAATAAAATTGTGGAAGGAATCATCCCGAAAACTGGAAAATACGCTGAGCTGGCAAAAGAGCAACCTGCCTCGCCGGCAGACGGGTCTGCGAGCAATCATGCCGTTGATTACATCTTTGAGCCATCAAGAGAGCAGATCGCAGAAGAATTGGCAAGAGATTTGGTGCGAATGGAAATTGCCCATTTGATATTTGAAAGCAATGCTTCAGAGCATTCTGCCAGAATGGTAGCCATGAAAAATGCTACCGACAACGCGCAAAATATGCAAGAAACCTTGACCCTCGCCTTAAACAAGGCAAGGCAAGCGGCCATTACCCAAGAAGTCGCAGAAATTTCAACAGCAAAAGAAGCACTAACGAGCGAATAACAAAATCCGAATCTACAAATGTATCCGAATGCCACGAATAACTAAATTAGCTACTAATATATTTGTAGCATTCGCCATCATTCGTAGATTCGAATCATAATAATTATGACAAAAGGAACAATCATACAAATCATGGGGCCGGTAGTGGATGTGGAGTTTCCAGAAACTCTGCCTGCTATTCGAAACGCTTTAGAGGTTTCAAGAGAAGACGGGTCGAAATTGACATTAGAGGTTGCCCAGCATTTGGGTGGAAACCGGGTACGGACGATTGCCATGGCAACTACCGACGGATTAACAAGAAAAATGGAAGCTGCAGATACGGGAAATCCCATTTCAGTTCCCATTGGAAAAGAAGTATTGGGAAGAATGTTCAATGTGTTAGGGGAGCCAATTGACGAGCTTGGTGAAGTAAAAACGCAGAAAAAAGCTTCTATCCACCAACCAGCCCCTTCGTTTGAAGATCAAAAAGTGGAGGCGGAAATTTTTGAAACAGGAATTAAGGTGGTAGACCTCTTAGCTCCGTTCATTAAAGGAGGAAAAATCGGGCTGTTTGGAGGAGCTGGAGTAGGGAAGACTGTATTGCTCCAAGAGCTTATCCATAACACCGCAAAAGAGCATGGAGGATATTCGGTGTTTGCAGGAGTTGGAGAAAGAAGTCGTGAAGGAAACGATTTGTATCACGAAATGAAGGATTCCGGCGTATTAGGAAATACATCTCTTGTATTCGGGCAAATGAATGAAGTCCCGGGCGCTCGTTTTAGAGTAGCATTTACCGGGTTGCGCATGGCTGAATATTTTCGAGATGAGGAAAACAAGGATGTCCTCTTTTTCGTAGACAACATTTTCCGATTTTTGCAGGCTGGTTCTGAAGTTTCCGTATTGTTGGGACGCATGCCTTCTGCGGTAGGGTACCAGCCAACATTGGCTACTGACATGGCAGCTCTTCAAGAGCGTATTACGTCCACAAAAAAAGGATCTATCACTTCTATCCAGGCAATTTATGTGCCAGCTGATGACTTAACCGATCCTGCGCCTGCGGCGGTGTTTTCGCATTTGGATTCTACGATTACGCTTTCCCGTGAATTGACCCAGCTTGGAATTTATCCTGCAGTGGACCCCTTGGTCTCAACGTCCAACGCATTAGACCCTAAAATCGTAGGAGATGAACACTATCAAGTTGCCCGCGAAGTGCAAAGGATTTTACAGAGGTATAAGGAATTGCAGGATATTATCAATATTCTTGGAATGGAAGAACTTTCTGATGAAGATAAGCTTACGGTAGCTCGTGCGAGAAAAATCCAAAGATTTTTGTCCCAGCCATTTGCTGTTGCCGAAGTATTTACCGGAAAGCCGGGAAAATATGTAAAGAGGGAAGATACAGTCCGCGGTTTCAAGGAAATTATCGAAGGAAGGCACGACGGCAAAGATGAATCCGCCTTCTATATGAAAGGTAGTATTGACGAAGTATAAGCATTACTATGACTTTCCCATTGAGGGTATTCGCCATTGACCGGGAAATTTTTGTGGGGGAGGCGGAGTCGGTGACTCTTCCTTCTGCTTCAGGACAAATCCAAATTCTCCCAAACCATGCTCAAATGGTATCGCTTTTAACCGAGGGTGACGTTCTAATAAAAAGTCTGCAGGGCATGCAGAAAATCCCCATTGTTTCGGGGGTAGTAGAGGTCAAGTCCGACGAAACCATCGTCCTAGTGAATTTCTAGTTTTTATGGATAGGATTAAGTCAGATTAAGAAGGCAGAGGTGAAACGCCTGGTACCCGACTGCCTGGGCGTTTTGGTTCAATATGCTACAATAGAAATATGTACGAAACCAAGTTTCCAAACGGGAAAACGGGGCAGGAGATCCAGGACGAGATTTTTAGGAAAATGTCTGCCGATGAAAAACTCAAGGTAGGAGCTGATTTATGGCGGCTTGCCCGAGAAATAGCGCCAGAAAAAGTGAGGTATGGAGCAGATCGACCCAAGACATCTTCTCGTTAGGGTAGCCCAAATTCTCGACGAACTAGGAATACCCTATATTGTAACAGGTGGCATTGCTGTGTTCGTTTGGGGCAGGCCGAGATTTACCGACGATATTGATATTGTAGTAGAGTTGAAAACAGAAAAGATAGACCAGTTAGCTGAAAAGCTCCAGAGTCTAAGTGAAGCCAGCTATGTCGATGCCAACATGATGCGAGACGCCCTGCGACACCAGGGCGAGTTTAATTTTATAGATGGCTCTACTGGCGTAAAAATTGATTTTTGGATTTCCAAAGAGGATGAATTTAATCTTAATCGCTTTGCAAGAAAAGTTACAAAAAACATATTAGGGAAAGATATTTATTTTATTTCACCCGAGGATTTAATCCTTGCAAAACTTCTCTGGCAGCAAATTTCACCTTCGAGCAAACAGTTCGAAGACGTAGAGTCTATTTTCAAAATTTCTGGGGATCAGCTCGATCTGGAATATCTTGCCAAATGGGCAGAAAAACTTGGTGTGCAAGATTTATACGCTAAAGTTAAGAAAGACTAAGAAGGCAGATACATTTGACACTGATTGAAGAGCGACTTGGGCGTCTTGAACTTCGCATAGATTTTTCACATTTAAGCGTAATTTAGTGCAGAATTTACACGATCGTGAGTTTTTTGCTAACCTGATAAATTTAGCATTAGAGGAGGCAGGCTGCTATTGACGAGTGCTGTTTTGTGATTTAATGTAAAGAGCACAGCATTGTTCTTTTCGGGAGCGAGATCGGTAAAGGGTGGAAGCGCGCCACCTTCACTGCGGAGTTTGCTCCTTTCCGGCCCCTCTTGCACGGATCGCCTCCCCGTGCAAGAGGGGCGTATTATTTCTACTGCAAAAATGAAATAGCCTCGGCCGTGGCGCGCTCTCGCGTTTCGTGCGAGGGAGCTTTATATTTTGTGGACAGATTTTGAAAACGGACTTACAATACCAATGACAGCATAAAAAAGTCATAGCTAACCAAATAACCCATGGCGAAAGTTACCATATATACCACGCCTACGTGCGTGTACTGCAAGGCGGCAAAGGAGTTTTTTCAGGAAAATAGCGTAGCATATGAAGAAAAAGACGTTGCCCAAGATGACCAAGCGCGGGAATATATGATCAAGAAATCAGGACAAATGGGAGTGCCAGTTATTGAGGTAGACCACGAAATTGTTATAGGTTTCGATAAAGAAAGGCTTGAAGAACTGCTTGGAATCAAGACATAGCAATGAAAATGGGGCTCATAGCCCCATTTTCATTTACGAGCCTGGAAAAAATACCGCATAAGAGCTATAATATCCGAAAGGTCTTTTTATATTATCTATCGTAATTCTTTATTTTATGGCGCACGGAGCACAATGCAATTGTATAGGGTGCAAAATTGGGAAAGCAGTCGGTTTTATTAAAACCCAGAATACTCAAAACCCGATGCCATCCAACACGTGTTCAACCTGCAATACGGCAGTAAAGGAGGGAGAGGCCCATTCTCATTAAAAAACAGTCGTGTAAGATGCTCGCGTCCTTTTTTTTGAACTGGCGTGGGCATCTTCACGAAATTATTATAAGTATGTCTGAAGATCCCCACGACTTAGAAACAGTGGAGAAAAAAGGAGCTTTTAAAATATATATGTCTTGGCGAAGAATAATGCTCAATAATTTTTTGGGCGGGATCGCCTGGGGTTTTGGCACGGTAATGGGGGCAACTGTTGTCATTGCTCTCTTGGCTGTTTTTTTCAACTGGCTTGGAGGGGTTCCTTTCATAGGCGGGAGTATCCAGGAAATTATGGACTCTATCAGGAATAATTCAGGTAAATAAAAGAAAAGCCCGCCTACGCTTCGGAAAGCTTCGGCGGGCAGGCCCGCTTTCTCCTTCGATGAGTTCAGGATTCGGCGGGCGAAGGGCGAGGACAACACCTTTGAAAGCTCACATGGAGCAAATAGCCACATAGTCCTCGCCCTAGGTGAGGGGCACCTGTCGTTAAAGCGTCACTAAAACGCATCGCTTCACATAGCCCCTCCTTCTACACATTTCTTAAGCGTCCAGAAGGAGAGGGCCCGCCTACGCTTCGGAAAGCTTCGGCGGGCAGGCCCGCTTTTGCTAAAGCTTCGGCGGGCGAAGGGCGAGGACACGGTGGCATAAAGCTCACGAAGAGCACATCTAGTCATAATCCTCGCCCTTGGTGAGGGGCAGCAAGCCATAAAGCGCAGGACGCGCATATACCTTTAGAGCCCCTCATTAATAGTATCATATAGATTATCGCTTATGTCAAATTTTGTCGCTAATTATTCAGCTTTTTGATATACTCTTTAATAATGGATAAATCGATGAGCCAGCATAATCTTTTGCCGATGGTATTTGTTATTTTTGGCGCTACCGGAGACTTAATGCAGAGCAAGCTGGCTCCCGCTTTATTTCGTCTGCACCAGCAAGGACTCTTGCCTAAAATGTTCCAGGTGGTGGGGTTTGCGCGAAAAGACCTGACCAATGAAGCTTTCCAAAGGATGGTTGTCGCCATGCTTGAAAAGAAAGTAAAAGCGGCCAAAGAGGAATTGGAGCAATTCGTAAAATATTTCGCGTATCAGCAGGGGTTGTTTGAAGAGCTTTCCGGCTACGACAAGCTGGCGGAATTCATGGGCAGAAGGGACAAGGAATGGAAAGTATGCGCCAACAAGCTTTTTTATTTGGCGGTGCCTCCTCAATTTTACAAAACACTTTTTCAAAATCTTTCCAAATCCGGGCTTGCGGAACCATGCAGTCCGGAGGAAGGATGGACACGCGTTATTGTAGAAAAACCTTTTGGCAAGGATTTTAAAACTGCCAAGGAACTGGATAAATTGCTGGAAAAACTTTTCAAAGAAGAGCAAATTTACCGGATAGATCATTATTTGGGCAAAGAAACGGTGCAGAATATTTTAGCATTCCGTTTTTCGAACTCGTTTTTGCAGGATTCCTGGGATAAAAAAGCAATCGAAAGCATTGTTGTGCGTTTACTCGAAAAAGACGGAGTAGGGAGGAGAGGGGGTTTTTACGACGGTATCGGAGCTTTGCGCGACGTTGGGCAAAACCATATGCTTCAGCTTTTGGCATTGTTCGCCATGGAGAATCCCGGGGCTTTTGATGGCAACACTGTGCGCCAAAAGCGGGCTGAAGTATTGCAATCCATTAGGATCCTTAAAACCGCCGATGTGAGAAAATTGAGCATGCGCGGCCAGTACCAGGGGTATCGCGCGGAAAAAAATATTGGGCCAAATTCCCAAACAGAAACATATTTTAGGCTTAAGATGTTTATAGACAACCCGCGATGGGATGGTGTGCCAGTATATCTTGAGGGCGGCAAAGCAATGGACAGGGAGATTGTGGAAGTGCTTATAACATTCAAACATCCTAGTCCCTGTTTATGCCCCTCGGAACAGGGCAAGCACTATAAAAATATAGTGCATTATCGCATCCAGCCTTATGAAGGAATTGATATTACGTTTTGGGCTAAAAAGCCGGGGCCTGAAATGGTGCTTGAGGAAAAGAGTTTTTCTTTTGATTATAAAAAGGCCTTTGAGAAAAAAGAATTTGCGGATGCGTACGAAAAACTTTTGCTGGGAGTGATTCGCGGCGACCAAACGCTGTTTGTGAGTACCCCGGAAATTCTTGCAAGCTGGAAATTTGTGGATACTATCATAAGGGCATGGGGAAAAAATGCCGTCCCATTGATTCCATACCCGAAAAAAGATAAAGGCATACAAACAATCCCATTGCCCGCGGATGGGGAGCAAAGCAAGTAAAAATTTTATGGAAAAACAAATCGGTTTTATCGGACTGGGCAAAATGGGGCAGAATATGGTAAGGCGCCTGCTGGAAAAGGGCTGGACCGTAACGGTTTTTGACCAAAATCCAGAAGCAATGCGGGTTGTACAAAGCCTTGGAGCTAGGGTGTCGCTGGGTGTTGAGGAGCTTGTAAAAAGTCTTTCTGCTCCTAGGCTGGTATGGATTATGATACCTTCGGGAAAACCGGTAGATGAAGTTATTGACACTCTGCTGGCCCTTTTGGAAAACGGGGATACGATAATTGATGGAGGCAATTCTTTTTATGAAGATTCGCAAGTAAGGGCAAAGCGCTTGAAGGCGAAAAGAATTAATTTTCTTGATGCTGGGGTATCGGGAGGCCCAGGGGGAGCCTTGAAGGGAGCCTGCATAATGGTTGGAGGAGAAGAGGAAGTATATAAACACCATGAAAATCTTTTTTCTGATCTTGCCGTAGCGGAGGGTTACGAGTACATGGGAAAGGCCGGGGCTGGGCATTTTGTGAAAATGGTTCATAATGGTATAGAGTACGGTTTTATGCAAGCTCTTGCCGAAGGATTTTCTATCATGAAAAAATCTTCTTTCAGGCTAGACTTAAAAAGGATTGCCAGGCTATATAACAGAGGAAGCGTGATCGAGTCGCGGCTTGTTGGATGGCTGGAGGATGCTTTTGAAGAGTTCGGCGATAATTTGCAGGGCATTTCCGGGTCGGTAGGGCAAACTGGAGAAGGAAAATGGACTGCCAAAACCGCAAAGAAATTAGGGGTGCCGGCTCCCATCATAAAAGGCGCGGTAGATTTTAGGGTGAAATCCGAAAAAGCGCCGAGCTTTGCCGGCAAAATTTTGTCTGCTTTGCGAAACCAATTTGGCGGGCATAATATAAAATAAGGTCGAATTTTAAAAATAAGGACATCATATGGAAAATAAAAGTTTGCAAATTAGTTTGGGGATAGTACGAATCTCGATTGGCTGGATTTTCTTTTGGGCTTTTATTGATAAGCTTTGGGGATTAGGATTTGCGACTGCCGCCGGAAATTCTTGGCTGAACGGAGGTTCTCCGACGACAACATTCTTGTCAAAATGGACAAAAGGCCCTTTTGTTGATTTTTTCCAGGGCTTAGCTGGGAATCCTGTCGTTGACTGGCTCTTCATGCTGGGCTTGGCTGGAGTTGGGATAGCGCTTATGTTGGGTATCGGGGTGCGATTGGCCAGTATTTTTGGCACGCTTATTCTTGTCTTGATTTATCTTGCCGCGCACGTATGGCCTGCTAATAATCCTGTTTTGACAGATCATATAGTGTATTCGTTTATCTTGCTTGGATTTGTTTTTGCTCCTGTAGTTGGCGAATGGATAGGCTTGGGAAAGCGATGGAGCAGTTTGCCAGTGGTGCAAAAACTTCCCATATTGCGGTAAAAGCTTTGCGGTTTGCGGAATTCTTAAAACTCGATCTCATCTCTTCCGATGAGGTCGATTTTTTGATAGTATAATAGAACTTCTGTATTGTATGAAAACCTATAAAACCGTGAGCAGGGAATCTGCCATGAGAAAAGCGATTGAGGGTTTGAACAAGTGCCTGAAAGAATCGCGCAAAAAGCCAGTTCTTTTTATGCTATCGGGGGGATCATCCCTTGAATTATTGGCTGGCATTGAAATGCGCAACATCGGAAAAAATATTACGGTTACTGTCCTTGACGAGCGATACAGCACCGATCCTGCCGTAAACAATTTTTCACAGGTTACCGAAACCGAATTTTACAAAAGAGCGGAGAAAAAAGGGATTGATTATATAGATACCAGGGTGCGTTATCGGATTACTCTAAAAGGATTGGCAAAAAAATTTGAGCGGGAACTGCAAAAATGGCGCAAAAAACATAGCCGGGGAAGAATCATTATTACCCAGGGCATTGGCCCAGACGGCCACACCGCAGGTATTATGCCGTATCCCGAAAACTCAAAAAAATTCCAAAAACTTTTTGACAAGGCAGGGCGCTGGATAGTGGGCTACAACGCCACCAAAAAGAAAACAGATTATCCCAAGCGCATTACTGTTACATTTCCATTTTTGAAGGAACAGGTTGATTGCGCCATTGTCTACGCTACAGGATCGAAAAAAACAAAAGCAATGCGCAAGATATTCAAGAAGAAGGGTACTTTGTACGAGACTCCCGGGCGTATTATTTATCAAATGAAAAATGTTACAGTAGCTACAGATCGTAGGTAGTTGTGCTAGGCTAATTCGTAGTAAGGTCGTAGTAAGGTTTAGTCGTAGTAAGGTTTAACCTTACTCCCGTCGTAGTAAGGTTTAACCTTACTCCCTTTCCTTACTCCCTTTACCCAAGCGATGAACCGAAGAATCCAGTTTGCCCCAAACTATATTTATCATATCTATAATAGGGGCGTTGAAAAACGAGATATTTTTCTCAACGATAGAGATCGGTGGCGTTTTCTCCAAGCCTTGCTTTTGTTTAATCGAGAAAAAAGCCCCTTCAATCTTCTTTGGAAGTTAGAGCAGGAACATGAAGGAAGAATGAATTTTAGGATTCTCAAAGAATTTTTGGCAAGAAACACCGATCAGGATGCTCCGCTTGTGCGTATTATGGCAGACTGCCTCATGCCAAATCATTATCACCTGATTGTTGAGGAGCTTGCAGAGGGTGGTATTACAAAGTTTATGCATAAACTCGGCACTGGCTATACAATGTATTTCAATAAAAAGTATCATAGAGTGGGCGGATTGTTTCAAGGAACATTCAAAGCGGTGCAGGTTGACACCGATGAATACCTGCAGAATCTTCTTATATATGTTAATGTAATAAATCCGGGAGAATTGATTGAACCCAACTTAAAAGAAGAAGGAGTAAAGGATATGGAAAGGATAATGCAGTTTGCAGAATCATATTCGTGGAGTACTCATCTTGAATACTTGGGCGAAAGAGATTCTCCAATTATTGATAAAGGGGTCGCGCATAGCCTTTTCGGTGACCCGGCAAAATATAAAGATTTTGTCGAGAATGCTTTGACAATGCGAAAAATAAATACAATTGAACATTTAATACTCGAGTAAGGTTAAGCCTTACTCAACTGAGATATATGTTCGGATAATCTTTCGTATCATACTTGCGATAACTTAGGCTGGATAGTTGGTTCGATTGGTGTACCCGTGTTCTATTCATTCATGGTATTTGTATTTTTTCCCGAATTTGTAATGAGTATGTTATTGTTGATGGCCTATGCTTTTTTGGGCGCAGGAACCGATTTTTAATTCGCAAACTTTTTAAGAGAAGTAAGGTTTAACCTTACTAAAGTGAAGTATGAAACCTGAAAATTTGAGGACAAAAATATTTTTGGACAGCGGAGATCCAGAAGAAACGCGGGAAGCAATAAAATTGCTGGGTTTTCTTGACGGCCAAACAACAAACCCTTCGTTGATTGCCAAAAACCCCAATGCTAAAGAACGTCTGGAGGAAAATGAGAAATTTTCCCTCGCAGAGCTTTTAAGCTTGTATCGGGATGTTGTGGTGGAGATCTCTGGTCTTATTCCTGACGGCTCCATATCGGTGGAAGTATATGCTGACAATGCGGCAAAAGCGGAGGATATGATAGCGCAAGCAAGAGTCATGTCGCGCTGGGTGCCAAATGCCCATATTAAGTTCCCGGCGACAGCAGAAGGAATTAAAGCCGCAAAGCAGGCCTTAGCCGAAGGGATACGGGTAAATATGACCCTGTGTTTTTCCCAGGAGCAGGCGGCGGCCGTATATTCTGCTACAAAGGGGGCAAAAAGGGGAGAGGTGTTTGTTTCTCCTTTTGTTGGAAGGTTAGACGACCAGGGCGAAAACGGAGTGGATCTCGTTGAAAATATTTTGCGGATGTATGCAAGAGGAGATGGCCACGTTGAAGTGCTTGTTGCGTCAATACGCAATAAGGAGCATATGATGCGCTTGCTACAATTAAAGACGGATATTATTACTGCTCCATTGAAAGTTTTGCGGGAATGGGCAGAGCATGGGGTTGTGCTGCCTGAAAATTCTTATCGTTACCCCCTGGAAAATCGTTTGAGACTTCCTTATAATCCTCTGGATTTGAAGCAATCGTGGGAAAACTTTTCCCTGGAGCATAGCCTTACGGATAAGGGCATCGAACGTTTTTGCGTCGATTGGAACAATCTTCTCGCATAATCGCGAATTTCGTGGTATCTTAAGGAGGAAATATGGAATACGATGTGGTGATTGTCGGCTCTGGCGCCGCAGGCCTTTCGGCGGCGTTGTATGCTGGCAGGTACAAACTGAAAACACTGGTTATCGAAGGAAAATTTGGCGGAGAAACGGCAACTGCCGGTGTTATTTGGAATTACCCGGGCGTAAAAAACGTTGACGGGTATGACCTGATGAAAACAATGAAACAGCAGGCAAAGGATGTGGGAGTTGAGTTTATGGACGGTTTGGTGGAAAAAATAACTAGAGCGGATAAGAATTTTATTGTTTCGACAAAGAAAAAGGAGGTTTTAGCCAAATCCGTAATTTTGGCTATTGGCGCAAAACGCCGTCATCTAAATCTGCCAAATGAAGCGGAACTCACAGGCAAAGGCGTGCATTATTGCGTTACATGCGACGGGCCCTTGTTTGGGGGTAAAACAATTGCAATGGTTGGAGGAGGGGATTCGTCGGTAAAAGGTATCAATTTTTTGGCAGACTATGCCGCGAAAATCTATTTTATCGTAAGGGATAATAAAATTACCGCCGAACCCATCAACCGAGAGCAAATGGATAAGTTGGGAGATAGGGTGGAAATTCTTTTCGAGACTGCAATAAAAGAAATTGTGGGAAAAGATATGCTGGAGAAAGTTCTTCTTTCAAGACCATATAAAGGATCAGAAGAGCTTATGCTTGATGGGTTGTTTATCGAAATTGGTTTTGATCCCGACAAAACATTCGCAAACCAGCTTGACTTGCGTTTAAATCCTCAAGGATACATGGAAGTGGATAATCTTATGCAGACAAATGTTTCGGGTATATTTGCCGCGGGTGATGCTACGCTATTGTTCGGAGGGTTTAAGCAGGATATAACCGCGGCGGCTTTGGGCGCTGTTGCGGCCACTTCGGCTTATGAGTATATTAAGAAAATAGCATCGTAAAAATATAAAAAATCATGAAAAGCATTCTTTTATGGGTAGGCGCTGGTTTTTTGGTAGTCGGAGGGCTTTTTGTCGTGTTAATGATAGCCAGCCCTTCTTCGACTGATTCGCAAGACATCGTTCTTGCTATTCCCGTATCGGAAAAAGACCATATAAAGGGTAACCCTTTAGCCAAGGTTACTCTTGTTGAATATGGGGATTTTCAGTGTCCTGCCTGCCGTGTATATGCTCCTACTGTGAAAAATTTGAGTACGGAATTCGGCGACCAGCTTCGCGTGGTTTACAGGCATTTTCCTCTTGTCCAGCATAAACAGGCGCCTCTTGCGGGACAAGCTTCGGAGGCCGCGGCTCTCCAAGGAAAATTTTGGGAAATGCACGACATACTGTATGAAAAACAGAATGAATGGGCGGGAAAAAGCGATGCTGAAGAAAAATTCGCGGGATACGCGACTTCCCTTGGGCTTGATGTCGAAAAATTCAAGCAGGATATGAAGTCCAACGACACGAAAAAGAAAATTGAGGATGACTTTGACGGCGGATTGCGATCCGGCATGCCCCAAGGAACCCCTACATTTTTCTTTCAAGATAAAAGGATAAATACTCCCCGCACTTATGAAGAATTTGAAAAACTTATTAACAAAGCCTTGGCTCAAACCAATTCCTAAGTGGATTGTCGCAGTATTGTTTTTTGCGGCACTGGTGGGGTTTCTCGATTCTTTTTATCTGACTCTCCAGCGGTATATGGGGTTTGAGATTTCTTGTACTATTTTGGAGGGGTGTAATCAGGTAAGCCAAAGCGCGTATTCGGCGATTTTCGGCATACCCCTTTCTTTAGTCGGCTGTATCTATTATTTTTTGATGCTTCTGTGCGGTATTGCGTTGTTTGATGGAAAGCGCCCGGCGTTCCTTTTGGTCATTGTCTTACTTTCGGGGCTTGGGGTTGCCAGTGCGGCATGGCTTTTGTATGCCCAGGCATTTTTAATAAAGGCTTTCTGCATATACTGCCTGCTGTCGGCGGTTGCCTCACTGGTCTTACTGGCAACGTCTTTTATTTCATACAAAGTTTATGCAGGTTTCTTAAATGACAGACATTAAAAATGCTTCAGGAGAGGTTGAACGGTTTGAACAGCAAAAACTTTGCAATTCTCTTCAAAAGGCCGGGGCTCCTCCTGATTTAGTAAACAAAGTGTGCCAGAGAGTAGAGCATGAGGTTGTAGAGTGCGCCACCACCGAAGATATTTTCAAGCGTGCTTACCATTATTTGGCAAAAGAAAATCTTGCCGCTGCAGCGCGATACCGTCTGCGGCGCGCGTTGATGGATTTGGGTCCAGCGGGTTTTTTGTTTGAGCAGTATATTGAAGCAATCCTGCGCCAGTATGGGTACAAAACAAAAAGGGATGTCATAGTAAAGGGGCATTGCGTTGCGCATGAGATTGATATTTTGGCAAATTCCGACAGTGCACATTATTTTATTGAAGCAAAATATCATAATGAGCGTGGATTGAAGACGGACGTAAAGACTGTTATGTATATGTATGCCAGGATTCTTGACATTGCCAAGGCGGAAGAATCCCGTGAGTCAGTAAAAATTTCCCATAAGGCTTGGCTGGTAACCAATACGAAATTTACCACGAATGCCATACAGTACGCCGTCTGCATGGATATAAAGCTCACGGGATGGAATTATCCCGCAGGAGAAAGTTTGGAAGCTTTGATAGTCAAAAAAAACCTGTATCCTGTAACCGTGTTAAAATCTATGGATAAAGCCTCAAGAGAGCAGTTTGCCAAGAACAATCTGATGTTTGCCAAGGATATTTTGCGTTATTCAGACAATGAGCTTGTTTCGCGCTTTGGGGTGGCTACAAAAGCCGCCAGGCGTATCACGCAAGAAGTCGAAGCATTAATCCATCCGCTATAAATATGAAAATTCAAAAACAGAAAAATATAGCGGGAGTTTTATTGTTCGTGGTGCTAGGGGGAGTAGTTCTTGGAGGCATTGTATTTTTGCTGTTTGGCAGTTTTGCAAACCAAAATAATTCTCCAAGCGGCAATTCTCAAAATCCTGACGGAGTAATATCCAACAACGGCTTGCATTGGCACGCGCGTTTGGCAATTAAAATAAAGGGTGAGAATCGGGATATTCCGGCAAATATGGGTTTGGGAGCGGTGCATAATCCCATACACACCCATGACAGTACCGGCGAAATACACTATGAATTTGGCGGCACCGTACGAGAGCAGGACATAAAGCTAAAGAAATTTTTTGATGCGTGGGGAAAGCAGTTTTCGAGTACATGCGTCCTTGATCGTTGCAATGGGCCCGAGGGGCAGGTTAAAATGCTCGTGAATGGCGTTCCAAACAACGAATTCGAAAACTACATTCCCAAAAACGGGGACAATATAGAGATTGTGTTTGAATAACCATAGTTAATTTTATATTCTGGCTATGCAGAAATTGGACGATCGTGAGTTTTTTGTATATCTAAAAAACAGTAATTTTGGCGCTAATTAGACATAATGAAAGCGATACTTTTCGATTTGTTTGGAGTGGTGGTGATTCCTGAAAGGGGATTGGGTACATCAAAAGATTTAAAGATTGATGGACGGATGAGTGAAAAAATTCAAGAGTTAAAAGCAGCAGGTGTGCAATGCTATGCCGCTACTAATTTGGAAAAATCTGTTGTTGATTATCTTGCAGAAGAAAAAGGATTGAAAAAACTTTTCGACGGGATTTTTTCTTCTTCGTCGGTGGGATATTCAAAAAGCGATCCCAAATTTTTTGAGACTGTTTTGGCGCTAATTGGCAATCCGCTCCCAGAAGAAGTGCTGTTTTGGGATGATTCTATTGAGAATGTGGAGATAGCAAGAAGCCTGGGCATTAAGGCGGAACTTTATACAAGTTTCGATGATTTTCAAAAGAAAATGAAAGAACTCGCAAGTTCTTAGTGTTTGATACTCGCGTAGTGAAATGGAACAATGTCAAAAAAAATACTGTTGAATGTAAAACCTTTTCAAGAAACTCTTCATGGAGGGTATTGCGGGCCGGCAAGCTTGAAAATTGTGCTGGCGTATTTTAGCGTGGAAAAGAGCGAAGAAGAAATTGCGGAATTGTGCGGAAGAGATTCTGAATTGGGAACGGATGACGCAGGATTGAAAAACGCGGCGGAGCATTATGGATTTAAGGTAGAAATAAAAAATAATGCTGAATTTGCGGATATTGAAGAATGGCTGAAAAGAAAAGTGCCTGTCATTGTAGATTGGTTTACGAGAGGTCGTTCTGATTATTCTGATTCTGAAGTTGCAGATGGCCACTATTCTGTCGTTGCAGGATTAGATGATGAAAATATTTATCTCCAAGATCCTGAAATAGGCGGGATGCGGGTTATAGATCGTGATGATTTTATGAAAGTTTGGTTTGATTTCAGTGGCAAATATATTACTTCGTGGGACGATATGATTATCCGCCAAATTATTGCGGTTTATAAATGATATGGATTTGCCATTCGGAGTTTATGAACACTATAAAGGAAAGCGATATCGGGTGATTGGAGTGGCAAAGCATAGTGAAATGCTAGAGGATCTTGTGGTGTATGAAGCCCTCTACGAAAATCCTAAATCAAAGCTTTGGGTAAGGCCTCTCGAAATGTTTTTGGCGGAAGTTGATGTTGCGGGGAAAAGGACTCCTCGATTTAGCTATATTGGATCATAAGAAGCAGGCTAGAAAATTTGCCATTTCTCAAGTATAGTAAAAAGAAAGTATGTTACCCTGGTAATGTATGGATAATCCCATTCTGTCAGTCAAAAATCTTAGTGTACAATTTAATGGAGAGAAAATACTGTCCGACATTGCTTTTTCTTTAGAAAAAGGAATGGCAATGGCTATTGTAGGACCCAATGGAGCCGGGAAAAGCGTTTTATTTAAGGCTCTTTTGGGATTGATTCCTTATTCGGGGGAAATTGTCTGGCAAAAAGGAATTAAAGTAGGCTATGTGCCCCAGCGACTCGCGGTAGATCATGAACTTCCCCTAAGCGTGCGTGAGTTTTTGCGGTTGAAAGGAAACGAAAAAGAAATACAGGAAGCTCTTTCGTTGGTAGACATTCATGACGCTTTATTGCTTAATCGTCCTTTTGGATTTTTGTCGGGAGGAGAGATTCAAAGAGTACTGGTGGCCTGGGCGATTATTGGAAACCCCGATGTATTATTGTTTGATGAGCCGGTTGCCGGAATTGATTTGGGCGGGGAGGAAACAATTTATAATCTTATGTTTCGTTTGCACACCGAAAGAGGTCTTACTTTGTTGCTTATTTCCCACGATATCGATATTGTGTATCGTTATACCGATACAGTGCTTTGCTTAAATAAGATTCCCGTGTGTTTTGGCAAACCCGAAGAAGCTCTGACGGCCGAGAGCCTGGGAAAACTGTATGGAGCTGCGGCATTAGTCCGCCATCAGCATCGCAAAAATGCATAATTATTTATATGATTTCTTTTGATCAAACATTATTGCTTGCATTAGCATCCGGAAGTTTTATTGGAGCTGCGGCAGGGTATCTTGGGTCTTTTATGGTATTGAGGCGCATGGCTTTGGTGGGGGATGCGCTTTCTCATGTGGCTCTGCCTGGAATAGCAATTGCTTTGCTGCTCGAGATCAATCCCTTTATAGGGGCGTTCCTGTTTTTATTTGTAGCGGCGCTAGCTATATGGGGCATTGAAGAAAAAACGAAACTGCCTACCGAAGCTTTAGTCGGAGTTTTTTTTACGCTAAGCCTAGCCATTGGAGTGCTTATAACCCCTGAACCCGAGCTCCTGGAAGCTTTGTTTGGCAACATCGAAGGGGTGGGAATCTTTGACGCGCTTATGGGAATTGTCCTTGCAATAACAGTTTTTGCAATTGCGTACTTGATTAAAAAGGGGTTATTGCTGGGAATAGTTTCACGCGATTTGGCGGAGTCATCTCGTATCCCGACAAGGCTTATCAATTTGATTTTTCTGCTTTTGGTAACCACTGTGGTGGCGTTGGGGGTGAAGGTAGTTGGAACTCTTCTTATGGGAGCTATGGTAGTGGTGCCGGCTGTCGCAGCAAAAAACTTTTCCCATCAGTTTGGAGCTTTTTCTTTTTTGAGTGTTTTATTTGGAACAGCAAGCGTGGTCGGCGGGATCATTCTTGCTAACTTGTACAATCTTTCTCCTGGTCCCGTTATTGTATTAGTTTCGGTAATGTTTTTTGTGATATCTCTTATTGCACGGCTCGTTCGCAAAGGCTAATAATATGGCAAACGAAAATCTTAAAGTTTTATATACCTGTCCTATGCACCCCGAAGTTATGCAGGATAGGCCTGGGATGTGCCCAGAATGCGGAATGCAGCTCGTGAAACATACAGCGCACAGCGCGAAACACGAAACGCAAGATAAATCCTCCTTCGCTAAAGCTTCGGCGGGTAAACATGCAGGACATTCTACGGCAATGTTTTTTAGAAAATTCTGGGTAAGTTTCATTTTGACTGTTCCGGTTATTCTCTATTCTGATATTTTTCGAAATCTATTTGGTTTTGGTCTTCCGACCCTGGAAATCGGAAATTTGAAATTGGAAATTATGATCCCGGCTATGCTGGGTTCAATAGTTTTTTTCTATGGCGGCTGGGTTTTTCTCGCTGGAGCATGGAGAGAAATTCAAGGCAAATTGCCTGGCATGATGACTCTCATTGGCATTGCGGTTACCTCTGCATATCTTTGGAGCGTCTATGCGGTATTTACAGGCGCTGAAGCTTTGTTTTGGGAACTCACGACTTTGGTTACCATCATGCTGCTTGGCCATTGGCTGGAGATGCGGGCTGTTTCAGGAGCTCAAGGTGCGCTAAAGGAATTATCAAAATTGCTTCCGGATACCGCCGAACTGATTCGCAATGGACAGACACAAATCATCCCTCTTTCTGAGCTTCGAGAGAATGACGTCGTGCTCGTGCGGCCGGGAGCAAAAATACCAGCCGACGGAAAAATCGTAGACGGGGATTCGGATGTAAACGAATCAATGATAACAGGGGAGTCAAGGCCGGTTTCAAAAAAAACAGGCGATTCTGTTATTGCCGGCACCATCAACGGCGACGGAGCGCTTAAAATTAAAGTTGTCAGCATCGGAGAAAAAACATTTCTTTCGGGCGTCATGCGTTTGGTAGCCGAAGCCCAAGCATCAAAATCACGCCTTCAAATGCTTTCAGATAGAGCAGCTTTTTATTTAACCATTATTGCAGTTGTGGGAGGTTTTGTAACGTTGGTTGCATGGATTCTAGCTGATTCAGAGTTTAGTTTTGCGGTAGCTCGTCTTGTTGCTGTGCTTGTTATTGCTTGTCCGCATGCCTTGGGCCTTGCAATACCTCTGGTGGCTTCGATTTCTACAACCAAAGCTGCGCAAAACGGTTTCCTTGTAAAACAAAGACTTAGTTTGGAGGCTGCACGAACTATTGATACGGTGCTTTTTGACAAAACCGGAACTTTAACAAAAGGAGAATTCGGAGTTGTTGGGATGTGGGGTGTGCAGGGGCACAAGGAAGAGGAAGTCTTAAGGCTTGCAGCTTCTCTTGATACTTTGTCTGAACACCCTATTGCAAAAGCTGTTGTTGGTAAGGCTAAGGAATTAGGGTTTACTCTTTTGAGTCCTAAAAAATTTGAGGCAATCAAAGGTAGGGGGGTCAAAGCTCTGCTTGAAGATAGGGAGGTTATGGCGGGAGGGCCAGCGCTTCTTGAAAACGAAAATATTGCTATTCCCCAAGAGCTTTTGGGGCGAGTTCAGGATGCTGGCAAAAAAGGGCAAACTGTTGTTTTCGTCTTGCAAGAAAAAACACTCATAGGCATGATTGCTCTCGCTGACATAATCAGAGAAGAATCTCGTGAAGCAGTGAAGGCATTGAAGGATATGGGTGTCCGTACCGCAATGATCACCGGAGACTCTGAAGATGTTGCGAAATGGGTCAGCCATGAATTGGGGATTGATGAATACTTTGCAAGAGTATTGCCTCATCAAAAATCAGAAAAGGTGAAGGAGCTCCAAGAGAGAGGCCTGCGTGTGGCTATGGTGGGGGATGGTATCAACGATGCGCCGGCCCTTACTCGAGCTGATCTTGGAATTGCCATTGGAGCTGGCACGAATATCGCTATTGAATCGGCCGGAATTATCTTAGTCCGCAATGATCCTCGGGATATCGTAAAAATTGTTAAGCTGTCTCGCATGACGTATTCAAAAATGATCCAAAATCTATTCTGGGCGACCGGCTACAATATTATTGCATTGCCTTTGGCGGCAGGCGCTCTTGTATTTAAAGGCATTCTGCTTGAACCGGCTGTTGCAGCCGGCCTAATGTCGGTTAGCACGGTTATCGTGGCAGTGAACGCGCTTTTGCTTCGAAAATCCCGACTCTAACTCGTTTTTTTAAATTATTTTTAATCCGGCACCTAAAAGTGTCAAGTTTTTGCGTTTCATACGTTATATATGTATAAGACCATATTCAAACGGATTTTTCATGAATACCAGCGAGGCAATGATTTTGCTAGCTGTCCTCTTCGCCATTGTGATGAGCGCTTTGACAAGCTGGCGAAGTAATACCCAGACCGAAAAAGCCGTGGTGTCTTCGCGTGTCGGAAAAATCCTTGCCCGATTCGGAATTTTTCTCTAAATGTCGCGCTTAACCAAAAACTCCGCTCAAGAAGCGGAGATTTTGGTGTAGTGGAAAACAGACACTCTTATTTTTTAAAGGCGTCTTTAAGTGTTTTTCCGGCGCTGAACTTGGGGACGATAGCCGCTTTGATTTGGATCTTTTCGCCGGTTTTTGGATTTATGCCTTGTCTTGCCGAGCGCTTTGAGGTTTTGAACGTCCCAAAGCCGGTAAGCGTAAGGGTATCGCCCTTCTTTAGGGTTGTCTTGACCGTTTCAATGAAGGAATCCAATGCTTTATTGGCTTGCGTCTTGGCAATACCCGCTGTTTGCGCCATTGTGTCTATAAGCTGATCTTTTGTCATAGTGTTTTCGAATACGGATTATAGGTTGCTTGCGACCTTTACAGCTATTATACTCAAAAATAGCAGAAAAGCACTAGAGCTGGGAGTTTTTGCAA
This sequence comes from uncultured Candidatus Saccharibacteria bacterium, assembly GCA_964479725.1. Classification (GTDB taxonomy): domain Bacteria; phylum Patescibacteriota; class Minisyncoccia; order Minisyncoccales; family UBA10102; genus CAYZNF01. Next base: position 57,298 of record CAYZNF010000007.1, read on the forward strand.
AAAAAGGTTTAGAGCTTTCAGCCTTATCTTGACTGTACTTTTGAGTTTATCTGTGGTATGCTGAAATAAAGAATAACTAACTATTAAACGCAATTACTCCACTTATGGAAGCATACTGCGTCAAGTGCAAAGCGAAAAAAGAAATGGCAGACGCCGTTTCTACAGAAATTAATGCCAGGGGAGGCGGAAAAAGGCCCGCGATGAAGGGAAAGTGCCCCACTTGCGGTAAGGTTATGATGAGAATATTGCCAAAAGCAACTGCGTAAGTATAGCGATAACAGTATTAAATCCGCTCTTTAAAGGAGTCTCTGCCTTTGGGGCGGGTTTTTTTATTAGGCAGTGCCGAAACGAACTATACAATGGGGGATTGCAGCCATATTGCTGTTTTTAGCAGTATGGCTCTGGAGCTTGCTGCTTGATAAAAGGCAGGTTTTTTCAGTAACATTTTTTGACGTGGGGCAGGGTGACTCCATCTTCATTGAAACTGAACATGGTCATCAAATTCTTATTGACGGAGGTCCTGACGGCAAGATAGTTGAAAAACTGGGGCAAGTATTGCCTCCCGGAGACAAAAAACTGGATCTTGCCATAATAACCCACCAAGACAACGACCATGCCGGCGGATTTATACCGCTCTTTAAAGCTTATGATGCTGATCATGTAATGTGGACGGGCATGGCCAAGGATACTGAAATATTTGAGGCGCTTTCGCGAAGTTTAAGAGAGGAGGAGCGGCAAGGAACGGTTTTACACACGGCCCATGCCGGGCAAATAATTTCGTGGGGGGAGGCGAATGCTTCAATTGAAGTTTTGCACCCCGAGAAACCAGACAAAGATAACGGGCTTGGCGGTTCCAACGAGAATTCGGTTGTTCTGTTGCTTAAAAAGGGCGGGAAAAGTTTTTTATTCACTGCTGATATAGAGAAGAAGGCCGAGGCATACTTGCTTTCAAAGGAAGAGGATGTGCGAGCGAATGTGCTTAAGGTGGCTCATCATGGAAGCAAATCCTCTACCAGCAATCCTTTTGTTGCCGCCGTTAAACCCGAAATAGCAGTAATACAAGTGGGGCAGAAGAATAAATATGGCCATCCCGATGCAAAGGTTCTTGAAAGCCTTAGGCGATATGGTATAAATGTATTCAGGACAGACGAAGAGGGTGATATAAGAATAAGAATTACAAATGGCAAATAACAAATATTATGGCGCATTTTAAAGAAGAAAAGACGCTGGTCATGATTAAGCCCGATGGCATCCAGCGAACGCTCGTTGGAGAAATTATTAAAAGGTACGAGAGGGCGGGACTGAAGCTTGTTGGCATGAAAATGTTTGTTCCCGAGAAAGACAAGGTGGAGCAGCATTATCTTATTGATCCCGAATGGAAACGCAAAGTAGGGGAAAAAGCCATTGAAAGCTACAGAAAGCGCAATTTACAGCCGTCTTCCGAAAACCCGATTGAGGTGGGAGAACGGGTTTTAGACGGGTTACGCCGCTATATGACATCTGGACCGGTGGTGGCAATGGTGTGGCAGGGAGCGCACGCGGTGGAACTTGTGCGCAAACTGACAGGAAGCACAGAACCCTTAACATCAGACGTTGGGAGTATTCGCGGGGATTTTGTGCTTGATTCTTACCGTATGGCCGATGTGGACGGCAGGGCAGTAAGAAATCTTATTCACGCTTCGGGTTCAACCGATGAAGCCGAAAAAGAGATTGTCCATTGGTTCTCAAAAGAAGAAATTATAAACTACAAGCTTGTGCAGGAAAGCATACTGTATGACGTAAATCTCGACGGAATTTTGGAGTAGCCCTTGCCATGGTTGTTTGGCAGATGCTACTATATAAGTAGCCCTATTTCTTTTTCCATTTTGATTTCCGCATTACGTTTTTTTATGGGAGCCGGGTATGTTCTGTTGCCGTGGCAATAGGGCCAAGGCGCCCACCTGGATTATTCCGGGTAATCAAAGTGGAGGGGAGTGGGGTTATTTTATTAGATTATTTTTGAATGTTTTTTGCCGTATTTTCGATACGCTGGGCTTCTGTTTTTATAAGATCGCCGTCGTACTCGCCGCTATGAGCGTGGCTGCCCCTATAGCTCGGAGCTTTTTGGTCGAGGTGAAGGTTTATAGTGGCTGTGCCATAACGCTCCGGCACCCAGCAATAGGCGTGAAATTTGGGGAAAAGTCCATAGGACATTTTTCTGAAAAAACGCAATTCTCCTGTTTTATCGTCTTGCCCATCTGGGGTATAGCCGCATTCCCGCATAACGTTAACAATATGTTGAGTAGTTAATGGAATAGTAAATTTCATATTTCAATAATAACATAAGACCGTAAGACTCTCATCTTTTTCCTGTCAGTTCATGTATACAGGTAATCGGAGGGGGATTCTTTGCACAAAGCTTAAATTCTTGCATTATAGGATGAATTTGCTATAAGGAAAATAAAGCCCCATATAAATAGAGGCAAGTTGCGGCATTATGGCATTTTCGAATGAGTCGCAAGAACAATTTTTGACAGCGTATGACCAGCACGCGGATGCTATTTTTCGTCACTGTTATTTTCGCGTGTACGATAGGGAATTGGCCAATGATTTAATGCAGGACACTTTTACAAAGACCTGGCAGTATATTCTTCACGGAAGCGAGGTAAAAAACATCCGCGCCTTTTTATATAGGGTGGCAAATAACCTTATTATAGACCATTCCCGTAAGAAAAAGACCATTTCTTTGACTGTTTTGCAAGAAAAAGGGTTCGATCCGCGTCATGACGATAGGGAATCGCTTGCGAGCAATATTGATGCCAAAGCAGTAGTTGCGTTACTCGAGAAATTGGACAAAAAATACCAGGATGTCATAGTGATGCGGTATATTGACGAATTGTCTCCCAAAGAAATAGCCGAAGTGTTGGGGGAGACTGAAAACAATATATCTGTGCGTATACACAGGGGGTTGCAAAAGGCCCGCGAATTTTTGCGGGAAAATATATGAAAGAGAAACTGCAGGACTTTAATAATATAGATGTGCGAGAAACCGAAATATGGTTTCAAGATTTGCTAAAGAAAGAGCAGGTTTCTTCCTTTGCTCTGTCGCACCAAGAGAAGGAAGCCGGAAGGGAGTTTTTACTCCGCCTTATTGAGGACTCTTCTTTTTCGCAAAAACCCTTTTCTTTGGCATGGGTGTTTGGATCTGTGCCGCGAAGACTTGCTTTTGCATCTTTTTGCATCGCCCTGGTTTTGCAGGCAGGGGGTATGGCAATGGCCAACAAAGCTTTGCCCGGCGAACCCTTATATATGGTAAAAGTTACCGTAAACGAATCCTTGCGTTCCGCATTTATGTTTTCTCTGGAGGATAAAGCGTATTGGGAGGCGGACCGTATAGACAAAAGGTTTCAGGAAGCGGAACGGCTTCTTGTAAAAAATAAACTTAATGACAGGAAAACCGTTCAAATAATTGAGGGCTATATTAACCAGCATGCTGACGCACTTTTCACCTTAGGCGAAAAACTTGAGAAAAAAGAAGGAAGGTTTGATGAGACAGCCGCGGCATTTGCGCAGGCAGTGGGCGCTTTGGAGGTGCATGGGAATATCTTAGCTGTTTTAGACAAGCAAATGCCGGAATCCCCGCTGGAATCTTTAATAAGTACCGTTGACACGCATCAAACGGCTTTGGAGAAGGAATATAATCGCATCCATCATGATTACGCGGTTACGGAATCTTCTTCCCAAGAAAGCATAGCTACCCTGAAAAATGCGACAGATTCAGCCATGCTGGAAGCCGAAGAAAAGCTTTCGAGCGCAAATGCGTTTCTAGCGGCGTACGAAAAGAATTCAACATCGGAAAAGACTGCGGCGCAAAAAGCCAGGGCATATGCCTTGCAAGCAGAAGAATTAATCCAGCACGGCAAGGGAAAATTTGAGGCGATTGAAACATATCACGAAGCGTGCGATGACTTCCATGCCGCCCAAAAAGACGCTTACAAGGCTTACGCGTTTATCCGCACGGTTAGTGCGCTCGAAGAAGAGGGTTTCGCGACATCAAATATACTGATAGAAATTTAGGGTATTGCAAAAATTATGGATTCTTCTTTGGAACTGCAGAAAACTGAAAAGCAGTTTCTTAATATGCTTGAAAAAGCGAAGGTTTCTTCATTGATTTTATCAGAACAGGAAAAAAATGAGGGCAAAAAACTGCTAACCGAATTCATGGCACTAAAAAGGGAGGAAGTTTCTCCTATATTTTTCTTTAAACCCGTCGGAGCGATAGCCCTTGCTATCGCTTTATTTTTGACCGGAGGCGCTGGAGTGGTATTCGCGGCGCAGGAGGCTCTTCCTGGGAGTCCATTTTACCAAGTAAAAATGCACGTCAACGAAAGACTCCGTTCCGTGATTGCTTTGTCCCCTAAAGAAAAAGCCCGTTGGGAGATTGAGCGCGCCAATCTGCGTTTGCAGGAAGCGGAAGAGCTTTCTGTTCGAGGAAAATTCGATTCAGTAGCCGCATTGGAAATAGATGAATATTTAGGAGAACATATTAAGAAGGTGCAGGAAATCAGTTTTGCTCTCCAAGAGAGCGGTAAAGAAGGCGAGGCTCACGCTTTGTATTCGGATCTTGAGGTTGTTCTTGCCACTCACGGAAAGATTTTAGGTAATTTGAGCCTGAATACGTCAAAACAGGAGCAATTGGAACTAGGCAGTACGATTGCCAATATTCAAGCGTATACTGAGGTTATGGCTAGGGATCAGGAAGTTGCAAATATCGGTTATGCGGTCAGCAAAAAGACGGCGGAGCAGGCAATGGAAGCGGCCGAACGGGAAATGGATGAAACAAAACTGTATATTGGCAAGAATAAAAATAAAGTGGGGCGATATATGCGTGCCGATATCGAAGCGCAATTAGAAGAGGCTGAAAAATTCTTTGAAGAGGGGAGAGACAATGTGGAGGCGAAAAGATATAAAAATTCCCTTGTTTCCTTCGAAAAAGCAGTAAGCGTGGCAAAAGGAGCGCAAATCCTTCTGGAAACAAGCATCCGCATCAAAAAAGATCTCGGCCCTCAGAATTAGCAAGCTCTTAGAGTAGGGTCCCAAGCAATCCAAGAAGGCCAATAATGACAAGGAGTGAAATTTTCCAGGCGTTAGTGTTCATAAATACGCCGAAGAACTATTCTTTGTGCGTACTGCGGCAAAGGCTAAATTTTGGTCGCAATTACTGAACGCCGCTCGAACCTTTTTTGAACAAAATCCCTGATTG
>CAYZNF010000008.1:0-1975 GCA_964479725.1 uncultured Candidatus Saccharibacteria bacterium
AGGGTTTGGCTGTTCGCCAATTAAAAAGGTACGTGAGCTGGGTTCAAACCGTCAACGAAGAACCCAAAAAGATATCGAGAATACACGGCGGCCTTCACGAGTAATCGTGATTGAAAAACCGACTCATATCGGTGAAGTCCTAACGCTTTGATTTCAACCTGTCATGTGTTAGGATAATACCGAAGGAAGTCGTATATGCTTACCCTACAACAAAAAGCATATCTTGCAGGTTTTCTCGATGGAGATGGAAGCATTTATGTTCGGCTAAAACCGAATCCTACGTATCGGTATGGATTTCAAGTAGCGCCGTATATCGTGCTTTTTCAATCCCAAAAGGATCAGAAGAAATTCGAAGAAATTTGTGCGCTCCTGATTGGATTCGGTCATTTGCGCATTAGGAAAGACGGAATTCTCGAATACATTATCAGTAAGAATGAAGCGCTTAATAAATTTCTGAAGATGATAAGACCATTTCTGATTCTTAAGAGAAACCAAGCAAATCTCATGCTTAAAATTCTTGCTGAAAAAGAAAGAATTAAAAGCAGAGAAGACTTTGCAAGACTTGCTCAATTAATCGATTGCTTTAGGGATTTAAATTACTCAAAGCGTCGTAGGAAACATATATTGACCCTCTAGAGACTTCTCGCCGAAGAGGCGAGAGATGGAAGCAGTAGCTTTCATAACACGTCGGTCTCCTCCTATGCATGAAGCTTGGGAGGATGGTGGTATAGTCCGATCCATCTGGTAACAGATGAAAACAAAATTAGCGTGAGACAGGTTGGTCCCTATCTACCACAGGCGTCGAGTTTTGAAGAGATTCGTCTCTAGTACGAGAGGACCGAGACGAGCTAACCTCTGGTGTGCCAGTTGTCCTGCCAAGGGCACTGCTGGGTAGCTAAGTTAGTTAAGGATAAGCGCTGAAAGCATCTAAGCGCGAAACCCCCTCTAAGATGAGAACTCAAAACCCCCTCGTAGATGACGAGGTCGCCGCAAGGCGAACTTCGCCCGCAAGGGCGAGTTGATAGGCTTCAGGTGAAAGTCCCGTAAGGGATTGAGCCGAGAAGTACTAATGGGTATTGCACCCTAATTTGGTTAGCAATTAAGGAATTCTATTCGTTAAGCTGTTTATTCAAAAACGTCCAGGTGGCGGTTATACTGGAGTTGTCCCACCCGTTCCCATTCCGAACACGGAAGTGAAATACTCCAAGGCCGATGATAGTAAGGTTTATCCTGCGAAAGTAGGTAGCCGCCACCCGGGCGTTTTTGTTTTTACGCGAAGGAGTTGCTAGCGGACAAGGTTCTCCCGTATAATGAATCATTAAGAGCGGTAGATTCGTATGCGAGGATTATTCCGGCAGAAAAAGTTTATATTCTTCCTGCTGCTTTTAGCGGGAATATTTGCCCTTAACCTGATTTCGCCAAAAGCGCGCAGTTTTTTTTATGCTTTGTCTTCTCCGTTCCAAGCTGCCGCCTGGAAAGCGGGAGGAGTGTTTTCCGATTTTCTTTTGCCGTTCCGGGAAGGAAAAGACTTGCGGAACGATAACGAACGTCTTACGGAAGACAATGTTGTTTTGCGAAGCGAGCTTGCGAAATTGCAGGATATAAAGCGGGAGAATGAGCAGTTGCGCTCTGCTCTGAATCTTGGAATAGATAAAGAATTTGAATTTGCCCGGGTGGAGATTATCGGAAAGCATATAAATGAGGACGTGTTTATCGTAAGGGTGCCCGAAGGAATTGACCTTAAAGAAAATATGTCCGTCATTACTCCAACAAAAATCGCCGCGGGAAAAATCAGGAGTGTGAACAATGGGTTTGCGGAAGTGATTTTGCTTTCCCATCCTGCCAGTTCGATTGACGTGCGCATTCCAGACAAAAACATTACCGCGGTCGTAAAGGGAAAGGGACATTTCAAGGTTGAGCTTGATCTTGTCCAGCAGCAGGCCGAACTGGCCAAGGGGGATACTATAGTTACCAG
>CAYZNF010000008.1:1985-32814 GCA_964479725.1 uncultured Candidatus Saccharibacteria bacterium
GTTGGGGAGGCGTATTTCTCCAAAATATTTTTGTGCGAGTTGTAGAAAAACCCGTAAAGAGCGATGTGGAAGCTTTCCAAACTGCCATCGTTTCGCAAACAATGCCGCTTGATCCTTTGTTTTCGGTATACCAATACGATTTCCTATTTGTGATTACCGGTATTAAGTAATTGCATCATGAAACTTTTAATAACAGGCATTATCTTTTTGGCGGGGCTCTTCGTGGCTCAAACAAGTTTTCTGGCGCATTTTTCGCTTTGGGGGTTTGTGCCAAATCTTGTTGCCGCGGCCGTCATTTCCTGGAATGTGCTAGAAAACCCAAAGTCCCTTAATGGAGTTATATTGGCATTAAGCGGAGGTTTTTTGATAGACATGTTTTCCGGGGGTATCATTGGCATGTGGGTTGCGCTTTTGTGCTTAACGGCATTAGCCATTAAAATAATCAAAACCAGATATGTTCGGGTTTCTTTTTTCAAATCATAACAGAGAATTCCGTGTACAGCGCTCCTATGCCGAACTTGAGCCCCAAGAGGTGTTGTTAGATAAGTTTGTGCGGGATCAGGAAGGCGAATCATATCACGAAAAGAAGATTGAGGTTCCACTGTCGCAGAAACTTCTCCGTGTCTTGTTCGCGGGGTTTATATTGGCGGCGGCAGGATTTTTGGCGCAGTCGGCGATATTCCAAGTGGTGGATCACAATAAAATGGTTGCCGCGGCAAAAAACAATCTTGTCCGCAGTGCACCTATTTTGGCTGAAAGGGGCGTCATATACGATAGGAACGGCACCCAGCTTGCTTTTAACCGTCCAGGATTTGACTTGATATGCGATAGGCGTGATTTTCCCATTGAAAGAATAAAACGCGGGGAACAGTTGCTTTTGATAGCACGAATCATTGGGCGCGACATTAAAGAATTAGAAGAGACTTTTGAAAAAGACCAGACCCCTAAATTCATTGCTAAAGAAAATCTGGATCATGAACAGCTAGTGATGTGGGAAGCAAATAAGAGCCAGGTTGCGGGGTGCAAACTTCAACAAAGCGTTATCAGAGAGTATGCCGGAATAGAGTTTTCGCATCTTTTGGGATATACGGCAAAAATGACTGCACAAGAATTGCAAACGCGGTCCGATTATTTTGTAGGAGAGAATATCGGCAAAATAGGCATTGAAAAAACATATGAAGATATTCTGCGCGGAAAACCCGGAGAAATATTCGTGGAAAAAGATTCCCGTGGAGAAACGATAGGAGAAGAGAGGATAGAAGAGCAGGAACCGGGCAAAAGCATCGTGCTTTCAATTGATGCAGGTCTTCAAGGAAAACTTGCCCGTTCTTTGCAGGGTGTTTTTGTAAAAACGGGTACAAAGAAGGGAGTTGCTATTGCCATGGATCCTAGAGACGGAAAAGTGATTGCTTTGGTAAGCATGCCTGGGTTTGACAATAACCTGTTCTCTCAAGGGATTGACCAAAAAGACTGGAAAGTATTGCTGGACGATCCCTTGAAACCCATGTTCAATCGCGCGCTTGCCGGAGCTTATCCGACTGGATCTGTTATAAAGCCAATCGTTGGCCTTGCCGCTCTGCAGGAGGGGATTATTACAGCTCGAACAGTAATTTACGCTCCTCTTGAGCTTTGCGTAAAAAACAAATATACTGGACAGGATGAATGTTTCAGGGATTGGTCTTTCCATGGAGACAGCGATATAAAGAGGGCTATTGCCGAGTCCGTCAACACCTTTTTTTATATTGTAGGAGGCGGGCACGAGGATTTTAAAGGCCTTGGTCCCCAGCGCATTAAGGAATACATTCAAAAGTTCGGATGGGGAGAAAAAACAGGCATTGATCTTCCGGGAGAAGTGGCAGGACAACTCCCAAGTTTTGACTCCAATTGGAGGCTTGGGAATACCTATCATTTTTCCATCGGCCAGGGGCCTTTTGCCATTACCCCTTTGCAGGTGGTAAACGCGTTTGCCGCAGTTGCCAACGGGGGTACCTTATACCAGCCCCATGTGGCAGATAAGATTATCGACAAAGACAAAAAAGCCGTCTACGAATTTGAGCCCAAAGCGCTTAAAAAAGATTTTGTAGACCGGGTCCATCTTCAAACAATCCGGCAGGGCATGCGCCAGACCGTAACCAATGGATCTGCCATGAACTGGCTTAATCCCTTGAAGGTGGACTCTGCCGCGAAAACAGGAACCGCCCAAACAGGAAGAAAAACATCTGAGGGAAAGGATTTCCTATACAGCTGGACAGTAGCATTTGCTCCCTATGATAATCCCGAAATCGTGCTCGCAGTCATTGTTGAAGACGCGCAGGAAAACCAGGCAGTGGCCCTGCCGGTTGTAAGGGATGCTTTCAAATGGTATTTTGGAGAAGAGGAACAGCAGTTGGAAGCAGTAAATCCTTCGGCAAGCCAAGGACAAGAAATTAACAATTAAAACATTTGTAGTATGATCCAGGAAAGATTCGTAACAGAAGAAGGGATGCAAAAGCTTAAAGATGAGCTAGATCATCTCAAAAACAAAAAACGCAAGGAAGTATCCGAACGCATCCGCACCGCGGCGGCATTTGGAGATTTGTCTGAAAACTTTGAATACGCTTCCGCCAAGGAAGAGCAGGAAATGGTGGAGCGAAGAATACGTGAAATCGAAGAAACAATTTTATCCTCAAAAGTAGTATCTACCGTAACTACGGGAGACAAAGTGCAGATAGGTTCTCGTGTAACCATCGAAGCGGGCGGAGAAAAGGTAGAATATACTATTACGGGGCCCCAAGAAGCTGATCCGCTTTCCGGCAAAATTTCTGCCGAGTCTCCTCTTGGGCGGGCTTTAGTTGGAAAAAAGAAAGGAGACAAGGCCAAGGTAGAAACTCCGGGAGGGAAGGTTGAATATAGAATTCTTGAAATAAGTTGAAATATAATGGCTACACTTGCAGAAATCAAAGAAGCGCGCTTAAAGAAGCTTGAAAACTTCAAAAAAGCAGGTAATTTGCCTTATCCTGTCAAAGTAAAAAGATCACATACTGTTGCCGATCTTCTTTTAAAGTTCTCTGCTTTGGCCAAGGCTGGAAAAGAAATTACCGCGGCGGGCCGTATCAAAAGCTTGAGAGGACATGGAGGTTCCACTTTTTTTGATATTGAAGACGGCACAGGATCAATGCAAGCATACCTTAAGTTGGATAGACTTGGGGAAGTTTCCTATAATTTCTTTTTGAATCATTTTGATATTGGGGATTTTGTCCAGGTGCGCGGGGTTTTGTTTACGACAAAGCGCGGCGAAAAAACAATCGAAGTAGCGGATTATAAGATCCTTGCAAAATCTCTCCTGCCTTTGCCGGATAAATGGCATGGCCTTCAGGATGTGGAAGAGCGTTACCGAAAACGCTATCTCGATTTGATTTTCAGCAAAGAAGTCAGGGGAAAGTTCGAGAAACGATCCCAGCTTTTGTCTGCTTTGCGGCAGTTTCTCGACAAAGAAGGCTTTATGGAAGTGGAGACTCCTATTTTACAGACTTTGTACGGAGGGGCTGAAGCCTTGCCTTTTACCACGCATCTCAATGCTTTTAACATGAAGATGTATTTGAGGATTGCTCCCGAGCTTTATCTAAAGCGCTTGATCGTGGGGGGTTTTGAAAAAGTATATGAAATCGGCAGGGTGTTTCGCAACGAAGGGGTTGATCGCTCGCATAACCCCGACTTTACCATGCTCGAATTTTATTGGGCATACGCTGATTATAAAGATTTAATGCGTCTCACCGAAAAACTGCTTACCCATGCGGTAAAAACTTTGTTTAAGAAACTTAAAGTAACCTACGAAAGCAAAGGAATTGATTTTAAGGCTCCTTGGCCGCGTATTGAATACAGCGATTTGCTAAAAACCTACGCAAAGATAGATATTGAATCTTCCAACAAAGAATCCTTGCAAAAAAAGGCTGAAGAGCTTGGAGTGTCTGTAAAGCCGGGATCAAGCAAATTCCAGATAGTTGACGCAATATACAAAAAATACTGTCTGCCGAAACTTTGGAATCCGACATTTATTATACATCATCCTGCGGGCGCAAAGCCCTTGGCAAAGCCCCTCGATGAAGATCCTTCGAAGTTGAGCTCCTTCCAGCTTATTGTCGCCGGATGGGAAATTATCAACGCGTATTCCGAGCTCAACGATCCCATAGCCCAAGCGCAGGTTTTCAAAGATCAGGAAAAATTGTTCAAGGAAGGCATGGAAGATGCTCAGCGCATGGACACGGATTATATTGAAGCATTGGAGTATGCCATGCCGCCCACGGCAGGATTTGGTTTGGGAATTGACCGCTTCGCCGCTCTGCTCACGGATTCGCATTCCTTGCGTGAAGTAATTTTGTTTCCCACCATGAAGCCAAAGTCATGAAACATGAAGCGTGAAACATGAAACACAAAATACTGGTTTTTACGCACGGGACAATAATTATGCACAAAACAGGGATTGGGATTGATCGGGAAGAACGGGTAAAGCAGAGCAGAGGAAGAGATGAATCGGTATTTGAGGATGAAGCATATGTGCCAATCGGAAACGCAGTAAAGAAGCTAATGAAATGGCAGGGTCGGGATGCTGAGATTACATACCTCAGTCCCAATGAGAGTGTTGAAGATGTCAATAAAGACAGAGATGTATTAGAAGGGCATGGGTTTCCAAGAGGGGAAGTGCACTTTCGCAAGGAGGGTGAAAGCTACGGAAGCGTTATCGAAAGAGTAATGCCGGATATTTTGGTAGAGGATGATTGCGAATCGATCGGTGGGGAAGCGGAAGTTGGGTACTTCCAAGTTAATCCGCAGGCGCGCGAACGAATGAAATCTATTATCGTGCCAGAGTTCGGAGGGATAGATCATTTGCCAGATAATTTGAAGGAACTCTTCAAGTATGAGTGAAGAAACATATCACGAGAAACTGAAGCGAATGATGGATGAATATGTGCATTCGGTGTACAAGATGACGAGAAAGTTTCCGAAGGATGAGGTTTACGGAGCTACCTCGCAATTAAGAAGAGCTTCATTATCGGTGATTTTGAACTATATTGAAGGATATGCAAGAGGAAAAGATAAGGTACATAAAAATTTCTTGGAGATTTCGTATGGGTCGTTAAAAGAATCAAAGTATTTACTGCATTTTTCTATTATTGAAGGATATGTAGAAAGGGAGGAGTACGAGAAAGTAGCAAAGCTTGCAGAGGAGATTGGCGCAATGTTATGGGGTATTATAAGTAATATGAAGCATGAAGCGTAAAACGCGAAGCACGCTTATTGTGTTTCATGCTTTATGCTTCACGTTTCATGATTTATGATTGACATTAAATTTATCAGGGAAAATTCAGAGTATGTAAAAGAAGCTCTCAAAAAGAGGGGAGTTGATTTTGATGGAAAGGAGGTTTTGGAAATTGATGAAAAACGCAGAGAGAAAATGAAGGAAGTGGAGAGTTTGCGGGCGGAGCAGAATAAGATTTCAGACGAGATTGCCAAAGCAGAAAAAGATGAAAGGCAAGACAAAATTGCAAAAGGCAAAGAGCTGAAAGAAAAAATTCAGGCCCTGGAAGAACAGCTTCGCGAAACAGAGGGCATGTTTTCTTCTATCATGGCGCAGTATCCCAATGTACCTTTTGAGGAAGTGCAGGCGGGCGGTGAGGCGGAAAATAGGGTTATACGAAAATGGGGCGAGCCCGCGTCTTTTGATTTTGAAGTGAAAGACCACATCGCAATAGGAGAGGATCTGGGCATCATAGATATTGAAAGGGCCGGAAAAGTATCGGGATCTCGCTTCGGCTATCTTACGGGAGATGCGGCACTGCTCGAATTTGCTTTGGTGGATTTTATAATGAAAACTGCCATTAAAGAAGGATTTACGCCTGTTGTGCCGCCTGTGTTTGTGAAAGCAGAAACAATGCAAAAGATGGGGTATGTTGATACTCCGGAAGATTTGGCCGAAAGATACTTTTTCGAAAAAGACAGATTGTTTTTGGTGGGTACGGCCGAGCAATCTGTTGGCCCAATGCATGCCGACGAAATTTTTGCTGAAAAAGATCTTCCTCGAAGATACATTGCTTTTTCAACTTGTTTTCGCGAAGAAGCAGGTTCTCATGGAAAAGACACGCGGGGAATTTTACGGGTGCATCAATTCGACAAAGTAGAATTGTTTAGCTATTCTGTCCCTGAAAAATCAAAAGAAGAGCACCAGTTTTTAATACAGCTTGAAGAAAAATTATGGCAGGCGCTGGGGATTCCCTATCAAGTTCTTCAGCTTGCCGCGGGGGATATGTCCCGCCCAGCGGCTTCTACTGTAGATATTGAGGCGTGGCTCCCAGGGCAGAACAAATATCGTGAGGTAAGCTCGGCTTCAAACACGACAGACTACCAGGCAAGGCGGCTGAATATTCGCTATCGTTCCAGCGAAGGTAAAACAGAATTGGTGCATATGCTCAATGCAACCGGTTTTCCAATCGGCAGAACTATTATTGCGATCCTCGAAAATTACCAGCAAAAAGATGGAAGCGTAAAGATTCCGGAAATCCTGCAAGGATACCTTGGTAAGTCTGAAATAAAAAAGAAGTAGCCGACCGAGGGCCGGCTACTCGCAGAGAGAGCATAAAGGCAAGAGGAGTGGCTATCTCTCTTCCTTGTGCTCTTCGGGGGAAACATGTTGTCCTTGCTCGAGGAGCTTAAGAATGCGGTTGAGTGTCTCAAGGATGTGAGCAAGGATACTTGCTAGGAACATTGTCCCAAGCAAAATCAAGAAAATTGCGACGAGTAAATCGACGGGAAAAAGAAGAGATTCTTCCTGGGGTCTCCTTACGTGGACCGATATGCCGATGGCTACCAATCCGACCCCCATAATGAATTTTAGGAACATTCTTGTTGTCATGGTCTTTCCCCTTTCTTCTTGCCGGGATAAAGGATCCACCCAAGGGCAATTTTTTGATAACATATATACAGAATTAGGTCAAGGTATGCTTTCAATATCAGGATTACATATTAATTATAAAATTACTGGAAATTCTTCGGGTTGTCTTTTGATATTGCACGGGTGGGGAGGATCTTTGTTGTCTTGGGCGAAAGTGCAGGAACTGCTTTCTCAAAATGGATTCCGGGTGATTGCGCTTGATTTGCCTGGATTCGGAAAATCCCAGCCCCCACAGGAGGTGTGGGGCGTTGAAGAATATGCGCAGTTTGTTTTGGAGTTTGCAGAGGAAATAGGTTTGGGAAAATTTATATTGCTTGGGCATTCTTTTGGAGGCCAAATTGCAACATATATTGCGGCTCACTATCCAGAGAAGTTGGAAAAGCTCATATTGGTTTCTCCAGCAGCAATTCGAAGAGAGCCAGGAATGAAGACTAAACTTCTGGGCGGGGTGGCAAAAATAGGAAACGTTTTTATTTCTCTTATACCGATTTCCTCTCTTCGTAAAGTTGTCCGCAAAGTATTCTATAAAGTTATTGGAAAGAGAGATTATGCAAAAGCGCAGGGAATTATGCGCGATATTTTCAGAAAAGTAACAAGACAAGATATGTCGCCTTTATTTTCAAAGATCTCAACACCAACTCTTCTCGTGTGGGGGGAGAAAGACGATTATGTGCCGTTTTCGGATGCCGCAATTTTGAATAAAGAAATCAAAAATTCAAAACTTATTACATTTCCCGGAGTAAAGCATAGCCCGCATTTGGAAGTGCCCGAAAAGCTGTCAAATTTTATTCTTGAATTTTTAAAGAAACCATGATTCTCTTTGGGATAATTTGGTTTGTGCGAACAATGAAGGCCATTTTGTTTTGGACATATCTTTGGCAGCTGAAAGATTATCATGTTGGTCGTTTTCTCGACCATTTTCAAACGGAGAAAGGCAGGAGTTTGATTTTCAATAAATTAATTGCTCTGAAATCGGGGATGCTTTTGTTTCTTGGGGCTTCTTTACTTCTTTTATTTACCGATTTTCCTGTTCCTGCAGAATCTTTTATTCTTTCTATGGGTATTGGTTCTGGTGGAGGTTTATTTTTGCTGTATATTCTTGAAGCCGCAAGGACAACTCAAGATCTTGCACGAAAACGCCTTCGACTGCCGGTTTTCACGAAGAAAATTCTACTTCTTCTTTGGATAAACACTTCGGTAGTCATTGGTATTGCGCTTTTGCTCTTTGAGTTTACGTTGCGTGTTATGGATGCGATTGGCGATAATATCGGCATTAGCTTGCTTATCTTTTCAACCGGATTGTTGCTGGTTGATTTACTCATACCAGTGCTTGTTTCTGCTGTCGTGCTCGCTTTTCAGCCTTTGGCAGTATTAGGAAGAAACCGTATCCTCAAGCGAGCAAGACAAAAGAGGGAATCGCTGAAAAATATAAAAGTCATTGGAATTACGGGCAGTTACGGCAAAACCTCGACAAAAGAGTTTTTATCTTTATTCCTGAAACAAAAATATAATACTGCAAAAACATCAGAGCACAAAAATTCGGAAGTTGGCATCGCCCAAACAATTTTAAACAATCTTACCCAAGATCATCAAGTGTTTGTATGCGAAATGGGGGCGTATGGCAAAGGAGGCATTGCCCTGCTATCAAAAATGGCAAAACCGCAAATTGCAATTCTTACTGGAGCAAATGAACAGCACTTGGCTACATTTGGCTCCGTAAAGAATTTGCTAAGCGCCGAAGGCGGAGAAGAGCTGGTGCGATCTTTGCCAGATGGAGGAGTCGTTATTGCCAATTTAGATAGCGAGCTTTTGCGAAAACAGCTTCCGATTTATCAGGAGAAGTACAAAAACAGAAAATTCATTTTTTGTTCTGCTAAAGAAAAAGCGGAAGTATGGGCAAACAATATCAATGCAGAAAAAGACCGAGTTTTGTTTACCGTGCATGTCGGGCAAGAGGAAGCGCGGTTTGAAGCAAAAATTCTGGGAAAGCACAATATCGAGAATATACTGCTGGCAGTGGCTGCGGCAAAAGAATGCGGGATGAGTTTGCAGGAATTGGCCGAAAGCGCCAAAAGGATTACAGATGAAATAAACCCAATGAAGCTAAAAAAAGGAGTTGGGGGACTTAATATAATTGATTCCACCTATTCTGCAAATCCAGATGGAGTGTTGGCGGCTTTAGAATATTTGAAAACGTGGCCAGGTAAAAAAGTAATTGTTATGCCCTGTTTGATTGAATTAGGGAAAGCGTCGAGCGCGGCTCATTTTCGAATCGGCGAGAAAATAGCAGAAATGTGCGATCTTGCGGTTATCGTAACGGCAGATAAATTCAAAGAATTAAAGAATGGCGCACAAAGCAGGGGGATGCAAGAGGGACAAATAATCTATATCGAAAATCCGGAAATTGTGCTTGCGAAAGTAAAAGAAATAATTAAAGAAAAAGATGATATCGTATTGCTCGAAGGAAGGATTCCCGACACGATGAAGCAAAAATTTATTAGCCCATCTTTATAATGTCAGTAAAACCAATTTCAATATCCCTTTCGCCTAACGTAGAGCCAGATGATATATGGCTTGCTTTACGAATGCTGTTTCAGCCGTGGAAATGGAAGGGCGGGAAAGAAATTGCACAGCTCGAAGAAGAATTTGCAAAGTATCATAGGGCAAAACATGCTATATCTTTTAACAGCGGCCGTAGCGCTTTGATGGCTATTTTGGAATCTTTGGGATTGCAAAAAGATTCGCCGGTTGGCGGAGAAGTGCTACTGCAGGCGTTTACCTGCAATGCTGTTCCAAACCCTGTTATTTGGGCAGGGTTAAAGCCCGTGTACGTGGATTGCAGGGAAGATGACTTCAATATTGATGCTAACGATTTGGAAAAAAAAATAACTCCTGAAAGCAAAGCAGTAATTATTCAGCATACATTTGGCATCCCTGGGGATATTGAGCGTATTCGAGAAATATGCAAAAAACACAATCTCATTTTTATTGAGGATTGCGCTCATGCGTTAGGAGCAACCTACCAAGGGAAAAAATTAGGCACATTTGGCGATGTTTCTTTTTTCAGTTTTTCCCGCGACAAAATTATTTCCTCTGTTTATGGAGGAATGGCGGTTACGAATAACGATGAAATTGCCAAAAAAATACGGGCAGTGCATGAAAAAGTTGGCTATCCCTCGCTTTTTTGGACAAAACAGCAGCTTCTTCATCCCATTCTTATGAATTGGCTTATCCTGCCTTTGTACGGAATTTTTGGAAAATATTTACTGGTGTTTTTTCAGCAAGCAAAAATCCTTTCAAAGGCGGTACACTGGAAAGAAAAAAGGGGGCTAAGACCATCCTATTTTCCAAAGGCGATGCCAAATGCTCTTGCTGTTCTTGCTTTGCATCAATTCAATAAGCTGGAGCGGCTTAACATAAGACGAAAAGAATTGGCGCGCTTTTACGATAAGGCTTTGGAGGGTAAGGATTTCGGCTTGCCAAAAAGATTCCAGGAGCGAGACAGTGTTTTTCTCCGGTATCCTATAAAACACTCAAATGCGCACGCCATCATTAAAAACGCATGGGCGCAAAATATATTGTTGGGAGATTGGTACACAAGTCCTATTGCTCCAGCGGACACCAAAGAAGAAAAACTTTTCTATGTAAAAGGCGATTGCCCCGTGGCTGAAAAACTCGCCGCAACAACTCTAAACCTTCCTACGCACATCAACATCACAGAGAAAGAAGCAAGCAAAACCGTAGAATTCCTCAAATCATTTGAAGGCAATGATCAACAAAAGCTAGTGTAATTCTTTTTCAAACAGTCGATTTAAATTGAATCAGAAGTGGTGCATCAACGCAAGGACTTTTCATTTTGTAACATCATCGCTTAAAACTCGCGATCGCGAATTTATAGCGCACTATGAAAGTGAGGGTTTTTGAAGAATATATAGATTATTTTATGCAAGGCTGAAAATTTTTCTAAGGTGTAAATCGTTGTCTATTTTAGAGAGTGTTCCATAGCGAGTATATTCGCGAAGGCCAAGGTATTCTATGATAAATTCTATTTCCTGTTCGCATTCCCAAGGAGCAATCCACACTGATTTTTGAAGGGGATAGAATCCAAACTTCAAAAGTTTACTTCGCAGTGCATCGCGTGCGTATCTCGTTTTAGCGTGGCCCAATTGCTCGGGCACATCGGCAATCACCATGCGCCACTGGCCGTCCCATTTTTGTTTAGATATTTTCATATCCTTATAGCGGTAGTTAAGAGCTTTCATCTTTCCTTTATCTGTAAGAAAGAGTGTGATAGATCCGTCCGGATTTTCTTTTGTTTTAATAAGTTTTGATCGATAAAGTTCCGCTATTTCCTTGCTGACTTTTTTCTGATCAATCCTTTTCCATTCTTTCGAAAATGCTTTTATAATTTTTCCTTGGCGATTTGGAGAATACGAAAAACCAAGCGCAATACCCGTAAACAATAAAAGAAGAATTTTTTGTTTGTTGGGGGAAAGTTCTTTCATAGTTTTTGATGAGGTATTTTATTCCAGTATACATCCCTTGTGAAGCAAGCGCCATAAATTCGCGATCGCGAGTCTATGGCGATAGCATGTTTTTAGCATTGGGCGGGTGCTTTAAGAAGAGGTCTTAAAATGGTATCTTTAAATTATATGGAAATACGGGAGATTCAAAATAAACAGGAATGGGAATCTTTTTTTGACCGCGTGGAAGATAAGACTTTCCTGCAGTCTTGGAATTGGGGAGAGTTCCATGAAAAAAATGGAGCAAAAGTTTGGAGGCTGGGAATTTACGCCGAAAATACCCTTTTAGCTGTGGCGCTGGTTGCTAAAATAAAAGCGAGAAGAGGAACATTTTTGTTAATTCAGCATGGACCAGTCCTTGTTACACAAGGAATTTCCAATTTCCAATTTCCAATTTCCAAAAAAGAAATTTTAGAGGTTCTACTAAAAGAACTTAAAAATATAGGGAAAGAGGAAGGGGCGGCGTTTATAAGGATGGCGCCGCTTTTTGAAAGAACAAACGCGAACATTGCTTTGCTAAGACAATTGGGATTTCGTAAAGCTCCTATGCACGCAAATGCCTATGATGCCACATGGAAATTAGACATTGCTCTGTCGGAGGAAGAATTATTGCGAAACATGAGAAAGACAACAAGATACACGCTTCGCCAAACTTTTAACAATCCCGATATTGAAGTCGTAAAAAGCGAAAATCCCAAAGATATTGAAATATACGCCAAATTGAATGAGGAGGTGGCGCGGCGTCAGAGCTTTGTGCCCTTTTCCAAGTCATTTATAGAAAAAGAGTTTGATGTTTTCTCTGGTGACAAAAAAGCGCTTTGGCTGTTTGGAAAATATAAAGGAGAAGTTGCAGCTGGAGCCTTGGTGGTATTCTGGTCGGGAGTCGGCTTTTATCACCAAGCGGCTTCAAAAGGCGAGTATGCCAAGCTTTCAATACCTTACCGGATCCAATGGGAGGCTATCCAGGAGGCAAAACTAAGGGGATGCAAGTTATATGACTTTTGGGGATATGTAGATCCTGCGAAACAGCCCAATCATCCGTGGGCGGGACCTACGCTGTTCAAGATAGGGTTTGGAGGCAGGGCTTTTGAATATGTAAAAACATACGATTATCCCTTATCATTAAAATATTGGCCCGCGGCGATTCTTGAAACAATTAGAGCAAGAAAAAGAGGGTTATAGGGTTTTCAAGAAAGCTTCACGAGCAATATAATTTTGTTCGCGCTTTACCCCTCCTTTGGAGTGGACCCTCGCGTCTCACAAAATTACATTGCTCTCGCGGCTCGTCAAAGCTACTTTATATATTCTTGTTCTCATTAATTTATGCGAGCAAAACGATACAAAACATCTCGAAGAATGAAACCAAAGCGATCCTTGGCAAAGAAGCTTTTGAAGAACAGCTTTTTTTGGAGCGGTGTTGCTGGGGTAAGCATATTGGCTATTTTGATGTACCTTGCTGTTTTTTCGCCTTTTGCGCAGGTTGCGGCGGTTGAGGCGCGAGGAACAAAAACCGTTGAGGCGCGGGACGTGGAAGAAATGACCCGTAGGCTTTTTCCTAAAAATTTTGTGTTTGCTCAAACGCAAAGCATTTTTCTTTTGCCTGTCCAAAACATCGAACAAAATCTTAAAAATACTTTTCCCCAATTCAAAAAGGTGCAAGTCCAAAGGAATTGGTTTCAGAGAAAAGCCGTGATTGCTATAGAAGAAAGGGCGGGCAAGGCTGTATGGTGCCAGGGTTCGGGAAAGTGTTTTCTTGTAGACGAAGACGGAGTGCTGTTTCTTGAGATAGGGCCGCAGAATGCTCTTTATCGTCTTCTTTCGGAAAATTATGAAGAATTAGATCTTGGAGATTCCATCGGCGACGTTTCTTCCTTGCGTTCACTGCTTTCGATGTATGAGGAATTGGATAGGGAAAATTTCCTGGAGGAACAAGGATTTTCATTTCTTTCTTTTGAATTGGGCTCTGGAGAAAAGTTGGAGGGAACGACGTCGGAGGGCTGGAAAATATTTTTTACCTTGCAAAAAGACATCAAATGGCAGTCTCAAAAACTGCGTGCCGTATTGAAAGAAAAAGTAGCTCGTGATAAGCGTAAAACCCTTGAGTATATTGACGTTCGTTTTGGCGACCAGGCCTATGTGAAATAACGCAAAACGCAGAGCATATAGCGCGGAGCGTAAAACGTTAAGCGTGCGAGGAAGATGCTCCTTATTGAATGTAGTATAAGAGGATTGATGTGCCGGCGCGATCAATTGGAGTGTATGTCTTGAGCCAATCGTAGTAGCCTGTTTGCTGGTCATATCCCGCAACCGCCTTGGCGTTGCCGCCCATTAACTCGTTTACTGAAACCGCAAGCCAGCCCGTAGGCCTCTGCATTATTTTTGGATTGTAAGGAATATATTTGTCTCCAAGCCAATACGCGGGATCTTCTCCTCCAAAATAATGAATAGAAATTTGGTCTATATTGTGCTTCTTTATTTTATCCTGCAGGCGGTAAAAATCCTGGCCCCAGTCGTAGTTTGAA
Organism: uncultured Candidatus Saccharibacteria bacterium; assembly: GCA_964479725.1. Lineage (GTDB taxonomy): Bacteria > Patescibacteriota > Minisyncoccia > Minisyncoccales > UBA10102 > CAYZNF01. The sequence continues at coordinate 15,956 of CAYZNF010000008.1, forward strand.
TCAACAGCAATCCTGTAACCCGTATTTTTGCCTCCGGCAAGTTCATTGTAGTAGGAAAGATAATAGGGGTAAGCAAGCGCTGACGAGGCGGCAAAAGCCAAAACAAGAAGCCCAATAGCGCCAAGCACGTATTTTTTTGTCCGCAAGTTCGGCATGTACTCAACAATTTTTTTTACTCCCCATACGCAAAGCAGATACAAAAAGGGAAAGGTAATAAGCACATGGCGGATTCCGATATTAAGATTGCCGAAAACAGCCGTGGCCCAATAACCCGCCGTAAAGGCTCCAATGGCAAAAAAAGCAAAGTTATCTTTTATCCAGCTAGTTGCTCCTTTGATCAATCCTTGGTGCATCTTTTTTTGGATGCTCCACAGTATACCAATCAATCCCACGGCAAGAAGGATTGGAAACGCTATCGGAGTTTTTGTCGCAAGCAATACCGGAAAATATTCAGCTTTGGCTTTGGCGCTTACTTCTCCCATGAAATATGTTGTATTTCCAAATTGGCCCCGCTGTGCCGCCATTAAAACTCCCCTGAAATATTGGGCAAAAGGCCTCATGCCCGGAATTTCTATCAGCTTTACCGCAAACAAGTTCTCATACGATTTTAATCCGTCGGCCCGCAGGTCTGCAACGGTGTCTCGAAGCTGTCTTTGGGCGGGATAGTTAAGAATGTGGAATTGATATACCGGCCAAACTACAAATACAAAAGCGATGATTCCAGCCAAAACAGCTTTCCCCGTATATACTGCCAATGATTTTAGTGAAGAAATAAAAGAGCTTCCAAAGAGCAAAGGGTAAAGAACAGTCAGAATTCCAAAAAATGGAAATAGCAGTATAGTGGTGAATTTCAAGAGCAAGGCAATGCCCAAGGCAATGCCTGCTTTTGCAATGTTTGCCGGAGAGGGAGCTCGCAAGAACTTCAGCCAATAGTATGTGCCAACGACAACTCCAAAAGCGGCGGCTACGTCGGTAGTTACCAGGCGTCCATGGGCAAGAAAAGTGGGCGAAAAAGCAAAAAGGGCAAGAACGCCAAGTCCCATAATATTTCCGCCGATTTCTCTAGCCCATTTGAACAAAAATGCTCCCAGGGCCAAAAGCAAAAGAATCATCGGGAGGCGAGACCATAAAATAATCTGCCGTGGGTTGTTGCCGGATTGGTACAGCAATTCATTTCCCAAATCAAACTGCACCCACCATTGGGGCGCTTCGCTGTCTTGCTTCCACGTTTGGGATTCCTCCGGAAAATTTAAATTCATGAATAGCAGAGGAAAAGCGGCCAAATCTTTTGCGAGGGGCGGGTGTTCCGGATTTATCCGGTAATCTTGCTGGGTAAGATACGAGTATCCAGCCGCGATATGCGCTTTTTCATCGAATGTAAGCGCATCTTGTTTCATCGAAGAGAACGCGAGCAAGAAAGTTGCCGCGAGTAAAAGCGTTGCGAGTATGAAAGTGGTACGATTCGACATAAGTTAGAAATTGGAAATTAGTAATTATAAATTTACCGTACTTTGAACATCCAGAATCTTTCGAATTCGACGGTTTCTCCTTGCGGATATTTTTGCACGAGCGCACTGACATCTTCATATTCTTTGTTCATGGTGAAAATTAAATCACCCGATGAAAAAGATCGTGTTCGCGCTTCTTCCCTCGTAATATATATAGCTTCCTGGCGTCCTGCCGTTTTCTGGACAAAACGCGTGCTTTCAACAGGCAGGTCCCCTTCGGACATGATGACATATTTTGGAGTTTTTTCGGGGAATGAATTCAATGTTTTCCCGACATCTGCGAAACGTGTGGTAAATGCATTGTGCATTTCAGGATTTGCGCCCCATTTATAGAAGTACTGGTACCACGTTGTTGCGACGAGGATTAAAAGCAGTCCCACGGATCCAATTTTTAATAACGCCGTCATTACAGGCCATTTTGCAAAAAATTGCCGGAGCCATGCAAAAAATAGATATCCTCCAAGCCCTGCCAATAGGTATACTACCGGAATAATTCCCAGTACGCGAAGGGCATGGGGAATACCCTCGTAGGTTAAGAATCCGGGCGCCAGGAACGCAAAGAACCATACAAAAAACATTCCGTAAAAAACAAGCGGGAAGCCATGCTCTTTGATGCTTGCTTTTGTCCTATTTGAAACGATGCGCCAGAGGGAAACAAAAACTTTGGAAAGCGCGTACCACCACCCAATCAAAAACAGAAATCCGACGGGATACGCCAGCATGGGGGCGCCCGGAATATTGTGGCGGGAATTAGGGTCTCCATAAATGTTGAACATACCCAGATGCGCCGCAAAACTTTTACTCAAGGCAACCAAGGGCTCGGGCTGGTTCGTAATGCTCACGCCGGAAGCTCTTCCAATGAAGTCTTCCGGATTTTCTGAAAAATACCAAATCATTGGTCCTGCCGTAATAAAGAAACCAAGTATGAAAATTGCCGCGGCAAGCAGATATTTTTTAAACCATCCTTGATAGGCGGCAATTACGAGCCAGCATACAAGCATTAGGGCAACAGCCCCTATGGCAACCCTAAATCCTATGTATGTGTGCAATCCTATGCCAAAAATCAATCCGGCGGCGGCAAAATCTGATAATTTTTTGTTTCGAAGCCCTCGCGCCAGAAAGTAAACAGAGAAAACGGTAACAAGGGGAGTAAGGTTGGCTCTAAAAGCAATCCTGTTGAACAGGACGGCCCAGAAAGAAGCTGCAACAAAAAAACTGGAAAGCAGGGCGATCCAACGGGCATACTCTTTAAATTTAGAGTTGATGAATATTTCTTTGGCGAGCAAATATACCCCCAAAACAGTAAGCACTCCCGAGGCCGCGCCCAAAAATTTAAAGGACCACATGCTTATTCCAAATATTCCAAAAACAATCGCAATCAGGTTCATGAATAATCCTTCACGGCCGTGGTTGTCAGGGTAGAACAGCTCAAAGTTCTTTGTTTCTAAAGCTTCCCAGGCTTGTCTTGCGTTAACGGCCTCGTCGGGCCATAAGCTCGGCGGGATTTCGTTGAGCTGCCAAAAACGAAAAAAAATCGCAACCGCGATAATACCTAGCAATAAAAAAGCTGGTGCAAGCCGCGGGGTTTTTGAGAAAATAAACATTGGTATATTGTAGCAGAGCAATAGAAAACATGAAACTGCTGTGGACGCCTTTTGGATGTTGTGGTATAAAAATCAAACTGGTTTGAGGGAGGTGCTAGTATGATCAAGGCATTTGTTTTCATCGAGACTGCCGTAGGAAAGAAAGAGGAGGTGGCCAAGGCGCTAAAGGGTCTGTCTGGTATCGACGATGCCGTTTCTGTATATGGTCCCTTCGATTGTGTTGCAACGGTTTCGGCGGAAACCGTCAATGACATTGGCGATCTGGTGGCTGGGTGTATCCAACAAATGAGGGGTATTGTCCGAACCACGACTTGTGTTGTCGTCATGTAGGTTTCGCTTGGATGAAAAGCCCTTTCTGGCCTGCCTTATGCGAGCTGGAAGGGGCTATTTTGTTAGCACTCCCTTGACTTGACTGCTAATTTGAGTGCGGTATAATGCAAATTGATGGCAATTTCAGACCGCCAAAAACAAATACTTTTCGGCCTTATTTCCGAATATACCCGCCTTGCCGAACCCATAAGCTCCGAGACTATTGAACAAAACTGTCATTTGGGGGTGTCCCCGGCTACCATTCGCAACGACATGAAAGAGCTTACGGAGGAAGGGTTTTTATTCCAGCCGCATACTTCTGCCGGCCGCATTCCAGCCGATAAGGGCTATCGGCTTTTTGTGGATGAGCTTTTGGAAAAACAAGAAAAAAGGAGATCGGGAAAATTCAGCCAAGTGTTCGAGGGTTTGGAAAACGAGATGGACGATCCCTTCGGGTTTACTAGAGTGGTTACGCGCGTTTTAGCGCTGACATCCGCCAATCTTTCCATCACTTATCTTGTTTCCTCGCATGTGCTATGGAAAGAAGGCTGGGAAGATATTTTGCAGGCTCCTGAATTTTCAGAGCAGGGAATTGCCGTGCGTTTTGCCAAATTATTGAAGGATTTTGAAGAGAATATCGAAGGATTGGAAGCAGAAGATACGCTAAGCGTGTATATTGGCGAGGAAATCACGTTTTCTGAAGTAAACGATTTCAGTTTAGTTATCGCGGATTGCAGTTTGCCCGAAGGCCAGGAAGGACGAATAGCCATTCTTGGGCCAAAGCGCATGGAATACACAAAAAATATCGGACTCATGAAGTCCCTGTTGAATTTTTTGGACGATAACAAATCATAAAAGATATGGAAGAAAATCAGCAAAGCACAACAGAAGACTTGCAAAAACAACTTGAACAGGCAAAGATGCAGGCTGAAGAATATTTGGCAGGATGGAAACGGGAGCGCGCGGATTTCCTAAATTACAAGAAAGAAGAACAGGAAAGGCTAACTGCTTTGGCCGATTACGCAAAGGAAAAACTGCTGTATAATTTGCTTGTTATGGCAGATGGCGTGGAACTTGCAGAAAAACAAATGCCGGATGAACTAAAGCAGAAAGGGGAGATTAAAGGATTGCTGCAAGTCATGTTTCATCTGAAAAATTTTTTGGTTCAGCAGGGCGTGCAAGAAATGGATATAGGAAAGCATTTCGACCCGGCCCTGCACGAAACGGTAGCCGAAGAGGAAAAAGAAGCCGCGGAGTCGGGAGATATTATAGAAGTCATGCAAAAAGGATATTTATACAACGGCAAAGTGTTTCGTCCGGCAAAGGTGAAGGTAGCAAAATAAGCAATTGTTATTCGAATCTACGAATGCCATGCGAATTCTGCAAATAAAAAATTAGTTAAATTCGCAGTATTCTGATACATTAGTAAATTCGCATTATATTATGTCAAAAATATTAGGAATCGATCTTGGAACAACTTTTTCAGCCATGGCAATCATGGAAGGGGGAGAGCCGAAAATTATTGAAAACAGGGAAGGAGCAAGGACAACTCCTTCTATCGTCGCAGTATCAAAGAACGGGGAAATCCTTGTGGGAGTGCAAGCAAGGCGACAGCAGGTTACTAATCCCAAAAACACTATTTTTGTGGTAAAGCGCCTGATTGGGCGAAGATTTTCGGATCCCGAAGTTCAGAAGGACAAAAAGCTTCTTCCCTATGAAATTCGCGAAGCCCAGGATGGGGGAGTGGAAGTAAAAATGCAGGAAAAGTGGTACAAACCTGCGGAAATTTCGGCAATGGTTTTGCGCAAACTAAAACAGGATGCCGAAGACAAGCTTGGAGAAAAGATAACGGAAGCTATTATTACCGTTCCCGCGTACTTTGACGACAGCCAAAGGAAGGCAACGAAGCTCGCCGGAGAAATTGCCGGGCTCGAAGTAAAGCGTGTTATAAACGAACCTACCTCGGCGGCTTTGGCATATGGTTTGGATAAGAAAAAAGACGAAAAGATAGTTGTCTATGATTTTGGCGGAGGGACGTTTGATATTTCAATCCTTGAGGTGTCGGCAGATACCATTGAGGTAAAAGCTACCGGAGGTGATACCCATCTTGGCGGAGAAGATTTCGACCAGGAAATAATGCAGTGGATAGCCCAGCAATACAAGAAAGACGCGGGCATCGATCTTTTGCAAGATCCTCTTGCCACCCAACGGATCAAAGAAGCCGCAGAGCGAGCGAAAATAGAACTTTCCACTTCCATGGAGACAGAAATAAACCTGCCGTTTATTACCTCTGACGCTTCCGGCCCAAAGCATTTGCTGTATAAGCTCACTCGGGCACAGCTTGAAAATTTGGTGCGAAAATATATTGATAGGTCTATTGAGCTTGTCCGCCAGACTATGCAGGAAGCAAAAATTTCTGTTGCAGAAATTAACGAAGTAGTGCTTGTGGGCGGGCAAACAAGAATGCCCGCAATGCAGGAAGAAGTAAAAAAACTGTTTGGCAAAGACCCAAACAAAACCATTAATCCAGACGAGGTTGTGGCAATCGGGGCCGCTATACAAGGCGGGATTTTGCGCGGGGAAGTGCGCGACGTTCTTCTTTTGGATGTTACTCCCCTTTCCCTTGGCATTGAGACGCTTGGGAGTGTAAATACTATTTTAATTGCCAAGAACACAACCATTCCTACGAGCAAGAGCCAGGTGTTTTCCACTGCCGCCGACAATCAGACTTCGGTTGAGGTGCATGTGGTCCAAGGGGAGCGTCCCATGGCGCAAGACAACAAATCTTTGGGCAGGTTTATCCTCGACGGCATTCCTCCGGCGCCCCGCGGCATTCCCCAGGTTGAAGTAACATTCGATATTGACGCGAACGGAATCCTAAGCGTTACGGCCAAAGACAAGGCATCTGGCAAGAGCCAGTCTATTCGCATCGAGGGGTCTACGGGAATGTCCCAAGAAGAGGTTGAGCGGTTGAAAAAAGAAGCCCAGCTTCACGAAGATGAAGACATAAAGAAAAAAGAACTCATCGAAGTTCGGAACAGCGCCGAATCTTTGCAATACACAGTGGAGAAAATGCTACAGGAGCACGCCGCCAAAATTTCGGAAGGGGACAAGCGCGATCTTGAGGAAAAAACCAGTGCGTTGAAAAAGGCCAAGGATGGTGATAGCATAGAGGCAATAAAGGAGGCGACAAATCAGCTCTCCCAGGCCGCCCAAAAAGTAGGCGCGGAATTGTACAAAAACAATCCTCCGGTGCAGGATGCAAAACAGGAAAAAGGGCCGGGGGGCGGAAATAACGAAGGGCAGCAGCCTGAAGAGGGACATTACAAAGAACAATAAAAAAGCTCGTTCCCCGCTTGAGCTTTGAGAAAAAACAGGGGTGAGTTACAATACCCTTATGAAGGATTATTACAAGATTCTGGGGGTATCCAAAGAGTCCTCTCCGGACGATATTAAGAAGGCTTACAGAAAGCTTGCGCACAAGTACCATCCGGATAAAGGAGGGGATGCTCAAAAGTTTAAGGAAGTTACAGAAGCCTACCAAGTTCTTTCGGACAATGAAAAACGTGCCCAATATGATAGGTTTGGAAGAGTGTTTGACGGGGGAGGCGCCGGTCCTGAATCCCAGCATGGATTTGGCGGTTTTCGCTGGGCTTGGGGTCAGCCCGGGAGTTCCGGATATAACAGCGAAGAGGAAGGGGAGCCGATTGGTTTCGATTTCCAGGATTTGGGGGAGATATTTGAGGAATTTTTTGGTGGCAACGCCGGCAAAGAAAAAAATCCGAAGCGCGGAAAAGATATTGAGGTAGAACTCGAAATTCCTCTTGAGGCCGCTTTGCAGGGCAAGGAAGAAAAAATTACGGTGCCAAAACTTATTGCGTGCGAACGCTGCCAAGGAGTTGGCGCGGAGCCTGGCACCAAGGTAAACGAATGTTTTTCTTGCCGCGGCTCTGGGGAAGTTCAGCAAATCAAGCGCACGGTTTTCGGGTCATTTACTAAAGTAGCTCCGTGTCCAGAATGCAATGGCGATGGGTTGAAACCCGAACGTCCTTGCAATGTTTGCAAAGGAGAAGGGCGCATTGCCGGCCAGGAAGAGGTAAATATCGCAATCCCTCCGGGCGTTGACAGTCACCAGATCCTAAAATTCGACAGAAGGGGAGAAGCAGGACGGAAAAAAGGGCGTGGCGGAGATTTGTATGTTCGGATTTTTGTAAAACCTCATCCCACTTTCCATAGGAAGGGCGATGATTTGCATATTACTTTGCCTATAGCATTTTCGCAGGCGGCTTTGGGAGATGAGGTTGAAGTCCCAACTCTGGACGGGACAAATATTCTGCTTGCGGTGCCCCAAGGATCCGAATCGGGGAAAGTCCTGCGCGTTTCAGGAAAGGGCATTCCGCACTTTGGCGGTTGGGGAAGGGGCGACTTGTATGTAAAGCTTATTCTCCAAACGCCAAAAAAACTCACAAAAGAACAGAAGGAGCTGTTAGAGCAGCTTAAAGAAATGGGACTGTAGGTAAGAGAAAAACACCACTAGCCAACGAGACAGTTTTGCTGTATACTTTTTTTGCACCCTTGCGGCTTTGTTCGGCTTAAGGAGTGAGTCTTTCACGATTAGTGAAAGCGAACGACGCCCCTATAGCTCAATGGCAGAGCAACGCCCTTTTAAGGCGCTGGTTGTAGGTTCAAGTCCTACTGGGGGCACCACGATTAAATGCGAAAGGACCCGCGACAACATTGCGCCGTTGGGTCCTTTCAAAGAGCTGTTAGTCTGCTTATGCAGTCTTCGTCCACGGCGTGGCCCTTTCAATTTTAACTTTCTGCAGGGCGCCATCGGGTGTCTGGTATCGGACGATTTCTCCAACTGCTCTTCCGATCAAAGCAGCGGCCAGAGGTGATCGGCGACTAAGCAGAAAGATCCCTGGATTGTCGTCCGCAGCTTTGCCTCCGTCCTGTTCGACAAGACGGAACACAGCTCTTTTCTCCCCTTCGGGATTCAAAAACACAATCTCGACCTGCATTCCTAAGGTCACTTTCGTGGCAGGGGCTTCCTGTTCCATGCCATCCTCCTTTTGCTAACCTAACTTTATACTACCCCTTCTCAAGCTATTGCTCCAGCAATGTGTGTAACCAGGTTACACACAAGGTTACACACATTCGAGGTTTTACGCATTTCACACATTCGATATTTTTGGTATTGTAGAGGCATGGAAAACCGTTTTGAGAAACATCCTTTTTATCCGGAGGGAGAATTACACAACGCAAAACAACTGCCAAGGGAAGGCAGGCCTGCCGCTGTTGTCGAATTCAAAAGGGAATTGGCGAGACAAAAGGAAGGGTTGGGTGAAATACAAGGACGAGTTATCAAAGCTATCCGTGAAAATCCAGATGCTTCTTTCGAGGAACTCTATGGAATAGTTGAAGAAATGGGGCCTGAAGCCAGGATTACCCAAGAGCAAAAAGAAAAAGCCGCACAGCTTATTGAACAATACCAAAATCGCCATACCGCAATAAAAGCCGCGCGAAAGAGATATCCTGGCGACGAAGAATTTTATGAAGCTCTTTTTGGAGTGCCGCCCAAGGGAGGTATTCGTATAGAGGAAACTCCCGTATCTTTATATATTCAGTGCCGTGATCTGGAGGATTATGCTTTGATTCATTCCCAAAACTTTATGAATCGCAAAACCGTTGGTAGCGGAGAAAAAGAAGTTGCCGCCAGGAGCGGAGGCGTTAGTATTCCAACGTGCCGTATAGATGAATTATCGGGGGCGATAATAGCTCAAAATGATTCCAGTACTTTTCATCTCAAGTCGTTAAGAGACTTAGGCGGGACTGTTTCACGTATAAGACGAGAAACAGACGATACATTGCAACACGAAGAACAGCATGTGGTGAATGCGTTTTTCAAAGAGCGGGAGCGCAGTAATGACGCATTGGAATTTCTTAAGGAAGCTAAAACGCAAGAACAAAGGAAACAAGCTTTGCGGCGCTATCTTAGAGCTGAACGACGAAAATTCATAGATAATCCTCGTGCGCGCAATGAAATTTTGGCATATTTTGCCGAAGGCGCTTCTTCTGCAGAAATAATCAATACGCTTAATATCCCGGAAAGCAAGGGGGAGGTCTTTATGATTATATAGCAAAGATAAGAGAAGAAGCGATAGAATGCGTTGCATATTCTTGGATAGAAGAATCTCGGGAAATTATCGACTCTGTTGTTCAAGAAATCTTTGTAGATGAATATCGTGCTCTGATCAATGAGGCGGTTCGATCTCTCTTCCGACTGAAACGCAGAAGACTTCTTCGGAAAGATGAAGTCATAGCCATTCTTTTGCAAGAGCCGCTTTCGCGCTGGAAAAAGGTTGTGGATAGGCTTTTGCAGGCAGAAGAAGAGTAGGGACTTTGCAGCAATTCTTAAAACAGAAAATACGCTTTAGAGCGTAGTATTTTTGAGGTTTGGCTATACGAGGTGTAGTCGTTTTCCGTTGCAATATGGTAAATACGTGCTGATATCTCGCTGCCGGATACGAACGCAGTCCTTTCGACACTCTTCCTGGATTAAATCTCCATTTGTATGAAGGGAGGTGCAAAGGTATTGAACCATTACATATACTTGACAAAATACTACTCTAGGTGTATAATATAGCCACAATTTAAAGGTTACTTGCTTTGGAGAGAGCCGGTAGTATCCTCTTGTGCGGTAGAATGGACTCTCTCTAAAGGGGTCCATTCTACGTTTAAATCCTCTTATCCCAGCCCATTAAGGGTAATAGGTTGAGACAAGACGACAGCACCTTCCAAATTAAGCCGCTCCATAGCGGCGAGTCGAACATTACCGCAGGCATACTCAAGACAATGATTGATTAGGGTGTAAACAGTTGGTGGTGTTTGTCTCGCTGCTATGGAAGCGGCCTTCTGTAAGCCCTCACCGAAAGGGAGGCAGGAAGAGGAGGCGAAGTGATTTCAGGAGGAAAGGTCGATTTCAGGAGGGTCGGATTGGCCCTCCTGGAGGACGGAAGAGTTTTCGCACAGGGGCGGGGGATCCCGCACCTGTGCGACTTCCCGGACTGCCTCTCGGAGGCAGACCGAGAAGGGCATCCCGGGGATCTCCCGGCACGGGAGATCCGTCCTCCCTGCGACGGGAGGTGCGGGAGCACATCCCCAGGGAATTGCCGGGAGGGCGTAAGGGCCCCCGACGGCCGCTACATGGTAGCGGTCGAGGGACTCCGAATGGGAGTCCCGGGGCATGTCACGGGGGGGGTTCTCTGGCTGGACACCCCTTCGTAGCCCCCGCAAAACAATAGTTTCCCGGTTTGACGAAACCGGGCGGGATGTCTCGCTTCCGTAACCCGCGAGGCAGTCGGTGGACCACGAGGTCCATCGCACAGCACCAAGGAGGAGAGGTTTCGACTGCACGTCGGAACTCTCTCCTCCCTCCAATTGAGTCCGTGAGTTCGATCATGGATTCAACAGGAGTTTAGCACTTTCAAAACAATCCTTTCGGGCAATGAGGTTCTGATAATGTATCGGGATTTGATTGCCCGGAAGGAAAATATAAATCCTTCTGGAGATTCTGCTTTCCCATTGCCATGGTTGCAGAAGCGGAAAAGCCCGCGTCATTGCAGAATTGGCAATTCTGCGGGGTCCGTAAAAAGGAGGTAGAAAATGACAAACCAGGTAACGATCTTCACGGTTGACGTGGCGTGGCTAGGCCACGCCCCGGGCCCCATGTTTGGGGTCCGATACGGAACCCAGTACCTCCCAAAGGGGGTCTGGGTCGTGGGTTTTCTCGCAGTCGGCGACGACGGCGAGATCCGGGAGCTGCTGTCTCCCGGATACATTCCGACCCAGGCGGGGCAGGCGTCGTATGACGCGTGCGTCCGCTACGCCCGCGAGTTGCTCGCGGGCAAGTGGGAGGGCGACGAGCCCTACAAAGGGCTCGTCGCCTAAAAAAACCGCCAAATGGCCTAGCGGGATATAAAAAAGGCCTATAGAGGAGTAAGGAGGAGAGAAATGCTTTCGGGCAAATCTCTCCTCCCTTCCACCGAACTAATCAGGAGACTGGTTGGTTCAGAGGAGGAAAGACCCTTGAAAACCTCCGGAGTGGCAATGAGTTCTTAGGCAGACTAAAGATTCATTGCTGCTCCGGAGAAAATCTGGAGTACAGCATGGAGGAAAAAATGGAAGAAATGAATCAAGGAGCCCGTGATTACGGGCGTGGGTTCCGCCGTCTCAGCACCGCTACCGTGGTAGTGGTAGCGGTAAACCTGGGCGCATGGATCTTGGGGTGGTTATTCCTCCTGGGCCACCCCACGTGGCGTCCGCAGTTCTCCGGCCCCGCCTGGGGCCAGGAGGCGTTCCTTGGGTTCACCCTGATCATCATCATCGGCGGGGTGACCATAGCGTGTATAGGAGCCGGGTGGCTCCTATACAAGGCACTCCGGTGGCTCGCCGGTGTCATCGGCGGAGTGAGAGACGATCGCCTCTAAAAGAAGGACAAAGCCCTAGCCGAAAGGGCAGGACATGAGGAAGTCAATCGGCATTCATTTTATACGAATGACTTCCTCCCATACTTGAGCTCACAATCGTAGTAATTGTGAGTTGAAGAGTGGATAGCTCTTTCAAAAACAGTTCATAGCGGCGAAGCGGACATTACTTCAGAAACGCTTAAAACAATTGATTGAATGAAGTGAAAACGAGTGGTAGTGTTCGTCTTGCTGCTATGAAATTCGGGAAGTGAAAGTGACAGGAGAGAGTCATGGCAGACGAAGAGAGGGAAAAGGTTTTGGTTCCGAGGCCTCCTCGTAAGGAAGAGGCCGAAAAACAGCGGGCGATCGAGATCGACCTTCGCACGGGCGAGGAGAAGGTGATCGAGGTCGGGCCAGAAACTCCGTTGCCCGACTGCCGGCCCATTCCACGAAGATGGCAGCTCTAGCGCGAAGGAGAGAATTTCGCATCAGCCTCGTTGCGAGGTTCTCTCCCAACTCCAATTGAGTCCCGAATCCGCCAACTGGCGGATCAGAGATTCAACAGGAGTTCATTGAAAATATCCTGAAGTGGAAATAAGATTACAATATTTGCAGTTTTGTTTCCGCTTCAGAGATGAGGCGAGAAAAAAAGGAGGTGGCTAATGGCCACCAAACTGGTCAATTTGACCCCACACGCTCTCGTCGTGTACGACGAGAGCGGCAAGACCCCGCTCGCCACCCTCGAGGTGGCGGGCAAGATGGCCAGGGTGAAGACCCTGGCCCTGGATGACGGGGTGGTTGAAATCGACGGGCGCACCGTGCCCGTGGTTGCGACCACCTTCGGGGAGGTTGAAGACCTCCCCGACCCCAAGCCGGACACCACATACGTGGTGTCCATCCTGGTGGTCCAGGCGCTTCGGGGGCGGCGCAGCGACGTCGTCGCCCCCGACACCGGTCCCGCTTCCGTCGTTCGCGACGGGGCGGGGCAAATCCTGGGGGTTCGCCTGGGTAAATCTTTTCGGTGGAAGGGAATAGTAACACGCAATTTCTTGGAAGAGTGGTAAAGAATATAATGACTGCCGGTTGCGTGATCAATTTCAAAACCCTCTTTCTGCAATATCGAAAGAAGTTGTTTGGGAGTGAGGGGAGGAAGTTTAGGCATTCGAAAGCGATTCAGCAGATACCTGAATTATGGAGATAAAACTGTCTTCGTCTGAAGGAAGCGGGTCCCCGTGTTTTTTGAGAGAAACAAGGTATCCAGCCACAGCGTCCACAGCCATTGCCTTTGCTTCTTTCAGGGTTTTTCCGTACGTTACGCATCCCGGAAGTGCTGGAACGACAACAGTAAAACCGCCTTCTGGCTCCGGCTTAAAAATTGCGTTCAGTTGAAGTTTGCTGGGTTTTGCCATACTACATTCATTGTATATACTTTGCGACGAAGAAGTCAAACGTTTGTTTCTCCATCAAGGTTCAGTACCAGAGAGTAATGGATTTTGATGGGGACTTGTCCGCCTAAGGCGGAAACCCAATGTTCTTTCCAAAATAATTTGGCGGCTCAACAGGAGTACTCTGAAAGAAATTAAAGACTTCGGTAGATGTCTTTGCGATGACGGAAACGGTGAAGCGTAAGAGTCGTTTTAGTAAAAGAATAGGCGAGCCGATACGAACCAATACGAACCCGATATACCGAAGGAGTAAACCCCTTTAGTTTCTTCAGATTTAAAGTGTGGGCGAGGGGATCTTCTCGAAGAATAGAGATGGTATTGTCGGCGCGGCTTCTGACTTCACGAGGGGTTTTAGCGAGGTCTTTTTCAAATTGAGGAGTAGAGAAAAGATCGCGCATAAAAATACTGCGGTAGCTTGCTACCGCAGATCAGAAAGAGAATTGATCTTTCTGGTTTTCCCAGTTCGTGCTTCCCGAAGAGATCGCTTGAGGCCTTGAGAAAATTCTTTGCTGTATGCCCCGCGCGACTCCAGAATGTCTTCTGCAAGATCGGCAAGCTCCAGGCCTAATTCGAATAGACGGTGAGCTTCTTTGGAAGGTATGTAATTTGAAGTTTGTTGAGCCATATATCCATTGTATCTTCGGAATGAGAAAAGTCAAATTTCTCGAGAAGCATCCGACAACTCGAGCCCTGTAAATCTGCACAAGATTTTGCAAGGCTCCTCACTCGAGTTCTCAAACAGAGTTTGAGGATTCAAGAAGAGGAAAGCTTACAATGAGCTTGCCAAAGGGAGATTCAACAGGAGTTCCAGCACGTTACAAATAAAAAACACTCGTAAGGGAGTGCAGTGATGGAAGAAAACGAGGCAATTATTAAGATAAATCCACTCCGAGCTTCTTCTTGATAACCCGTTTCATACGATTGAGATCGTTTTTCATTATCTCAAACTCGTCTTCCATGTCGGTCATGCGTTTGAGGAATTTATCTAAAGTAGTGGTAAGTTTGTCGAGCTTACGGTTAAAACGCTCTTCCATTGCAGCAAGTCTTTCGTCTACGTCAGCAAGAATGCTTATCCGGTTTGCAGCAAGTTTCTCATCAACAGCATTAAGAATCACTGTTGTCTGCTGATTGAGGAGCCTTTCAAGCCGAGGAGTTGTAAGGAGTGTTTGTTCTATCTTTTTCTTCGCCATAATTCTACTATACTCCTGGCACGTTTCTCCATCAAGACTTACGAAATTTCGCAGGTTTTTATTCGGTATGCTGTGGCGGGCGATAAAAATCGAGGACGAATATTTTCGTCGTCGATGAGGAAGAACCCTTCACCAAAACCCTCTGCGGCGGGTTAGGTCGCGGCGCCGATTCCTCGGCGAGAGCAGGAATCTCTGCTGTAAGGGTAGAGTGGCTATCCCGAAGAGCAGGGGCGAGACTGCAAGGAAAAAGGGAAGGTGAGAGTTCCATTAACGATTGCCTTCCCAATTGCAATTCCCGAACATGTGAGAGATTCAACAGGAGTACTTTAAAACTAAAATCCGCCCTGATGGCGGATTGCGAGATGGTCTCGGTTAGCGGATTTTTGATTCAAGCGCGGCAACGCGCTCTGCCAAAGCAGAAAATTCGTCGTAGTCCACCTTGCGCTTGAGTTCGCGCTTGATGAATTCGAGATTGATATTGATGTTCTCAAACTGCTTGTCGTGTTGTTCGAGTTTCTCCTTAATTGCTGTAATATCCACACTGTTTTGCGCTACCTGCTCTGCGACTGTTTGGATTTCTGATTTCAAATCTTCCGCGACCACGTCAAAATGGCGCATTGTTTCTGTAGCTTTTTCATCGAAATGCCGTCTTGTTTCCTCACTTTCCTCTTTGATAAATTGCTTGAGATCGTCTGCCATATATACTGTATTATAGAGAAACCGCGAAGGGCGTGTCAATCATCATTCGGCACAGCTCACGACAACGAATTTCTCCATCTAAATCTGCGATTCCGTTTGTGAAAACAGCTACTACGAAATCTTGCATATGCAAAAATTCGTAGTACCACAAATATATACAAAGCATGGAATCGCTTTCCTGCGTGCAGCTATGAGCAAACTCTCTCCTTTCGCCGCAAGGCGGAATACTCATAGCTGTACACAGGAGAGAAAAACTTGGGAGACTAAGTTTAAAGTTAAGTTTAAAGGATTGCTGTTCGGTAGAGGCAGGGCGAACGGATGAGTTGACAAATTTGAACAGGCATGTTAAGATATAAATAATCGGAGGAGGGGAGTGTAAAATATAAGCTTAAATGTTTACACAATCGCCTTCTTGCCGGGGCGGTTGTTTGGTTAAAATAGTGCATTTAAAAACCTTCCATAGCGGTAGGTACAATACTATACCTGCCTGCCAGGTACCGACTGGTACCTAGCGGCGAAACGGACATTACTCTAGAAACGCTTAAAACATTTGATTGAATGAAGTGCAAACGAATGGTAGTGTTCGTCTCGCCGTTATGGAAATAAAAATACTTTCAGAGCTTTGGCGTGCAGGCAGGGGTTTAGCTCTTTTTACACATCCTCTCTCCTCGGCCTCTGTCTGCACACCAAAATTTTGAAATACGAGAAGGTTTGCCCGCAGTTCAGGAATTTTTCTGGATTGAGGGGAGGCCTACAAAAGAGGGGGGTGTTAACATGGTCAACGTAAGGGATCTGGTTGAGCAACTTTGGGTGGCGGTGGGGATCCTCGTGATTGAGGATACCCAGGCATTGATCAAGAAGATACAAGAGTATCTTCTTGCGCAGGAACTCTACAACCAAGACGTAACCGAATGGCAGGTTGCCATGAACAAGTTGGAGCTCCTGGAGAAGCGGGGGAGAGAGCCCGAGCTGTGCGCCTCTGTGCGCCGTCAGCTCGAAGCGGCACGCCTGGCGCATGAGGAAGATCTTCGGCGCATCAAAGTGATGAAGGCCGAGGCTCACGTGCTTGTCGACCAGCTGAAGGAGGCGGGGGTTGAGCCTGGGGCAGTGGAGATTCCAGTTGATCTCCAGGAGGCTTATAAAGACCTTTTGAGGGGTCACAGGTGGCCTGCCGCCAATATCCAGCAGAATAACGGCGGCGGGAGGAATGGCCCTCGCCAGCAGCAACCGCCACAGGTTGCGGTCCCGCCGGCAGGGCCAGTCGCCGGCACCACCAACGTGGGGCAGGCCATCATGGCCGCCGTTGCCGCAGGGCACGCCGGTGGCCCTGTCGACAAGACCAGCGGGAACTAGATAAAAGCCTGGCGAGGAAAAGAGTGCGGTAACGCGCTCCTCCTCGCCAGGCTATATGCAAAACTCCACGATTGTGGTGTTTTTTATTTCAACTTTTTATTTCGGGCCATTCACAAAATGTTTTATGTTTCATGATTTGTATTGACGAGTTTGTTTGCACGACTTATCATATACACTAATCTCTCTTGCCTGGCGTGAGCAGGGGAGATAAAGGGGGGGTTCATGGCGGTGATATGGAAGGACTGTGGCCGGGCCTGTTCGGACTGCCTCGTCTTTTTGAGGC
>CAYZNF010000008.1:32824-49036 GCA_964479725.1 uncultured Candidatus Saccharibacteria bacterium
TTTGAGGACGGGGAGACTCTGTACTATTCGTGCTTCATCGCGCAGGTCCCCGCCACGGCAGGAGACCCGGAGGACTGCGCGTGACGGCCGCCCCTCCCACGCTCACGTGAGTGGGCGTCGTCGATAGCCATCCCTCTTTTCTAGTTTTTAGTTCGTTCTCGGCCGCGTGCGCGTCTTAATTGACGCGCCGCGGCTTCTTTTATTTGTGAGGAAAAATTTTTCACATGCTAGAATAAAAATGCGCTCGACGACGGATCGAATTTATTAATGAAACAGCGTATTATATTACATCTCGATATGGACGCTTTCTTCGCCTCAATCGAAGAAAGAGAAAATCCCCGTTTTAGGGGGAAGCCTTTGGTTGTAGGGGCAGAGCCCCTGGAGGGCAGGGGAGTTGTTTCGACAGCAAATTATGAAGCCAGGAAATATGGCATACACTCTGGCATGCCAATTTCAAAGGCTTACCAATTGTGCCCCACGGCGATTTTTTTGCCCGTAAACGGATCCTTTTATGCCAAGGTTTCAGAAGGAATTATGGATATTGTGCGACATATGACTGGGGAGGCTATAGAACAGGTTTCCATGGATGAGGCATACATAGATTTGTCGGGTATCGGCCAATGGGAAAAAGCTGAGGAAATTGCAAAAAAACTTCGGCGGGAAGTATTTGAAAAAGAAAAATTGCCGTGCACTTGCGGCATTGGGCCCAACAAAATGATGGCAAAAATTGCCTGCGAACTCGCTAAGCCCTCGTTTGGACGGGCAAAGCCCAATGGATTGAAACTTATAACAGACAAAGAGGCTGAAGCCGTGCTTGAACCTCTTGATATTGAGGTTATTCCAGGCATAGGAAAAAAGAGCGGTGCAATGTTAAAGGAAAAAGGCATTCGCACCGTGGGGGATGCCAAGACTATGCCGGTGGAAAATCTCAAAAATCTTTTTGGAATACGCGGGGAAGCTTTGTATGATAGGTTGCGGGGCATTGACGAGGATGCCGTGGAGACAGAAAGGGAGATAAAATCAATAGGCAAAGAGCATACTTTTCAAGAGGACACTCGAGATCCCGAACTTTTGCTTTTTGTTTTTGATGCGTTGCTTAACGACGTATGGAGCGAACTTAAGGCCGCCAATATGGAATGCAAGACAGTTACAGTAGTTTTTAGGATGAAGGGATTTGAAACACACACAAAGTCAAAAACAATTGAGTCTTCCCGCGATCTTGCGCTGCTACGCAGGGAAGCAGTAAAACTTCTGTTGCGTTTCATGGTAAGCTACTCTTTGCCCATACGTCTAATCGGCGTCCGGTTATCGATTGTTCCTCGCCGCATTTCGTGATACTATAAAACCTGTAAATTATGAAACAAGCAACAAAGATTTTTGCGATTACGGTTCTAGTGGTGTTTACGGTGGTAGGGTTTGGCGTGGGGTTTTTAATTGGCCAGGGAACGGTACAGCCCGTGTATCTTGAGGGTGTGCGCAATATCGAGGAAGGCAAACCCGGCGACGTGGATTTTTCTTTGTTCTGGAGCGCGTGGGACACTTTGTCGCGCCGCTATGTCGCTTCAGAAAAACTGGACTATGAGAAAATGACGTATGGGGCGATTGCCGGAATGGTTGAAAGCCTGGGAGATCCCCATACAATTTTTTTGCAGCCAGGCGAAGCAAAGGGATTTCTCGAAGATGTGGAGGGAAAATTTGAGGGAGTCGGCATGGAAATTGGCGCGAGGGACGGCGTTTTGAAAATAGTGGCTCCTTTGGAGGGGACTCCCGCCCAGAAGGCGGGTTTGCGTCCGGGAGATGTGTTGATAACTATTGCCGGCCAGCCTGCGGCCGACATGAAATCCGAAGAAGCGGTAAAGCTTATTCGCGGGCCAAAGGGAACAAAAGTAACTATTTCGGTCCTGCGGGAAGGCTGGGATGCGCCCAAGGAATTTACAATTGAGCGTGGTGTTATTGAAGTGCCAGCCTTAAAGTGGGAATTGCACGGCGCGGAGGGCGAGAAAAAAGTTGCATATATCAGGCTGTACCAGTTTTCCGAAAAAGCCCAAACCCAATTTCAAAAAGCGGTTTCTGAAATTGTTGCTACCGATGCAGACAGGATTGTGCTGGATTTGCGCAACAATCCGGGAGGATTTTTGCATGTGTCGCAAGACATTGCCGGATGGTTTTTGGAAAACGGCCAGGTTGTGTTGATCGAAGATTTTGCTTCGGGAGGCGAGCCGGAAGTGGTGTACAGAACGCAGAGAAATCCTGTGCTTTTGCAGTATCCTGTTGTGGTGCTTATGAATGAAGGATCAGCTTCAGCTTCGGAAATTCTTGCGGGAGCTCTGCGCGACAACAGGAAAATCAAAATTGTGGGCGAGCAATCGTTTGGCAAGGGTTCGGTGCAGGAATTAGAATGGTTGAGAGATAAATCAGCCTTGAAAGTAACCATTGCATATTGGTACACGCCTTTGCGCAACAAAATTGAAGGCACAGGACTTACTCCCGACATCGCTGTTGCAATGACAGACGAAGATTTTGAGCAGGGAAAGGATCCCCAGCTCGAAAGAGCTCTTGAAGTCGTCAGGGGTTTGTGAGAAAATAACGCATATGAAAGTAGTTTTCCTGAAAGACGTAAAGAGTCTTGGAAAAAAATTCCAGGTAAAAGAGGTTGCGGAAGGGTATGCTAGAAATTTCTTGTTTCCCAAGGGATTAGCAAAACCTGCCACCCCAGAAGTTATTCAATGGATTGATATGCAAAAGGATATCCTTGCCCAAAAAGCGGAAGAAGAATTGAAAAAAGCCCAGGAATTGGCTTCACAGCTTGATGATCTTGAAGTTGTTATGGCAATGAAAGTGGGAGATGAAGGCCAGCTTTTTGAAGCTGTTACTTCCCAGAAAGTCGCGGATCGTTTGAAAGAAATGAGCTATTCGGTGAAAAAGGAGCAGATAAGGCTTGAAAAACCGATTAAAGAATTGGGTGAATTCGGCATAAAGGTTGTTTTAGATCATAATCTTGAGGCAAACATCCGTGTCATTGTTTTGGAAGAGGAAAGCGCATAATTACGTCAGTAGGTTTGGTTCTGAAGCAGTCAGGTTTTTGGACCCCGTATTTTAATTCCTACGGGGTTTTACTTTGTATAAATAATTTTTAAGGTTATGGTACGATACATTTTCATCATGGGCGGGGTCATGTCGGGTGTTGGGAAAGGGGTTGCGACTGCTTCGATAGGTAAAATCCTCCAGGGCAAGGGATTTGAGGTTACAGCGGTAAAGATTGATCCGTACATCAATGTGGACGCGGGTACGATGAATCCTTTGGAGCATGGTGAAGTATTCGTATCCGACGACGGCACGGAATCGGACCAGGACCTGGGAAATTATGAGAGGTTTTTGGGAAAAAGTTTTGGCGGTGTAAATTACATGACCACCGGCAAGGTGTATCAGTCGGTAATTACGCGAGAGCGCAACCTGGAATACGGTGGGAAATGCGTTGAAGTTGTTCCCCATATTCCTCTTGAAGTCATTTCGCGCATCAAAGCCGCGGGCAAAAAAGACAAAGCCGACTTTGTTTTGGTGGAAGTCGGCGGTACGGTGGGAGAATACCAAAACCTGCTTTTTCTGGAGGCGGCGAGAATGATGAAGCTTGCCACCCCAAAACAGGTGGCTTTTGTATTCGTAACATACCTGCCGGTTCCCCGTATGATTGGCGAAATGAAAACAAAGCCAACGCAAAACGCAGTGCGCTCGCTTAATGCCGCGGGAATACAGCCGGATATAATTATTGCCCGCTCCGAATTTCCCGTGGATGAGCCCCGCAAAAAGAAAATTTCCATATTCTGCGGAGTCGCGAAAGAAGATGTAATCTCCGCTCCCGATGTCAAATATATTTACGAAATTCCTTTGAATTTCGAAGAGGATAATCTGGGAAATCAGATCCTGAAAAAATTCCGCGTTAAAGCAAGAAGCAAGGATTTGCGCGACTGGCGGGCACTGGCGCAGGTTATCCGCGCCGAAAAAAAGCCGGTTAAAATCGGGATTGTAGGAAAGTATTTCGAAACGGGGGATTTTACCCTCATGGATTCGTATCTCTCTGTTATCGAATCCATAAAACATGCTTCGTGGGCAAATAACCGCGAGCCCCAGGTTACTTGGCTTTCTGCCGAAAAATATGAGAAGGACGCCGCGGCAGTTGAGGAATTGAGAAATTTTGACGGTATCATTGTGCCTGGCGGTTTTGGAAGCCGCGGCACGGAAGGAAAAATCTGTGCCATACAATTCTGCCGCGAACAGAAAATTCCTTACTTTGGGTTGTGCCTGGGCCTTCAGCTTGCCGTAATCGAATTTGCCAGGAATGTATGCGGAATCGCTAAAGCCACTTCACGGGAATTTGCGCCAAAAACAAAAGATGCCGTCATAGACGTCATGCCAGAACAAAAAGCGCTGCTAAAGGAAAAAAAGTATGGGGCTACCATGCGCTTGGGAGCGTATCCCTGCCAGGTGCAGGAGGGAACAATTGCCAAAAAGGCATACGGAATGTCTTCCATTTCAGAGCGTCACCGCCATCGTTATGAGGTGAATAATGCATACCGCGAAACTCTTGAAAAAAATGGCCTTGTTCTTTCCGGGATAAATCCAGAGCGGGATCTTGTTGAAATCATTGAATTGAAAAAGCATCCCTTTTTTGTGGGGACGCAATTTCATCCTGAATTCAAGTCCAGGCCTCTTAATCCTCATCCCTTGTTCAGGGAATTTATTAGAGCAGCCTCTGTTTAGGCTTTCACTACATGCACCATTTTGGCAAATCTGCGTGAGTTGTCAAAAGTTTTCTTTTGCAGGGTCGTAAAGCTGACAATTCCGTCGCACAAAGCAAAGAGAGTGTGGTCTTTTCCTACGCCGACATTTTTTCCGGCAAGGATTTTTGTGCCTCTTTGACGAACTATAATTTGGCCGGTTTTGGCCGGTTGTCCGGCATATAGTTTGACTCCAAGATATTGGGGTTGCGAATCGCGCAGGTTGCGGGCTGTACCTGCGGCTTTAGTCGTTGCCATGGTATAATATTATGAAATGCTATAAACTTATATAGGCAGTATTTATGCTATCAAAAGCCTTACAATTTGTCAAAGCCCGCGAATCTGATATTATACTGGGGTTAGGAGTTTTTCTGGCATGTCTCCTGTCGTTTGCGGCGGGATATTTGATGGCTATAGAGGACCTCAAGGAGCCTCTGGAGTTCGAAAACGGCTCCATTATGCAGGTTGAAACACAACGCTAGACTGTTTTTATGGATCAAAGAAAAGAAATTGAAACATTCCAAGCTTCTTTAAAGGTGCTTATGCGCCGTGGCAGCAAAGTGCTTTTGCTGCGAACCAAGCGAAATCATATTAGCCTGCCAGGCGGGCGTATTGATAAGGGCGAGTATCGTTTGCCTTTGGAAAAAATTATTGAACGGGAGATAAAAGAGGAGTTGGGAAGCGAGGTGCGGTACAGATTGGGGCGTCCTTTGTTTCAGTACCGCCGATACAACAGCCGCACAAAAACCGCCGCCCTCGTTACTGTATACGAAGGTATTTTCTTTGGAGGGCGCGTTATACTTTCTCCCGAGCATGTGCGCTATGACTGGGTGGATATCAATGATCTTTCGTTCAAGATCCAGGATTTCGGAATTGAAAATAAAGAAAAGCTTCGGGCATTCGAACGGTATTTTGAGTATTTAAAAAATAGGCAAAAAAGATTTGCCCAGCAAAAAGGCGGGGTGGTATCCTAAAATTATTGATATGCTAAAGAAAATTGACGCGGTATTCGAGGGTGGGGGAGTAAAAGGAACCGGCCTTGTAGGCGCGGTTAGCATTACCGAACAATCGGGGTATGCTTTTGAACATGTTGCCGGCACTTCTGCCGGCGCTATCGTAGCGGCATGTATTGCCGCCGGATATACGGCAAAAGAAATGCAGGAAATCATGTACGGCATAGAATATGCCAAGTTTCGCGATACGGGAATCGAAGACAAAATACCCATAATTGGTTCTGGAATAAGCCTGTTGCTCACGAAAGGAATTTATGAAGGGGATTTTTTTGAAAAGTGGATGCGCGATATTTTGGCAAAAAAAGGTGTCCGCACGTTTAAGGATTTGCGCATACAAGAGTACGGGGACAATCCCTGCCATTGCTACAAGCTTCAGGTGATAGCTTCAGACCTTACCCGCGGCAGGATGCTTGTTTTGCCCCGCGATATGAAAGAATATGATATTGACCCCGATACGGTAGATGTTGCCTGGGCGGTGAGAATGAGCATGAGCATCCCATTTTTTTATAAACCGGTCGTGCTGAAAGACCGAGGGGGAACTCCATATTATGTTGTAGACGGGGGAATTTTAAGTAATTACCCCGTGTGGATTTTTGAGGAAGACGGGCATAGTGTTTCACATCCCACCATTGGCTACAAGCTCGTTGATCCCGAGGAGGGCAAGCCGCATTCCATCGGGGGGCCTATCAGTTTGCTTAAGGCCCTGTTTTCAACAATGATGGAGGCGCATGACGCAAAGTATATTAGGACCAAGAATTTCATGAGGACCATTCCTATAGAAACTCTGGGCGTGCAGACGACTGATTTTGACATAACATTGCGTCAAAAAGAAGCTCTGTACGAAAGCGGCAAAAAAGCCGCGGAAAAATTCTTTAAGAAATGGAATTTTGAGGAATACAAGAAAAAGAGTTCTGAATTTCCCGAGAATGGGCGAATGAATGCAGTATGGGATGAGAAGGGGAGCTAAAATATATGAAAATTTTTGTGAAAGCAAAACCCAACGCCAGAGAAGAGAAAATAGAGAAAGTAGACGAGACTCATTTTATTGTTTCCGTAAAGGAACCGCCCAAAGACGGCAGGGCGAATTGGGCTGTAACTCGAGCGCTGGCCGGGTATTTTGGTATTTCCGCGGCAAGGGTGAATATTGTCTCTGGCCATTCCTCTCGACAGAAAATAGTGGAGATTCTTTAATATATTTGACATTTTTTTCTGGTGCCCTATAGTACGGTATCCAGCCCGACAACAAGTCGGGTAGAGGAGGAAGTAATGAGTATTATGGATATGCTCGCGACGCTTCGATTTGTGCCAGGGATTCCGGCTCCGGGTGAATACCCGAGCGGGCCGGCGATAGACAAGTCGCCGCCCAAAAAACCCAAGGCGAAGTAGCCACATTACCCTAGTCGCACACCGGCGAAGGAGAGAAATCTCCCTCGCCGGTCCATTTTTAATATTACACAGTTGCAAAAAGAGAATGGTTCAGCTATTTTTATAGAATGGGTTAGGTGAGGGGGTGTGCCGTGGCAATACTGTTTAACTATTTCTTGGAGGCTCTGTTCGAGTTGGCGATTGGCGTTATCATGGTTCTGGCGGTTTTTCTTGCGTTGGGCGCTGGCATTTTTGTGATTATGTCCGCTTTTCTGTGGATAAGGTACAGGCGCACAGAAATGCGGCAATGGCTCGAACGTGCCAATGCCTTGTCTGTACGCGCGGAGGGGACGCCTAAGGGGGGAGGTAACGCGATAGAGCCGCAAGGAGAGTTGGTGTCCGTGATTATTTTGTGTAATCACGGGGCACTAGTCTGGGGGTTTCTGCCCATACAAATCTTGGATCCCGGTGAGCCGCTGGCCATGATGCTTGTTGATTTTATTCCCGATAATGAGAAGAGCTGTCCAGGCATTTCTCCGGTCCGGCTCGATCGCGTCTGGGTGCACTACCGCACCCAGCAGCCTATGAGCCCGAATTGAGCATCCTTTTTCCTGCACGTTGGGCCACTTCGCAAGAGGTGGCCTTTGCTTGTATTGCAAAAATAGGCCAAGTTGGGTATTCTTCCTAATAGCGTTAGGGAGGTGCGAACTATGGCTCCGGAACTGCTGCTTTCAATATTTGAGTTGTTCTCCATATGTGTTGGTGGAATCATTCTTCTTGCTAGATTTATTCACGACATGGAGCGTGCAAGAGAAGAGCGGGAAAAACGAGAAAGGATGGTACAGGAAATTGCTAGTTCTTTGACCGATCAAATGAAAGCGCTGCAAAGTGATGGGGGATGGATTCCGGAAACCAGGAGTCCGTTACAGCTTCTGAAGGAAGCTGAAGAAAGATTGGAAGCGGGGAGAATTATTGCACCGTGGACTTGCAGGGGAATAAATGAGGCAATGCTCATGAAGGCCCTGTCGCTTGCCTACATGAATCTAGGTACGAGTATCGTGCCAGACACCCCCCTTATTCGGAGCCGGAGGCGTTAACGCGCCCCGGCTTTTTTGTTTGAAAAGTATCTTCTTGATACCAATATTCTGCTCTACATTCTTGATCGTGCGTCTCCATTGAATTATTTATCGAATTGAACCAAAATAGGAGGGAAAAGAATTACCCCTTTGATGTATATCTTGTGGCCACCATGCTTGATAAAGGCATTTCGCGTATTGTAACAGGAAATGCCAAAGATTTTCGGGGATTAGGATTAGAAGAAGTAGCCGCTTTATAGGGGAATATATTGTGCGACACTGCTCTTGCTTTAATAACGCAGGGTTTGGGCGAAGAAATGAGCCTCCTGTATCCACTTTAAATCTGTCTTGCGGCGGGCTTTGTAGGGTTGCATTTCTTCGAGAATTTCCAGCAGACGTTTAAAATCCTTTTTTTTCTATTTTGTGCGCGTAAACCCGCGAACGCCTTTTTTGGTATTGTCGGAGTTTTTGTTTTGATAGAGGATATAAACCGCTTCGGCCCATAGCTCAAAATCCCGTTTCTTTTTGCCTTGCAGGGGAATGCGTTCCGCTATGAAAGGGACAATGATTTCCTGGAGGCTTTCTATATCCTGAACGGAATATCGTGCGACATTTCGTGCAAGGTGCACGGCGCCGCATTTCAGGGTGCGGCAGAGGCGTTGTAGGACGTCTTGTTCTTCCTGTTTTAAGGGAATGATAAATTGGGTTTTCCAGCTGTAGTACACCGGATTTCCAGGCCGCGTTGTTTTAATATCCCTGCGGAACTGCAAATCAAAACACCCGGCGGATTCTATAGTTTGCGCCACTCTGACCGGATTAAGTTTGTTGGCTGATAGTTTGGCTGGCACGATGGTAAATAAATTGTAGCAAATTAAGTGATGTCTTTTAAGTTCTTTCCGCTGTGGTATTGGCGATGCAGATCTCGGAGCTGTTTATTGGTAACATGGGTATAAATTTGGGTGGTAGCAATATTTTTGTGGCCCAAAAATTCTTGAATTGCTCTTAAGTCCGCTCCTTGAGATAGCAAATCGGTAGCATACGAATGCCGAAGTGTGTGGGGGGAAGTGAATAAGGGGATCCCGGATTTTACAGCATACTTTTTTATGCTTCTTTCTATGGAACGGGCAGTGAGGCGGTGATCTTCCTTGGTTCGGCTGCGATAATTAATAAAAAGAGCTTTTTGTTTATCCTTTCTGATTTTCAGATATTTTTTCAACCAATTCAAGGCCCGTTCAGAAAAATAAACAGTGCGAGGGCGTTTTCCTTTTCCGATAACACCTAACTCAAAATCTTTTTTGTCCCAAACAGAATCAAACTGTTCTTTATTGAGCGAAACGAGTTCTGCAATTCTAAGGCCGGTGGAAAATAAAGTTTCAAGAATAGCTTTATCTCTCAAACCTGTTGGATTTTGGCAATCCGGAGCATTAAGAAGCTTTTCAATCTGCTCTAGGTTAAGAAATTTTATATTTCGCTCATTATCGGCGTCTTTTGGAAGGGTAATTTTATCGGCAGGCAGTGATAAGATATCTTTTGCCGTAAAATAGCTTAGAAGAGACCTAAGAGCTATAAGATAGTAATTCTGGGTAATCTTGGAGAGGAGTTTGCCGTTTTCATCGGGGGTGCGAGAAAGAAATAGGCGATAGTTCCATATATCTTCCGATGTTAATTCATGGGGTGCCAGATTTTGTTTGCCGCGGGATTTTAACCATTTCTCAAATTTATGCAGATACCGCGAATAATTTTTTTGGGTGTTATCCGACAAACCGCGTTCAACTTCGCAGTAATCCAAAAAATCAGAGATATGCTCGAGTATTGGTTTTAAGGATGGGTTCATTATGTATGATCTTGCACAAATTATTGAGGCATATAAACCAGGCTTCTGGGCTTCTATGAATAGTGTAGCATACAGGGTATTAATTGTCGCTTAACCTACATTGTACGACATTTGATTTATCTATATTCTAATCTCCCCTAACGGGTGGGTCAAGGGTAAAAGAAGCCTAAAAATATGGCTCTAGGATGCTCTAGGAGGCGTTTTCACTGGCTAGATGGGTTTTGGGTAGTCTCCTCTTCATTTCCTAGGCCAATAAGGGAGATCAGCCTGTTCCATAGCCCTTTAAGGGATTTTGAGCTTTCTTTCTTTAATTCCTGTTCGAGTTCCTGCTTTTCCTGGTTTATTTCACGTTCAAAATCGGCTTTTTTGCCCAAAAAAAGCCGTGAAATAAAGTCTTTGATGGTTTCCCATACCTTTGAGGCCCAAGAGCATAGGGTTTTCCATACTGGCACCGCTGTCTTTTCCCATACGTTTTTTACTCCCTCCGGAAGCTTCTTTAATATGCCGGATGCGAATGATTTGCTTTCTTCAAGATTTTTTGGCGCGTCAGGCAGATTTGTTTCCAGCGCATTGGCAAAAATCGGAAAAAGAAAAACGATTGAAATAATTATTGCGGCAATGGATGAGCGTCGCATAATTAAAGTTTGGCTTTTGCGGCCTCAATTCGCTTTAAGGTTTTATTTTTGCCTAAAATTTCGGCAATTTCAAAAGGTCCCGCCGATGCTTTTTTCCCCGTAAGGGCTGCCCGCAGGGGCCACAGGAAATATCCTCTGTTGGTCTCCTTGTCTGCTTCTGCCATAAGAGTTGATGACAATTTTTCCTGTTCCCACTCGGTTTCGGGTATTTTCGAAAGCAGCTCCCCTGCCCTCTCTAAAACATTGCGAAGTTTTTCGTCTGAAGAGTCTTTCCATTGCAGCAGTTCTTTGTCGTACACAATGTTTTCTACAAAGAAAAAGTCAACATATTGGGTTATGTCGCATAATACCTTAAGCCTCTCTCGGTACAATCCAATGATTTTTTCAAGGGTTTCATGGTCTATTTTCTCTTGCGTTGCTTTGGCGTATATGTCCGAACCCTTTTGCTCCAATAAATTGCTTTCAATAAGGTACGGCAAACATAATTCCGTGAGCTGGGACAAGGATTTTTGGCGGATATAGTGCCCGTTGAGGAATTCCAGGCGAGTGATATTGAAAATGGCTCCTCCTTTTTGCACGCGTTCCATCGAAAATTCTTGTACGAGTTCTTCTAGGGTGTATAACTCCCTTTCGCCGCCCGGGTTCCAGCCAAGCAGCGCCAAAAAGTTGATTACGGCTTCTGGCAAGTAACCCTCTTTTTTATATTTGGTGACGGAATTATCGCCGTGGCGCTTACTCAACTTTGTTTTATCGGGGCCAAGGATCAAAGGAAGATGCGCGAATTGGGGCGCGGGAAAACCAAATACCTCCTGTAAAAGCATTTGTTTTGGTGTGTTTGGGATATGGTCTTCCCCGCGGATTACATGGGTAATCTGCATTTCGTAATCATCTACAACTACCGAAAAATTATACAAAGGAGTTTTGATGTCCTTGGCAATTACCATATCGCCAAACAGAGCTGTATCAAATTCGATTTTTCCGCGGATAAGATCATGGAAAGAAAGTTTTTTGTTTTCAACGATAAAACGGATGATAGATGGTTTGCCTTCTGCGAGATTTTTTTGTGCCTGCTCTTTTGGAAGACCTCGGCATGTGCCAAGATATTTTGGAGCCTGGCCATTGGCGAGCTGCGACTGTCTTTGGGCCTCCAGGTCCTCTACGGCACAAAAACAATGATAGGCTTTCCCCTGCTCCAGAAGCCGAACAAGATATTTTTTGTAAATTTCCGTGCGTTCTGACTGCCGATACGGTCCATATGTCCCTCCCGCGATCGGCCCCTCATCGTGATTCAGGTTAAGCCATGCAAGATTGTCGAGCAGATCTTTTTCCCATTCCGGTTTGGATCGTTCTTTGTCCGTGTCTTCGATGCGCAATATAAATACGCCGCCGAGTTTTTTCGCAAGAAGATAATTAAAAAGCGCTGTGCGTACGCTGCCCATGTGCAAGGGGCCTGTCGGAGAAGGCGCAAAACGAGCGCGTATAGTTGTGTTAGTTTCTTTCATATCTTGACACCCGTATATTTTATACCCTAACACTATCTTTTGAGATATTCAATGATATATGCGGCTAAAATACGCGCGGCTTCAGGCTTTGCGAATGCCAAGGCCGCTTTTGACATTTTGGCGTACTCTTCGGGCAAAAGAAGTATGGAACGAATTTTTTCGAGCAAAAAATGGGGTGTAAGATTGGTGTGTTCCAATACAATGGCGGCCCCTGTTTTACCGTAAGCGTAAGCATTGAGCAACTGGTGGTTCTGGGCTGATTCCGGCAGAGGAATCATGATGCTGGGTTTTCCTACCGCCGCTATTTCAAACACGGATCCTGATCCCGACCTGCTGATAATAAAGTCTGCCGTCGCATAGGCATGGCGCAGTTCGGGTTCCTTGAAAAAAGCTATCGGATGATAATATCCTTGTAATTCTTTCGGAATCATGACATTCCCCTCATTCTTAATTTCCTGAAAATTTTTTTCTCCTGTCTGGTGTATGACCTCAAAATCTTTTACCATTTGCCCGATAATGTTGAGCAGGACTTCGTTGATTCTTTTGGCTCCCTGCGAGCCTCCCAAGACAAGAATAATCGGTTTTCCTCCCTGCAGGCTGAAAATCGTTTGCCCTTCTTCCCTGTTGCCCGACAGCAATTCCCGCCGCACCGGATTTCCCACCCAAATCACTTTCTTTTTTGGAAATTGTACGGTGTTCGGGAAAGAGGTGAATATTTCTACGGCGAGCCTTCCGCCTATTCGGTTTGCCAAACCCGGTGCGATGTCGGATTCGTGTAGAAAAATAGGCACGCGGAAGAGCCAACCCGCGATAGTCGTTGGCAATGCCCCATATCCCCCCTTGCTCAAAATAAGATCCGGGGAAAGGAAAAACATTTTAAAAAAAGCAATGAAAATTCCTGCTGGAATTTTAAAAAAAATATCTAAAATATTTTGGAAAAAAGTTTTAATATTCCAGTATCTGCGTAGTTTGCCCGATGGCACCGTATGGATTTTTATGCCCTCCTGCAAAAGAAGAATTCCGATAAAAGGGTCTTTGGGGCCCATGTATATCATTTCCAGCACATTTTTGTCTGAAGCGGCTGTATAAATTCTTCTCAATTCCCTGGCAACGGCTATCAATGGAAGGACATGCCCTCCCGTGCCGCCTCCTGTAAAAAGTATTTTCATGTTTTGGTGTGTTTTGATATGTTAAGCAATAATCCGACGGCAATCAAGCTTACCATGAGCGAAGATCCTCCGTAGCTTATAAATGGAAGCGGTATGCCGGTAAGCGGCACAAGGCCAAGCATTGATCCCATGTTTACGAATGCCTGGATAAAAAACCACGAGGCAATTCCTATGGCGACAAGTTTTTGGAACTGATCGGGGCTGCGCTGGGATATAATGAAGCTGCTTATTGTAAATGCCAGGAACAGCAAAACCAGGAATGCCGCCCCGATAAACCCTGTTTCTTCGGCGAATATGGCAAAGATTGAATCTGCAATTGGCTCTGGCAAAACCCCGAATTTTTGGAAGCTCATGCCAAGGCCCATGCCAGTAAGCCCTCCGGAGCCTATGCCGATTAACGCTTGCTTGATTTGGTAGCCTTTGCCTGCCGGATCGATGTTGGGATCAAGGAATATTGTAAACCTGCTCAACCGGTACGGCGCAATTTTAATAAGAAAGAATAACGCGGATATTCCTGCCAGCACCATTGAAACAGCATGCCATTTGGGGGTTCCGGCGAGAAAATAAATGATAAGCGTGGTAAGGGATATGACTCCTAAGGTGCTTAGGTTCGGCTGCAGCAGCAGTAGTCCGGCTATAACCGTCATGATGCCAAAAAACGGCAAAAGCAATTCCTGTATTTCGAGTTTTTTTCCTTTTCTCTTTTGTTTTTGCAAGCGCCGTGAGGAGGCAGATCGCTGTTTTGGCAGATTTGTTTGACGAGGCTGGGCAACGTGTGAGGACAGCCATGAGGAAATATAAAGAATAATCGTTAGCTTTAAAACTTCAGCCGGTTGAAAAGAAAATGATCCAAGCACAATCCATCTGCTTGCTCCTCCGAGCTTGCTGCCAATGCCTGGGATAAACACTAAAAGGAGAAGAGCAATGCTTGCCGCGAGCAAAATAAAACTCCATTTCTTTAGGATATGGAGAGGAAACGCGTATGCGAATATTGCCAATATTAGTCCGGGAAGAAGACCGAATAAAAGCTGGTGGTTAAGATAATAAAAAGTGCTGCCGGTCCTTTGCAAAGAAAATGATGAGGATACGCTGGCTAAAATTAAAATGCCGGTAAACACCAATGCGCCGCAAATTATGAGCAACAGGAAATCTGGTTTCTGGAATGCTTCAGAAAAGAATTCCCTAAGAGAATTTTTTCTTGCCATACCTTATATTTTACCATACACTCCCCTTCTCTTCCAAAAAATAACCGGCCCCACTCCTTTATGTAACTCATACATGTATGAGGAGGGGGGCCGTTAATGAGCAAACTTCGCGAGACCGTTACGGCCTGCCAGTAGGAACTATGTTGAATGATGGATGTGATGGCGTAATGGAAGTTTGCTGGTTTCTTTTTAGCACGTCTTTCATTCGTTGTCAAGGCCTTGTACTAGATGGGTGTATAAAATAGAACCCCTGCGCTTTTAATGGAAACTCAACCAAATGGCCAGGACGGAAAAAAGCCCTCCGATTGTCCAGGCGTACATGACAATTGTGGCTTCGCTCCAGCCCTTCATTTCAAAATGATGATGAAGCGGGGCCATCAAAAACAGCCGTTTGCCAAAAAGGATTTTCCAGGCCGATTGCAAAAGCACTGCTCCGATTTCAATAAAGAAGATAGCTCCTACTATAGGCAAAAGGAATGCCCTATCTAAAGCAAAGGCAATGGCGGTAAGCAAAACACCCAAACCCAGTGAAGCTACATCCCCCATTTGGTATTTCGCTGGTTTTATGTTGAACAAAAGATAGCCGATTAATGCTCCGATAACAGTGGCTATGAGCAGGGTCATCTCAACATTCTGCTGTTGTATTGCAATAACGAAAAACGCGGCGTAAGCCAGAGTAAGTGTGCCGGCCGATAAGCCGTCGATGCCGTCGGTAATATTGACGGCGTTTGCCATAAACATAACCAAAAAGATTATAATAGGAACCAGCAGGAAAGGCAGGAATACCAAATGCCCTGCCCAAGGAATCCAAATTTCGATCCATTCAATTTTAAACACAATCCACCATGCAACAATGGCGCCGATGATGAATTGTACAATGATTTTTTCATGGGCTTGTATGCCGTGTCCTGGATGGGAGCCCAGCAAATAAAAAAATCGTTTGTAAGCGTGCCATGGCAAAGTAATGGCATATTCAACGCGTTTCCACGCAGTTTGGTGGGTGCGGATAAGTCGCAGAATGCGTCCAACGGTGCGCACGGGCCGGGGGCGGGCGTAAAAAATATTGAGCAAATCATCAGCTCCTCCCAAAAGCGCCGAAAGCAAAAGCACCCCGATTGGCACGTATGTTGTTTCGCGATGCCAGTTGAAAAACAAAGTAAGAAAGGTAACGGTAAAAACTATAATCAATCCGCCCATAATAGGAGTTCCCCGTTTTTCTTTTCTTTCCCCTATCAAAAACGAAAGATCGCGTTCGTCCTTTCGCACTACTCCAAACTGCTTTAAAACAATGATAAGCAAAGGCGAAGCAAGCACCGTCAAAATAAAAGCAGAAGCGAAAAAGAATAAAGTTAAATCTGGAGCAGGAAAGTTCATAAGAATTTCAAATGATAAAATTTTGGCGGGGTTGACCGGAGATTTATTGTTGTGCCCGTATTCGGTAATTCTTCCCATTGCTGTTTCTCAAGGGGAGTCCCGGGATTAATAATAGTGATGATTCCTTCTTTGATTCCCTCCCCTATTTTTTCCCGCACCGATTGGGCGTAATGTATCCGTTTCACCTTGCCCTCTGCATCCCGCTCAATTTTTGTTGCCAAAACGGCATGGTCCACCGCACCTTCGGTTACTACGACTGCGGGA
>CAYZNF010000008.1:49046-58733 GCA_964479725.1 uncultured Candidatus Saccharibacteria bacterium
GAACCGCAAAAGATCGCCCGCCTGCAAATGGTTTATGTCGGCAAACTCATCCGCGTTTTGGGGATCGGTCAAGGTTTCAACGTCAATATGGGTAAAGGGCCGAAGCTTTGAAGCGATTGTGCCCAAAATTCCTCTCTTCTTGAATTTTAAAACCTGGTAAATCTTTTTCTTTTTTTCGGCAAGGAGCCAGGCGTCGAGTACATGGCTGATAAATCCGGAACACTCTACGCCCAGTTTTCTTTTTCGCAAAATATCGCGTATATCCTCTTCAGAAAGCTCGGCAAAATTTTTGTTTTCCAGTTTTTCTATGATGCCAATTTCCTGCTCTATTTCTTGCGGCGATCCCTTGCCTGAAAACGCATTCAAGCCCCAGCGCTCCCTTCCGCTGCGGGGGTTTCTATAATAAGGACATCGAACCGTCTGCTGTCCCTTTACCTTGAGATGTTTATAGTTTTCAATGAGACTCGTGGCCGCCGTGGGAATGGCCGTTCGTGATTGGTTGTTCATATATTTGGATGCGGAATAATTCTTGATTCGGGCCGATATGCTTCATGCGTGAAGGTATAATATTCAAAGATCCCGGATAGTTGAGCGTTTCTGCCGTCACTTCTCTATTTTCTTTGTTTCTGTAGAGTATTTGATACGCGGGAAAAGGCAGCAGGATTGGCGAAAGAAGCTCTTCTTGGGGCATGTACCCATCTTGTTCCATCATATCACGAACCCATATCAAGAACAGGGGAATTTTGCCAATAGCCCGGTGGAGCCTTGCCTCAAAGGAAACACTGGCAGGCTGGTGGGTATTTACCTCAATTAAGCACACGTTTCCGGTTTTTTCTTCTGCTATAACGTCAATGCCAAAAAGTCCAACGTATCCTTCTTTTCTCATGGTCATTCCCACAATTTGGGCTATGCTGGCAATCGATGCGGTTTGTTCTTCCGTTAAATCCTCTCTCGGTTTTTGAAAATCGTTGCCAACGGTTGAGGAGGGGTTGTTTGTGGCTTCGGGCAGTCCTGTAAGCTGTAGGCTGATTGACCCTGTGTATATGTTGCCGTTTTTTGCCGCCAGAGCATTCAAAGTGTATGTTTTGCCTTTAATAAACGAGGCGATGCGCACTTCCCTATCGGGAAACTTTTGTTTATATGATTCCAATTGCGAAGGATCGTTTAAAATTATTGTCCCCTCGCCGCTATGCCCCGAGTTAAATTGCATAACCAAAGGAAATTTTGCGTTTTCCAGCAGGGATTGAGCATTTTCGAGTTTTGCAATAATTGTTTTGGGAAACGGCACAAAATCCTTAAGTTTATTGTATTGGCTTATCTTGTTTTCGTAAGCCGTTGCAGTATTGGCTTTGGGGGCAAATAGTTTCCATCCTTGTTTTTCGCACCAAAGTTCCATGAGTTTTGAGTTTTTCAGTATGAGTATGCGCGGAGTTTCCCCCTTGGATTCTTCATTTAGGTATTTTTTTACGCATTCAAGCTGAAGCATGCCATAGGTTCCTGCGCGCAAGGCTTTTTCCAAGTTTTGGGGGTATTCTTCTGCAATAACAAAAACACGGACTCCGCTTTCTTTAAGCTGCCGGGTTAGCGGGCTTTTGTACGGGCAGATAATATGGTAATTCTCCAAAATATCCTCTATGCCCGTGGCTCTTTCAGGATCTTTGGTGATGTAAAATATTGGAGGAGTCTCTAGTTTCATAAATATAATTCGAACGAAGATCGGATTATTAATTGGTAAATATACACACTGCTCTTGCTTTTGCCCATTCGGGATGCCGTGTTCTGTGCTTGAGAAGAGCGGCTGCGGTGATGGCGCTTTCGTTTCCCGGCTCTCTTTCGTTAAGGTGGGCTATAAGCTTTTTTGCTTTTTCTGTTTCTTCTTTAGATATTACGTACGCGCCGCCCTTCGTTGCTTTAAGAATATTGATCACTTCTTTTTTTCTGTGGGCTATTCTATCGATGATAGCCCGGGCTGGGTGAGATGTTTCCGTGGTAAAGTTTCTTTCAAATTCTTCGGCTATAGGATGCACCATTGTTGTCTGCACGCAATACAGCCTGGGCATTGGTGTCTTGCGCTCTTGCCCTAAAATGCGGAAAGCCTGGTATATTCCTGCTGCGGTTGCTCCGGAGGATGTTGGGATAAAAATTTCCTCTACGTCTTTAAGCGATTCTGCGATTTCAAACCCCAATGTTTTATACCCCTCTATTGCTAAGGGGTCAATTGATGAGCGCAGATACGGCATACCCGTTTCTTTTGCCAAACGGAAAGCATCTTTTTTTGGGGTAAGACTCAAATGCGGAATTGTTGTGGCATATTGGTGCAGGAGATCGATTTTATCCTTGGCAAAATCTTCGCGTATAAAGGCATGGAGTTTTATTCCCGATTTTTGGCAGTAATAAGCCGCCGCGAATGCCGAGCTCCCCGACGAGGACAACACAACTTCTTTGGTCCCTTGCATGCAGTGGTAAGAAATCCAATAGCGGAATGACCTGTCCTTATGCGTTCCGGTTATATTTTCGCCTTCGTTTTTAAGCCAGGCCTCTTCAAGCCCTTCTTTTGTTGACGCCACTAAAGCTAGTTGGTATAAGGAAGTTACGGGTTCAATTTCGGGGGAAAGCTGGAATTCTCTAGGTATGGGAGTTGAAAAATAATTGTTATAGTTCCAAAACATACAAATAAGTAATAATATAAAATTATGGCAGACGAAAAGCAATTCAAAGCGCAGTGCAAGGAATGCAAAAATGCAAAAACACTGACTGAAGACGAGGCCAAAGTAGGCCGATGGTTCGAATGCGATTATTGCGGAGCCACATATTCCATTACTGCTGTTAATGAGGACGGTAGCGTGGAGATCGAGTTGGTTGAAGAAGAGAAGTAGTAATCGTAGAGCGTATAACGCATAGCGTGTAGCGTTTTAGTTGTTAATTTTTCTCATAATTCCCCAGAGCATTGCGCCGATATTCTCTGCGATTTTGGTTGCTTTTGTATATTCTTCTTTGGTAAGATAATTTTCTTTATATGCAAATTCCAGTAAGTATTTGGATTCCTTGAGAGAACCGTATGCAATTTCAAGGAAACTCCTATACGTTTTGTCCCTTATTCTGGCATACCCCTCAATATAGTTGAGCGTTGCGGATAAAGCTGATCTTCTCAATTGGGACGTAACACCATAGATTTCTTCTCTTGGTAATTTTTGCGTAATTTTATAGACAAAATGCGCATATTCATCCAGCAATCTTCTTAACTTGGTATGGTATTGTTCTGTTTCCATATCTTTTGATTTCGTTTTGCGATTTGTGCTTTGCGCTATACGCTACGCGCTATGCGCTTTATGGTTTCCTCGATCATACCACGGAAGCCCTTTTGGCTCATGAATACAATGAGTCCTTTTCCGTCATGGCTTTGCCATTGCCCGGTAATTTTTTTTATCCTTGTCAAAAGCTTTTCATCCTCGGGTATGTACTCCATATGACGGTAATTCGAGCTGAACTTTTCATGGAGCCGTTCGTTAAAGTTGGCATTTTCTTTTGAGGCTGTGCTTATTTGAGGCAGCAAAATATAGTCTGCCTGCTTAAAGCAGGTGGCGTAGCTGTCTTGATTTAAGGCAGGGGCATTGCGGCTCCCCGGCTCATATATAGCAAGAATTTTGTATCCCGGGTACTGCTCTTTTAGGGTTGCTAATGCGCCCTGCACTTTTTCCGGAGAGTGGGCGTTGTCGTCTATAACCGCAATCCCTTTTCCCTTATAACGCACTTCCTGCCTGCGCTTTATTCCCTCGAAAGTGCTAAACGATTTTTGGATTGTTTTATTGTCAATGCCGATTTCCTTGGCAAGAGCGGCTACGGCTTTGCAGTTTTCCTCCCAAGCAATTCCTTTGAAAGGAGGCTTAACCTCGAGTTTCTCGCCCATGTTGTACCAAATAATTTTTGCCTTAGTATCCCTTAGCAATTCTTTGAGGTTCTCACCTTTTTCATTTGCGATAATTACGCCGTTTTTTGGCACTTTTGAAATAAGTTTCTCAAAAGTTTCTTTGTACGATTTTAGCGTGGGGAAAATATCCATGTGATCCCAAGTAACCCCAGTAAGCACGAGATACTTTGGATTGTAGTCCAAGAACTTTGAAGTTTTTTTCCAGTTTGAAACAGGATATTCGTCCCCTTCCATTACGGTCCAGGAAGATTCTGTTTTACGTATACCGTTCGGAAAGTTTTTGGCAATTCCTCCGATCATGAAGTTAGGGTTGTATCCTGCGGTTTCCAAAAGCCAAGCTAAGAGCGCTGTGGTTGATGTTTTGCCCTTGGAACCAGATACGACAATGGAGTTCTCCCCTTCTATTAGTTCGGGCAAAACTTCGCTGTACGCCTTGTACGGGATTTTATTTTTTATGGCATAGGCCAGTTCGGGATTTTTCTTGGTTATAAACGCCATAACTAGAATCAAATCTGGCCTCGGGTTCAAATGTTCAACTTTAAACCCTGGCATTATTGTAATGCCGTTTTCTTCTAAATAAGTGCTCATTGGAGGAAAAAATGCCCTATCGGATCCCGTAACATGCCATCCCAGCTTTTTGTACAGCACAGCCAAGGGAGCCATTGTCACCCCTGCTATGCCGATAACGTGCAAGTGCCTCGTTTTCATATTGGATTTCATCCTTGAGATTAGCATATTTTGTGGCTGGTAAAAAGGTGTGCGATAATATTGAATATGCGGTTTTTTGACCCAGAAGCTATAACTCGGCATGCGACCCTATCCCATTTTTTCTTGATGCTGGGCTATAAAACATTCTCAATGTTCTTTCCTTTGTTCTTGGCGCAGAAAGGTTTTTCACTGCCGCAGATAGGGTATGTTTATTTGCTGATATACCTGCCGCTTGTGCTTGCCGCTCCCTTTGCGGGGTTTTTAAACCACAAGGTGCGTTCCGTGTATTTAGTGACTGCGGGAATTGGAGGTTATGCTCTTTATTCCTTTTTCATGCTTGTGATTGAAAGTCCTGTTTTCTTTTTTGCCGCGCAAATTTTCTTGGGAATTTCCGCGGCCTTATTTTTTGTCTCGTTCAGGTCTATTCTTATGGGAGCGCGACTGCAAAATCCCGATAGTTCTTTTGGCTGGTTCTATTCGGCTCCCATGTATGGCGAAGTTCTTGCCCCGGCAATTGGAGCCCTGCTTATATGGCGTTTTGGGTTTTCTGGCGTGTTTGCGGTTAGCCTGCTTTTACATGTGTTCAATATGGCTTTTACCTTGATTGTTCTTCTCAAGGCTAAAACAATTTCTCTTGCCGACAATGTGCGTGTGCAGGAAATCAAAGACAACTATAAAGAACTTGGCAAGGGATTTTTCGAAAGAGCTGTTTTCCCATTCTTGGCCATTTCATTTATAGTGCTCGTGGTTGCTGGCGTGTACCGTTCATTTTTCGTGTTGTTCCTTAAGGACATCGGATGGACCCAAGAAATGATCCTGCTTTATGGGTCCATTTCCTCCCTTCTTTTTGTGCCGCTGTCTTTGTATATTATCCGTTTCATTGGCAGGCGCAAAAGCGTTACTAATGTGCTTGGCGGGGCTTATCTTTCGGCAATGGGGTCTATGATTTTTGGGTTATTCGGGGCAGTGTTTAGTTTTGTTGGGATACTGCTGGTAATGATGGTTCGGGAAATCGGCTTGATTATTGCAAACTCGGGCAGGTCGGGTTTACTGACGCGCAGGTTTCCAAAGCATCCAGAAGAGGCTGCTGTGGCTGATACTGTTTTCGCGCCCCTTGGAACAGCCGTTGGTTCTCTTATCGCCGGACTTATTATTGGCTTTACGGGATTTCCCGGATTATTTATAGGAAGCGGAATATTGATTTTCCTTGTTTCGTCCTTGGTGTGGGTATCGCGAAAAAAATGAAAACGCGTCCCTAGCGATTTCTCGCTGGGGCGTTTTGTGCCTTAGGAGTTTTCTTGGCGGGTCCAAACATAGAGTTCCTGGTTTGGTCCTTGCCAAATCAAGTGCTCATTTTGCAGGATTTTTGGAGACTTATTTTTGGAGACGGAGTCTCCAAAGACTTGAAACAAAACTGTCGACTTAATCATGCTATAGCATCAGGAAGTCGACAGAGTAAAATGCTAGTGGAATATTATGCTAAAAAAGAAAAGACCCCCGGCAGGAATGATGTACAGCAGGCTGCTGACATCACCCTGTCCGGGGGATTGCCCGTACGAGGAACAGAGTGAAAGGCCTCTGTCCTCGTGGAGCCGTGTGAGGGGGTCTGGCGGCGATCCTCCTCCCGTGCGCTATGTCCGGGTTTCGCCTCTCCTTACGGAAGTAGGCTTACCCGGAATGATGACCTCCGGTGCCCCCCGTTGCGGCTGGCGGTTGACGCGACCAGCGGCGGGAAGGTACTATCCGGAGTTATGTGCCGCGGGCGGGGTTATGCCGTACGCCGTACGGCCGCTCCAGTGCGGTTATAGTCAGTGGCTGCTCTCGCAGCTTAACCATGCCGCCTGGTACGCTCCGCCTAGAGACGAATATGTGAAACGTAGCCGCCAGACCCCCTTTCTATGCTTTTGGTTAAAGCCCAGAAAGGGAGTCTGCTCGGTACACTGAAAAGAGCTTGATTCTTCGTTTAGCGCAGCCAAGATTATTTGTCAAGGGGCGGTGCCAAAAATGGCGTCAACGACCTGCGAGACGAACTGGGGATGTCGCACAACGTCGCCGACAGGAAGATTTGTTTGTTTTGATATTTTTTCAATTTCTGTTTGGATTTCTTCATCTGTCATGCCAGCAGTATTTAGCGCAACGCCAACTATTTTTGCATTTTGGTAGGGGGGCAAAATAACGCGCTCATACAATTCAATGGCCTCTGGTATTTCAGGAAGCTTTACGAGTTTTGATCCAATAGAATGCTTTCGTGAAGGCCTGTGCACCAATACCATATGGGTTGGCACTGCTCCGTGAATAAGGGAAATCGTTGTATTTGAAAAACCGGGATGGTATAGGCTCCCCTGCCCTTCCACAAAAAACCCCTCCACTTCGCTCGGCGCCGACGCCTCGCCGTATTTTGTATTTTCCACAAGCATTTTTTCTACTGCTCCTGCCATAAAATCTGCAGGCAGGGCGTCAACAGCAATCCCCCACCCCTCGATCATCATGCAGGTTTGGCCTGTTGGCACAAGCAAGGAATGTATTCCCCGCCTTTGCGCTTCCTTGTGCAGTTCGTATGCTGCGGTCATTTTGCCCAAAGCCGCGTCTGTGCCAACGGTAAGAATAACAGGTTTTTTGATATGGTAGGCTTTTGCCGAACCTACGGGAATTTCTGCTATGGAAATATCTGTTCTTGTGTCCCAAATAACAGCTCCCGATGTTTTTGCCGCGGCGTAAAATTTGGAATTTTCTTTGAGAGAATAGTGCATTCCCGAAACCACATGCATTCCTTGTTCCAGCGCCCAAAGCAAATCTTGCTCCCATTCTGGAGGTAGCTCCCCTCCTTCGGGAGCCGCTCCCAAAATCAAAACATCGGCTCCTGTTTTTTCTCTTGCTTCTTTAAGCGAAGAAAACAAAGGCACTCTGGCGTGCATTGAGTTCGTGAGATAAACACCAAGAACATCCTGCGCCAGATTTTCTTTTGCTTTTGAATCTACAATACCGTGTATCGGATAGGTGGCATAACGTAAAATGCCATCGGCAGTTTTGGCGCGCATGGGAAATTTTTCTCTCGAGTCTTTGCCAAAAACACCTTCGGCATAGATGAGCGAAGTGTGGTCGTGAAGGTTTATTGGAGCCTTTGGATATGGCATAGGTGGCTTTTATTCTATCATGCCTCAAGAGTTTCTCAAGGATTCATGAAAACCGAATGCCATACTTCATTGTTCCATGTCCAGTTTTCATCCATGCCTCCCGTAAGCCAAATTTTGTCTTTGAATACGGCGACTCCGTGGT
This sequence comes from uncultured Candidatus Saccharibacteria bacterium, assembly GCA_964479725.1. Classification (GTDB taxonomy): domain Bacteria; phylum Patescibacteriota; class Minisyncoccia; order Minisyncoccales; family UBA10102; genus CAYZNF01. Next base: position 56,959 of record CAYZNF010000008.1, read on the forward strand.
CTTCTCTTCCTGTCCAAGGAGTCTGCTGGTTTGTTTTGGTCCAGGTAAAGCCGTCTGTTGAATACCAAACATCTCTCATGCCTTTCATTGTTTTTGTGTTCCATCCGCTTACCAGCCACAAAGTATTTTTATACTCAACAAGCTCGTGGCCATGCCGTATAGAAAAAGGCGCGTTGTTGGTTGCGAGCTCCCAATCTTTGCCGTTGTTTGAAACCCAAATGTCGTTGACCGCATCTGCCGGGCCAAAAGGAGCGCCGCCAATAAGCCACAGCTTACCCCTGAATACTGCCGCGGCATGATCGTACCGCGGCGACCACGGCGCTTTTTCTGTAACTAGCTCCCACGTTATTCCATCTTCCGATTTCCAAATATCGTTGAAGAGTTTGCGGGGTTCAAATGTTACTCCGCCCATTAACCATAGGGATCCGTTGAATTCCGTAACGGTGTGTCCTTCCCTGCCCTTCCATTCGGCATTTTTTGTTTGCTGTATCCATGTTATGCCGTCTTTTGTATTCCAAATATCATTGGGATAAATCCACGCGTCGTTGTCCCATCCGCCGATAAGCCATAAAGAATTCTTGAATACCACCAGCGGTAAAGATCTTCTCTCGTGCCAGGGGGCATGATCCACAACGCGTTCCCAGTCTGTGCCGTTTTCGGAACTCCATACATCATTAAAGTGAGGCATGCGCCAGTATTCTTTTTGGTCGGGTTCTCCGTGAAGCCCTCCCATAAGCCAAAGTTTTCCCTTGAAATCAATAAATCCATGGGAATCTCTGGATACCCACGGTATTGTTTCGACTGTTTTTTCCCACGAGAGTTGGGCGAGATTTGGAGCGGGCGTGGGCGTTGGATTGGCCGATGGCGTTGGCGTGGGGTTAATGCCCGCCACAATCTCGTCTTGGTTTTGTATAAACGCAAAAACACCCCATCCTATTGCGGCGAGAAAAATAATTCCAAAAAATGCATATATGGCAATGCGTATTTTCGGAGTCATTGTATTTTAAACAATACCCAATCGGTCAATGCTTTCATATCTTCAAAACGTTTATCCGAACCCAGGACTATGTTTATGATATAACCCTTGTTTTGGGGCGCTTCAAGCACAAGTATCAGGTTGCCTTTAGCCAACGGAGTCAAGCCTGTTTTGCCGCCAATAATCCTAACCGGCCATCCCTCGAACGAAAGCAGTTCATTGGTGGTGTACATAGTATGGTGCAAGGTTCCGTGTGAGGTGCGCAGGACAAAAATTCGATAGGAGAGGATGTCAAAAATCTTTGGATGGGTTTTGAGTATATACTGTGAAAGCGCGGCAATATCTTTTGCGGAAGCAGTATTGGGCACGGTGTCTTGCGTTTCAGGATCAAGCCCGCTTGGGTTCATAAAATACGCCGATGAAAGATTCAAAGCCTGTGCCTTGAGATTCATTTGGCTGACAAACTGCTCTTCTCCCATGATTTCAGATAAAGCCGTCGCGGCGTCGTTGCTCGATTCAATAAGCAAGGGATATAAAAGTCCTTCCACTGTCAGCACATCCCCTTCCTTGAGCTGGCCCGCTGTTTCTTTTGTCTCAACCGCTTCCTTCGAAATGACTACAGGAGCTTCCATGGGATATTGCTCAATTGCCACGACAGCGGTAAGAAGTTTAGCGATGCTTGCTATGGGAAGAGGCTGTAATTCGTTTTTTCCAAAAAGAACTTTCTGGTTTTCCGTGTTTCCTGCCGGAATAAAAATAGAATACGCGCCTTTCGCGGTTATTTCTGGTTCGAGTGTTT
>CAYZNF010000009.1:0-685 GCA_964479725.1 uncultured Candidatus Saccharibacteria bacterium
AAATTCTTTGTCTTCGATATACCCTTCATTGGGCTGGCCCTTCACTTCGTACAGCACGCTTTCCTCTAGAGCTACCACCGCATGCCATGTTCCAGGTTTAATATCGATGCCAAAAGGCGATTTGCGTTCTTCGAGGATAAGCGAATCTTTTTCAATTTCACCCTCATCGGAAAGTATAAGGACCGCCACCTTCCCTTTGAGAATTATAAAAGCTTCGGACGCGAAGGATTAAGATGACGATGCGCTTGTACGTAAGTGGGGGGCGTAAACGCGTTCAGGGAGCGATGCGCGTGTTCCCATTTGCCAGCATGAATAAAATGAAGAGCACGCTTTCTCTCCGCCGAACGAGCCTGCTTTAAGGCCGATTCCAACAACGCTTCATCTATAATTGTCGTAGGTTTATTTTCCATGATTTTACTATACACTACTACCTGCTACGTATCCAGTTGTCCAGCAAAGCTGAAGGGAATAGCCGCCGGAGGGACGATTAATATCCAACAAGTCCCCTACAACAAATAAATTTTCGTACAGGCGAGAACGCATTGTTCTCGTGTCTATTTCGTTCAACAGCACGCCTCCATCTGCCACGATAGCCCGATCGTATCCCAAAAGATTTGTAATTGTAATCGGAAGAGCCTTGAGGGTATGGACTATTGCTTTTCTCTGCTCTTTTGTAATGCTATGC
>CAYZNF010000009.1:695-25204 GCA_964479725.1 uncultured Candidatus Saccharibacteria bacterium
ATGCACATTAATATTTTGATCAATACCGCTAAGAAGAGGCAAAATGCGAGCAGCTATGCCTTGAGGAGCAATTTCTTTGAAAACATTCTTCAACTCCTTGTTTTTGTTGGCGTCAAAAATACCGATTATCCATTTTTCAAGTTCGCCTAAATTTTTATCGGGATAAGCATCTATGGCCGCGGCAACAGCGCCTTCTTCAAGCAAATCTCCAACCCTGCCGGCGGCATTGAGAATCAATGGCCCAGAAATACCAAAATGGGTAAGCAATATTCTGCCACGTAAGAAAAATATTTTCTTTCCTTCCGAAAAGAAAGTGATTTTTACCGGGTCTAAAGCCGTGCCAGCAGATTTTTTCACCCAATCTTCTTTTACCGCCAAAGGCACAAGCGCAAGAGTAGGCTTTCTTACCTTATGGCCGAGAGACAAAAGCCATTTGAAGCCTTCTCCAGTCGATCCTGTTTCAGGATGAGACAAACCTCCCGTAGCTAAAATAACTGAATCTGCTTCGTATTCATGTTCGCCTGCCACCACACCGATCACACGGTTATCTTTTTTCACAATGCGGTAAACACTCTCTCCAAGTTTAATGGCTACCCCGTTATCTCGCATATATTTTTCCAAAACACGCGCTACATCCAGGGCTCTTTCTGTTTTAGGGAAAACCCTGTTTTCTTCTTGGATTACAAGAGGCAGCCCTCTTGATTCAAAAAATGAAAAAGTATCCTTGACTCCGAATTGAGAAAACGGAGAATACAAAAACTGCTCGGCATTGCCATAGTTTTTTAAAAACAGCCTTTCGTCAGGTTCCGCATTTGTAATATTGCACCTGCCGCCTCCGGTTATCTTCAGCTTTTCTCCTAATGTTTTGTTTTTCTCAAGCAAAAGAACACGCTTGCCTCTTTCAGCAGCGCGCCCTGCGGCTATCATTCCTGCCGCCCCGCCGCCAATGACAATCGCATCGAACCGCATATATTATCAAACTCCCAGGGTTTCGCGGACTTTTTTGACAACCTCCCCCAGTCCAATCTCTGCTTTTACGAAATAAAGGGCAGCTCCAAGCTTTAACCCTCGTTCAACTTCTTCCTCCTGTCCCAAGTTAGAAAGAATAATAACCGTAATATCTTTTGTTGCGGGATTGCTTTTTAACTGCTCTAGCACCTCAAAACCGGTCATCGCGGGCAGAATAAGATCAAGCAAGATAAGATCGAAAGATTCCATTTTTGCTTTCTCCAATCCGCTCTCTCCGTCAGTGGCAGAAATCACCGAGAAACCTTCTTCCTGCATTTTTTTACGCAGTATTTCCAGTAACAGCGGCTCATCCTCGATTATAAGTATTTTTTTCTGCATAATAAATCAGAATGAAATCGGCAAAGATAAGAAAAACGTAGTGCCATTGCCCGGCAAAGACTCAAACCATATTTTTCCCCCGTGTTCTTTGACAATATCTTTTGTAATAGCGAGCCCCAGCCCTGCTCCGTCGGTACGCATTTTAATTGCCTGCTGGCCGCGGAAAAACTTGGCGAAAAGCTTTTTTTGCTCTTCCTTCGGGATTCCTATTCCCGTGTCCTCCACCGAAACCATAAGATTCTCTTTATCTTGCCACGTCTTAACCCTTACATGGCCTCCTTTTGGCGTATATGCGACAGCATTCTGGATAAGGTTTTCTAGCACTATTTTAAGTTTTTCGCCATCCCCCCTCACCATTGGCAGCTTTTCCGAAGGAGACTCAAAAGAAAGACTGACGTGATATTGTTCGGCCGTCTTCAAGAGTGTCTCTACAACTTTTTCAATAAGTCCGGCTATTTCTACTTTCGCGAACTTATACCCGAAACGCCCTTCTTCAATGCGCGATAGATCAAGCAAATCAGAAATAAGTCTTACCATGCGCTCATTGCTTTGCTGAATTTTTTGCGCGTATTCCTTGTGCCTGGCAGTAAGCTTACCCGCGTCGCCATCCAATATCATTTCAAGAAGCCACTTAATGGCAGAAAGAGGAGTGCGCATTTGGTGGGCCGCCACCGTAACAAAATTCGATTTCATTTCTGAAACAAAATGCTCTTGTTCCTGTATCTGTTTTTCTTTGGTAAGATCTTCCATAACGTACAAAGCGCCGTCGAAAGCTGACCCCTCCTTGAGTTTTTTGCCCTCAATTTTTGTTACCCGCAAATATATGTCCCTTGGAGAGCGAAAACGGATTTCCGCAGTCTGCATATCTTTTCCATTCGCCGTGACATTTTTCATTTCTTCCAAGAGCTGGGCAAGATTTTGAGATAAAAGCGAAGAAGGCAATTGAAGAAATTCTCTTGCCGCGGCATTGGCAAGATCAATCTTACCTTCGGGACTTATAAGCATAACGCCAACGTTTAAAGATTCGACGAGAGCAACAACTTTTGAGCGTTCCTCGGCAATAACATGCCTATTCTTTCCAAGCGTTAAAATAGACGTCCCCAGGCTCTCTGCCATTTGATTGAAGCCCTCGGCTAAGTCTTTCATTTCGTCACTTGTTCGAACAAAAACCCGTTCAGAAAGCTTTCCCTGTCCAAACTGCGCCACTGCCTTATGCACCATTTCAAGAGGACGCACAATCTGGCGCGACAAAAACCATACCCCTACGAAAGTTAAAGTAAAGCCAAAAAACAAGGATGCTAATCCAAACCTTAGAGCTTTATCAACATGCCTCATAGCATAAGAAATATTTTCCTCGGCAACGATATGCCAGCCGGTTGCCGTATCTTCTCCATCTGCACGCCCCATTATATCTGCCCAAGCTCCCAAAACTTTTTCTCCGGTTTCATTTTGATATATAGAGCTAAAAGATTGATGGGCGCTTAAGGCGTCAACAATAGGCAAGAAAGAAAAATTTTTTTGCGCTAGTACCTGTGAAAAAACCGGGTGAGCAATAACAATACCGTTATGGTCTACGATAAATGCTCTTCCTCCTGCGCGAGCAATACTTGTTCGCCGCACTACATCCTGCATAATCCGAGCATCTACCTCCGCAATAACCATGCTCACAAGTTTTCCATTTGCATCCTTATTGGCTCGCCCAAGTCTAAACAAAGGACGCCCTCCCTCAAAATATAGAAGGCCCGAATAGTAGCCGTGTTCTTTTGTACTTTGAAATTCCAGGCTTTGCGAACGATTTACAAGCTCCGAGGACTTGATGATACGATAACGGTTTTCCCGAATAAGCTCATTTCCATCGCGATCAACAAGCGCAATATCAAAAAAAGCATCATTCCTGAATAAAAGCCTCTGCATAAATGCTTTCCGAAACGCGTCGTCTTCCGCCAATCCGGAAGACATCAACGAAACAGCTTCGTTCAATAAGAGAAACTGCGTATCAAGAAAGTGAGAAATTTCTTCGGCCGCCGCTCCCGCTATCTGCATCTGACCCTCCAATGCCGCGCCCCTTTGGGCATTTTGGAAAATCAAAATTAATGGAGACAGCGCGGCTCCTAAAGAAACGAAGATAGAACCAAGAGCAAGAACCAGTAATTTGGTTTTGAGTTTAATCCGCATTAGCGGGAAACAAACACGAAGATTTTTATTTCACAACAACGTCGGCAATCTCAAGAATTTCGGCTGGCACCGTAACACCGATCGCTTCCGCTGTTTTCAGGTTGATCATAATTTTGTACTTCACAGGAAATTCCAGTGAAATATCGGAGGCGCTGGCTCCTCCGCGCAAAATTTTGTCGGCAAAGACGGCGGTTTGCGCACCCTTGTCAATAAAATCGGCGCCGTAAGTGAAAAATCCCACTAAATCCCCGGTCTCGTCATTATGTTCTATCGCCGGCAGCATATGGGAAATTTTGAGACGCAAAGCCAGTTCATGCTCAAGCGTCTGCTGGTTGGTAAAGAAATGGCCCGGAATGTGAATCCAAGCGTCTATTTCTCCGGGCTTTATGCTGTTGAAGATGCGCATCACCTCTTCTTTAAGGCCGGGCCCCGGAGGAACATCGGTTTTGTATTCCACTATTTCAATGCCCTTTTTTTCAGCCTCATCCAAAAGAGCTTTATAATAACTCACAGACGGCTCTCCGGGTAGCATAAAACCCGTTGACGCAATCCCTATTTTTTTAATTCCAGGGACTATCGATATAAACAGGTCGAGAGATTTTTCCACAACATCGTTTCGCCTTTCAGCCACACCCGTAAGATTGCTGCCGGGGTGCGACCAATCCTTGGCAAAACCAAATTCTATAGGATTTGTAATATCCGCAAACACGATTGGAACCATTTTACCGGCAGCTCTCGTGGCATCCTGCGCGGCTTTTGTATCGCTGTATTCCGAAGCAAGAATCAAATCCACACCCTCCGCCAAATCAGATCCATAAATATTTTTAATCTTCTCAAGCGTCTCTGGCCCCGGAGCAAAAAATCCATGCCGTTTGTACACCACATCCACACCTTCCTTATAGCCAAGTTCTTCCATTTTTTTGATAAATCCTTCTGTTACCGGCCTGCCGGGAGGAGAATCCCACATGGGAAGCACAACCACAAAAGGATCGGCAGGTTTTTCGGAAAACCTTGATATATACCAAAAAGCTCCGGCTCCCGCCGCAATTATCAGCAGAATACCAGCTAAGAGATACGGTTTGATTCGAGGCAAATTCATAATGTATAAGGATTACTCGGAAAATGCCGTGTCGGCAATCTCAAGAATTTCTTTGGGCACCGTAATGCCGATGGCTTTGGCCGTTCCCAAATGCACGACTACATTGTATTTGAGCGGAAGCTCCAAAGGCAAATCGGAAACAGACGATCCTTTGCGCAAAATCTTATCCGCAAAAACCGCAACCTGCTGTCCCTTGACGTTAAAATCAGATCCATACGCGAACAATCCTATGGGCTCATTCGTATCATTATTGTATTCAATAGCTGGCAGCATAAGACCGGCTTTAATACGCACAGCCATTTCGTGCTCAAACGCCTGCTGATTGGCAAAAAGATGGGCAGGTATATGCACCCATGCGTCTACTTCTCCTTCTTTAATATTATTCAGCATCGTTTTTAATTCCTCCACCTGCTGGGGGCCGGGAGGAACCGTGGTTTTATATTCCACAATTTCAATGCCAAGTTTATTCGCTTCCATGCGCAACGCTTTTAGGTAGGCGCCTCCCGGAGCCGCTGGCCCCGGAACCATATAGCCATCTGTCGCAACACCGATTTTTTTGATTCCCGGTTTAGTTTTCGTAAACAAGCTAAGAGCTTTTTCTATGACAGCGTTCCGATTTTCCGCTACGCCAGTAAGATTATTTCCCGACGATTTCCAGCTGGTTGCCATGCCTTCTTCCACCGGATCGGTAATGTCTCCAGCTACAATGGCGATTGGTTTTCCTGCTTTTTTTGTTTCCTCCAAAACCATTTTTGTATCTAAATTCGACAATGTCATTATAATATCCGGATCTTCAGCGATGTAACTTTGGTAAAGATCGCGGATCTGCGCCAATCCCTCGGGGGTGGATTCAAGATATTCTGTACGCTTATACACCACATCCACACCCTCCTTATAGCCAAGTTCTTCCATTTTTTTGATAAATCCTTCCACCATAGGCCTTGTAGAAGGGGCGTTTCGTATTGGAAGCACAACTACAAAAGGATCGGCAGGTTTTTCAGAAAACCTGGATATATACCAAAAAACTCCGGCTCCCGCCGCGACTAAAAACAAAATCCCCGCCAGGAGAGAGAGTCTTGTTCTAGACAAATTCATATGTTGATAAAATTAAGAAAAATAAAATGACTGTTCAGCTATTGTCTCACAGCGAAAAAGATTGTCAATTCACTCACATAAAAGAAATAGAGGCCGCCATCCAAAAGATAGCAGCCCCTTCGACTCGTTGTGCTAGGACAGTCCCAGCACAACCAGTCCTAGCACAACTTCAACCGTTACACTTCCCACCAGTTTCCCATGGTGTATCCGGCAATACACTCTAGCACCCTCTTCATGGTCTCCGGCATCAATGTAGCCACAAGATGACTATGCAAATGGAGAACAAAGAGGAGTCGAATATCGCTGGAATCACTCGAGGCCAACAGATATTCAATGACTTCTTGCTTCACTGACGCCGATTGCCGATGCCAGACGCCGAACATGAAATCCTGAAGAACATGCTGGACCTCCAAAACTTTCCAGGTTCCTCCCTCTGCGTCCGCCTCCCCCACGGTCCAGAAATCTCCTTCTGGAATGTCACCGCGGCTCCTGGCGTTGTTGAGCGCTTGTTTCCAGGCTCCTAAGACTTTCTCAACGTCCGGCGAGATAACGATAGCCACGCACTCCCTCCCTGGCAAGTGAGTTACCCACTTTTACTTACCACAAACCTCTCTTTTAGTGAAGAATGTGTAAACATGTGTGTGTAACCTGGTTACACACATGCGGTAAGTAACCGATAGCGTAAACTAGGTGGTAAGCTGGGACTGGGCTAAGACGGTCTTAGCCCAAGGTCTTAGCCCAACCGAATATCGGTAAAGCTTGCTCTATTTTTGATTTCTATATGAAAGTCGTAAGAGCGTGTAGCGTTCTTTATTGAAATAGCGTTTGCCCCAAACATGGAATCTCGCTCACAACGCTCTGCAATCTCCTCTTCGCTTTTTTGCACTCCGCAGGTCTTTACTGTCATAGTATATCTATCTGGATGATTAGCATCCTTATTGTAAGATTGACTCTAGTAAGTTGCGGCGCACTTTCCCAATTGATTGTCTTTCGTATTTAGGAAATAATTTCGCAAGATCAGTTTCTAATATTAAGGAGTCAACCATGCCTTCACGTTCAGCATACGTTAACCTTTTTGATTTAGAAAAATCGATAAAGAAAAGGTGAAGAAGTTCATGGCCAATTGTTTCGAGAATCCGTTTTTTGTCGCGTTGCGTCCGCAGCCGGACAAGAAGTAAATTTGGGCGGCGGCATTCTCCTTCCGGGCCGAAACGGCTGGTGTGGCATTTATACTTTGACAAAAGTTTTTTATGGCGAAACTTTTTAACTATCTGAAAATACTCTGCTTCGATTGTTCGCCATGCCTTTTGCAATTGAACAGTTTTTCGTTGCAATCGTTCATCTTTTTTTGAAACCTCTTTCTCGATAGCAGTTGTGTCTTGAGGCAAAAAAACGGGGAATTGTCTGCGCTCAAACCACCATTTTTCTTTTAGAAGGTCGGCAAGGTATTCCTTTTCTTGCGTTTTTGTATGAGAAAAAATAACCGTTGGCATATATGTGAATTCTAACTTAAGTTATCCTGAATGAGAATAAAAAAGAGGGAGTAGGTTTAGTCGACTCCCTCTGGCGTAGAGATTACTCACTGAATGTGAGCAACTCTCCGCGGTTGATGGATTGGAGAAAGGAAAGAACATCCTCACGCGTCTGACCGTTTTCCGACGGTTGGCGTTTCTCCATCTCAACGACGATGTCTCCAATGGAACGCTGGCCATCCATAAGCTGGACAATGCATGCCGCCGTCTCGTCAAGAGTGAGTATCCCCCGGTCTTTGAAGAAGCCGACGTATCCTTCAATGTCCTTTCGGATCCGGAACCGGCAATTCATGCGCGGTTTTGCCGTTGTCTGGGGCAACGGCTTGCTTGTTGAGACCTTCTCCCCCCGTATTTTCCAACGATTGAGGCTGTTTCGAAGGTAGAAGTTCAAAAAGCCAGGTGCCCGACGTGCCAGCGTGAGAATGTTTTCTTCTTCTGGCTTGGGGATGAATTCGTCCGGCGCGTAGTGCGTGGCGCCGAATTGCGAAGCTGAACAGCCGCCACCGCAGAAGTGCGGACAGAGCCGACATTGTCGTGGCAGGTATGCGAGAGAACGCATGGCCTTTAGGCGTTCTGTCCAGATTTCAATCAGCGGTGTTTCGAGGACGTTTCCGTACGAACCACTAAGGATTGAACAAGACTTCATCTCGCCCGTGTAGGATACTTGAGCGAAGCCAGTCCCTTGCCAGCATCCCGTAACGAGCTTCCAGTCGTCGTACGGGAGAACGCAGAGCGGGAAAGCGTCACCCATAAAAGCATGGATGCCGAAGTCCCGATGGATCTCTCGCATGACCCCAAATAGGTACCTGTAGTCGTCGAGTGTCAGGCGTCGATTATCCCAACCCTCGATCGCTTCGCCGGATGGACAGAGCCGGCCAACAGAGATTTCCGCTACGGGAATGTCGTTCTCTTTGAACCGTCGAGCGAGGTCGTACAGAGAGCGAAAGTTCATCTGTGTTGGCGTGAAAAGCACCGTGATACCGATGTTCTCTTCCAAGCAGTTCCGCATGCCCTCAATGGTTCTGCGGAAGGCTCCGGGAACGCCAACGATCTGATCGTGCATTGCCTCTGGTCCATGAATGGACATCGCCCCGCCGGTAACACCGTTGCGCGCTAACGCCCTTGCTGACTTGCGTGTCATGAGAGTCCCGTTTGACACGAAAGCCATAAAGAAATCTTTGGCGGAGGCGTATGCAACAGCTTCTTCCCAACCCTTGAAGGCCGTAAACTCGCCGCCGAACCAGCGGATTTCGAACACTTCGGCTTCGGCGAGGGCATCGATAACGCGCTTCACGCGTTCCAAGGGCGGATTCTTGTGATGGTAGGTTGCGGAATTGCTGAAGCAGAAACCGCAACGGAGATTGCAGACTTGTGTTGTCTCGAAATTCACCGAGATCGGCGACTTGAGCGGGGTTAACGTATTCACGGCTTCACCTCCTTTGTTGTAGAAAAGAAAGGGTACGGGCGACCTACGTAACGCCGCCCGTACCCCTTGCCGTACTAGCCGCACCGACAGGTGCATTGGCCTGCGCATTTCGTGTTCGCCGCGTGTGTGCCGAGCTTCTCAAGCGAACCGCGCTTGCCGTGAACGACCGAGAAAAAGCCCACATGCGGTTTGCTTGAGCCTTGCTTCTGGCCGCTTAGTGCCAACGCCAACACGCCAAAGAGTCTACCCATCGTGTTTTCCTCCTTTCTTCTAGAGTTCCTTGACTTATGAGATTGTCAAGGATCTATGCGTACTCTACCCCCCCCCCTAAACCGCTTTGTCAACCTTTGTGTGCTGAACATTTAGCGCATTGTGCATATCAGATATGAATGAGCTTGCATTATATGATCACAGACAGCCACGCGCATATTTCGTATCTGAAAAGAAAAAACAATTCTCAAAGACGAGAGATGATTTATTGGAGAGCATGAAAAGGAATAGGATCGATTATGCAATTGTCACTCCAGACGATCTTCAAAACTCTGCATGCGCAAATCTTGAAACGGTTATTGATTTAATAAAAGATGAGCCAAAGCTATACGCGCTCGGAACATTAAAAATAACTGAAATCAAAAACTATTTAAAGCATTTATGTATTTATTTTATAATTTTCATGCTGAAATTTTTGTAAGATCTCCATGAAGAATCGTTGGTTGCATAATTTTTACCTCGTGCGCCCAGCGATGTTCAGTATCTTGCGGCGGTTCATTTAGCAAAAATATCTTCTTGTGTAGCCAATGGGCGATGCCCATTTCCATTAAAGCCGATGTGCCAATGTATCCTGAAATTCCATTTTTAGGGATATTCAACACAAGCACCGCATCAGCATCGGCGACCTGCTGGAATCCTTTTCGAACCACGTCTTGTTCTATGCAATACCGAAAGTTTCTTTCCAGGTCATCAATCGCACCTTCATCCTCAAGATGATGCTCAACATCAAAAGGTATTTCTGCTGTATACCCGAGTTTCTCCAGCTCTTGTTTTGTTTGGAGCATTTCTTTTGCAAAAGTCATGCTCCCAATAACCATAATTTTCATAATTTTGTTTATGTTATTTCTTTATAAAATTAATTAATGGTTTTGAAAATATTTAGAAAATCTTCTTTTACTAGGAAAGTTTTTCTATAAGTTCATCTGCTTCATGCGAAAAGAATTCCCATAAATATTGGTCTATATCTATAAAAGTACCAAAAAAATAATCCAGATCTGGCACAACCACCTTCCCTAGAGGTTTTTTATATCCAGAGGAATCCGCCCATAGTACTTCAAATCCAGGCAGATAATGTCTGGTTTCATAAAATATAATTCTGGTTTTCGCGGGTACCACAATGCGAGACAATGCCTGCAAAGGAAACCGTGTTAATCCAAAGAATTTCATCTCGCTGCAATCAAAAAACACCATATCTCCTTGTTTGATTGCTTTGGGTAATCTACTTTTCAGAACGTTAAAAATGTCTACCATTATTTGATTGGAAATCTTTACCTCTTTTTCAGATTTAAAATCGGATGGGATAGTAGTTCTTGGGGGCTTAAACATATCACTTTCCACAACCTTTAATTCAGAAGTTATGCCATTGATTTGCAGATCTCCATTTTCGATAGACGGGAAAGCAATTGCTTTCCCGTTTCTATGGTAAATAAAGGCAAGAATCGCAAGGGATGCAACGTGCTTGATTTCAGTAAAATTATTAGAATTTTTTTTCGCTTGGGTAAACTGTTTAACTAGGTTAGCAATATCAATACCTGCCTTATCTAGGGCAGAGCAGTAGTAAATAAAAGAAATATACGAATGAGGAATATGAATTTTCCCAGGAGGATTTTCGGAGTCAAAGGAGAAATGCTCTACGGAAAAGTTAAATTTTCTTTTTAATGCATCGTACCGAGATACGAACTCCGATGAACTAATACCATACTGCTGTTGAATCGAAAATACTCCTCCGTCAAAGGAAATTGTGTTTTGATCCTTTATTTGAAAACTTGGAATAGTCATTTGAGCGTGTCCTCACAGACATACGGCTAATTTGAGCTGTGCAAGTCTGACTTACGCATGCACAACAGAATCAAATTATTAAAACTCAACGAATATCTTCTGACTATTTGAATTTACTCGGACTTTCTTCCCGTATGGAAATGCAATTTGGGGATCTGTGTGCCCAAAATCAAGATTTTGCACGATGGGTGCAGTTTTATTGTACTGCCTGAACACACGCAGAATTGTCTCGCGCTGATTTTTACGATATTCAAACTTTTGTTCGGTTGTGTATGGCTTATCAAACTCCCATGCTTTTGGTCTGCCAACAAGCATTGCTTGCACGCGTTCCAAAATCCCGCGTTCCCCAAGCGCTCTGAATACTCTGAATACATACTCGTCTGTCGGTATTTCTTCGGATGTTTCAGCAATCAGAATAATCTTCCCAAAATCCTCAAGAGAAGGAATTTGCATCCCGTGCCGAAGTAATTCATCTATCGATTCAACGCATCCACCCCATGTTATCCCTTCGGCGTCATTATTGCCATCCCATACCCAGCCCGCGTTTGATTCATAGATTCTTTGTTTAACAAGATTTTCAGGATTATTCCAATCTAAACCAATATCGTTGTATTCTTTACTTGCCTTAATTTCAATCTCACCCTCCTCAAACAGTGCGCGCTTCAAATATTCAATAGTATAGTCATTCATCTTGGCCTGTTCAGCAAACTGTACAAACAGAGAACCTCCGTAGTAGGAAGGTATCCCATTCAGCCAAAGGAAATTCTCAAAATGTGTATTATCACTATAGCCGAAAAACGGTTTTGGATTATTTACAAAGGGTTCCGCGGGCAAATTTTTAATGTAGGTTACTTGATCGTCTCCGCCAAGAGAGGATATTATAGCTTTAATTTCTTTGTTCTCAAAAGCAGCTACTAAATCTTCTGCTCTTTCTTCGTTTGAGGCACCAAGCTTCTTTGTCGCAGGAAACTCCACTGGCTGAAGTTCAAAAACCTCTCGCACCCGCTTTAGACCAAGCTCATAAACGTGCGGCCACCGCCCTGGTGCGGCAAAAGATGGAGATAGAATTGCTACCTTATCGCCCTTTTTAAGTTTCTGAAGCTGAATCATGATGATGCGTCTCGGTCACTTGATTTAGCACATGACTGCTGTGTGCCTCGGTTTAGAACCAAGTGTTTAAGAGGGATTTCGGAGCTTTTTAGCGGTGTCTCGCCTACCCCTCTCGGTCCCCCTTCGCTAAAGCTACGGAGGGATACTATCAGGGTTATTGTAGCACAAAATGAGAAAATAAAAAGAAATGTAAGAGTACTACTTGCAACATAAATCAGCCCTCCGCAGTATGTGATACTGGGAGGGCTTGGATCAAAACTTCCAAACCCTTAGATGCCACTCCTGCTGGGTCTCGAAAGGATAGCGACCACAACGGGTGCAATGCCACTGAAGCCGATCACCTCGCATAGGATAGAAGACCCACACTTGTCGCATAACCCCGACCTTACCATCGGCACATATATGGGTATTTTTTGCTGGCATCATATGCCTCCGAGTGCTAACGTTTCCCCCAGCGCTATTTGTATACAATCACATTGCTCAAAAAATTTCAAGATATTATGTACGTTGTGAGAGTTGTGCAAGTCTGACTTGCACAGGGTTTAGGGGTCTCGGTCACATGACTTAGTATACACTATACTGGATCTAGATTCTCCGCAAAGCTGTCCCCCCTGAACAAAATCCGACCTGTCCTGAGCGAAGTCGAAGGAGCTTTTACCAAATGAATCCCGATCAATGAAACCACCCCTGACTAGTCGCTTTTAGAAATTCGCGAAGATTCTTTTTGCATGGCATCATGTATCCGTTTCAAGCTGGTTTGCTCCTTCGCCCTAGAACCTGGCAGATTAGACGTGCTTTTTTGCTTCCATTCTTCTCGCAGCAAACCATATATTTTTAAATCGATGTAGTGATCGTTCAGCCAAGATGTTTTCCGAAGAGTTCCTTCGTACGCAAACCCAAGTTTTTCGGGAATAGCGCAACTCTTTTCGTTTTCGGATGCACAACGAATTTCTACACGGTGAAAATTGAGCTCATCAAAGAGATAGCCAATGAGGGCTTTGCAGGATTGCACCATAATCCCCTTCCCTTGCATTTCTTTGCTCAGCCAATATCCAATTTCAGTACGAGCGGAATCTTTGCTAACATTATGCAGCCCAATTACCCCAATCAATTTTTCCTTGTGCCAAATGCCGAGGTCAAATCCATTGCCCTCCGCGTGGCGCTTGCGGCTCTCCTGAATGAATTTACCGCTGTCTTTTACCGAGCGTGTCCGATCCACCCAAGGAAGCCACCGGCGCAAGTGTTTCCGGTTTTTGTCCGAGAGACGAAACAGTGCCTCCGCATTTGAGGCTCTAAGCTGTTTAAGCTCTATATCGCTTGCTAAAAAAATTTGAATATCTTGTTTTCTTTGCGGTATCATAAGGAAATTTTTAGCTTCTCAACGATCTTAGATATTCCTGGGGTCTTCCATTTTTTGGCCCGCAATGAAGAATGAAAGGCAAACAATACGATATTTTTCATGTCGGTTTGTCTTAATATATATTTATCAAGTATATCCCCATTCCCATGATGAGAATTGCAAAAATCTTTTGGGTAAGATCTTTCCGAGTCAAGCTTTCGGTTCCTAGGTGCGGAAAGAAAAGTTCAAGCTGTGCAAGTCTGACTTGCACAGGGTTCTTGCGCGGGGTTTAATTTTCTCGCCGCCAGGTTTTGATTTCCGCTTAGCTGGCGTGTATATACGCAAAAATGCATAGAATAAGGTTGCAAATTTACTCAAAAACAGGTATATTTATACTGCGTTTTGCAATTGCCGCAAAGCCATTGCGGGGTCGTCTAATGGTAGGACTACGGACTCTGAATCCGTCAATCTTGGTTCGAATCCAGGCCCCGCAGCAGTTCGACTCGTCGCTCGACAAGCTCGCTCCTCGCTCACTGCTATAGCCAGATACTCATTTAATACTACACCTTTAGGTGCTTGCCAATGGCAATGGCGCTGGAAAGGACCCCCAAGGAAACGCCTGCGGCCAATTGAAGACCCAAGATCAAAGCTATATTGGCTTTGTAAAAATTCCAAAGATGGAAGCCCTGGGTAAATGACTCCAAGCCTCCCGATAAAAAGTAGGCCACGGGAGCCAGCAAAAACTGGGCAATGAGTGTCGAGAAAATTCCCACAAGTATGCCCTGCATTAGAAAAGGCCCCCTTATAAACCAGTTTGCCGCTCCCACCAGGCGCATAACTCCAATTTCTTCTTTGGCATTATAAATGGTAAGGCGTATGGTATTGAAGGCAATCAAAACCGCGATAGCTCCAATGGCTATACTGGTGGCAAGCACACCCCCCTGGATGCCATTTACCAAAGCTCCGGCCCTTGAAATAAGAGGGCCCCTGTCTTCGTAATCAACGTTCGCAATGACAGAGAAAAATGGGCTATTGGTTAAAAATCCTGTTATTCTTTCGAATGACTGCGGGTTCCATGCCTTGATGCTCAAAGAAGCCGACAAAGGATTCCCTCCCACCGCTTCAAGAGAACGCATGACAACTTCGTTATCCTGTTGCTTTTCCCGGAAACGCCTTAGAGCTTCCTCTTTCGATATGTACTGCACCTCTTTTACTTCGGGCAATCTGGCAAGCTCGTCTTTTAACTGGAGAATCTCCCCCTCCGTAGCAGTTTCTTTAAAATAAGTGCTGATATCAATCCTCTCTTGCAAACTTGCAATAAGAAAATTGCCAAACCCGCGTATCATAATAAGAGAGCTAACCAAAAACAATACTATAGACATGACAATCAGCGCGGCGCTTGTGGCGCTTCGGTCGCGCGTAAAACCTTGCCATCCCAACCGCCACATCCTGCGAAATGATATAAGTAATGCCATAAGCGAAAAATTAAATCACAAATCTTCCTTTTTCTTCGTCTCTTGCCACCCGCCCATCATCAAGGGTAATAACGCGTTTTCCCAGCAAATTTATGACTTCCCTGTTGTGAGTGGCAAGAAGAATGGTAGTGCCAAATTCATTTATTTTGATAAGCAGACGGATTATATCCCTGGTATTGTAAGGATCAAGGCTTGCGGTGGGTTCGTCGGCCAAAATGACTTTTGGCCGGTGTATTAATGCCCGCGCTACCGCCACCCTCTGCCTTTCGCCGTCTGATATTTGCTCGGGGAAAGATTCGGCCTTATGGGAAATTCCTACAATATCAAGAACTTCCTGGACATCGCGCTTTACTGCATCATCTGGAGCCCCAACCACTTCCATGACATAGGCTATATTTTCAAAGACGGTCTTTGAATCAAGGAGCTTGTAGTCCTGGAATACTACGCCAATTGACCTTCTGTAATACGGCAAATTGCTTGAACCAATTTCTTCCACCTCCTTGCCCTCAAACAATACCCTTCCTTGACTGGCTTTTTCTTCGGCCAAAAGAAGCTTAAGCAATGTTGTTTTGCCAGCGCCGGATTTTCCGATTATAGAAACAAACTCACCCTCCTTTATTTCAAGGTTCACGTCCTGCAAAGCGGCGGTATCGGGAGGATATAATTTTGTTACTCCTTCAAATTGAATCATCACCGGTTTTGCACCAGGATCCGCATTTTTTTCTTGTTGTTTAAGAGATACACTATCCATGCCAGCTTATGGTTATTGTACTACATTTTTATTTCAGCTTCTAGGAAATTTCCAATCTCCCCGTCTAGCACTCCCGCCGCATCCGATGTTTCCACTCCGGTCCGGTGATCTTTTACAAGGGTATACGGGTGCAATACGTAAGAGCGTATTTGGCTTCCCCATTCAATAGAGAACTTTTCTCCTTTTAGCTTAGCAAGTTCTTTGGCTTTTTCTTGTTCTCTCAATTGGTATAACTTGGCAGCCAAAATTTCCAAAGCCTTTTCTTTGTTCTGCTGCTGGTTCCTCTGGGATTGGCAGGCAACCACAATACCCGTGGGAGTATGAGTGAGGCGTATGGCGGTTTCGCGTTTGTTCACGTTTTGTCCGCCGGGTCCAGACGAACGAAACACATCCGTATGGATGTCTTCCGGACGTATTTCAATATCTTTTTCCTGGGCAAGACTAATTTTCGGAAGAACTTCTACCGAAGCAAAAGAAGTATGCCGCAGCTGCTGGGCGGAAAAAGGAGAAATGCGCACAAGGCGATGCACTCCGTGCTCACCCCTCAAAAACCCATAGGCATAAGACCCCAAAACTTCAAAAGATACCTGTTTCACGCCAATTCTCCCCTCCGGATTTGGCTCTCCAAACGACTGATCCAAGATGGCTGTTTTCCAGCCTTTTTTTTCGCAGTAGCGCTGGTACATGCGCAAAAGAATTCCGGCCCAATCTTGCGCATCCTGCCCTCCGGCTCCCGCCGTAATGGTAAGTATGGCGGAGGATTTGTCGTATCTGCCTGCCAGAAAAACACGGAATTCTTCTTCCGAAAGACGGCGGCTAATATCCTGCAATTGCTTATCGAGCAATGCGGCGGCCTCCTCGTCTTCCTGGGCAAGAGCAATAAGCTCTTTCATATCCCCCAGCTCCTTCACGAATGCGTCGAATTTCTCCACTATTTCTTTTGCCTCGGCAAGCTCTTTGCTTTTTTTGGCGGCTTCTTTGGGATCTTCCCAAAATTCAGGCTTTTCTGATACGGCCAGGAGTTCTATAATACGTTCTTTCTGTTTTGCCAAGTCAAAGACAGTCCGCTAAATATTGCAGCTTTTTTTCGAGAGATTCAGCGGTTTCATATAAAGTTTTCATACGAGGCTAATTGTACAAGGGGAGGAGAATAAAAGCAACCTCAACACAAAAAATGAGCCGATGGTCGGATTTGAACCGACGGCCTACTCTTTACGAAAGAGTTGCTCTACCGCTGAGCTACATCGGCTTATATTCAACCCCAGTATACGGACAAAGCAAAAAACCTGCAACCCCCGCCTACTGCAGACGCATCAATTCTCCGGTTACCACAAGACGCTGGCTCTTAGAGAAAATCGGGTTGCAAGTAAATAGGGTAAGTGTTGCTAAATCGGTAGCATTTAATATCTCCACCGCATTCGGGCTTACCAGCCGGGTTGAAGTAACCCGATATACATACTCCTTCCCGCCCCACACCACCCGCATCACATCCCCCTTGCCCAGCTTGTCTAAAAGATAGAATGTCTCTTTATGTGGAGGAAGGTAGCGGAAACGGTGCGCCCCAATAACGGTGTTGCTTCCTTTGTCTGGAGAGGAGGTTTCGGGAAGACGCCACGCTCCTTTCCATAGCGCTTTTTCATCTGCACCTTCGATAATCGGAATTTCAACTCCTATCTTTGGAATGACGAGGGTATTTCGCGCGAAATAAACAGGGTTTTGCTTTTGCTCTTCGTGGGTGGCAAGCCCGTTACTTGCTTCGGTAATAAAATCATCCTCCTGAAAAGGGAAAAGATAGTAAGCCGCCAAAGGCAAAAGCGGATAGGCGACCGCGGCAAGAGCCGCGATCGCCACGATGAAGGCAACCGAAAACTGAACAAGCCAAAGTTTTTTCCTTCCAAACCCTGCGATTCTTTTATGAAAAGCAATGTGCATATTTTTATAGTGATGCAAGCCGTCAAGGCTACAATACACGCCTCCTTGCCAGAGCGCCGCGCATACCCCCAATGCCTCCCGCAAAGGCTATACCCGCTCCCATCCATAGAAGAATTTGTCCCGAAGCAACTCCGGTATCGGGAAGCATATCCCTTTGTTTGACCGTAATATCCAAGGAATCTTTAACTTCGGGATGATTTTCCGCTCTGGCAACCACGGTATTTGTCTTCACTCCTGTTTTTACGTCAGCATCAACGTAAGCAATGAAAGTTTTTTCCCATTTCTGCCCCTCTTCCAATTTGTCTATAGACCACACCAGAGTTGTCTGCCCCAGGGCATCCTTAAAACCTTCTGGAAGATAATCAATAACCAATATATGCAAGGCTGGAGCATCACCCTCGTTTTTTAGGATAATGGTGAATGCCACCTGACCTCCCAATTCAACAGAATTTTTGTCTGCCGTTTTTTCGATTGTCAGCAACGGGCTTGGCACAGGATTATCGTGAGGTTTTTTGACGTTCCCAAAATTCCTCCATGCCTTCGTTGCTCCTTCGGCCAAAACAATAGTATGGCATCCGGTTGAGTTTCCAGGCTGGGTTTGCATCCAATCTTCTCTTTGCTCTTCGCATAAGCGATACTTTCCCGATACTATGTTTTCATTAAATTCAAAATAGCCATTTTCTCCGGTAGCAATTGTCTTCGTTGACCCATCGGGATATTCCAAAGTAATTTTCCATCCCATAAGCGTAGGTTCGGCGCCATGCTCTTCGTTGTCAAAAACGCTATTCTTATTGAGATCTTCATATTTCCTTCCTACGATTTTCTTTTCCTCGTTATTCTCCTCTTCGCATACTTCCATTCCATGCGATCCTTTTTCGCCATCTAAGAGCCTTTCTCCGTATACATTTTTCCCGTCTTGGAAATCCAAAATGATATCCCCAAAGAAAAGATCAATTTGATGCCGGCAATCAGGCAAGTCAACTTTCAGTTCCGCTTTTTGGTAAGGCCCCAGAGCCGAAACAATGTGCGAATCAAAAAGAGTCTGCTTGTTATGCTTTCCTATTTCATATACCGCAAGCCCCACTTGGTATGTGCAGGTCGCACTCAAGTTCGTTACCGCGGCGTTTCCCGTGCCCTGTTCGATTTCACCCTCTAAATGGTGTTTTGGGTCTGGCACGCACATCCCCGCAGCCTTCATCTCATTATTGCCAGGACCCTGGTTAGAAGATGGGCCGCTATTATTCGACGGACCGCTGTTGCCCGAAGGGCCGCTATTACCCAACATATATACCATATCGCCAGAGCCAGGACCCGAAGAAGATCCGGAGCTGTGGGCAAGAGCGTTTGCTGAAAAAAACAGGAATCCCGCCGCTATTCCGCCAAAAATAATAAAGAACACTCCAATTGCGCGAAAAATGTGTGGCATATCAATTGTCGCCTTTTTGCTTATTTATAAAACAAAAAAGACCCTTTATACAAAAGAGACGTGGCAAGCTTATCCAAGCTTACGAAATGGAAGAGACTTTTATTTGAGGAGTCCTTCGGCTACGCTCAGGACACTCAAATTTGTATCCAAATTTTTCATTTGGACAAATTTGGTGAGCGGGTGACGAGAATCGAACTCGCGTCTCGACCTTGGGAAGGTCGCATTCTGCCATTGAACCACACCCGCCTTCGTCCCGCGCTACGCGGGACTATGGCCGGGCAAAGCCCGCAAAGGCGATACTACCACGTAAACGGATTCCACCACACCCTAGCTTTTTGGGGAGAAGGCTGGGTGGAAACATTCTTTGGGGGAAGAACCGTAATTACTTCTTCGCCTGGTTTTTTGTATAACCCCTTTTCCCTCAATACCTTTTCCTGGTACTCAACACTTTGCATTTGGACTACTCCCGCTCTCAATTCATCCTGCTCTCTGGCAAGGTTGTCTTTCTTCTCCAATAGGTAACTCTTTGTCTCCCGAAGATCTTCTGCTTTCTTTGTCATTCTTATGTTAGACATCAAAAGCATTCCTATCAAAACAACCAGAAACAACACGCTTATGCCCGCGGCAATACGATACAATACCCCTCTTTTGCGATATTGTACAGGTTTTGGTACCATAACAATACGGTAAACATATAATACCTTATTATGGCTTCAAAAAAAATCGCGCGTATTTTCTGGATCACCCTCGTAACCCTTATCGCGGCAAGCATGGTAGCCTCTCTTCTCGCCCCCCTGTTTATATAAATTGGGAAATAGGCTATGAACGGAAAATATCCAGAAACACTTTTGAGGGTATGGTTACCCGCCCTTTTTCTTTCATTTCCTTCTTGCCTTTCTTTTGCTTTTCCAAAAGTTTTCTCTTTCTGGTTACGTCTCCCCCGTATAGGGGAGCAGTAACATCCTTGCGGCGCGCCCTTATTGTTTCCCGCGCCAAAATTTTTCCTCCCACTGCCGCCTGCAGGGCCACGTCAAATTGCTGGGGAGGAAGCGATTCTTTCAATTTTTCCACGATAGATTTGCCGTGCGAATATGCCTGATGACGAGGAGTGATCATTGCCAGCGCCTCTTCGTTTACTCCCGCTATCAATACTTCAAGTTTTACCAAATCAGCTTTTCGCCACTCTGCAACCTCATAATCCAAGGAGGCTAAGCCTTGGGTAGCGCTTTTTAGTTTGTCATACAGATCTTCTACGATACTACGAAGGGGCATCTCATATACTAACAACAAACGATCCTCTCCAAGGTATTTCAAATCGTTCTGCTTGCCTTCAAAATGTTCAAGAAGCTGGCTTGTAATAGGAAACGTGCTCAATGGAGTAATAACCTCGAGCCGCACCCAAGGCTCAAAGATTTCCTTAATTAAAGTTTCGTTGGGCCAATCCACTGGAGTTTTTACCGAAAGCTCCTTGTCGTGTTTGTCGATGACACGGAATTCAACCGAAGGACGAGAGATTACCATTTCAATCCTAAACTCCCGCTGGACACGTTCGGCAATAATTTCAGAATGCAATACTCCCAAAAACCCGCATCTAAACCCCCTGCCCAACGCCTCCTTTGCCTCTATTTCATACGAAAAGGAAGGATCATTCAGCTTTAACTGGGATAAAGCATCTTTTAAATTATCAAACTCATTAGGATTTTGCGGATAAAAACTCATGAATACTACTGGCTTTGGCGTTTTATACCCCTCCAAGGGTATGGCGTTTGCCTGTGCGACCGCGATGGTATCTCCTATACGCACACCATCCGAGTCTTTGACACCGGTTGCAATATAGCCAATTTCCCCAACATACAGGCTGGCGGCAGGAGATTGAGCAGGCATAAAATATCCGACTTCTTTGGTAACAGCCTCCGCTCCTGTGCCCAAAAAAATGATTTTTTCATTGGCGCGCACTTCGCCATCCACAACGCGAACATACGCGATAACCCCTTTATACGCGTCGAATGTCGAATCGAAAATAAGGGCTCTCAAGGGATTGCGCGGTTCCCCGGAAGGAGAAGGCACACGCTTAATAACTTCGCAAAGCAGCTGCTCCACGTTTGTTCCCATTTTAGCTGAAATGCTAAGGACATCTTTTGCTTCAACCAAAAGAAGGTCGGCTATTTCTTTAACTACTTCTTCGGTCCTTGCCAACGGCGAGTCTATTTTATTGACCACCGGTATTATAACCAGACCTTCGGCTTTGGCCAAGTTGATATTGGAAAGGGTTTGGGCTTGTATGCCTTTCGTGGCATCTACCAATAAAATAGCCCCTTCCACCGCGGCCAAAGAACGGGACACTTCGTAGGAAAAGTCCACGTGCCCGGGAGTATCTATCAGGTTTAATACGTATTCTTCCCCCGAAGGCATCCGATAGGCCATCCTGACTGGCGTCATTTTGATAGTAATCCCCCGTTCACGCTCCAGGTCCATTTGGTCCAAAAACTGTTCTTGCATTTTGCGATTATCCACGGTTTTGGTCAATTCCAAAAACCGGTCTGCCAGAGTAGACTTTCCATGGTCAATATGGGCAATAATACAGAAATTTCGGATGTGATCTTGCATACCACACCATCTTACCAGAATTTCCTTAGAAGGAAAGGCGCCTTATCTTGCACCCTCTGCCATACCGCAAGCATTTCCGGAATGCCAAGGAGAAACGCAACAGCGATATAAGCGATAACACCCGCCCCCGCCGCAAAACCTGCCTGCATAAAAACTTGAAGATAGTTTTCAAGGGGAAATATCGTGCCATAAACCCTTAAAGCAATATACGCGGCCCCTGCTAAGGCAACAGAAGCAATGCAAATATTAAAAAGCGCTTTCATTAACCCGTCGCGGAGCGTATTATATCTTTTCTGCAAGAACACTCCCAGCAGGCCTGCCTGCAAAATTCCCGACAATACAAGTGAAAGGGGCAGGGCAAGCACACGAATATCCTCAACTCCTTCCAGCTTAAGAAGTGTCCTCAACCAAAACTCAATAGTGTGGCCATTGCTCAAAAATATTGTAAAAAGAAAAGCAAATACCACGTTCAATCCCACAGAAACCAAACTGATAATTGTGGGGGTTTTAGTGTTTTGGAAAGCAAAAAATACCCGTGCGAAATACGGTATAAGCGACTGGAACACAATGCCAAAGGCGAAAATGCCAAGGATAGCCGCGGTCATCCTGGTGTCTTCCCAAGTAAACTCCGTACCTGTTCCATATATGAGCCTGATTGCTTGGGCGCGCAGCAGCAGCAAAAGAATCGAAAACGGTATCACCAGGAAAAGGATCTGCCGAAGGGTGCTTGCGACAATACGGGTAAATTCCTCCTCTTTTTTTTGGGCAAAAAGCTTTGAAAGGGATGAAAACGCGGCCACCGCGAAAGAAATTCCAATGAGCCCGACTGGCACAAATTGAATATCATTCGCGTATGTAAAACGAGTAATACTGCCTACCGCAAACACCGATGCCAGCGCTGTCATGATAATCAGGTTGATATGGTAGCCTGCCGCGGCAACGGTGCGGGGAATTGTAAGGCGCGCTACGCGAAGCAAAGAGGGATGGCGAAAATTTAAAACCGCGTTCCAGCGAAATCCGGAGGCAATGGCAGGAGGCACCTGTATGAGCACGTGCATAAAAGCTCCCAGGACTACCCCCAGGCCCAATCCCCACACCCCAAAAGCAGGCGACAAAAAAACAATCCCAATAACGATGCCAAGATTATACAGGATTGGAGTAATCGAATATGCTAGAAACTTGTTGAAATACTGCAAAATTCCGGAAAAAACTGAAGAGATGCCAAACAGCAAAGGACTCAAAAGCATCAGCCGCATCAACCCCATTGTCTGTTCCTGCTGTGCCGATGAAAATCCCGGGGCAACAACATGCACCAAAGCCGGCGCGAAAACAAACGCACCAACAGCCAAGACCAAAAGAGCGCCTCCCAAAACATTCAGCAGGTTGCTTGCGAAACGCCACGCCTCCTTGGCATCTTTTTCCATGTACTCTGAAAACAAAGGCAAAAATACCGCGGTTAACCCCCCAAGCACAATTATGCCATACAAAAAATCGGGGATCCGGAATGCGGCAAGATAGATATCGGTTTCTTCTCCGGCGCCAAATCTCCACGAAAGAAGAGCATTGCGCAGCAATCCCAGCATTCTGCTTAATAGGGCTGAAAAAAATAAAAGGCCGGCGGCCAAAGTAATAGAGTTAGCTTTTGAATTGAAAAATTGGGAAACGGTCATATTGATTTTATTGTAATTGAGTTGCAGGAAAATTTCCAATTTGACAAACCATTATATTATTTGTACAATATAGGTGCCGTGGCAAGTCAGGCAATCGCTACATCCATTTTCACGGATGTAGAGGAAAGTCCGAACACTCTCCGCCCGTAAGGACGGATAAATTGGCTAGGGTAATTCCCTACCCCGCACAAAGCCATCTTAGGATGGCATTACGGCGGGAGAGGTGCGAGCAGAGACGCCCTGGACACCGAAAGGTGTCGGGCGCCCGTCCCCCTAGGGGGGATTAGGGCGAGCCCCGAAGGCAACTTCGGGGGTGAAACGGCAAAATCCTGCCTGGGTGCAAGAGCAAACTCTATCGTGCCTCGCCATGCTCGGTGCGCATATAATCCGAATCTACAAATGCATCCTAATCTACGAATGCAAAGAAGAATTTCATTTGTAGCATTCGCACACATTCGTTGATTCGAATCATGTTGTGCCGAGCGCAGCGAGGTGCGATAGAGACAAAGTAGCTCGCTATTGTCTCTTCGAGAGCCTGAGGGCTCCTCAGAGCCTCGAACGGCCTGAGAGAAATCGAAGGACTTGACCCTGATAGTAATTGAATGGGCAGATAGATGATTGCCTCGTCACGCCAAAGCTATGGCGAGATAAGACAGAATTCGGCTTATAGACTTGCCGCGGCAAACAAAAATCCCACACTCGTGGGCTTTTTGTTTAAGTAAAGAATGTATAGAAATATTTTGGGTCTATTTTCCCATTCTGGAAAAGAATACCTTCTCCTTTAAGCAAACGCTCTTTCCCCTTGAGTCCCCCCTGGCCGCTGTATCCGCATAGTTCCCCGCGCGAGGATACTACCTTATAGCAAGGATATACGTCCGGATACGGATTGTCTGCCATGATTCTCCCAATGGCCCTGGGCGATGTTCCGCACACTCTCGCCATTTCCTTGTAAGTAGCAACCCTGCCCTTTGGAATTTTCTTTAACAGAAAAATGGCGGGATGCAGTCTTTTCTTTTTATTGATTCTTTGCTTATTCATATTCTCTTTCATTGAGGATTTATTACAAACACATTCATCATATTTACCTCTAAAGCCTTTTCCATAAAATTTTTCATCTCTCCTATAGTTAAAGATTCAATCAATGCTATTTTTTTTCTTAAGTTTAAGATCTCATCTGTTGTCATAAAATACTCGCCAACCATCTGCATTGTGAAGGAATTGTTTTGAATATTAGTTAAAAGCCAATGCAAATATTTCTCTTTGTATTCTATCCATTCCTCTTTGCTGATTTTCTTAAGCCTCTTTGAAGCATAATCCAAAAGCAACTGCAAAACTTTTTGCACGTCTTTCTTGTCGCCTGTTGTTCCATATATGTAAAAAAGACTTTCTTTAGGAAGCAAAAAATACCCGCAGGAAATATCATACAAACCTAGCGCATCTCTCGCCTCCTGCAAGAAAGAATTTGAACTATTACAT
>CAYZNF010000009.1:25214-26596 GCA_964479725.1 uncultured Candidatus Saccharibacteria bacterium
AGCATCAACTTGTATTCTTCCTTAAAAGAAACTGAGGAAATGGGAAAGGAAAAAGCAAAATAACATTGACGGATTCCCTTCTTCTCAATTTCCTTTTGAATTCCTCTTTTTAAAGTTGTTGGATGAATAGAAGGAATATTAATGCCCTGTTTACCTGAAAGCGATCCGAAAGACTCAAGTACATATTTTTTTATATCTTTCTCGCAGGATGAGGGACCACTTAATAAAAAAACAGAATTTTGAGGAGTATAATATTTTTTATATACTTCATGCAAATCCTTCTGCTCTGTTGAATCGATCTCTGCAATATTTCCTGTAGCAATTGAGAGAGCGCTTGGTTCTTCATTGGCTTGAAAAGGGAAAAAAATATCAAAAAAATTTGTATCTGCCGAATCTTGGCGCAACTCAATTTCATTTATAATTCGTTTTTTTTCTAAGCGAATGGTTTCTTCGTTGAGCTTAGAATAAAAAATTTTTTCTTTTGCTAGAAAAAATATTTCTTTATAGAACTTCGGCTGCCCCGTTACTTCATATTTTGTATAGTATTGGCCGGTTTCCATTCCTTCAGTGGTTACATCAATTCCAATTGAATCACAAAACCTCCTCAATCTTTCTTTTGTAGGAAGTTTTTTTGTTGGTGAAAAAGATACAACGTGCTCTAATGCATGAGGAATAGAAATTCGAGAACTATGAGCAACTCCGAACCGAATAAAGATATTCAAAGAAAAGGCATTGACCTCCTTTCGCGGGATCCAAACAACAGGTAAACCAAGAGTGTTGGGTAATCGCTTAAGCTGAGGTATAAAAGTTTGCTTTGATATAAACCGCATAGCGTATCGATAAATTAAGGAGGAGCATGTTTTTCATGCTCCTCCTTCCTCAACCTACCTAGGACGTGGTGTAGGTCGAGGAGCATTGGGTCCAGTTTGCGGACCCTTGATGGGACCCTTGCCCACAGAGCACCTCCTTTCTCTAGACTATTCATACCATAACCTTAATAGATTGAAAGCGCAACACACAGAAAAATGTGTGACACCAGGTGTCACACATGCAAACTATAAAACATCTTCCTCAAGCACAAGATGAGCAATATCTTCATGTTTTTTGCCTTCCAACACCATATTTACAAGTTCTAAATATGCCGATGGCGTAGGCATCAAAGAATCAAAAATCCCTTTCTCTAAAATAATGGAATTACGAAGTCCCAAGTAATCCTGATGACTACTCCATGAATACTTTTGAGCATAGCTAAGCACTTCTTTAGCGTTCTTTATGCCGTCATCTTTCCAATTTGGCGCTACGAAATTGGCCGGATTAAGCACATTGATATATACCAATAAATACTGAAGGTATAAATCATCATTCACTAACACATTTTTAAA
>CAYZNF010000009.1:26606-48343 GCA_964479725.1 uncultured Candidatus Saccharibacteria bacterium
TTATGTTTGCTATTAAAAAACTTTGCATAGCCCATCCCAAGCTTATGCATAAAATGCGACGCACCGCCTTCTCGAATTTCTTCTACAAGCAGATGGTAATGGTTGTTCATTATGCAGTATGCCAAGATACGCACAAGCCTATCTCGTTCATTGACAGGATCTACTATATAGTCTCGTAATACCTTTAGATTCAGCTCTCCTCGTTTACGTTCTAATTCCCAAAGAATACGGTTTGTACTTTTCGTATCATTAAATAAGCAAAGTCCCTGTAAAAATCTCCAATAATCTGCTTCTTCCTTGCAAATCACATCTTTCGCCACCCCCCTGTTATAAATATGATGTATTGACCCAATGGAAAATGGATATTTTCTTTTCATAAACAATAGGAATGTGTGACACCAGGTGTCACACATTCCGGAAAAGAGTGTTTCTAGATCCTACCTTAGCATCTAAGGCCTGGTTTACCATTTTATCTGCCTGCTTATTTTGCTCTCTTGGAACCGCAGTGAATGTTACTTTTGCAAAATCGGTTTTTAAATTCCACAACTCGATAAAAAATTTTTGAGTGGTGGGATGGGAAATTTTATACTCGCCGTTCAACTGTTTTACCATCAACTCTGAATCAGCATATACCTCAACTGCCGCTTTTTTTGCATTTTCTTTTCCCCATTGCGCTTTTATTTTTTTCAAAGCGGAAATAACCGCTCTGTATTCGGCTTCGTTGTTCGTGGTTTCCCCGATAAACTCCCCATATTCTTTTAATACTTGATCCTTCTCATTGCAAATAACTACTCCGATTGCCGCCGGTCCCGGATTTCCTCTTGATCCGCCGTCAGTATGCACAATAAATTTATTCATGCTCTGTATTTTCTAAGTACTTCTCTAATAATGTTTCCTTTGGTAAGACAGCCCGAGCAACCACACCTTCTTCTCCAGGGAAATATCTCGATTTTTCTGCTTGAGAAATTTCTCCCTCAACCGTAAAACCAAATCTCTTAAACAACGCTGGATGTTCTGCTACAAGAGGAGAAGTTGCAGAAATTCGCACAATGTCAGGATTTTCTGTCACGAGCGCTGCCAACCTCCTTAAGCCGTCCACAAAAGCCCTTCTCATTTTCATGCCAAGACTTGTAGCTGGAGCAAGATGAAGGTGCAAAGTGCCGTCCGACTCTTCGATTTGGTACGAAATCACCTCATTCAAAGGAATGAAGCCATGCGCCTCCACAAACGCTTCCCTTGCGACACTTTCAAATAATTGTGGATTGTGCTCTGCTATCTTTATAAGGGGTAAAAGGGCACGCTTTGCTGATGCGATAAATTCTTCCTCTTGTTCGATGGTTGCACAACTTTCTAATGTTTTTTGTATTGCCGCGAACTCTTCTTCTCCAAGGATTGAAGCAAAACGAGCAATACGCTCTTGGATCAAAGCAATTCTTTCAGGACCTTCCCCTACTTGGCGAAATATTCTCCTTAACCATTGCACTGCCCTGCTAGAGATTTCGCTTTCTTTTCTAGATTCTTCTTCTGGAACAAATTGTGGCTCGCCTGGTTCTCTCATGGATGATTCTCTCTAAAATGCTTGGCAAGGCGTTTTTTGAATTCTTCGATATTCTCTGTTTTAAGACGAAAGCCGGAAGCCTGGGCATGGCCGCCATACGAAAGAAGGATCTCGGCAGATTCGGCCATTGCTTTTACGGTATCATAACCCGAAGGCGCCCTCACGCTTCCCAAACCCTCTTCTCCCTTATCCTTGTATAAAAACACCGGCTTTTTATGCCTGTTTGAAAGAATAGACGCCGCGGCTCCCAAAAGCACATAATCAATATTCGTGCCGCCTTCAAAAATCATCAGATCGTCTTTTCGTCTTTTGATGCGCTCTTCCACCTCCTCCACGAACGCCCGTATATTATCCTGGCGCACCTTATTAATTTCCCAAAGCCGCGAAAGAAGAGCCTGGGCTTCCTCCTGCGTTATCGCAGTAAAAAAACGAAAAGCCGCCGGCAAGCCGTCTTTCACGTCGCGCACGTTAAGCACCGAAATCATCTGTGAAATTTTTTCCTGCAGGCTCAATGCCGCCGCTACCGACGGTGTATTGAAAAATACTTGAATGCCCGGCCTCCATGAATTTTCAATGGAACTCAACCCCTCTTCAATGATTTGCACATTATCTTCTTCTCTGGGCATCATATCAGCGATTGTTCCGAGTGCCGCAAGCTCAACCAGGCTTTTCCTCATGGGAGGAGTTGCGTCTTTGTCAAGCATTTTTTCTGCTACTCTAAACGTAAGCCCGCAAGCGGCAAACGCCCGAAAGGGATATTTTTCGCCTTTCTGCTTTGGATCAACAATCACAGCGGCGGCAGGAAGTTTTCCCAGCACCTGATGGTGATCAATCAGAAGCACTTCAAATCCTTTTTCATTGGCTATATCTATTTCTTCAAAATTAGAGATACCCAAGTCCATGGCAATCAAAAGAGCTGGGGAATAATCGGCCAAAACCTGAAGCGCTTTCCTTGTAATGCCATACCCTTCTTGTTCCCGATCTGGAAAATACATTGCGGCTACCTCTCCTCCCAAGTTGCGTATAGCCTCCCTCAAGATTAAAACCGATGTAACCCCGTCAAGATCAGAATCTCCATAAAGAATAATGTGTTCTTTGCCGTCAATTGCTTTTCTAATACGCTTTGCGAGACGTCCAAGATTTTTGATTTCCATTTTCTATTTATTTCTATTTATTTCGGTTGTTGACAGCGCTTCGATCCCGGGCAATTTCTCTCCCGCCAAATACGCAAGCATTGCTCCTCCCCCGGTCGAAACATGGTCGAATTTGTCGATAAACCCGTATTTTCCCAAAAACGCGCTTAAATTCCCTCCGCCTGCTACGCGATACGCGCGGCTTTTTATTATGGCCTCCGCCACTTCAATTGATCCTTTCGCATATTGCTCTTCTTCCACTTTCCCCAAAGGCCCCGCCCAAAATATTGTCCCGGCCTCTCTTATCTTTTCTTTAAATAACTCCAAAGAATACGGGCCGATGTCCAAGTCCCTGCCCTCATAAATTACGCCATCCGGAGCAAGAACAAATTTTTCTTCGCATTTTAAGCGGATCTTTTTCTGTTTTATCTCCTGGGCAGGCAAATTGCCCAAAAGAATCCAATCAGCTATTTTTAAGATATTTTCCAAAAACCGTAATTTCGTTTCAACCTTGCTCCCTCCGACAATGACAACCAGAGGTTTTTTTGCTCCTCCCATAACCTCATTGAGAGCTAATATTTCTTTTTCCAGCAAAAGGCCCGCACCGGAAGGAAGATACATAGGCACTCCCGCAATAGAAGCATGGCTCCTGTGGGAAGCGCCAAAAGCGTCGTTAATGAAAATACTCCCAAGACTGCTCAATTTATGGGCAAATTCGCGATCGTTCTCTTCTTCTTCTTTATGGAACCTTACATTTTCCAAGAGCAAGATATCTCCCGGAGCCATTCGCGCCGCTTGCCTGTCTATTTCTGCCCCTACGCAGTCTTGTGTTTTTGCCACAGAAATACCCAATAAGGCTTCCAAACGATTTTGAATTACGGTTAATCGCAACTCCTCCACAATCCTACCCCCCGGCTTACCCAAATGACTGATTAAAATAGTCTTGGCTTTGTGGGAATACGCGTATCGGATGGTAGGAATTGTTTGCCTGATACGAAAGTCATCAGTTATCGCCCCGCTAAGATCGAGAGGCACATTGAAATCGCATCGCACTAAGACACGTTTTCCTTCCAGATCAAAATCCCGTATTGTTTTCATGGATTCTGGAAATAAATCGTTTCCCCGGGTTTCAGCACTCCCGTCTGTTTTGCATCCTCTTTTGGTTTCTGCATAGGTTCTTTTTTGGGCTGGCCGACTGCAATTGCGTCTTTCAGAGCCTTCCTTAAAGCATCCTTAAGCACCCCTTCTCTTTGAGGAGCACTTCTTTCTGGCTCCCCACGTCCCGCATCTCTTCTTTGGGGTGCCGCTGGCGCTGGCTGTTTTTCCAAGGCATCTCTCAAGGAAACAGATGCGGGGACGGGAACTGCAGCGGCTTTTTCTCCGGAAACAGGCGGCAGTTTTTCTGTTTCGTCTTCTTCACTTTTCTTCTGGGCTTGTTTCAATTTTTTCCGGCATTTTTTGCAGTATACCGGACGTTTCCCGTCGGGAGGAAAAATGACTTTTGCCGGCTTCTTGCACCTGTCGCATATGGCATCGTATAAAATTTGAGGTTCGCCCGCCATACTGCCTCCGGACATTGGAGCCGCCATAGTACCCATAGCAATAGGGCCGGCTGAATTTACCGCCGTTGAAATTCCAGTCCATTCCATAATCATCTTATCAACTTTTTCACCAGGGGTGCCGTACTGCTCCCTTGAAGCCTGAATGATCTTATCCTTTAATGAGACAGCTGGATGCGGCATTGGGGGAAGCGTAGTTGCGGAAAACGGACGGCTTGCCACCCCGTCAATCATAAGTTTCACATAAATGGTGTACTTTCCGAGATTTACAAAATCGGTTGCTTCAAATTCGGGGAAAAATTCCTTTTCGAATGCTTCGGCGTCTTCAGCGCCAATACGAAAAGAAACAAGCGTTCCCACGTTGCCGAACACCGCGTCTGCCACCTCCTCCTCCAGCTGGGCTATATATTGGTGGCTCAATATCAAAGAAAGGCGATATTTGCGGGCTTCAGAAAGAATAGTCGCGAAGCTTTCAGTGGCAAAGTTTTGGAACTCATCAATATAAAAGAAAAAATCGTTTCTCTGTTCCTCGGGTATATTAACACGCGACATCGCCGCAAGCTGGATTTTTGTTACCAAAAGCCCTCCCAAGAGCCGGGAGTTGTCCTCGCCTATTCTTCCCTTGGAAAGGTTGATAAGCAAAATTTTCTTTTGGTCCATGAGCTCCCGCAGATTGATATTGGAATGCTCCTGCCCCACAATATTCCTGACAAGAGGGGTAGAAATAAATTGCCCCACCTTGTTTTGTATGGCCGCCGTTGCCTCTATTTCGTATCGCTGGGTATATCTGGCATATTCTTGCGTCCAAAACGTCTTTACAACAGGATCTTTGACCGCTTCTACAACCTTCAGTCTGTATTCTATATCCGAAAGCATGCGGTTGATGCCAAGAAGGGTAGCTCCGGGGTATTCCAACAGCGCGAGGATGGCGTAGTTCAAGATATATTCCATACGGGCTGACCATACGTCCGGCCAGATTTTCTTGAACACAGACATCAACCCCGATGCCACAAGATGACGCTTTTCAGGATCAACTTCTTCCATAACATTAAACGCAATGGGATACTCGGTATCTGCAGGATTAAAATATACGACGTCTTTTGTGCGCTCTTGGGGAATAAAATTCAGCAAGTCTTCCACCGATTCGCCGTGCGGATCAACAAAGCCTATTCCATACCCTCGCTGGATATCCTGTATGGCCATGTTCTTTAGCATTTCGCTTTTCCCCATGCCTGTTTTCCCGATAGCGTAAAAATGACGGCGTCTGTCGTCTATCCTAATGCCGAATTTCCTCTGCATGTTCCTGAAATTTGTCTGGCCAAAAAACGTAATGTCGCTCATACCAATAGCTTTATTGTATCTCGAATCACTCTCAGAGGAAAGTGATTATCACCGAAGGCAAAACTTCTCTTCAAAAAGAGCTCCCAACGCAAGAGAGAATTCCAACAAGAACCGTTATTCGAAAGGAAGCTCTGGAGGAGCTGCTCCTCTTTTCGATTCAATGCGAGGCAAAGTTGATGTCGGGACAGTCAGTTTGCTTGGGAGACGGAATAGGGTTGCCATTTCCTCGGTATTCAAAAGCAATAATGCTCTGGACGGAACATTTGGGAAAAACGCCGGGACCCGCATGGTATAATGGCGGAACAAACGCCTTTTTTTAAGGTAAGTGCTCCTGGCATCCATGAAACGGGTGAAAATAGTATTTGTTTTGGTAAGCGTGCCGCTCAAAGGACGCATCTTGTTGAGCGTTTGGCTGCTGAACTGGGTAAAATACTGCATCGCGGCAGCCTTTGCGGGACTAAAGTAATTTTCTTCCTTGGCAAGATAAATAAAACGAACGCTCGCCATAAATGCGTACTTGCTTATTTTTTCGTCAATTGCCAGCGCCAAATCTTTTTCTCCAGGAGTTAGATCGCGAAGAGTCCTATCTTCTTTTTCCGCTTCTTTTGCTCCGGCTAAATCTTCTTGCCCCGTTAACAATAAAATAACCACCTTCCTTATGTCATCTAAAAACGTAAAGGTGCCTGGGCCTTTTTGCGTTGCCGGTTTTAGCCTTTTATTCACAATCTCATCCACCACTTGCCTTCCCTCGTTCACGTAATTATAATCATCCTCCGGGGTAATGGGTTTGAGAATATACTGTATCCAAAGCTGCTCTCCCTTGCCTAAGCGCCCCAACCCTTCCAACAGCAAAGCCATTGGATCTATTTTGTATTCTTCTTTTGCCGTAGCATTGGGTTCAAAATATCTGCTATAGGTTTTAATGGGGTAAACATTCGGCTTTTCAAAGCGATAGTTCGTTCCCCACATTCTCCAGTCTTTGTTCGGAATATCGGGAGGAATTTTTTTGGTGTAATCTTCCACTTCGGTAAATTCAGCATCGGGAAACTGGGCATACACCGCTGACTCCATATTTTTGCGCGTCTCTGCCGGAAAACGGAAATAAAAGTGCACCTCTCCTTCGATAGATACTACCTCAATGGCAAAGCTCTTTTGATATTTCCCTTCCAGCCATTTTTCAGGTACATCGGGAGCGTCGTGCATGGCCTGCCAAAAACCCACGAAAACGTTTTCCATTGCCTTGTAGGGCTTTTCAACATTTCCAGGGACCCGCACATCCACCATTATGCTTTTCTGTTTTGAATCAAACATTTCCTCACGCCACCAATGCCACATCTTAATCGCGGGATTCCACAAAACCAAAGGCAGCCATAACCACCAAAAGGAGAAAACGGCTTGAAGTATTGCAAAAAAGATTGGAAAAACAGATTGTGGCGAAGGAATTTCCGGCATTAAGGGTTTACGTAATAGTTACCCTCTGCGTCCTTCAAAAACATTTTTCTATCCTGCAAGTTCAGCATAACAGTGCTTTCTTTTACCTGCCGCTGTTCAAGAATTTTATTGATAATTTCCTCTTTTGAGATAGGCTCTCTGGCTTCCTGCAAAATAGATACAAGAACCTCCCGCACGGTCCCGGGCTGATACCCCCAATCCGATAAAGCATAAATTCCCCTTCCAACCAGCACAAACCTTTGGTCTTTGATCAATTCATTATGCACTGTTTGCGAAAGAATTGTTCGCTCCGGGTTATGAGGCAAGGAACGCTGTAGTTCCTGTATCAATTGCGTGATTTCAGTAAAATGCAAAGGCTTTTGCGTGTTTTTCAACACAATATATGCTTTCTCCCGTACGCCCTTGGGATTAACTTCGGGCCAAACCCTCAAGCCCCATCGGCCATCATGAGCCCGCATTACATGTTTTGAAGTTTCAAGAAAAGAAAAGAATGTCTTTGGGGCAAAGTTATATTCCTGCACCTTCGGCACAAGATCCTCTTTGATTTCTTTTTCCGAAAGCAGGTTTTTGCAAATTTCAAAGTGCCCCACAACATGTTCATGCACTTTTGGGGCATGCTCTAAAAACTCCTTCTTTGCCGCCCAGAAAGAATAAAAGTCTTCGGTTTCGCGATGCCTATAGAAACGATCACTCAAATGCAAGAGGAACGATATATGAGTCGCATCATCTTCCGCTCCCATTTCTTCCACAAACAAATCTTCTCTCTTGATGTTCCCAAACCTTCGGAGCTCCTCACCCAAATAAGAAAGGACTTTCCCAACTCCAGGGTTTTTGCGCTGGTCCCTGGCTGCTTGATCTCGCAACTGGGAAAGACCATCCTCCACAATCTGGCGCACACGCTCTCTCGTAATATTATGCTCCTGGCCAATGGCCTCCAAGGTCAAAGGCTCTCCGGTTTCAAGGCCAAACCGCTTAGTTAGTATGTCACGCATCCGCGGATTGACGTCTGACAAGATTTGAAAAGAAATTTTTTGATAAGGAAATACCATATTAAGTTATTAAACAAAATTTAGAGAATTATGTCAAGTCCTTGCCCTTCCACTTGGCAAACACAAGCAAAGCCGGGGACGCCAAAAAGATAGAGGAAAGGGTTCCGGCGATAATTCCAACGGCCAAAGTCAAAGCAAAATAGCGTAGTGTGTCTCCGCCAAAAAAGAATATGGCCAGCACGACCAAAAGGGTGGTAAACGATGTCCCCAAAGACCTTCCCAGAGTCTGCCAAAAACTTTTATCAACCGTATCAACCAGGTCAACTCCTGTCTTTCTTAAAAGGTTTTCCCGCACACGGTCGAACACGACCACCGTATCATTGATAGAATACCCCAGGATTGTCAGCAGTGCGACGACAATGGGAATAGTAAACTGGACGCCATAAAAATGCCCCAACACCGCAAGGACGCCCAATGGCACCGCAATATCGTGTATAGAGGCAAGAACACTGGCTAAACTGTAATGCCATGCATAGACCGGCTTTATAGCCTGCCTAAATGCCAAAGCAATATACACTAAAATAGCTAATATTCCAAGCAATGTGATAACAATCGTTTTATTCCTCAATTCAGCCCCTATCGTGGGTCCGATAACCTCAAATTGCTTTTCTTTCGCATCGCTTCCAAGCTTTTCTATAACCCGCTCATGGGTGTCGGGAGAAATTTCTTTCATCCGCAAAATCATCCCTTTTTCTCCGACAGGCTGTACGGTCAAAGAACCTAGGTCCAAATTCGCAAGCTGGTCCCGGACCTCCTGGACAGAAGGACGACTATTCGCGTACTCCACCTCCAAAACGCTTCCTCCTGTAAAATCTATGCCAAAATTAAGCCCGAAAAAAATAACGCTCGCAATAGAGAAAGCAACGACTACTCCCGAAGTTGCAAGAAAAAATTTGTAGTATCGAAACATATTTATATAGTTATCTCCACAGCCATTCTGCTTTTGCAAGGCGCGTTCCTTCAAATAGCTTAAGCCAGGCGGTTGTAACAAAAATGGCCGAAAATACGCTTATCGTCGTTCCTATCAAAAAAAGCAGTGCAAACCCCTGCACAAAGGAAGAACCAACAAAAAACAAAATCAAAGTAACTATGATCGTCGTAAGGTTTCCGTCGCGTATGGAAGGGATAGCCCTGGAAAACCCTTCTTTCAGGGCTGCGGAAAACCCTTTGCCCGTCTTTAGCTCTTCTCTCATGCGAGAGAAAATAAGGATATTCGCGTCAACCGCCATGCCGGCAGAAAGAATAATTCCCGCGATTCCAGCCAAAGTTAAGGTTATGGGAAACACTTTGAAAACCAGTAGCAATACGATAAGGAAAAAGATAAGAGAAAAACAAGCAAATAATCCCGGCAAGCGATAGAATATCAGCATAAATGCGATAACGGCCATAACTCCTATGAAACCCGCTTTTAAGCTTTCCTGGATAGACAAAGCTCCAAGAGTAGGGCCAATAACCCGCTGGGAAATTAACTGCAAAGGCACATGCACAGCTCCCGCGTTAAGATTACGCACAAGCTGCACCGCCTCTTCTCTTGATTTAATACCCGTAATCTGGGCTTCCCCTCCCGAAATCTTAGCCTGCACAATAGCTGTTTGTATGGGTATCCCATCCAGATAAATGGCCACGGGTTTACCGAGATTTTTTTCGGTGATTTGTTCAAACATTTTCGCCCCTTCTTCGTTGAACGTAAGCGTTACTACGGGCTCCAAAGCAAACTGGCCCGATACAACATCAGCTCGCGTAAGATATGCTCCCGTCAAACCAGTAGCCTTGAAAGGCTCTTCATATTGTCCTTCACCCGTTTCAAGAAATTTCCGGTTAGCCTCATCGATCGCTTTAAAATCTTCTTTTAATTCACGAAAATCCAAAAACGGGGCCGATTTCAAAGATTCATTTACCTGATCCAAGCTCGTAACCCCAGGAAGCTCCACCACCAAACGCTGGCTTCCCCCGCGCCCTTGTATTTGCACTAAGGGTTCGGCTACCCCAAAAAAGTTTGCCCTTCTTTCTATAACATCGCGCACTCCTTCCATTCTTGTGTCATATTCGCTTGACGGAATATTTGAAAAATCCGGTTCATAAGTAAGCTGCAATCCTCCCTGCAAATCCAACCCAAGCTTAAAAGAAAGCTCTTTGATTTTTGGAACATCCGGAATCCGTTTTTCCAGCTGTGAAACAGAAGATTTTTTGGCGTTCAAAAAATCAATACCTTTGTTAAGGTATCGGGGAAAAGCAAAGGCGGCGGAAGCCAAACCTATCATCAGAATAAAAACAAGGAATCCGATTATCGCACTCTTTTTCATAGATTCATATCTTACCACTAAGTTGCTATTTAGTAAAGCCAGCTAAAAGGGATGAAACAACTCCAACGAGGAATATCCCGTCAAAAACTCCTCCTCCTCCAATCACAACCATGCCTCGCTCCTGCTTTAAAAGCCATGGCATACGAAGTATATCCCCGCCAATAAGCACCCCCAGAACCCCTGCAGCAAAAGCAACCGATGGAGCTGCTTGAGGCGCCAAAATCATTGCGAAAAGCGCCGCAAAGATCGGCGGAAGAACCAGTGAAACCCGTACTCCTTTTTTTGGCACACTGCGAGAAAGCGTATATGAAAGGACGATCATCAAGACTATGGCGACAAGAGAAGCTTGCAAAGGAAGTCTCGGCAAAAGATATGCCACTATCACCAAGGGAATTACTCCTCCCCCAATATTGATAGCAAGTCCGGAGGCCGCCCGCCGTTCTTCGGCCGCTATAATTTTCTTTTTTCCCAAAGGGATGCTTATAAATGAGCCTATCGCCATCAAGAATACCACCCCGACAATCATACGCTCTGAAATACCGATATTTTCCAATCCTCTGCTTAATACTTCAAACACGCCAAAAATAAAAAGCGCCGGCACCAAAATAATCAGCAGTAAAAACGTGAAAAGTCCTGGGAATGAGAAAAACATGGATTGGCGCCTTTATTCTGAAGTCAAATGGAAATGCAGATAGGCGACCGACTGATAACCGGATCCGTTTGTATACAACCTGTATTTTGAAAGATTCTTCTCTCGCACAAGCTCTCCCGCCACAGCCATAGCATCGGTAACATATTCCTTATCTTCCTCTGTCATATCGGCAATATTCTTAATATCTTTCTTTGGCACAATAACGTAATGGGTAGGAGCCTGAGGAAATGGGTGTTTTATGACAATAGTCCTGTCTGTTTCCTTCACGACCGCAGGCAAAGCTCCAGACGCCCTCTGCACCCCGACAGAACCCAGCAGTCCAAGAATTTCATTCGGGTTAAAGCATACTCTGTCGCAGTCTGGAAGCGAAAGCAAAGACCTGGGCTGGCTGTCTGAAAACAAGTAAGCCCCGATGGCAACTCCCGCCGCCAAAACCAAAAAAAATTTCAGAAATGACGCAATACGCGAAAGCATATTCTTATACTATTATTTCTACCTTTTTTTTGCTTTTTTTCCAAGCTCCTCTGCATTAAACCTTATCTTTTATATTTTTTCCAACGCGCCATTAAGAATAGTCGGTTTTGTTGCTTCAATTTCCGTTTTGTAGAATTCAATTTCCGGAATAGGATTCAAAAGGAATATTTTTTTATTGAGCACGTGGGCAAATCCAATTTCCATTAAGGTGTTGCCGCCGATATAATTTGCAATTCCTTTCCGGTCGTAATTAAGCACAAGAATAGCATCTGAATTTTTAATTTCTTTATAAAATTCCCTAATGGCGTCTTTCTCGTATTTATGATACAGTTTGAGCTTCTCAATCTCCTCCGGCGTCTTGCCGAGATATTTCTCACCGAATCCGGAAACTACTGCCTGGTGTCCTAGTTTTTCTAATTTTTCTTTGGCCTCGAACATTTGTTGGGTAAAAGCCATACTCCCGCAAATCGCAATTTTCATATTAATTTAATCGCTTAAAAGTTTGAATAACTGTTCTCTTTCTTCGTTAGGCAGATCTCGATAGAGTGGTTCTTGATGGGGATCTGTTGCCTGATGCAACTCATCATTTAAATCGCGGGGATATATATGAAAATGGAAATGTTTTACGCTCGTTCTGCTGTTTGGAACATATGGCTTATAATTCTGCCGAATGTCGCAACCCGCAGAAAGCTTTTGTAAAATCTTTTCTTCAAACTCAATAAGCAAATCTGAAAGTTCGTCCCGTTCTTCTTTGGTCAATTCAACTAGCCGCATTACATGCCGCTTTGGAATCACAAGCAAGTGTCCAAGCATTAGCCGCGGATTGCTGAAAATAACAACCATATACTTCCCTTCTTTCAAAACCCGCTCGCCTTGGCTCACCGAAGCACCATGCGAAGGCGGCTTTCCTTTCGATATATTACAAAACGGGCAGTCAGTATTCATGTATTCTCTTACAGTCTTATCTCCTCCCCTTTCCCTAAGAGCGTTATTTTATCATCTTGAACGAGAAACGCTTGATCATCAGTAAGAAGGCGGGCTGGATTCTTTGCTCTTGGGGCTTCCTGCTTTACTAATTCCTCATATCCCGAATCATAATGAGGGAAAATAGCAAATGGAATAATATTCATTGCAGTTAAATCCTCAAGTCCTACATCATTCTTATCAATACCTTTCCAATTAGCGGTTTCTATAGTAGGGCCCATAATGATGCTCCCAGCGCTCACTCCGATATAAATTTTGCCTTGATTAATGAATTCTTTAATAACTGCACCAAAACCGCTTTCCTTTACGGCTTTCAAAAGATAAAAGGTATTTCCTCCTTGCACATAAAGAATATCGAAATCATGCAAAATCTCCCTTAATTCCTTTTCACTTCTTCCTTCTATATCTATCTCTACAGCTTGAAATCCGACTTCCCGTAAAAGTTTTGTGTCCCTATCGCGGTACGTCGTGTCTGCCTCTGGTTTAGAAGCCGTTATGACGTGCGCCAGCTTTAATTGATTGGCTGGCTTAGGCAGAATCTTCAGAATCTCATTCTTTATCTGCATTCCGCTTGAGGTTAAAAGAAGTGTTTTCATACTCCGCCTTTCTATATTTTAACGTGTAAACTTAAATATCTCTTCACAGGAAAGCTTTAATGGATATGAGAACTTTTTCGGATTGTTTAAATATATACTCCCCAGTTCTTCTTTACTTAGCCACTGTTCATTGATTTGCTCCTCATTTAGCTGTAGCTTACCCATACTTTCCTCATACTCTAGCTCGAATACTTCGAATCTCTCTTTTTCTTTTCTCGTTACATAGTCTTTTTCGAGCCAAAAAGTTCCTAGATACTTAAAATCTTCTGCTTGAGCTGCTATTTCCGTTTCCTCCCATAGCTCTCGCTTTGCACCTTGAAGATATGTTTCCCCAGAGGGGATATGCCCTGCTGCTGAATGATACAATCCTCCTGCTTCTACTTTTATTTCAGAAGCTGTCGGAATTAAGTATTTTCCTTCCTTATTTTTCAGCAAGACTGCGCTCACCCGATGCCGCAACCCATTAGCATGCACCTCACTTTTCATGCTTTGCCCCACTACTTCATTTTCTTCGTTGATGATATCTATCAATTCGTCTGCCATTTTACATCAGGTTAAGATTGGGAACAACGCGTTTTCACCTTCTGTTAATTCTCTATATATCACAGGATTTGTAGCAATGTGGTCAAAATTTCGATAATCGTATGTCTTGCTTCCGATATTCGCAACCACTCCCCCTGCTTCTGCCACAAGCAAAGATCCCGGAGCAAAATCCCATATCTTTCCATAAGGATCGAGAGAGATTCTTGCATCGAGCTTTCCGGAAGCTACCATGGCGAATTCAAATCCTGCGCTCATAGTATGGAAAACACCAGCATGATTATCCATCCATACATACTTTTGCAAATTGCCTTCGCTTTTTTCTATGTTCACCTCAAAAGAAACATACCCCTCCTTTAGGGAACGGTTGCTCACATGAATTTGTTCTTTGTTTTTCCAGGCGCCTTTGCCTTTTTGCGCCCAGTAAAAATCCCCTTTCACAAAATCATAAATTACAGAAAACACAACATTGCCATCCTCCACAAGCGCAAGCATTGTGGTGCAAAAAGGAAGTCCACGCACAAAATGTGCGGTGCCGTCGATAGGATCACACAGCCAAAACCGTTCTGCTTCCTTGTTGCCTCCGAATTCCTCTCCAAAAAATTCTACCGAAGTAAAAACTTTCCGAAGCCGCTCCCGAAGAAGATTTTCAGTTTCCCTGTCTAAGTCAGTAACG
The DNA here is from genome assembly GCA_964479725.1 of uncultured Candidatus Saccharibacteria bacterium. Taxonomy (GTDB): domain Bacteria; phylum Patescibacteriota; class Minisyncoccia; order Minisyncoccales; family UBA10102; genus CAYZNF01. The sequence continues at coordinate 40,924 of CAYZNF010000009.1, forward strand.
AAATCAACGTATGAATTTACCTTCTCGTGCACTACCTTCACATTTCCATATTGCTTTTTCAACTCTTCACCTGCTTCCTCTAATAAAGGAAACACTGCGTCAGGATAGTTCATAATTCCATAAATTATTTAAAACATTTTTCCTCCGTTTGGGACTTTTTTGGTTGGAGTGAGCAGCACCACGTCGCCGTTTTCATCCGGCAAGCCAAGCGTAAGCACTTCCGACAAAAATGGCCCTATCTGCTTTGGAGGAAAATTAACCACTCCAATAATCTGCATTCCAACCAAATCCTCTTTTGCATAATGTTTCGTAATTTGCACAGAGGACTTCTTTATACCATTTTCAGGCCCGAAATCTATGGTAAGTTTATATGCTGGTTTTCTTGCTTCCGGGAAATCTTCGACATTCACAATCATCCCAACTCTTATATTTACCTTTTCAAATTCTTCGTAAGAAATCATATTTCGTATTTTATCTTATCTTTTGTAAGCCGCAAGAGCCGATATTGACATTTTGGATGTTTTGTTCTATGTATAGCATACGAGAACAGGAGGGGAAACCATGAAAAAAATCTTTTTCGTCGTCCTAGTCCTGCTGGTCCCCCTGCTACTCCTGACCGCCTGCGCGCGGCCCGGAGCGGATGTCCAGACGCCCCTGGCCGGCGCGTCTGGACCCCAGGCAGAGATCATTCCCGCAGACCCTCCCCTGGGGAAATACACGATCCATGAGATTCGTGAGCTGGAGGGCAAGACGTATCTCTTGCTCTCACAGCCCCCAACCCCCGAGTACAAGTTGGGCAAAGTGGGATGGGTGCCACTTCCCCAGGACATGGAAATGCCAAGTTACTGTCCCCCTCTCCCATGTCCTTTGAAGATCTACCTGGAAGAGGAGGGCCAGCCCAAGACATGGGAGCCTCAACAAAAAAAGGAGTAAGAGGTTTCCCAGCAAGGTACACCAGAGCCGCTTCCTTTACAGGGGGCGGCTCTTTCATTTTATTTAGTTTGCTCCCCAATCCATTGGTTCTGAAAATCGTATATAAAACCCGAAGGGATCTTCGATGCGAAAATCTTTCTTGCCCCAGCGCTTTAATTCCAAAGGCTGAACAATACAATCTTGTATGTATGGAAAAATGCTCTTATAGAACTCCTCTACATTCTCTACTAGCACAACCGCCTCAACTCCATATCCTCTGGGAGTACTGCCGGGAAATTTCTTGAAGAATTTATGCTCGTATACCCTGGCATCCCCTCCGTAAAAATTCAGCCGCGTTTCGCCTTTTTTTATCACCAAATACCCCAAATACTCCCCAACTGGTTCTTCGTAAACTACTTTAAATCCCAAATTTCCGTAAAATTCTTTTACCTTGCCAAAATCCGGAACATGCAGTTCCAGGAAAAGATTGTTATCATTTTCTTCCATTCTATTGATGTCTGTTTTTGCCGCCGTTGACCCAGTAGTTCTTATTCTTTTTTACCTCCATGACACCTTCAAAATTACTATCGACTTAATACTGCTATAGCAAGATTAAGTCGACAGTTTAAAGTTCCTCCTGAACTGCTCATCACTGCTAATACTTTCAGCTACTACCAACCGCACCTCTTCTTTCGACAAGCCAAAGAAGTCCTGCAATAGTCCTATCTCCGCTCTGCAATCGAAGGGATGCAACCAAGCGCTTTTTTGAAATTGAACAAATCCCAATTCTTTGAGTTTTCCTCGAAGCGCTTCTCGCGAAATTTTTCTTTTTTCTGAAATATCAAACAAGAGAAGACGCCATTTCCCGTCCCACCGCTTTGGCCTCGCAATGTGAAGCTTGTCGATCTGATAAATACCTGCCCTCTTTCTTCCCTCTGGGGTAAGCGAAATATATATCTGTTGATTTCTTTTTTCAACTGCAATGAGTCCTTGTTTGCGTAAACGGTAAAATGTGTCTGAAACTTTCCGCTTTGGGTACTTTTGCCAATTTCTGCGTGCTCGCAAAAGATTTGGCATAAAATAAGGAGAAGTAGAAGCAATAGCGACCGCACCCCCAATCAAAAGCCAGGTAAGCATATCATGCACGATCGCGGATTTTGGCTTTGTGAAATAATACTTGTACTTCTTTATGTTTTCCATATCCTTATTCTATCGTTTTTCTTTGCTATAGCAATATTAAGTCGATAGAATTTATTCAGAATCCAGGACACTTCTGCTGCTTATTAACCACCTCACACGAATTATTCAACTGGCAACATCAGAACAAGCTCTTTCTGACTTTTATAAAATTCGAGATAGGGCCTGTTTTTATCTACCTTGCTTTCCTTCTCTATTGCTTCGAATGTGGGGCCAATTTCTTTAAGATGTTGCCACCAATTTTCGATTTTTCTCGTGGCATATTTGCCTCCAGGGATCACCCAAATCGGAAGTTCCAGTATACTCGGGTTATCTTCCGCTACGATCTCTACGCATGCCCTGTAAGTTCCGTTTTGTACGGCACCATAAAATTTTCTGCCCCCTTAGACCTGGCAAGCGACTTTCCAAATCATCAAACGCTTTCTTTGAGCCGCTTACCCCCTCTTTCGCCTCTACATACATCACCTCTATATTTTTTATTATTTTTATGTTTTCCGTATTTTTATCTTTATTTACCATGCAACTTTTTGAATTTATTTCCGAACCCATCCACGATCCTTGTCTTTTCTATCAATGAACCATTTATCCTTAACATCAAACCACCAAGAATCCGGGTGAATTTCTACCAGTGTTTTTCCAAGTTTCTTGCCAGAATTTGTCTTCAGGCGTTTTAGGGCGATCTGAATCCATTCTCGCGCTTTTTTATTCCCTTTCACTTCTTCGCCTCGCAAGGTTGCAATCCATTCAAGTTGATCGGCATCTTTCACAAGTTTTGCTTCCAAAGTTTTTCGCTCCCCTTCCTCTTCAAATAGTTCAAGGATTTCTTGTCCAAAGGGTGCACTCTGGGCGATATCTTTCACCGCTTCTGCTTCAGCAAGTCGCCCATAACGTTGGTGCACGTAGTTATGGTCCGATGTTCTTCCTTCTCCAATGTCATGGAACAACGCCATTAATACGATTTTATACTTATCCGCCTTTGGCTCTAGATACGCAAGAGCATATGCGATCATGGACGTATGGAAGAGATGTTCGGCCACGGACTGACTGCCACTGCCAAGGAACCAAAAACCTGAACGCGGCGTTTTACTGTGTATGCTGGTTTCGTGTACAAAATCGGCAATTTGAGTATAAATATCCTTTTTTCTGCTCTTGGCCATATTACATTATTTTATCACTTTTTACTTCCCATGGCATTTTTATCTTAGCAGTAGAAGCTCGCTTTACTAAGGGGTTTGGAACTGACTTTTAATCTATCGTTTTTCTTTGCTATAGCAAGATTAAGTCGATAGAATTTACTCAAAATGCATGATACTTTTGTACTTTACTACCTACCCAGCATGGAATTTATATCATCGGGCAGATGATTAATTCCTTGAAATTCTTTAACAACAATTGATTTTGTCCTTTCTTTTATATCTGGTCTGATACGAGGAAAAGTCATCTCGTTCTCTCCGCCAATACTTTCACAGTCATCCTCTATAAGGATATCTGGCATAATCCTCTCAGCCATATCCTTATATTCCTCATCCTGTTTTCGATATTCTAAAATTCCTTTTGGGAAATTATTTCTCTCAAGAATATCTTGGATATCTTGCACCTCTCCCCGATTCTTGCGCGATGTCATATAAACAATTTCTGCGCCTTGATCAACCCATCCTTTTATCTTTTGAGCCGCGTTTCCTATTGGCATATAGTTTGCATAATCTTTTACCGATGATTCCTCATCCATAATTTGCCGAATAATTTCCTCACGCGCATGCCCAACAGCGTTCTTATGCATTAGTATAGTTCCTTCTGTGAAAATCGCTATTTTCATAATTCACGGCACTTTTAATATTCAAAGAGTATCCGCAAGAATACTCACTTGGAAACCACATAAGCCAGCACATCGAAACTTGAGTCATAAAATCCTATCATTTCATATTCTGGCCGCTTAATGAGGCGAAGATTTTCCGGATGATTGGGCAAGTAATCCTTCTTAAAGGATTCATAGTCAGTTTCGAAATCATTACATCCTACCTGCAAGCGTTCAGGATCTGGCTTTCGGATACGAAGATGAGTAATATGACTTTCTCCAACTTCAATAGGTTCGTATAATGCAACTCGCGGCCCATTGTTATAGTTATACGGTTTTCCTAATTTTTCCAGGATTTTTATCAGAAATTCAAATTCTTCTTGCGAATGAGAAAATACCGTCAAAGATCTGATTGGAAAGGTTTTTCCTAGGATCTTTCGGGCCATCCTCGAAGTCTCCGAAGCGATATGCTTTACTACTTCAATCAATTCTTCTTGATTCCGAATCGGTTTAGCTACATTCCTACTTCCCATGGCACTTTTTATACTTTTTACCGGAGCCGTCCTTCGACTTCGCTCAGGACGTCGCTAAGCCTTTTTATGATATGGCGCATTGATGAGCCCGCAGCGTTTGTACTTATAGACCTCGCCTGTCGCAGGATTCACCGCTCCGCATGGGCAGGGATCGTTCCTACCCGCTTTCCCCGCTTCTCTAGAAACACCGGACTGATGCTTGGAACCATTATCTCTGCTCGCTTCGGATTTCATTGCAGATTCCACAGAAGATCGAGGCTGGGAAGAAGTCAATTGCACGTTAAAAAGGGATTCTACCGCCATTGAATCAATGGTATTCAAAAGATACTGGAACATGCGGTGGCCTTCGTTTTTATATTCAACCAAGGGATCCTGCTGGCCATAGGCGCGCAGCCTTACCGACTCCCTTAGAGATTCCATATTTTCCAAATGCTCCACCCACACGGTGTCCATAACACGCAAGACAACGATTCTTTCGGCCTGCCTCATGTTTTCGGATCCCAATTCCTGCTCTTTTTTTTCATAGTTTTCTTTTGAACGTCCTTGTTTCTCGGCAAGCAAAAGCAAGTAGGTCTTGAGACTTTCACTGTTTTGAGGGTCTTGAATTTGCGCTTTTGCCAGAATTTCTCCCCTGCGGCGGTAAAAAGTATCTCGATGGCGGTTCAAAACATCATCATATTCAAGAACATGCTTTCTCGCGTCAAAATTCATGCCTTCAATTTTTGTCTGGGCAGATTCAATGGCATTCGACACCATGCGAGACTCGATTGACTGGTCATCTGGAAAATTGAACCGTTCCATAAGAGATTTTATCCTTTCGCCTCCGAATACCCGCACCACGTCATCTTCCAAAGAAACATAAAACTGCGACGAGCCAGGATCGCCCTGGCGACCCGATCGCCCGCGCAGTTGGTTGTCAATACGCCTGGCTTCGTGGCGTTCTGTGCCAATAACATGCAGGCCGCCAAACTCCTTCACTTTCGCGGCCTCGGCTTCCTCTGGCGGGTTTCCCCCCAGAATAATGTCGACGCCGCGGCCTGCCATGTTTGTGGCAACGGTTACCGCCCCAAACTTTCCTGCTTGGGCGATAATCTCTGCTTCACGCTCATGGTTTTTTGCGTTAAGCACATTATGGGGCACTCCCTCCATTTCAAGGAGTTTGCTCAAAAATTCATTCTTTTGTATCGAAACCGTTCCCACCAATACCGGCTCGCCTGTTTCATGGCAGGCTTTGACTTCTTTTGCCACTGCCTTGAATTTTGCCTCCACTGTCTTGTACACGCGATCTGGCAAATCCTTTCGGATCATCGGCTTGTTTGTAGGGATACTTACTACCTCAAGCCCGTACACGCGATAAAACTCTTCCGAGGATGTCGCGGCAGTTCCTGTCATGCCCGAAAGTTTTTTGTACAAACGAAAATAGTTCTGGAAAGTAATGGAGGCTAGGGTAATCGACTCTGGCTGTACTTTTACAGACTCTTTTGCTTCCAAGGCCTGGTGCAAACCGCCAGAATACCTGCGCCCCGGCAGCATGCGTCCGGTAAATTCGTCAACAATGATAACTTCGCCATTGCGTACCACATAATCCTTGTCTCTTTGGAAAAGGGTTTGTGCGCGCAACGCCTGTTCAAGATGATGCAGGTATTTTATTCCTTTTTCCTGGTAGATATCCTTTACTTCGAGCAGCTGCTCTATTTTGTTTATGCCGGCTTCAGTGAGAGTTACCGCTTTCAGTTTTTCATCAATCTGGTAGTCGGTTTCGGGACTTAGCTGGGGCATTAACCTGGCAAAATCAAGATACCATTTCGAACTTTCCGCGTCGGGAGCCGAAATAATCAGGGGGGTCCTGGCTTCATCAATCAAAATAGAGTCTATTTCATCGATAATGGCGTAATGATGCCCCCGCTGGACCTGCTGGGCAAGATCATAAGCCATGTTGTCCCTTAAATAGTCGAAGCCGAATTCGTTGTTTGTGCCATAGGTAATGTCAGCGGCATATGCTTCCTTTCTGGAAACCGGCCGAAGATAGGAATCTTCCACGTGAAAGCTCCCCGTCGTATCCCTTTTTTCGTCACGCTCATCTTCATTAATCAATTGCTGACTGTTGATTGTTGATAGTTGATAGTTTGGATCATATATATAGGAAGTATCATGGGCAATACATCCGACGCTCAATCCAAGCGCATAATAAATCTGTCCCATCCACACGGTGTCACGTCGAGCCAAATAATCGTTCACCGTAACAACGTGCACTCCTTTTCCCTCCAGCGCGTTGATATACGCGGGAAGGGTAGCGGTAAGTGTTTTTCCTTCACCCGTTTTCATTTCGGCAATATTGCCCTGGTGAAGCGCCATGCCCCCAATCAGCTGGACATCGAAATGCCGCTGAGAAAGAGTGCGGCGGCTTGCCTCCCTTGCCAAAGCAAAAGCTTCCGGTAAAATGTCGTCAAAAGAAGCTCCGCTAGCGAGACGAGTTTTCAATTCAGCGGTCTTTTGCTTGAGATCTTCAAGAGAAAGCCGGGTAATTTCCTGTTCCAGGTTGTTGATATCTTCAACAACCGGCTGGAGCTTCCGAATTTCCTTTGCGCCGCCTGAACCTCCAAATATATTTCCAAAGAGTGCCATAACAAATCATACCGTTATTATATAGTGCCAGTAGACTCCCCTCGCTTTATTTCTCTTACCACTGCTTCTTGAGGCTCCAAAAGGGCGCGGAAATACTCAAGGGCCTTCATAGGCTGGGACCGCTCTCCGCAGGTAAATATATCCAAAGCAATATAACCGATCTCGGGCCACGTATGTATGGCAATGTGCGACTCGGAAAGCAGCAGAACGGCAGTAATGCCTTGGGGAGAAAATTTGTAAACGGAAAAACTCAAGGGCTTGCTGTTTGCAATCCGCGCCGCTTCGTAGAACGCAACCTTCAGCTCTTTTTCATCCTCTATCATTTTGCAGTCCCAAAAATCCGCGACTATATGTATTC
>CAYZNF010000010.1:0-39884 GCA_964479725.1 uncultured Candidatus Saccharibacteria bacterium
CGTCTAATGGTAGGACAGAGGCCTTTGAAGCCTTTAATTGGGGTTCGAATCCCTGCTCGGCAGCAGTTCGATTTGCTTAGATCGCTCATGACCGTAGCCATGTTATGCCAGGAGAAGTAATAGTACGATTCGATGAGGTTTCTTTTCAATACGGACCGAACAAACCCATTTTGCATGGAGCGGATTTTTCTGTGCGGCGAGGATCAAAAATAACCCTCATGGGCCAGAACGGAGCCGGCAAAAGCACTATTTTCCACCTCATTACCAAAACCCTTGAACCAGATTCTGGAGCTGTGCACTTGGCGCCCCAAATGACCATTGCCGCCGCGCGCCAAGTCATTTCGCGCGAGTACATGAACCTGACTGTGCGAGAATTTTTTGAAAAATGTTTCCAATACAAGGTATACGATATTGATCCCCGTATTGATGAAGCGCTTGAAATTGTAAACCTCAAAGCTCCCCACGACAAAATCATTAAATCGTTTTCAGGCGGTCAGCAGGCTCGTTTGCTCCTGGCCTCTGCCCTTATTCAAAAACCGGAATTGCTTCTTTTGGACGAACCGACAAACAATTTGGATAAAGAAGGGATTTTACATCTTACCAAATTTTTGATTGAGTACGGCAAAACGTGCATTGTCATTTCGCACGATGCGCAGTTTCTCAACGCGTTTACCCACGGGGTTTTGTATCTAAATATATTCACCCGTGCAATCGAGCAATACACCGGCAACTATTTCGACTTGCTCGAAGAGATTTCTTCCCGCATGGAAAAAGAAAACAGGAAAAACGCCCAACTTGCCAAAAAAATCCAGGAAAACAAAGAAAAGGCAAACTTTTTCGCCCAAAAAGGGGGTAAAATGAGGTTGGTGGCAAAACGCATGCGAGAAGAAGCCAAAGAGGCCGAGGAAAACAAGGTAGAGGTGAGGAAAGAGGACAAAACTATCCGGAAATTTGCCATTCCCGCGGAAACAGGATTATCCGGGGAAATCGTCCACATCTCCTCTGTTTCGCGGATAAAAAACCATGTGCCGACAATAAAGCAAATAAATATATCCTTAAGAAAAAACGAACACCTGCTTATCGCTGGGCCCAACGGAATAGGCAAAAGCACTCTTTTAGAATCCATCGCTTCCAAAGACGCGAAGGGCATATTTGTTTCCCCCAACGTACGCATAGGATACTATCGCCAGGATTTTTCGACCCTTGATTTTGAAAAAACGGTATATGACTCGCTGGTAAGCGTTGCGGAAAATCAAACCGAAGAAGAGCTTCGTTCGACTGCCGCGGGATTTTTAATAACGCCAGAACTCTTGCACACAAGAGTGGGTACGCTTTCTGAAGGGCAAAAAGGACTGGTTTCTTTTGCACGGCTTGTTTTGCAAAAGCCGGGTCTTTTGATTCTGGACGAACCCACCAACCACATAAATTTTCGGCATTTGCCTGTTATTGCTTCGGCCCTGAATTCCTACGAAGGCGCCATGATTTTAGTAAGCCACGTTCCCGAATTTGTCCAGCAAATCCGCATTGACGAAATTCTTGACTTGGAAAAGTAAGTTGACTGCCCAATATATCGGCTCTATAGTAAGATTATGAAACGCATTATCCAATTTCAAATTTATAAAGGGGAAAACACCTATATAGGAGAAGGCCTGGACCTTTCCATTGTTACCCAGGGAGCAACGCTCGATGAAGTCGTCAACAACCTTAAAGAAACGCTTGCTCTTCACTTGGAGGGAGAAAACCCTGCTGTGACTTAGGATTGTGCAAAATTGTGCAAAGCCGTACTTTGCACAACAAACTTTGAAATGACTAGGTGGGGAAAAACTCATCATTGACACGGTTTCTTGAAAGACTATAATTGGGCATAAGATGGAAGGAAGGCCGAAAGTACTTTGGACAGTCGGGAGAACCGCCTCCGTGGCATGCTCCCATTCCTCGCTCTAGAGCGGGGATTTCCAAAGACTTTCGGCAACCCGGTCGGACACCGGTTTCCTTCCTCTTCAAGGCTCCAGGAGAGAGTCCTAATCCCAATCGGGATTCTCTCCTGGATCAATCATACCAAGAGGCTAAGCCTCTTTTTTGTTTCCAGAACACAGTCGGCTGCTTTTTTTGGCGTTGGCAACATCCTTATCCCAGCGTTTTCGTATAATGCTAAGATTCTTGGTTGGCGTGAAAGGCAGCCCCTGTTCAATCACAACCTGGTGTAAAAAAAGGCGTATAGCAGTTGAAGTATCCAAGCCGAGTGAAGAAAGTGTCTTTCCTGCTTTTTCCTTAATTTCCTTGTCGATTCTTATGTTTAATGTTCCCATGAATCTAGTATATACATTGTAATTACAATGTCAAGGGGGCTTATTCAAAGAATGGCGAGTTGCGGAGGAACTCAATCTCATGGGGCAGAAAACCGGTTTCGGGATATCCTCCATGCCATTTCATGATACTGTCGCCAGAATAGCCATCAGGATGCGACAAGCCAAAAGCATGGCCTATTTCATGCGCTGGAGTCCCCTTGGGTACACCTGCAGCACATTGCCATCCTGAACTGTAAACGCAGGGGATACCCCATTCATTCGCAACTCCAGACAAGGGTTCCAGCACCCAGTCTCCTACAATAGCCCACCCTTTATTGTCAGATATGTTAGCTCCGCCATATCCGCCCGCACCAGGACTGAAAACAAGAGTAATAGTGTCTTTATCCCAATCATAAACACCGTTATGAATGGCCTTGTTTATATACCCTGCCCAATTTCCCTCAATAATCGAAGGATCATTCTTGCACTTTGCTGAAGGAACTTCTCCGCAGCGCATTGTGAGGTAACTGTCCGAACTGCGGATAATTTTTAATGGAGCTTTAGAAAACGTAACTCCTACTTTCGTTTTGTACCAAACCTGCAGTTCTGTCATATAATTCTCGATTGCTTGTTCGTATATCGGGTACATTGCCTTATCGGCAGGATAAACCAAATACGGACGCACTAAAAAGGTAGTTCGAGTGGGAGTTGGCGCAGGAAGAGACATCGGCGCAGGAGTTGGCGCGGAGATGGGAGTTTGCGTTTGGAACTTTATGGTGATCGCGCGCGTTTCGCTCCACGTGAAATTGACCAATGCCGCAATATGCACTACCGTATCTTGAGCCTGTAAAGCGACATATCCGCTCTCTCCCGGAATTAATGCGAGTTCTCCGTTTGTACTCCGGATATTTTCATGGACCAGTATTCCGTTTTGATAAAAACGATATCGATACGTTGTAGCCCCTGAAATTGGTTTCACCTTAAACTGATACCAGCTAGGAGAACCATAGCTCAATGTTTGACCGTTAGCAGGGTATACCATTTCAGGGGGTGGGCTCGATGACAAAGGGGGACTGGTAGGAGTGGGTGAGAATGTGGGAGCAGGAGCAGGCGTGGGCGCAGGAGTTGGCAAGACTACCGCAATTGGCTTTGGTGTAGGAGAGAATGCAGGGGTCGGAGTTGGTATAAAAATTGACGTGGGTGTTGGAACAGGCGCCGGAACAGGTTTAGGAGTAGGGGACGGCGCAATAAGCGGAGTAGGAACTACGATCGTAGGCGGTAAGGGCACAATACGAGAAGTCGGAATTGGAGTTGGCAAGAGAGTAGGGGACGGCGCAGAAGTTGGCGTTGCTTTCGGCGTGAGAAGAATTTGCGTCTCGCTTTTATTGCATCCATAAAGACCGTTGAGTTTTGCCCTCGTGGCAGAACCAACAAATCCCGTTCCGTGACGAAGCCCCAGAGAAGTAAGAGTTTCTGCGGCATACTTTTCTTGAAATTCAACTACATAAGATGCCGTCAATTCGTAAAAAGCATTCTCCGCGTTAGCGATCGACCCGCCCAATTCTTTTGTCAACGCAATGTGCAGTGCTCCAACCTCCGGCCCGGAATCTCCTATTCTCATGTTTATGTTAAAGTTATGGCACCAGCGCTGGGATTGATCTTCTCCCTCTAATTTCATTATTTGGGTTTTAAGCGCCTCAACTTGATGCATAAGAGCTTGCAGTTGGATCTGGAGTTCTTCTAGAGGTGCCGCTTGGGTAACCGACGGAAATCCTTGAACAATCAAGAATATAAAAATAAACGAAAAAACAGCAAGTACCTTAAATTTTGTCATAAACATAAATAAAACATTGTAAGATTGCTTCAGTATATCTTACTGCCCAAAACTCTACAATAAGCCAGGCGCGAGTTGACGACCTTATCTATTTGATGTATCATACACGCAATCTCGCATAGAGGTTTTTGCTGCGGGATTTTTTTATGGAAATCCGTAATATTGCGATTATCGCCCATGTGGACCATGGGAAAACAACTTTAACCGACGCCATTTTGCGCCAAACCGGCGCATTTCAGGAAGGCATGAGTATGGATAGCAACGCCCTCGAAAAAGAGCGTGGAATTACTATTTACGCCAAAAACGCTTCCATATCTTACAAAGACACTAAAATCAACATCGTAGACACTCCCGGGCACGCCGATTTTGGTTCGGAAGTGGAGCGCGTGCTACGATCAATAGATTCTGTAGTTTTAGTAGTGGATGCCCAGGAAGGGCCAATGCCCCAAACTCGGTTTGTACTCAAAAAATCCCTTGAATTGGGACTAAAGCCAATTGTTGTAATAAACAAAATCGACAAGCCCGCCGCCAACCCCGAGCTGGCAAAAGAACAGGTATATGAATTATTTTTGGACCTAGGGGCAAACGACGACCAGCTCAATTTTACGACCATTTACGCAATTGGCAGGGAGGGCATTGCCAAGTATAATATCCAGGACAATTCAGCAGATCTATCTCCTCTCTTGGACACAATTTTAAAGGAAGTGCCTGTGGCATCAGGCAAATCAGATATGGCTTTGCGCGCCCAGCCGTTTAATCTCGGGTATGATAATTTCCTTGGACGCCTTGCCATAGCAAGGGTGTATGAAGGAGTTATTAAAAACAACGGAACCGTATATGTAAAGCACCAGGACAAAGAAACATACAGCGGAAAAATTACAAAACTGTATACTTTCAAGGGATTGGTGCGGGAAGAAATACAAGAAGCGTCAGCAGGGGATATTGTTATGATCGCGGGACTCCCCGAAATTTATATCGGAGACACCATTTGCGTTTCGCCCGACCAGGAAACGCTGCCAGCAATCAAGATTGACGAACCCACCATTGCCCTAAATTTTTTGATAAACGATTCTCCCTTTGCCGGCAGGGAAGGAAAATACGTAACTTCCCGCCAATTGAGAGAACGCCTCGAAAAAGAACTTGAGGTCAACGTTGGTTTGCATATAAATTTTTCAGAACAAGATAAGTTCAGGGTGTATGGCAGGGGCGAGCTCCATGTCGCAATCCTGCTTGAAAATATGCGCCGCGAAGGATATGAACTTCAGGTTTCCCAGCCCCATGTAATCATAAAAGAACAAGACGGGGTTAAAACAGAACCTTTTGAAGAAATCACTATTGACGTTCCAACGGAATATCAGGGTGCAGTTATCGAAAAACTAGGCCAGCGCGGAGCTAGGCTCGTAGATATAAAACATCATGGCGCCACGGTAAGAATGCTATTAAAAGGACCCACTCGCGGAATTTTGGGATACCGAGGCCAGTTTATTGTAGATACGAGAGGAGAGGGCATATTCGCAAGCAGAGTGCTTGGTTTTGAGCCTTACGCGGGCGAAATATCAAAACGGACTTACGGATCCATGGTTTCCATGGCAACAGGAAAAGCACTGGGATACTCTCTTTTCAACCTGCAAGAGCGCGGCACATTATACGTGGGACCTGGCACTGAAGTATACGAGGGAATGGTGATAGGGAACACGGCAAAGGGAAACGAAATGTCAGTCAATCCCACCAAGGGAAAACATCTCACAAATGTGCGGGCCGCGGGATCTGACGAGAACATTCTGCTTACTCCGCCCAAAATCATGACTATTGAAGATGGTTTGGAAATAATGTCAGACGACGAATACCTCGAAATTACCCCTGAAAGCGTGCGTTTGCGCAAAGAACATCTTACCGAAAATGAAAGATCGAAGGCGCGCAAAAAATAGGAGTAAAACAGCAGATCTTGACATTTTTTAGAGCATTTCCAAGGGATCTGGCAACTCCATTGACACCTTTAGGGCTTTATCGTATTAGCAATAGTAGAGGGTGCTGAATGGGGACTGGTCTCCCTGAACCTAATACGCCCCTCAATTCCTGTAAGCTTTAAAACCTTGGAGAAGGGGGTTTCCAGAACCCGCTAGGGCATAAAAAGCTTGCATACTTCACATGTTTGGAACAGACGAGAAGAAGAAATAGTCATCAAAAAGAGCGCCTCGCGGCGCTCTTTCGTTTTCCGCCTTACGCCATGACCAGCTTTTTTGCCGGTTCTGTGGCCTTTTCTGCTCTCGCAACAAGCTTGCATACAATATCCGGATCGAGAGTTAGCGGGAAAAACGCAGACCGCCTAAAGCGTCTTCGTGAGTCATCGCCAATAGGAGGAAAACAATCATCCCTAACCTCGTTACAAACACTGCACCAGTATAGGTATACACAATACCCGGATCGCAGATCAAGCAAGGGAACCAGTTGTCCCTCACATTTAAGACACATGTCTCACCTCCACTCCTTGCATCTTTGTACACGATTCAAACATTTTGCGCAAATCGCGCCGGTTGTGATACAATTTTCTTAGCATTTCACATGAACACCCTGCGCGCACGGTTCGCGAATGACATCATCTCTGAATTTTTGCCTCCGTCCCGGCCTTCAAAAAAAGTGCTCATACTGTGTTCCGGAATGCCGAGCGTACCCTCAAAGAAAACCGTTATGGAATTCTTTGCCAAGAAGGGCTATTGGGTGTTTTTCCCCCGATACCGCGGAAGCTGGGAAAGCAGAGGATCTTTTTTGAAAATTTCCCCGCATCAGGACATCCTTGACATCATCTCCCAACTGCCGCAAGGATTCGCAAGTATAGGTAGGGACAATACACACTACACAATTGAGGCAAAGAGCATTACCCTTATCGCCTCGAGTTTTGGGGGCGCGGCAGCATTGCTTTCTGCGACTGATCCCCGAGTTACCAAAATTATCGCATTTTCTCCGGTTGTGGATTGGACCGCGAAAAGCAAAAAAGAACCTCTTGATTCGCTATTTGAATTCGTCAAAGAGGGCTTCGGTGAAGGATATCGCGTTGCGAAAGAAGATTGGGAAAAGCTCAAAAGCGGCAATTTTTATAATCCGATGGAAGCGGCGGGCAATATTCCAGGAAATAAGATTTTGATACTTCACGCCAAGGACGACAAGGTGGTACAATATAAAACTGTGGAGCGCTTTGCCAAGGAAACCAAAGCAAATGCGGTATTCCTGAAAAGGGGAGGACATTTTTCCTTGTCGGAGTGCATTGAGTCAAGATTCCAAAAAAGAATCACAAAATTTCTAAAAGCAAAACTTTAATACATGAAGAAAAAAATTATTTATCCGATTTTGGGGATCGCAGGGTTGTTAGTTGGAGGGTGGGGAGTTTTTGCGCTTAACGCCAGTCAACAGCACATGATCACGCTTAAAACCAATTACGGAGAAATCCAATTTGAATCATACGACAAAGACGCTCCCAAAACAGTCCAAAACTTTATTTCCCTGGCTGAAAAAGGCTTTTACGACAATGTGATTTTCCACCGAGTAATAAAAGGCTTTATGATCCAAAGCGGAGATCCCCTGGGCAATGGAACCGGAGGGCCAGGCTACACTTTCGCCGATGAATTGGATCCCAACACTCCTTCGGCAAAGGAAGGCTATAAAAGGGGAGTGGTTGCCATGGCAAACGCCGGCCCCAACACAAACGGCAGCCAATTTTTTATCATGCACCAAGATTATCCATTGCCATACAAATACACTATTTTTGGCAAAGTTATAAAAGGGCAGGAAATTGTAGATACCATAGCCAATTTACCCACAAATCCAGCTAACGACAAACCTCTTTCTGCGGTCATAATTGAGAAGGTAACTGTGGAAAACCGATAAAAACTCTCTATTGACTCTTTGTTTGCATTGGTTTTTTCCTCCAGGCATAATGGAAGCAGGGGGAATAATAAATAAAGAAGCACCTCTTAACCAATGCACACATTTCGCAAAGTTGTTTTCCTTGCCAGTTGGGGGCTCGCTCTCGGTTTATTGGGCGCAGGCGTGATAAACAAAGTGCAAGCAAAACTCCCGCAAAATGTCTTTAGGGCGGATATTATTCAATCCACCAAAGGAGTATTGCGAGGTAAAGTTAACTTGCATATTGTTTGCCGAAACATTATCTCCCAAGACGCTTGCCAGCTTTCTACTGACGATTATTTGGGACGGAAAATTATAGTATACGACTCCGATACAAAAGTTGCGGCAAAAGAAGCAACCCTTGAACGCGATGGAACATTCGAAATAAAACTGGAACCTGGAAACTATATCGTGGATATTACACGCACCGCCGTCGAGCAAGCGGAAAATATGCCGCAGTTTATTAAAGTCAACTCGGGATCCATTACGCCAATTTCCGTTGATATATATTTGCAGAACGCCTATTAAAAAAATCTTTCAAGTTCTTTGACATTTGCAAAAATGGGAAAATATGGCTTTGTCATAGCTCTACTGTCCACTTTGACATAAAAACTTAAATACGCTAAAAAGACTGTCATGCAGCGGCATATCAAAGTTAAAAACAGAAAAATCAGGTATGCTGTAAAGATAAGCCGAAAGGCCAAGAATTTACGCTTGGATGCCTATTACGACGGCCGCTTCATACTTACAATCCCGCGGGGAGTGCGGCAGCGCGCCGTAACGGCATTTATCCGCGAAAAAGCGCAATGGATGCTGACCCAGCTCCGTTTCTTTAAACAATTCAAAGGGGGGGTGTTCTTCAAGAACGATCCGCGGCTTTATTTGAAATACAAAGAGGAAGCGCGGGAATTAATCCGCCGCCGCCTTGCGCATTACAGCGGCAGATACGATCTCCCGTTTGGCCAGGTCCGCATCAAGAACCATCGCACCATGTGGGGAAGCTGTTCTGAAAGAGGGAACCTGAATTTCAGCTACAAAATTATTCTTCTGCCAAAACGCATTGCCGATTATATTATTGTTCATGAGTTGTGCCACATAAGACAGTTCAACCATTCAAAAAAATTCTGGGGCCTGGTAGCTGAAGAAATCCCAGAGTATGAGACTATAGAAAAAGAGTTAAAAACAAAATACTAATAGGTTATTCATTACCTATGAAAAAACTTGCTTTTATAATAGGGCTAAGCGGTATTTTGGGATTCGCGATATTTACGTTCAAAGAAAACCTACAGAATTTATACGCTGAAGCGTTCAAGAAACTTCCCGCGATTGAAAACACCATAAACAAATCACTGTCGCTGGAACTTCCAAAGATCATTGCCCCGCCTCCTTTGAGAGCCCTGCAGGATGCTCCCGACTCAACTCTTACCCAGGAAGGCGTGCTCAACTGGACCAATACCCATAGGCAGAAAGAGAACTTGCCGGGCTTTACTCCCAATTCAAAGCTCAACGACGCGGCCGCGGCAAAACTGCAGGATATGTTCAACCGCCAATATTTTGCCCACGTATCGCCCCAGGACATCGACGCGGGAGATTTGGCGCAGTCCGCAGGATACGAATACCTCGCCATAGGAGAAAACCTCGCCCTGGGTAACTATAAAAACGACGAAACCCTGGTACAGGCTTGGATGAACAGCCCTGGCCACCGCGCCAACATTCTCCATGCCAGCTTCCAGGAAATCGGCATCGCGGTAGGCAGGGGAGAGTTTGAAGGAAGGACTACATGGCTTGCCGTGCAAATTTTCGGCAAGCCCCTTTCTATCTGCGCCAAACCAAACGAAACGCTAAAACGCCAGATCGATACAAACCAAACATTGCTATCTAGCATGGAACCGATGCTACAGGCAAAAAAGAAAGAAATAGAACGCTCCTGGCCAAAATGGGGAGCTACCTATAATAATAAAGTAAAAGAATACAACGAGTTCGTGTACCAGTACAATACCTTGCTACAGGAAACAAAAACAATAGTGACAAAGCATAACGCAGAAGTAGAGGCTTTCAACTTGTGCGTGCGCCAATAAAGTAGCATGAAAATTAATCCTGCTCTCATATTTTTATTGAGCGTTATTGCCGTAATTCTCGTCGTAGGAGTTTTTGTATTGTATTTTTATGTCGTGCCTCGTCTTATAGCAACAGACGACCTCAATGTCGAAGGCATTACCAGTTTTGAAGCTTGTCTCAAAAAAGGCTACCCGATTATGGAATCATACCCACGTCAATGCAAAGCACCGTACGGCAGAACATTTACCGAAGATATCAGAAACGAGCCCGAAAAACGCAATCTAATCCGCATCGCAAACCCTCGACCCGGCGATGCCATAGAAAGCCCTCTCGTCATTACTGGGGAAGCAAGGGAAGGATGGTATTTTGAGGCTTCTTTTCCAGTGAAACTTCTTGACGGCAACGAAAATGTTGTTGCCCAGACTCCTGCCCAAGCCCAGGGAGAATGGATGACAGATAATTTTGTGCCATACAGGGCAAATCTGCACTTCGCAAAACCCAATACATCAACCGGCACCCTAATACTTGAAAAAAATAATGCCTCCGGCCTTCCTGAAAACGAAGACCACCTGCGTATTCCAGTGCGCTTTGAATAGAATAAGTTATTAACAGCAAATCTATTTGTCTCAAAGCGGCAAAGGGGGGTATAATTTCATAATGCGACCTAACGCATTTACATGAGAAAACCCCTCGTTGCCGCGATTAGTTTTTTGATTCTGCTTTTTGCCGTTGCGGCAATTGCGATTTTTGTCACATGGGAAACTCCTTCAAAAGAGTTCCATCTGGCATCGCCCCCGCAACCTTCGCAAGAGCCTTCAGAAAATCCCGAGATAAAAGCCCGTCTCCTCGCAAAGTCATGGATCGAGAAAAAATCTCCCACCTATACTTTTGATGGATCCGATTTGGCATACCGTAGCACAGCGAAACTGGAATGCAGGGAATGTTACACGTTTTTGTTCCGTTTTGTTTCGCGCCAAACCGGATACGGCAGCCGAACAAATGAACCTGCCAGGCTTTTTACCACCCCGCACACAATCGTCGTACGCGTAGAAAAAATGGAAATCACCAAAGCCGTTACCGATGGCGCCTACGACGAAATAAAGGGAAACTTCCTTAATCCTTCGCCAACATCCGCGGATCCCGAAACCGAAACCGAACTAATCCTGGAAGATATTGCAGCAGGAAGCGGCCCCAAAGCAGAACCGGGTGATACTCTTTTAGTGCGCTACACGGGAAAACTCGAAAATGGGGTGGAATTTGAAAAATCGTTTCAAACTCCCTTCGAGTTCGAACTAGGCTCCCCAAATATCCTCGCGGGCTGGAATATTGGTCTGGAGGGTATGCAAGCCGGCGGCAAAAGAAAACTCATCATTCCTCCGGTGCTTGGGTACGAAAATCAGTCGCATGGCATTATACCGCCGAATTCCATCCTTATCTTTGATATTGAATTGGTTTCCCTCACCAAAAAAGGAACATGAAAAACGCCGTTAAGATTTTTATAATGGCTGCCGCAGGATTAGGGGCGCTCATTTTTACCGGCGCCACAGCCTTATTCGCGTTAATTGTATTTACGGGTACTCCCTATACTTTAAGCGCCGAAAATACTTTTGCCTCCATACAAACAAGCGCCGCCAAAACTTTTATCGTCGCATACGAAATGATTGTCGAAAAAAATCCTTTGCCTTTTCTTCCCTCCGGAGCTGTTTCATCGGAAAGGTATGAACTGCACAGTCCTTATGGAGCATACTTGGGAGAAATATACGATTCAACAAAAGGAGAATTTGTGTACGGAGTTGACACCGCGGAAAAAATAATTGCCATCACTTTTGACGACGGCCCAGATGCCAATACGCCTGCCATAATAGAAACCCTCAAACAATTCAACGCTCCCGCGACATTTTTTGTTGTTGCGGACAATCTTACCCTCTCGAACGCGGCGCTTTACCGGCATCCTTTAATTGAGGTAGGAATACACGGACTAACCCACGAGGACTACACCAAATATTCTTTGGAAACCTGCCGGGAAAACCTCCAACAAGCCAAAAACAAGCTGGCCGAGCATAACCTTCAAAGCACATACTTCAGGCCGCCTTTTGGGACTATCAATGCGAGCCTTTTCCAATGTGTTATCAGTCAAGACCTGAAAGGTATCTTGTGGAACTTGGATTCCTTGGACTGGAAAGAAAATATGCCAGCAGAGAATATTGCCGAGAATGTGCTTTCCAATGTAAAGCACGGGGATATCATTTTGTTCCATGACATCATTGACAAAGCCGCCCTCGAAACGATATTGTACCAATTGCGGCAAAAAGAATTTACCATTGTTCCTTTGAGCTCGCTCCTTCTATATCCGCCAATTACACCCCCATGAACAAACCTATTATTTCATACGAAGATTTCCAAAAACTCGAACTCAAAATAGCTCATATCCGGCAAGCCGAACGCATCGAAGGGTCTGAAAAACTGCTAAAACTCCACGTATCGATTGGAGAAGAACAACGTCAAATCGTGGCAGGCATAGGCCTTGCGTATACTCCTGAAACTCTTATTGGCAAAGCAATCGTACTCGTAGCAAATCTTGCGCCGCGTGTCATTAAAGGCGTGGAGAGCCAAGGAATGCTTTTGGCCGCAAGCGACGAACTTCCTGTTTTGCTCGTGCCAGAACGCATTGTCCCTCCGGGAAGCGAAATAAAATAAGAATGCACGAAACTCATAATGAGACTCCATCGTTTCATTGCCGCTAATATTAGTTTGCAGGAAAACTCCCTTGCCATTTCGGATCCAGAAATTATCCACCAGGTAAAAAACGTCCTCCGCCTGAAAACAGGGGAGTGTTTTGTTATATGCGACGGCAATTCAAAAGAAGCTACTGCAACAATAAAAAATATAACAAAGCATGAAATACGAGCAGATCTAGCCGAGCTTCGCGCAGTTTTCACGCCAGCATTCAAAACAACTCTTTATTGCAGTATTCTCAAGCGGGAGAATTTTGAGTTAGTCTGCCAAAAAGCCACAGAAACCGGCGTTTCGGCAATTGTTCCCATTATTGCCCAAAGAACAGTCAAAACAAACATCAAAGCAGAGCGGCTTAACAAAATCGTCAAAGAAGCCGCCGAGCAATCTGGAAGAGGCGAGATTCCCGTTTTATTTCCGCAAATCTATTTCCCAGAAGCGCTTGACAACGCTCTCTTGCATGATTGCAATTTCTTTTTTGACTCGTCGGGAAAACCCTTTAATGCCGCACAACAAGCATACAAGGAAGCTGGCATATGGATAGGCCCAGAGGGAGGATGGACAGAATCAGAGACAAGAGACGCAAAGAGCAAAGGTTTTTTGATTTCGAGTTTAGGCACATTCACACTGCGCGCTGAAACAGCGGCAATTATAGCAAATTATCTTGTTTCGTCTGCAAGAAAGAATTTTGTCTAACGTCGTCTTTTTATTATGTCCACCAAATATCTTGTAATATCTCTGGGACTTCTCTTGGCAATCGGAGCAGTTTTTGCGGCATATTCTTTTTTGCAAAACCCATCTCGAGCGCCCCAAGGCCAGCAGACATCGCCGACTCCCACATCCATAATTACGCCTGTTCCCACGCCAACTCCCGTTCCTTCTCCTTCGATAACTCCAGCGCCGACACCCCAAACATTTTCAATTAAAATTTACTTCAACAACTCAAAACTCGACCCCGGGTTTTCCTGTATAAAAACGTTTCCCATTACTCGAAATATTTCCAGAACCACGGCAACCGCACGGGCGGCCATCGAAGAATTGCTCAAGGGCCCCATGCAAGCTGAAATATCGCAAGGATATTTTACCAGCATCAACTCGGGAGCAAGACTGCAAAGTATTGCAATCCAAAGCGGGGTGGCTTACGCTGATTTTTCAGAAGAACTCGAACGCGGCGTTGGAGGATCTTGCAGGGTAGCCGCCATACGCGCCCAAATATCAGATACCCTAAAGCAATTCCCGAGCGTAAAACAAGTGCAAATTTCAATCAACGGTAGGACGGAAGACATTCTCCAGCCATAAATACTTTCGTCCAAAAACATGATATACTAGAGTCATATGGACTCTATTATACAAGCCGACATCTTTTTCTTTATCACGACAGTAGCGTTAGTAACGCTTACTGTCATACTGGCAGTAGCTTTGATATACATCGTAAAAATACTGCGCAACATAAAACATGTTACAGATTTGGCCAAAAAAGAAAGTCTTCTGCTAAGCGAAGACTTCGAGCAGGTGCGGCTGAAAATCAGGCAGGAAGGATTTAAGATTCAATACCTCCTGCAGTTGCTATTCGCGCTGGTGACTAAAGGCAAAAAACCGTCAAAAACAAAGAAGAAAGAAGAATAAATATAGTAAGCAAGCAATTGCTGCATTATATGGCAAAGAAAAATTCCGACCAAAACAGCAACGAATCTGGCGCCAAAAGTTTTGCCGCAGGCGTAGGCTTGGCTATTGCCGCCGCGGCCGGGGCATATTTTCTTTACGGCACAAAATCCGGAGCTAAACAGCGTAAAAAAATACACGGCTGGACATTGAAGGCAAAAGGAGAAGTCCTGGAAAAATTAGAACAGCTCAAGGAAATCAACGAAACTGCTTATCAGGATATTGTGGACAAGGTAACCCAGCGATACCAAGCAATGAAAAATATTGATCCCCAAGAACTCCAGGCGTTTGTACAAGATCTCAAAAGCTCCTGGAAACATATCCGGAAGGGAGTCAAAGGAAAACCAGCCAAGTCTTCTCGCAAGAAAAAAATCGCCGTCCCGCCTGCCAAGGCATGAGCAAATTTTTCTATACCGGAAAAGGAGATAGGGGAGAAAGCAATATTGGCGGAAAAAAAATCCCAAAGGACTCGATTGAAATTGAAGCAGTCGGCGCACTCGATGAAATAAACAGCCTTTTGGGTTTAGCAAAGAACCAAAAATTTCCCGATAAAACTTTTAAAGACATCCTCCAGCAAGCCCAGGAAAATCTTTTTAACGTACAAGCCCACGTGGGATGCTATATGATAGGAGGAGATCCACCCGATTTTCCCGAAGAAAAAGTAAGGAAAGTAGAACAGCTCATCGATCGATTTGAAAAAGAGGTGCAGCCGAAAAGGGGATTCATCGTTTCGGGAGAAACCGCAGAAGCGGCCTGGCTTGATTATGCAAGAACTGTGGCAAGACGCGCGGAAATCGCACTGATAAAGCTAAACAAGAAAATGCAGGCCGAAGGAAAAATACTCGAACCCAATACTCTTGCCTACATGAACCGCCTTTCAAGTTTGCTCTACGCCATGGCCCGCTTACTTGCAAAAAAACACGGCAAAGAAGAACAGCATCCTTCCTATTGACAAAAATAATAGCTAATGTAATATTGAATCAACCCTTTTACCGTATGGGAAGGGTAGAATTCCGTGGGAGGTGCCGTATGGCACAGAAAATCACGCATGAGATTCTCGATGGTCCCAACGTCCAGCTCTTGACCTACGCCCTTTTCGATCCCGATCCATTCCAGAGAGGGGAGAGGCGCACTGTCAATTTCAAAATGAGGATCCCCGCGACTTCCTCCAGCGTGAACCTGTGGTACGAGGCCCAAATCCTGGGGGTAGTTCGCAAGGGCCGTGACCAGTGGGAGGTGAGCGGCCTAATACACGATGACGTGGAATGGCAAGCCTTTACGGCTCCATACTCCACAAAGACTCGCAAAGGGCAATTGACCTACTATAGGTAGGAATCCGCCGAGGGTTGTCTTCGCAAGAAGGCGGCCCTCCTCTTTTTATTGTAAGTTTTCTCTGCAATCTGCTACAAATAAGTATATGAAAGTTATTATAACAGGAGGATCAGGATTTATCGGGCAAAGCCTTGCCAAGCTTCTCAAAGAAAAGGGACATAGTATTACAATTTGGGACTTGAAACAGCCAAAAGAAGGGGATAGGTTTGAAAAAATAGATCTTGTCCAGCAAGAACCGCCTTTGCAAATATTAGAAGGAGTCGATGGCATTATTCATTTGCTTGGCAAAAATATTTTTGGCAAATGGACAAAGGAAACAAAACAGCAGATTTATGATTCAAGAATCAAAAGCACAAAAAATCTTGTTTTAGCATTAACAAAGCTCAATGCAAAACCAAAGGTGCTTATTTCAGCTTCGGCTGTAGGTTACTACGGAAACAGGGGAGAAGAAGAATTGACTGAAAACTCTCCTGCTGGAAATGATTTTCTGGCGCATGTAGCTTCTGATTGGGAAGCAGAAGCAAAAAAAGCAGAGGCGCTTGGAATTCGAACCGTGCAAATTCGCACGGCTCTTGTTCTTGGAGCAGGCGGCCTTTTAGAAAAGCTTATACCCCTATACAAATGGGAATTGGGAGGTCCAATTGGATCTGGAAACCAATGGTTTCCATGGGTGCATATTCAAGATCTTATTTCTATATACGCATTTGCTGTTGAGAACAACACTGCTAGAGGACCTCTGAATACAGCAGCCCCCCAACAGGTGCGCAATAAAGAGTTTTCAAAAGCATTGGGAGAGGTTTTGCATCGGCCTTCTATTATTCCAACTCCCAAATTTGCTCTCCGCCTTCTCTACGGAGATTTCGCCGACGCCATTACCGCCAGCCAGCGCGTTTCCTCTCAAAAACTCCAAACCCTCGGCTATACGTTTTTATTCCCCAACCTCAACCCCGCTCTTCAAAATATTCTGAAATAGACATTTTTTGGAGACTCCGTCTCCAAAATAGCTCCGGAAAACTCCTTCCTTATTTATACGTACATATAAATAAGTTAGCGGTTTCAGACACCACACATAGACAAACGGATCTACTAAAATTTTGACAATTTGAGAATATCGTACATAATAAATGTATCCTGGCTGATTTTCGGCTGGGCAGTACCCACTTTGAAAGGAGCAACGTGGTATGGCACCCGATAAGGTCACTGGTATGTTTGCCTCACCCCAAGATCAACTCAAAAGGGTACACAAGTGGAACGCTCGCGGCAGATCGAAATGGGTATTCCCCGCAGAGGCCTTTCGCGAACTAGAAGCCACCGTCCCAAAGATACCCGATGATCAGCTTAATAATCCGCTGGTTGCGGTGGTGCTGGATATCCGCCTCGAGACGCTCGAGTCGACCATCGAGACGGCATGGAATATGCTGCAAGACAATCTAGCAACTCCAATCCAGAAAGCGGAATGGCTGAAAACCGATCCAGATCATTTGCGTCTACATTCGCCTCGGAAGTTCGAGCAAGGACTCAAATGGAGAGTTGTGGACTTAGGAGCCAATCGGGATTTGCGTCCCATACGTGTGCAAGAGAGCATTCCCAGGCAAGACCTTCTTGGGACCGAGATCCTTTGGTGCGCCGCATTGCACCCGTTTTGGTTGCAAGCTATAGATGGCGAAAAAATCCCATTCGTAGTAGCGGCTGGGTGCCAAATGAAGGGTCCCTCCCCAAATTACAAGTGGGACTTTGCGCTCGGCATCTGGAAAGAACCGAGAGGAGGAGACATCCATATCCTGCCAACGGCGGCGGATTGCCGCAATCCTCAATGGGCCGTGCCTGTCCTAGTCGAGCCGACATAGACTCAATAACACAGCTCGTTCTCAAGCTCTGGCCTCGGAAACCGTGGGACTCGCATCCCCCTGGATTCCGAGGCTTTTTTCTTGACTTTTTGGACTAAAAATTGTATTATTTCGGCTAGCTGGGAGGTGTGTATGGCTATCCAGGATCCTGTCGGACGTTTTACTCCTCACGCATTGTATCGGGTATTGCGCCGCAAGCATACCAAGGCGCATCCATGGCAGAGACGCTGCCGACGTTTCCGCCGCCTCTCCCGACACATATTAAATATACTAGGCGGCATTTCCCTGGGGATCGCGCTCTGGTATTTGTTCAACACCATTTTTTGAGCCGGCTCACGCTGGCTCTCTTATTTTTACATTGCTTCAAGTTCAAAAATCTGCTACAACAAACATGTACTTATGAAAATATCCCTAGTTCCAGCACAACCCGCCGAAAAAGAAATTTCCCTTGTATCTTTTTCAAACCAGCAGCAGACAATTTTTCAAACCTCTCCAACGGGCCAAAAGCATCTGATTTTGGGTATTGGCGAAAAAGACCGCATAACCAGGCGAAAACTTATTTCCGTAGCCAGGCAGGCAGCAGCCTTGGCCCGAGCTTATCGCTTGTCTAAAATAGCTTTATCTCTTGACGACTTTTTGTTTCCCAATATCGGCATTGCCTCAAACGAAGAACTGGCAGAAATCCTTGCAACAAACTTTGAAATGGCAAATTTTGAATTTGTCGATTATAAAACGCCCCCAAAAGAAGGATGGAATTTTGTGGACGAAATCATTCTTTATGGCAACGACCGCAAAGAAATTCAGCTAGGCATTGCTCGCGGCCAGGCAATAGGGGAGGCAGTCAACGCCACTCGTAGACTTTCAAATACTCCGGGAGGCGAAATGACTCCGGCCATTCTAGCTCAAGAGGCTCGCAAGGCGGCTGTAGGCACGAAAGTAAAAGTTACCGTGTTGGACAAAACAGAAATTTCCCAGTTAAACATGGGCGGAGTCATTGGGGTTTCAAAAGGATCAAGCGAAGAACCTAAATTTATTATACTTGAATACAAAGGCGGAAAAGCAAAAGAGAAGCCTATTGTTCTGGTAGGGAAAGGAGTAACATTCGACACGGGGGGGCTTAATGTAAAGCCGGGCGACTTTATGTATGAAATGCATATGGATATGTCGGGAGGAGCCGCGGTCATTTACGCGGTTATCTTGGCGGCCAAGCTCCAAATGAAAAAGAATGTGGTTGGCTTGGTTCCCGCCGTCGAAAATATGCCTTCGGGATCAAGCTATCACCCCGGGGATGTATTGAAATCGATGTCCGGCAAGACAATTGAGGTTTTAAATACCGACGCAGAGGGCAGGATTATCCTTGCCGACGCATTGGAATACGCCAAACGATACAATCCGCGCCTCGTGGTTGATGTGGCAACCCTTACCGGAGGAGCGCTTGTGGCGTTAGGGCAAAGAGCTTCTGCCATTTTTACTCCCGACAAAAACCTTCAGGATCTTTTTTGCAAGCTAGGAGAGGAAAGCGGAGATTACGTGTGGCCTTTGCCGCTATGGGAAGAATATGAAGAAGAAATAAAAGGAACATTCGGGGATTGGGCAAACATCGGCAAAAGCAAATTTGGACAAGCTATTCATGGAGCTATTTTCCTCAAGCAATTTGCCCAAGGATACCCGTGGATCCACATCGATATGGCTCCGCGAATGACAGCGATAGAAGGGGAGTATCTATCGAAAGGCGCGGCAGGAGCGCCAGTACGGCTTTTAGCAAAACTTCTTTCATCGTTCTAGGCCCTAAAACGCGTATCATATAGCGTATAGCACATAAGCCCAAATCATGAAACCCGCGAAAAACAAAATATTTAAAGCGCTCTCGTTTGCTTCCCAATTTGGCCTTTTGGTTGCTTTGCCGCTGGTTGCCGGGATTGCCCTGGGCGCATGGGCCGACGGAAAATTCCAAACCGGCCCCATTCTTACATTGTTTGGAGCCACTCTTGGTTTTGGAATTTCTGTTTTTGGCGCGTTTCGCCTGCTTTTGCCTTTTATTAAAAACGATGATTAGTGCTTTCTCTGTTCTTGCTTTTCTAATATCTTAATGGCTTCCTGCACCGCGGGTTTTAAGTCATGGTTTTGCGTTTCAGCAATCAATTTGTCGCCCGAAAAGAAAAGTATCTCAACAAGGACTTCAAACATATTGGGCCTGGCAATCTTGTTTTTTGATTCTTTGATGCGTGCTTCCACTCGCTGAATAGGGGAGCGCTTGGCCAACTTTTGGACACATTTTGCTATAAGATCCCGCACATGTTCAACATCTCCCGCAGAAATTTTGGCGTCGTTCCTCACAGCCACCGATAGCTCCTCTGAAACCTTGGTTTTAGAAAGGGCTCTCAAAAGAAGCCGCAAGGAAACAATTCCCACAGGACGGCTATTTCCATCTATTAAAACAATGCTGTTTTTCTTGCCCGAGAGCAGTTCTTTGACAATTTTTTCCCGAGGAGTGGCTGACGAAAGCGCCACCACGTTTTTGTTCGCAAACGACGAAGCTAAAGCGTCGAGCCTGGGCCTTGTTTCCGTACCAAAAGTATTTCCCTTTACGCCAGGTCCCCTAACAGTAATGCTCTGCTCTTTTGAGGGTTTCAAGAGCAAAGGCTCCAAATCCCGTCTGGCAATAATGGCCTCAACCTTGCCGCTTTCATTTACCAGCACCACCCTGGATCTCTGCTCCTTTTGCATGATGGAATAAACATCCTTTACCGTGGCCCCCACAGAAGCCGTAGGCACAAAAGGAATTTCAAGAAGTTCGGCAACTTGCAAAAGAACAGTGTTATCCTTTATCGCCGAGGAAAGCAAGGAGCGCGCAGTAATTGCGTACTGCGCACCGCCGGACTCGTCGTTTACTGGCAAAGTATAAGCGCCTGTTGAAGCCATGAACTCCGCAATACGTTCTAGCGGAGTGGAAAGAGTAATATGGGGAGGATGCGCTAATACAGACTTTACTTTTGTCCCTGGAAGATAGCGCTTTGACTGCCGCAAAACCAGCGCCGGATACACAAAACCCAAAAATATCCCGTCTCGGCTGAACACGAATGAAACATCATGGCTGCTTTGGAGGGCTGAAAATGCCGCCTCCAAGCTACCGTCAGCATAACATTTTGAAATCCTATCTATAGGCGAGAGAGCGTTTTTGATGTCGGAGAGTATCTTATTCATATACTCCATTATAACCCATTCCCGCCCTTATTCCATTACGCGCCGCACGTACTCTCCCGTTTCCGTGTTTATTTCAACGATATCGCCCGTTTCAACAAACAAGGGGACGTTCATGACAGCTCCCGTTTCCAAAACTACGCTTTTTGTCCCTCCCTGGGAACGATCTCCTTTGATTCCCGGAGGAGCTTCCGTTACTTTCAACTGCACCTTAATAGGAATATCAATATTGATTACCTTATCCTCAAACTTCAGCCCTTCCATTATTTCGTTGGCTTTGAGATATTTCACCGAATCTCCCAACTGCTCCTCGGTAAGCTCAAAACGCTTGCTGGGATTGTTTGCTTCGGCAAACACATATTTGCCGCGGTTATTGTAAATGAATTTCGCGCTGAACTTTTCGATTTCAGCTTCATCAAAAGTATCTGATTGATGGAAGTTTTTCTGAATAATCTTTCCGTTTATCAAGTTGCGGATCCTGGTCTGGGCAACCACGACATCCTGCGACTTTCCCATTTGCCGAAAATCCAAAACTTCATATGGTTGATTCTCATAAATAAACTGCACGCCCTTTCTAAGATCATAATAAGAAAGCATAAGTCATAAAGCATGCGGCATGAAGCGTGAAACGCTATGCATGAAACACGCGATTAATAAAATTAAGAAAATAAAGTAATTAGCTAAGCACAAGGCCGACAAAACTTTGATGACCGAGGAAAAAATCCTTGGAAGACATGGGCTTTTTGCCTTCTATTTGGAGCGTTGATATTTGCAAGATTCCCTTGCCGGTTACCACGCCCATGTTTCCATCGGACAAACGCAGTATTGTGCCCGGAGGCTCTTTTTGGAAAATATTTACCGCCAAGGTTTCTCTAGCTAAAAGTATCAGCAAGCGTTGGGGCTCCGGCAAAGATGATTGCCGCTCCTTGAAAAACGTGAATGTTCCCGGCCAGGGAGTAAACGCCCGTACCTGCCTATCTATATACTCCGCTGAATTATTCCAGTCAATCCTTCCGTCGTCTTTCGTGATAATCCTGGTAAAGATAGCCTGCGAATGGTCTTGGGGTACTGCTTGGAGCTCTCCATGCACCCATTTCGGTATAACGTCTACCAGCATGTCTCCGCCAATTTGAGCAAGTTTCACACGAAGTTCTGGTACAGCGGGTTTGCCCATTCCGTTTGGAAATTGGAAATTGGAAATTGGAAATTTGCGTTGCGCAATTATCGGCCCATGATCTACCTCTTCATCCATAAGCATTATGGTTACTCCTATTTCTGTTTCACCATTCAGAACAGTAAACTGGATAGGGGAGGGCCCCCTGTACTTTGGCAACAAAGAGGGATGTACATTCAAGCAGCCGAATTTGGGAATATCCAAAACATTCTTTGGCAAAATTTTCCCATACGAAGCAACAACAAAAAGATCGGGCTCAAATCCTGAAACTTGAAGCACGAAACTTGAATCAAGTTTGTTTGGCTGGAAAATCGGAATGTTCCACGTTGCATGCTGCGCGATTAACGATTTAACCGGCGGGGGAGTGAGAACCTGTTTTCTCCCCACCGGCTCATCTGGAGTCGTTACCACAGCCACGGGCTTAAAGCCAGACTGAACAAGCTTTTCTAAAATAATCATGCTGAATTCCGGTGTGCCAAAATAAA
Source organism: uncultured Candidatus Saccharibacteria bacterium (assembly GCA_964479725.1). Classification (GTDB taxonomy): domain Bacteria; phylum Patescibacteriota; class Minisyncoccia; order Minisyncoccales; family UBA10102; genus CAYZNF01. The sequence goes on from CAYZNF010000010.1 coordinate 22,515, forward strand.
CTATACGCATAGAGAAAATTCGAATCTACGAAAGAATGCGAATGCTACAAATAAAATATTGTTCGTGCTTCGAGTTTCAAGTTTCATGGGGTAATACGCCACTCAATCGTATCTTCTTTGTCGGCAAATTCAAGCCATTCTCCGCCAGGCATCACCACAAACCATTTCTTTTTTGCCTCCGACCACACCATTGGGTTTCCTTCGTAAAAAGGCTTTTTTACGACTTCCTTTGGTTTTAGTTTATCCAACTCAAGCCATTTTTTAAATACCGTTTCAATGGCGTAGTCAAGCCCACGCGAATTTGCCCACGCTGCTACTTTTGTTATTGCTTCCTTTGCTTTTTCCAAGGATCCCGCCAGCTCCAAAAGCTGTTTTGCCGGAGCCACATAGCGAGCGTATACAATTTTTTGACGTCTAGCGCTCATCTTTAAAGCAGAAATCTCCACTCCTTTTGTCTTGAAAAAATGGGTTACGATATCCCGCAGAGCGGTTTTTTCTTTTAACTCTTCATAAAAAACTATTTTCCGCTTTGTTAGGTACTCCTCAATCTTGCTGGCGGTGCTTTTGCCAATGCCCGAAATAGCCTCGAGCCCCTTGAGGCCTTTTTCTTTATATACATCCGAAACATCCCGACCGAGACTTTCCATGGATTTTGCAGCCCTACGGTAGGCCGCGGGCTTATAAGGCACTCCGTTTATTTCCTCTAATTCGGCAATTCTGTAAAAAATTTCAGCAATTTTCTGGTTTGGCGTTTTTTTCTCCCGATTCAAAGTGGCCATTTCACTTACATCCTATCCATGTTTCTGATAAAATTCAATCATACTCATGAATCTACTCCACCGTATTTTCATTGCGATCAATTTGCCGGATGACATGCATGTTTCTCGTACTAGAATTTTCTCGCATTGTGCTACTGCTTGACACTTCCAAAGTTTTAAGTTATCTCTGAATTACGTCAAAAAGAGGACAAGTACAGCACCTGAAAGGAGAGCCCATGTTTACGCCACAACAGCGACTCCTGAACCTTCAAGAGCTTGGAGATATGATCCAAGTCGTTGATCGGGGTATCTTCGCTCTCCTCGGTCGACGCATGAAGCTGTCACTCCTGGTGGAAGAGTACAAACGATCCAGAGGGGAACCCATCTCCAGGCCCGAGGTGGAGCTCCGGAGGCTCAACGCATCCGCGGAGCCGGCGTTGCACTACGGGCTCAATCCGGAGTTCGCGCGGGCCATACTCCACTGCATCATCGGAGAATCCTGCAAGGTACAGATGATTCAGCTTCAGGACTTCGCAGGATTATACCCGGAAGCAGAGACTGAAGAATCGCGGGAACAGCGCCTGAAGCAAAACCTCCTGGAACTCACGGCACAGTGCGCACCCACGTATGACGAACAGTACGGCCAGGCGTTTTACGCCACCCGACTGCACGCAGGGTTCGAGGAAGCCCAGATCTCCAAGCTAGCCCAAGAGAACACAGGCGGCTTGGGGATAGACCTAGGCTGCGCCACGGGACGCCACACCGCACACCTCGCGCCGCACTTTACAAGGGTCGTGGGCTATGACATCAGCCCCGACATGATTGGGGTTGCGAAGCAGAAAAACGTGGCGCCAAACGTGGAGTTCCAGGTTCAAGATCTGGAAGAAGGCATCCCGCTTCCCGACGAGTCTGTTTCCCTGGTGATAATGAGCATGGGGACGGCAAGCGACATTCCACGCACCCCCCAGCTCCTCCGGGAAATCAGAAGAGTGCTCAAAAGGGGAGGGAGGGCGTTCCTTTCCTTCTACAACAGCAAAGCACTCATCTACGACTGGGGCTTTATCCCGTGGCCCGTGGGGCTCGCAGCGGAACTCGACATACACAAGCGATGCCTCAATGTTCTGTGGGATAAAGACGGGATGAAGCATATCTACTCCGTGCACGCTGAACCACGCGCCCCAGAAGAGGTAGAAGAACTTCTACCCCGCGGGCTTGCCCTAGCCACAAGCACTACGCACCCCACGCTCGCTTCCATTCTCCCCGATCTCCTGTTTGGACGGGAAAACGTTCAAGCGTCGGTTGCCGACCTTGACCTGCGCCTCGCCCAAGAAGGAGACAACAAGGGCGCGTATCTCACGGTGATAGCTCGCAAGTCGTGAAAACGTGCTCGTAGATAAAAACACCCCGCTGGGCTATGCCTTGCGGGGTCTTTTCTTTGAAATTCTTCGGTGGATGCAAATAAACTTGTGTTGCTAGGTGAATGGCAGAAAAAAGAATCCTTGACACGCAAAACTATTTATATTAACATAGAAATATGGAATCAAGTTATCACACGATTGTATTGGCTTGGTGGGGACCCTGTAGCTTTTAGCGCAAGGTCCGGATTTGTGCAGTTACATTATAGCATTCGACTCTTCCTGGGCTTTGCGGGAAGAGTTTTTGTTTGCGTTGACAGATGAACGGGAGAAAAAATATATTTTGCCGTTTACCTTTCAGCGCGAACAAGCGCGCTGAAGACCGCTCATTAACAAAAGAAGGGAGCCTCGAATGGCGACGGACATCAAGCATATCCTGAAAGAACACGCATACCAGAACATTCCCCTAACATGGCAGGAAGCCTATGATCTGGGGAATCTCACGCTCCGGGGGTGCGATGGAGACGCACTTGCAGCCATTCAGAGCATTGGAGGCATGTGCGCGCTCCACAACGCGGCGACCTATGACTGGAAGTGGAACCAACAGGAGGCCCGAGAACACAAACATGAGCTTGCGAAAAACGCGGCCGAACAGATTGCAGGCATTTGCGCTGCAATCTTTGACCATGACATCGCAACTTCTGAATTTGGGTTCTTCTCTCCCCGCGACGTCCCCTTTGTGATGGACAACTGCGGCATGGGGGGAGACCTCATCCAAACCGCGAACGTGAGCACCATCGCAGCGTTCATTGCGGCTGCGGCCGGCGTACCAATGTGCAAGCACGGCTCGCCCGCAAATGCGGATAGGGGGAAACATGGAAGTTCAGATTTCATCAAAATGTGCGGGATAAATCTCTTCCCTTCCAAGGAAGAGGTGGAACGGTGCATCACGGAGACGCGCTTTGGCTATACGGAAGCTCTGGATCCACGCATCAAGCGCATCCACCTCCAAACCCATGAGTATGCGAAGCTCCCGCACATGAACGACATAATCGGACCCATCACAAACCCCGTGAACCCCAGACTCATGTCTCGCCGCGTGGTGGGGGTTAACCACCTCATCCGTCCAGGCTTGATCGCTGAGGCATATCAAATCCTCAACGCGCAAGGCGTTACTGCAGTTGAGCATGTGCTCGCCATCCGGGGATTTGCGACACCCGCGAGCCGTAGTGGCATGGATGAAGCTTCCATTTGCCCCGGGGGCACGCTCGTGGCGGCGCTTAAGGATGGCGTTATTGAGGAACGCATGGTCTACGCCGAAGACTTCGGATTGGCCACGGTTAACGTACTCGCCATTTCACCGCCAAGAGGGATGAGTAAAGGAGATTTCTCCATGAAAATCCTGCGAGGGGAGATCGGGGGGCCCGCGCTCCAGATGGTTCTGGCAAATGCCGCGCTCGTCCTGTACGTGGCTGGCATTTCCACTAACCTGAAAGAGTGCTTCCAACGGGCCGAAGCGATTCACGAGAAAGGTCTTGCCCTAAAGAAGATGCTCCAGGTAAGGGCTTTGATTCCAGCGTAGGAATCAAAGCTCGGGGGTGCGACTACGTCGCACCCCTTCTTTTTTTCTATCTTTTGTCTAATATATACTTATATGTCAATCCTGCTCAAAAAAGTATTCGGCCGCGAAAACAACATTATCATCGGAGCGGTGCATCTCCCGCCGCTTTTGGGCTATCCTAAGTTTCCAGGACTCAAAATCGCAACCCAAAACGCGTTGGCTGACCTCAATGCACTTGAAAAAGGCGGCGCCCATGGCATCATCTTTGAAAACAATTACGATCTGCCTCATGCAACGTTCGCAGCTCCTGGAACCGTAGCGTCCATGGCTCTCGTGGGGCAAGAGTTGAGAAAAGCAACATCCCTTCCTCTTGGGATAAACGTACTATGGAATGATTATCCTGCCGCTCTTGCCTTGGCTAAACTCCTCAATCTTCAGTTTATCAGAGTCCCCGTATTTGTGGACGACGTAAAAACGCAGTATTGCATCATTAAATCATCTCCCAAGGAAATAATAGCAATGCGGACAAAACTTGCCGCTAACAATGTGGCTCTACTCACGGATATTCAGGTAAAGCATTCCATAAAACTCCAAAAGCGTTCTCTTGATGCCTCTGCAAGGCTCGCCATCAAAGCAGGCGCAGACGCCCTTATCGTCACTGGAAAGTGGACGGGAAACGCACCCGAGCAAGAGTTGCTTCAAGAGTTAAAAAACGAAATACCCTCCTTTCCAATCCTCATTGGAAGCGGAGTCAACGAAAAAAACATTACTCCTCTCTTTCACTTCGCAAACGGTGCTATCGTAAGCACATCCTTAAAAAAGGGGGGGATTAGGGCAGATGAGATAAACGTGAAAGCGTATTCTCAACGTATTGATCAAAACAAAGTAAAGAAGCTTCTTGCCCAGATTTAAAAAGAAACTTCCCATAAAAACTCTCTTTCTTCTAAGATATGCAATTGCACCGTATTTTCATTGCGATCAATTTGCCAGAGGATATTAAAACAAAATTGCTTTCGTATAATGAGCAATGGCAAGATATTCCTGCAAGATGGGCTACAAAAGATAACCTGCATATCACTCTCGCATTTTTGGGAGGGCGATCAGATAGGGAATTAGAAGAAATAAATTCATTAGTGAAAGAAGAAGCCTCGCGGCACAATCCCTTTGAGATTGTGCTGGAGAAAATTGTATATGGCCCAACGAAAGAAAATCCAAGAATGATTTGGGTTGCCGTTAAATCTCCAGAAGATCTATTGAATTTACAAAAGGGAATAGAAAAAACCTTAACCGATGCCGAGCTTTATACTCCTGAAAATCGAGAATTTTCTCCCCATATTACTTTAGCCCGCTTGAAAGAATGGCAATTCAGACAGATAGAACCTGAAGAGCGCCCCACGGTAAACGAAGAAATCGACTTAAGGTTTACCGTCAATTCGGTAGATCTCATGGAAAGCGCCCTCAAAAGAACCGGTTCAGAGTATAAGATTCTGGAAAGTTTCCCCCTGTCGATTCCTTAACTAAGTTAAATAGCCCGCATATTACCATCTCCTCTTCTTTGACAACATAAGCTCTTGATGTCATCATTAAATATGGCTAAGATTGGGGTTCATCCCATGCGGTTGCGCCATATCTATATTGTATAGGCAAGTTTACATCCGCCCGTTTTAAGGGCGGTTTTTGCGCTTTTATGCCATCTTTCAGAAGCAAAGTCGTTAAAACATCCCAGAAAATCTGGTGGATCCTCATGGGCTACCCATTGAGGTTTTTTTTGCGAATAAAAGTTCAAAACCAAGAGACGACAAAGGACATAAAAGGCCCCCTTGTCATTGTCGCAAACCACAGCAGCTGGCTAGATCCATTTTTGATCGGTCTAGCTATGCCATGGCAATCTCATCTTTTTCCCATCTATTATGCAATGTGGTATATTTACTATAGAATACCGCTGATTTTTCCATTTGTTTTTCTGCTTGGAGCTTTTCCAGTCAAAAAGAAACGGCCGCTTGGCGAAATCCTCAAATACCCGCTCGATGTGCTCAAGAATGGGGGAGTGGTGGTTATTTTTCCCCAAGGTCAACGCCAACAGCTAGGCCGCCGCAAAAAACCTCGCAGGGGAGCGGCATATCTTGCCATTTCAACCAACAGCCAAATTTTGCCTGTTTACATAAAAAACGCCGCAGGCATCAATCCTTTCAACTTCTTTTTTCGGCGCAAAAAGGTAGCAATTAAAATCGGTAAGCCCTTTGCTCTTCCGGCAACCCTCGATCCCGAAAATCTCGAAAGCCTCAACGAAGCTTCAGAGCTTGTGGCACTACAAATACAAAACCTTTCTCTGGGCAAAGAAAACGCCCCCACCCCAACCGCTTCACTATCCAACCAACAAATTCATGTTTAATCCATTTCCTTGATGATTCCCATCGTTTCTTTAGTAAATTTTGTGAGCTTCATTATTTCGCTTGTCATTGCCACAAAGCTTTTTATTTCTTATCATAACAATGCTATTCCTACTATTAAATATTTCTTCTGGTGCTTTGCACTTATTACAATTTTCTTTTTTCTTCTGGCTACTCCTGGCATATTTTCTTCCAATGGAAAACTTTTAGAATTTAGCAATTTGAGCGCTGGCCTTCTCGCTATTCCAGGAGTCATGTTTTTTACACTTATTCCAATGCAACTTTTTGGATGGCAACTGCTTAAGTCAATTTATATAGTAATTACAATATGTTTTGCTATCGCCACAACAATAATTCGTCTATTTGGTCTTGAGTCACTCTATTCGATGCAACGCGGTAATTTCGAGTTCTGGCTACGTCCCGATAATACATATGTTGCAATCTCGTGGAGCTTAACAGGTGTTTTCATTTTCTCTTCATTGCTGCTTGCAAGCATTACTTTTCTTGCGTATGGAATAAAGAATAAAGAAAACAGATACATCAAAATAAGATCTCTTATACTAGGTGTAGCTACTTTTTTACTTGCGATTACTGCAGCTACAAATTATATCCTGGGTGCCACACCTTCTATTTTTACCTACCTCACATCTAGTATTTTGGCAGCAATTTCTCTTATTTTGCTTGGTATTGGAATATTTTATAAGGAAGACAAGAGCGTAGTATATTAATGATACATTTCCAAAAAATATATGGACGATATCCTGAAATCGATTAAAAACGTTCTGCAGTTTGCAGATAAGAAAAATATCTACCCGTCGATTTACCGAATTGAAAGTGCTCCAACTGAGCCAGTGGTTAGTATTGGACAGAAAAAAGTACTCATGTTTAGCTCGAATAATTATTTGGGACTTGCGAATGATTCAAGGATAAAAGATACTGTAATTGAAGGGGTCAAAAAATATGGAGTTGGCTCGGGTGGGTCACGTTTACTCTCGGGAAATACTGACGTCCAGGAAGAATTAGAGGAAAAAATAGCAAGTTTTAAAGACAGTGAAGCAGGAATTACTTTTCTAGCTGGTTATATGGCAAATACAGGGGGAATTCCTGCTCTTATGAATATTCCGGAAATTTCCCCAATCAATATTTTAAAAAAAATTGTCAGTCTCTCTTCGCCAGCTGTTATTTTCAGTGACGAATTGAACCATGCGAGTATCGTGGATGGAGTAAGATTAAGTAAGGCAAAAAAAGTAATTTATAAACATCTAGATTTGAATCATCTAGAAAATTTACTTCGTAAAGATAGATCTAAAAAAAGAAAATTAATTATTACGGACGGAGTTTTTAGTATGGATGGCGATATTGCTCTACTTCCAGGATTAATCCAATTAGCAGAATCATATAATGCTACTCTTTTTGTAGATGATGCACACGGAAGTGGAGTTTTGGGAAAAACAGGAAAAGGAACGTTTGAATATTACAATCTTTCGCCTAATTCAAATACGATTGTGATGGGAACTTTTACGAAGGCATTCGGAGGAATAGGGGGTTTTATTGTCGGTACAAAAGAATTAATAAGATACCTGCGAGTAACCGCAAGAACTCATGTGTTTTCAGCTCCAATTCCTCCTGCTCTAGTGATGGGGCTCATTAAAGCCATTGAAATCGTTGGAGACTCTCCAGCGCTTCCGCAACAAACTATGGAAAATGCAAATTATTTGCGTACAGAACTGCAAGGACTCGGATTTAATACTCTCCATAGTCAAACTCAAATAATTCCCGTGCTTATACCAGATGAGAATAATTGTATTCGTCTTTCAAAATTACTACTAGAGAGAGGAATCTTTGCCCCCTCTATCCGTTGGCCTGCTGTTCCTAAACATAAAAGTAGACTGCGAGTTACCGTAATGGCAAGCCATACAAAGAATCATCTTGATGAATTTTTGCAAGCTATCAGCGAATCCAAAAAATTAAGCCTTTAATATGCTTGATCTCAAATTAGTCATTGCTATTATTGCCTTAGGTGCAATTTCAAATTTAGGATTGGCGATCATAGTTTTAATTCGATCGGAGACAAAAACTACTAATTTTTGGTTTGGGCTTGCGGCAATTTTTTCCGCTCTTCTAGGAATAGCAAATATCCTGTTTCGTCTTACACAGGATACTATTTTTGTCCCGATCACTTACGCATTTGGAATTTTTATTGTTATCCATGGACTAATTTGGGCTATATCTTTCACCAACTTCTTAAAAAGTAGAAGAATTTATATTCTCTTTTTAGAGATACTAGGATTTATACTTGCATCGCTTCCCTTCTTACCTCAAGGATTTTTGGACAATATCCGTCGTATCTCTCCTGTTGTTTACAAAGGAGAACCAGGGATTTTCTTCTTTATTTATGTTTTAGCGGAAATTTTTCTTCTAATTCTTATTTTATTTGTCTTATTAAAAGCTTATCTTGGCGCTAATACACTCCTTAAAATACAATTACGTTTTGTTGTTATAGGGATTTTACTTTATGGCATTATTGCTTCAATTGTTGGAGTTATTGCTCCTGCTTTTGGCTATACGGAGTATGCGTTCTTTGATAGCCCAGCTTCGCTTATTTGGATTGCTTTAAGCACCTATGCAATTATTAAGCATCAGCTGTTTAATGTTCGAGTGGTCGCTACCGAACTTTTGGTAGGAATTGTTTCTATTGTACTCTTAATTGATGCTATAACTTCTGATTCTCTTTTACAAATACTATTAAAACTGCTTATTTTCTTCATATTTATATACTTAGGTATTGGTCTTATTCGCAGCGTCTTAAACGAAATACGCCAGAAAGAGGAACTTGCCAAAACATATGCCAAATTAAAGCAACTCGACGAAGCCAAATCGGAATTCATTTCAATTGTTTCGCACCAGCTGCGCACGCCCCTTACCGCGATGAAGGGCTATCTTTCGATGCTCGTAGAGGGCACTTACGGCAAATCAACACCCAAAACCCAAAAAGTCCTTGAAAACGTTTTTAACTCTAACGAACGCTTGATCAACCTGGTCAACGATATTTTGAATATCTCTCGCATCGAGGCAGGAAAGATCCATATTGAAATAACAGATATTGATCTTGATGCTCTGGCAAAAAGCCTTTTTGAAGAGCTGCGTATCAAAGCAGACGAAAAGAAAATCAAGCTGATTTTCGAAAACAAATCCCAAAAACCAATCAAATTCCAGGGCGATGAAGAAAAAATCCGCAACGCCATCTTAAATATAGTAGACAACGCCATTCGCTATACCCCCACGGGCACAATTGCCGTGAAAGCCGAAATGATTCCGCAGGATTCCAATCCCAAGATCGTTCGCATTAGCATTACCGACACAGGAGAGGGAATGAGCAAGGAAGAACTCCAACGCCTCTTCCAAAGCTTTTCTCGCGGAGTAGCGGGTATGAAGTCGTGGACAGAAGGAGCCGGACTTGGTTTGTATATAGCAAAACAGTTCGTGCGCCTGCACCATGGCTCCATTTGGGCGGAATCTTCGGGAAAAGGGGAGGGGAGCACTTTTTTCATTGAACTGCCAATAGAATCACCTATAAAAAACAGCACCCCCGAAAAAATGGAAGAGGCGCTTAAGGCTCTGTGATCCCCATAATTCCTTTATAAACTTCATACTGGCCGACGCGCTCCTCTACAAACGAAGTGAAAATACCTAAGATAAATAATAGCCATATTCTCTTGACATGGTGTAATACAAAGTAATACAACAGAGTCATGCGAAATGAAGGACGACTAGAAAAACCAGAGAGAAAGTTCAATGCCCAAGCACTATTAAAGAGCGTACGCCAACATGCGGCAAAGGGCGGCCCTAGCGATCTCTCCGAAAAACACGACCGATATCTCTATGGAAAGTTCCGGCGCAAGAATTCTATATTAGTAGGAATATGAGCAATTATTCTTTTTAGAGACTCCGTCTCCAAAAAGGCGTTTCTTGTTAAACTTTTATGATTTAATGCTTAAAGATACTTGGAAGATTTCAGAAGAGGTGTAGAATACAATATGGCAAAGAAAATTTTAATCATCGAAGACGAGGATATTTTAATGCAAATGTACACCGAAAAGCTTGAGCGTGAAGGTTTTTCTGTGGTACAGGCGTCGTCGAGCAGGGAAGGGTTTAATGTGGCGGTAAAAGAAAAACCCGACTTTATTTTGCTCGATCTTCTCTTGCAGGATGAAAACGGTCTTTCTTTCCTTTGGAAAAAGCAGGACGACCCAATCATCGGCAAAATTCCAGTACTTGTGTTCTCAAATTACGATGACCCCACCCCCAAAAAAGAAGCCTTAAAGCTTGGCGCTTTGGGTTATCTCGTCAAAACCGACTACACCCCCCAGCAAATCATCGACAAAATCACTTCATATATTGAAACTCCCGATAACGCCGCCAAATCCGCAAAAAACTCCGGACAAAAACCCAGCAGCTGAACAGCAGCGCTTATTGACACACAATCTCCGGCATTATACGTTTATTCAATACTCATCGAATGAGCAGAATGTGTGTAACCAGGTTACACACATCAAACACAATCTAATGTCATGAAACAGTTTCTTTTAAAGCATAAAGCAACGATTGCCCCAATCATTGGGTTTGGCCTGGCAGGATTGATTTGGGGACTGGAAGCCTACAGGGGGACAGTTGGGAGCAATGAAGTTTTTACAAATCCTTTTTCTTACATTTTGGGGGCAGTGGCATTTGGAATACTAGGGACCGGCTCCCTAGTTTTGTTTTCGCATAACCTCAAGAAAAGCTTGATTACGATCGGCTTGGGACTGATGGGGTGGCTCGTTGCCTTCTTGCTTCCATTAGCAATCCCTAATCTAGATGTTTTCGGTGCAATTTTCCTCGAGTTCATCCTGCCATCTAATCCGAGTAATTTCATTACCAGCCTACTTGCTTTCACAAATCTTGAGCCCTCATTACGAATTGGTGTTCTTTTCTTAGGATTTCTTGTTAGCGGATTAGTTGTTGGTACAACATACTCCTTATTATTTAAAATCAATCCTATAAAAATTGCACTGTACTTTTCCTTAGGATTCTCTATTTTATCCCTGATAACTCCAATCCTAGGGAATATGGTGAGTACGATACTTCATTCCCTAGTCCTAAGTTACTTATTCACATTTATTTTCCTGGGAATCTTATTAGGATTTTTTACCAAATCAATTCTTTTTCGACAAGAAGTCAATGAGTAATGCAGCAAAATTATTCATATTTTCCCTCCTAGGAGCTGCCTTGAGTTTCCTGCCATCCATAATAGCTTCTACGCAAGTACTCGACACTTCGTTACTTTCCGTCGAAACCTATGCTCCGAATCTCTGGTTTGCTAGTACAGAAGAATATTTTCCTACCGACCCGCTCAAATTTTATTATGACGCTAATCTTAATGAGCTTAACGGAGAAGAAGCAAGGAAAAAATACAACAACCTTTCCAGGGAAGAAAAATTAGCAAATCTTGCCGTCTTTTATCATATTGACCCTTTATCCAACAGCCAAGAGATAGTATATCAATATTGGCTGTTTTACGTGTTTAACGACGGAAAAAATGAGCATTACGGAGATTGGGAATTTGTATTTGTTTATGTAGACAAGAATTCAAAAGAAATCACAAAAGTCATAGGATCCTTTCACTTAGGAGGAGCTACAAATACAGGTGTACTCGAATCAAATAAATTGAAAGATGTGCAACATCCGTGGAATTATGTTGCCAAAGGTTCTCACGCAAATTGCCCAGACTTTGAACCAGATGGCCAATGTAACCAAGTACGATGGAACGCAGGAGAAGATGGATGGTCAAAAACAAAATCGTCATATAATCCTAAAGTTTCTTTCGATGACCCCTCTTACAGTCTAGTATCACTCGACAGCATAAAGGAACTCATAGAAAATCAATCAAATCAAAAAAATCTTTTTTCTGAAAAAAAATCTCCAGCATTAGGCAGTATTCCTCTCAAAATCTTTGGAATAAAATTTTACACGCTACCAATCTTCGGCGAGCCGCCGCAGGATGCATGGGACAGGGCGGAGTACTCCAATTCAAACGTTGCCCAGCCTATCACAAAAGAACTAGTCGCAGACAAGACGAAAGAGGGGATTGACTATGCCGCAAAACAAACGCAAGCAGTCGCAAAAAAAGCGCAAAACACAACAATCAAAGCCTTAATTGCCGCAAAAAATCAAGTCGAGAAGGGAATTAAAGTAGTAACAAAACAAACGCAAGCGATTGCGAAAAAAACCAAAAACACCACAACCGCAACGTTAAGCGCAGTAGAGCATCAAACAGCAAAAGTTATCCGGGCAATTACAAAAGAAATTGATAAACTTTCCGCAAATCTAAAGATAGAGCTGAAAAACCCCTTGCAATCGCTAAATGACCTGGGAGCAAACATCGCAAACCTTGAGAATACAACTGCGCAGCCAAAAGAAGATCTGCTAGTACCTCAAACAGAAAGTGCCGCCAATCCAACGCCAGATCCGGTTGCAATAATAACAGATCCGGAACCATTGCCTTCAACTACAGAACCACCCCAACCCTTACTCATCCCCAACCCAGATCAACAAGAACGAAAAGAAAATCTTTTATCCATATTGCATCAATACAAAGATGCTCTCGAAAAAATACAAGGAGAATTGGATACTATCAAGACTAATTCGTCAAATCAAGTCATATTAACCGCGACGGCAACTATAGAACCTCCAGACGAAAACGTTGAAGCAAGATTGCCAGAGCAATCTTTTTTTGTTTCAAATTGGATACCTTCTTCTAGCAACCCGTCCGCACTCGATACTACTCCTGCCGAGGATATCTCACCAGAACCCGAAACCCCTGTCCAGGAAGAAGAAATTCCAGAGATAATACCGGAGGAATTGCCCGCAAATGACGAAGAACCAGATACGCCAGAGCCTTCTCCAATAATACCCGATCCTTCACCGACACCAATCGAAGAAAACCCCGAAGAAGAACCCATAGAAACACCAAAAGAGATAGAGCTCCCGGCTCAAGATCAGGAAAGCAATCCTTACAACTCTTCTCTGCCCTTGGCAAAATTTAGCTGGGCAGACGAAACACAACCCGATCCGGTTTTTTGGCTATTTTGGGATATTGAAAAACCGGCCGGCATTGCCACCCCAAGCGATATTGACGGCATTTCGCTATGGTATTCCGCCGCAGATTCCAGTGATGAAAACAACAACTTATTGCAGTACCGCGAGTTTACAAATAAAGGCTGGGATGAATGGCATGCCGGAAACGACAAGCCGATTTCGCTTTCCGCAGAATCATCCGGAATTCAGCTAAAAACTCTTGCAGACAACCGCAATTATACATTTTATGTTCAAACAAAAGATGCTACCGGCAAAACAAGCATTCCCAACACATTATCAACCGCAACCGCATTCAAAGATTACACCGGCCGAGTAGTCATAAACGAAATCGCCTGGATGGGAACAAAAGCAGACCCCAACGATGAATGGATTGAATTATTTGACATCGGCCAAGGCCGCCCCATTAATATGACCGACTGGCGTTTAGTCATCGGAGAAGGGGAAGATACGACCGTTATTCCGTTGGTCAATTTTATGCAATCCAACGGCTTTTCTACACTGGAAAGAACCGACAATAATGCTCTCGCAGACATATTAAGCCAAATTTATAAAGGCGGGTTAAATAATTCAGGGGAAATTATACGGCTCTACGACGCGCGAAACATGCTCATTGACGAAGTTGATGCGAGAGAAAGATGGTTTGCGGGAAAAAACGAAAAAGACGAAAGGGGAGAATGGCTAAGGGCTTCAATGGAACGTATCGATGTTGCATCGGCAGGGTCCGATCCTGCAAATTGGGCGACAAATAACATTACAAACCGGTTTGGAAAGGACGCAAAGAAAAATAACATTAACGGCACCCCCCAAAGGCCCAACAGCGTATCCGCAAAAGAAACACATATCACATCCTCCACAACCTCCCTGCGTTTTGCAGAGTTTGATACCGTAGTTCTTACCGAGCTGGGAAGCCCATACTATACTAATTTAGACATAGTGATACCCCAGGGAAAAACCTTGATTATCGAGCCTGGAGCAACCCTGGCCTTTTACAATAAGATCCAAAGACCCGAAATAAGAGTTGAGGGAACGCTGATTGCCATAGGCACCCCCGAAAAGCCTGTTACTTTATCCTATTACACTCCTGCTGATTCCAATAAACTTACATGGAGATGGTGCGGCATTCACTTTACCCCAACAAGCAAAAATTCCCGTCTTGAATTCTTTACCCTAAAGCACTCTTCGTATGAAAAAAATTCCTGCCGACAGAAGCATGAGACGCCCGCAGGCTATGGAATATGGGCAGAAAAAACCGATATTACCATAAAAAATTCGCTTTTTACTGAAATGACGGCAACCGCAATTTACCTGGAAGAGTCAAATTCTATTATTGAAAATACAACATTTCTTATTGAGAATAATAACGGCTCTATGAACGGCCCTCATGTGGCGGGAGGAAATCCAACGATAAAAAACAATACCTTTGCAAGAACTTTTTGGCCTGTATCTCTCGACTACGGCAATATGATCTTTGAAAACAATACAATAACGGAAAATAAATATGAAGCTATTGTTCTACGCACCCATTATCCTAAAACCGATTCAAACCTGCCGCTTTACAGCCTTCCTTATATGGTTCTAGATGGCTTCTCTGTTGCACCAAACACAACTCTTACGATTGAGTCAGGAGTTACCATTAAATTTACCAATTATGGATCTCAAAACTCGCAATTCAGCGTAGAAGGAACGCTTATCAGTCAAGGAACAGAAGAAAATCCTGTTATATTTACTCCAATGGACGAAACATCGAGCTGGCGCGGCATATACTTTTCTCATCGAAGCCAGAACTCAAAACTTGAGCATACTATTATCCGTCAGGGAGGAAGCACGGCAAACGGAGGGGCAATTTGGGTTGATAAGAGCCAGGTTGATCTCCAAGACGTTATTATTGAAAAGAGCCAGAGCGCAGGAATACGATCCGATGAGGGGATAATTACGGGGGCCAACGTAACGCTTCGTGAAAATGCTCACGATCTCCACGTTACCGGAAATAAGTGTCCCGAAGTTTCATACACCGGCCCCATAACACTCCATCCCGAGTCCATTCTCTGCGGACTTTTGCAAGAACTCTCGGAACCGTCAGTCTCCCCCGAAATCCCAGCAGAAACACCCTTAGCAGAACTGGAAGAGTAAGGGGGAAAATAAAAATTGACAATTGATTTTGAGGAATTAGAATACATTTATGGGAAATGATGACAAAGTGACAATCAAAGATTTGGCACGTATGGTGCAAAGAGGATTTGAGGGAGTTGATAATAAATTTGCTAAAGTTGATGAGAAATTTGCTAAAGTTGATGAAAGATTCGATGGACTCGAAAAACGCTTTGATCGAATCGAATATCTTCTTGAAAGCGACTACAAAAGAAGAATCTAGAAGCTAGAAGATCATGTAAAAGAACTGCGCGATTTGCTCGCGATGAAATAACCCAACGCTCCAGCCCTCCAACCACAGCCCCGGATCATAGCCAGGGGCTCTTTTTTTGCGCAAAATTCATGAAAGCAACTAGCCGAGTAAATCCACGATCGTAGATTTATTCGGCTAATTTATGCTGAATGCAGGGGTTTACTTTTTGCGCTCAAGCAAAATCGTGGTATACTTTCAAAGATGACTTATTAATTCTATGGAACGGACACTTACAAACGAGCTTACAACAAAAAAGGGGGAGGAAGTAAAAATTGCAGGATGGGTGGATACGCGGCGAAACCACGGGAAAATTATTTTTATTGACCTTAGAGACAGGGGAGGAGCAGTTCAGGTTGTCTTTACGCCCGACGCGAAAAACGCTTATGACGCTGTTGCGCCCGTGCGGTCGGAATGGGTACTTGAAATTGAGGGGACAGTTCAGGAACGGCCCGAAAACATGAAAAACCCAAATTCCCCGACAGGAAACATTGAGATTTCGGCTGAAAATATTTTTATACTTTCCCAAGCAAAAACACTTCCATTTGCCATCGATACCGATGGACACGAGATAGGGGAAGAGCATCGCTTGAAATACAGGTATGTGGACTTACGCAGAAAACGCCTCCAGCAAAATATTAAAGCGCGCAACGAAGCTATATATTTCATCCGAGAGTTTTTGCGTAAAAAAGATTTTATTGAAATCGAAACCCCTATTATTACCAAATCAACGCCCGAAGGAGCCAGGGACTATGTAGTTCCTTCAAGATTATACGCAGGAAAGTTTTATGCGCTTCCTCAAAGCCCCCAGCAATATAAGCAACTTTTGCAAATAGCAGGATTTGAGCGATACTTTCAGATTGCCAGGTGTTTTCGCGACGAAGACCCAAGAGCCGACCGCCAGCCTGAATTTACCCAGCTCGATATTGAAATGAGTTTTGTGGCAAGAGAAGACATTATGGCCGTAACAGAAGAATTGCTTCTTTTGCTTGTCAAAACTCTTTACCCGCAAAAGAAAGTCCAGGAGACTCCTTTTCCCCGCATTTTCTACAAAGATGCCATGGAGCAGTACGGAACCGACCGCCCAGACATTCGGAAAGACAAAAACGACAAAGATCTCCTTGCTTTTTGCTGGGTAATTGATTTTCCGTTTTTTTCCGTCGAAGGCGGATCCGCCTCTGGCGGAGAGAAAGAAACGAGCTGGACTTTTACTCATAACCCGTTTTCAGCGCCAAAACCCGAATTTATGGAAGATCTCATGGCAAAACGAAATATTGGGAATATTCTTACGTCTCAATACGATATAGTGCTGAATGGTAAGGAAATAGGGGGAGGAAGCAGCCGCAACCACCAGCCAGAAGCCCTGGAAAAAGTGTTTGAAATCATGGGATTTGAAAAAGAAAGGATAGTAGCAAACTTCGGGCACATGCTTGAAGCGTTTTCTTTTGGAGCTCCTCCGCATGGGGGAATAGCATGGGGTTTTGAAAGACTGCTTATGCTCCTGCGGGGGGAACAAAGCATCCGAGAAGTTATTGCATTTCCTAAAACAGGGGACAGCCGCGACCTGATGATGGAAAGCCCCAGCGAAATTTCGCAAGAACAGTTAAAAGAACTTCATCTTTCCATAGAAAAAATAAAGAATAAAAAGTGAAGGCAAAAACCCTTACAGCCTTTATCGGCACAATAGTGGGAGGAGCTGTTTTTTTGTTGGCGTTTGGCGCAAGAACGCACGATTTTGCCGTAGGGAACCCGCCTTCCGATACCGTACACG
>CAYZNF010000011.1:0-31271 GCA_964479725.1 uncultured Candidatus Saccharibacteria bacterium
ATGGGAGCAAACAAAGGAGGCCTGCTTACCGAGCTCAATGGCATTCAGGCGTTTCTTCCTGTTTCACAGCTTGCCCCAGAGCACTATCCCAAGGTAGAGGGAGGAGACCCCAGCAAAATCCTAAAGGAATTGCAGAGTTTTATGGGAAAAGAGCTGGAAGTGCAAATTTTTGATATCGATCCCAAGGAAAATAAAATAATCCTTTCCGAAAGGGCAAAGGAACGGCTAAAACTTAAGGAATTGCTCAAAAATTACAAGGTTGGCGACGTGGTTGAGGGCCAAGTAACGGGTATTGTGGACTTCGGAGCGTTTATAACCTTCCCAACCGGCGAGCAAAAAGCAGAAACCGCCCCAAACCAGCAGCTTGAGGGACTCATACATATTTCAGAAATTGACTGGCAAATCATTGACGACCCGGCGCAATTCTTGAAAGTCGGGCAAAATGTAACCGCGAAAATCATTGACATTTCAAATGGCAGGGTTTCTCTTTCTCTTAAAGCGTTAAAGGAAGATCCCTGGAAAGGCATTGAAAACAAGTACAAAAAGGAAGACACGGTTGATGGCAAGGTAACCAAAATCAATCCTTTTGGCGCGTTTGTGGAAATAGAACCTCGCATCCAAGGGCTTGCCCATGTTTCAGAATTCGGCACGAAAAAGAAGCTCGACGAAGAATTAGAGGCAGGCAAAACCTATCCCTTTCAAATTCTTGAAGTCAATCCCACAGAACACAGGATGAGCTTAAGACTAGCTACTCTTCCAGCTCCCTCTCCTGTGCCACAACCCTCTTCAGAAGCGCCAACGACAGAGCAAAAGCCAGAGACAGCAAAAGAGCAATCATAAAGGGTTTGGCGGTTAGAACACCGAACAAGGAGGACAAAAAAGAGTCCTCTTTGCTTTTGAACACAGTGCTGTTTTTCCCATGGACATCCTCTGCGGCCTTTCCCGCAACTGACTGATCGCTGTTTTGAGCCTTGGGAGTTCCGCCGATAGCCAAGCTCGTCTGCCAATTCAAGGGATCCTTACTGCTTCCTTCCGCGTCCACACGTTCCATCGTAAGCTTGATATCATTATCCCCGGCTGGCCAGCCGCTTTGCCAATCTGTTTCGTCTATAATCTTTTTTGCCGTGTCCCGCACAACCACTTTTTGGCCGCTATTAGAAAAAACTCCGGCCAAAGTCTTATAATTTACATCTGCTCCCTTGATTTGGTCAGAAGAAGCCGCTAGAAAATATCCTTCAGGCCCAATAGATCCTTGAAGAGGAATTGTAAAAACCTTATCCCCTTGCATCAATTCAACACTCCAGCCTTTCAGCGAGACGGGCTCTGTCGAAGTATTATAAAGCTCCAGCCATTCGTATCTCCAGTGATTTTTGCTATTTACTTCTTCCATCGGACTCCCCATCCAGGCAATTTCGTTAATAACAACAGATGGGGTTTCTCCAAAAACAAAAACAGGAACGTACAAAATTATAAACAGCCACATGACAATCAATGCCTTTTTCATGGTTCTTTGACTATAGCTCGAAATTTTATACTTGAAAAACCGGCGATTTTTGTTTATAATTACTATGCTACAATAAAAAAATGAAACCGCTCATCAAGAATTTTTTAATAGTTGTTCTGGTGCTCCTGGGCATTGGCCTGGCTTTTGGTCTGCTTTCGTCAGACAGCTTCCGCTCAAAAGAACAGATCTCCCTTTCACGGCTGGCTACCGACATTGCCGCGGGAAATGTCAAAAAGGTGGTAGAGTCTGGGAGCAAGCTGGAAATCACCTACCAGGATGGCAAACAAGCCACCTCAACCAAAGAGCTGGATGCTTCCCTTTCTGAAAGCCTGCGCAACTTAGGGCTCACCGTTGAAGACTTAAAGAAGGTAGAGTTTGAGCCAAGGGGGGCGAGCGGGGTAAGCGCATGGCTTCTTCCGCTCTCTTTCACGCTTTTGCCCTTGGTACTTTTTATACTCTTTTTCTGGATGATGTTCAGACAGGCCAGAGGAGGAGTAAGCCAGGCTTTTGACTTTACCAAAACCCGGGCAAAGTTATTTGGCGCGGAAGGACAAGTCAAGGAACCCGTTACCTTCAAGGACGTAGCTGGTTTGAAAGAAGCAAAAGAAGAATTGCTTGAGGTTGTTGATTTTTTGAAAAATCCGAAAAAGTACCTTCAGATTGGGGCAAAAATACCCCGAGGAGTGCTTCTCATGGGACCTCCTGGGACAGGAAAAACGCTTTTGGCAAGGGCAGTAGCTTGCGAGGCGGGAGTGCCTTTCTTTTCAGCATCCGGATCTGAATTTATCGAAATGTTCGTTGGAGTAGGATCGAGCCGGGTCCGAGATTTGTTTGCAACCGCGAAAAGAGCGGGAAAATCAATTATTTTCATTGACGAATTGGACGCGATCGGAAGAATGAGAGGGGGCGGCATGACTGGGGGCCATGAAGAGCGGGAACAAACCCTCAATCAAATCTTAGTTGAAATGGATGGATTCGAAAGAGAATCCACCGTGATTGTCTTTGGGGCAACAAACCGGCCCGATGTGCTAGATCCCGCGCTTTTGCGTCCCGGGAGGTTTGATCGAAGAGTCATCCTCGATCTTCCCGACGTAAATGACCGCGAAGAAACATTGGCTATACACACACGAAACATGCCCCTGGCTCCCGGCACAAAGCTTAGGGAAATTGCGGAACGCACCCCCGGGTTTTCAGGAGCCGATCTGGCAAGCCTTGTAAATGAGGCCGCCATATTCGCGGCGCGCCGCAACAAAACCCAGATCCACCAGCAAGAATTTATGGAGTCTATAGACAAAGTACTGCTTGGGCCAGAACGCAAAAGCCACCTTCTTTCAAAACGGGAGAAAGAGATTACAGCCTTCCACGAAGCGGGGCATGCGCTTGTGGCAGCCTCCCTGCCCCATACAGATCCCGTACGCAAGGTTTCTATAATCTCCCGCGGCAGGGCAGGAGGATATACTTTAAAACTGCCCAGTGAGGATCGCCACTTGCGAACACGCACAGAATTCCTTGAAGAAGTCGCTGTACTGCTTGGAGGATACACGGCAGAAAAATTGATATTCGGCGATGTTACTACTGGTCCCAGCAATGACCTTGAAAAAGCTTCTGCATTGGCCCGCCAGCTCGTAACAGAATACGGAATGTCTGAAAAGCTTGGTCCCATTACTTTCGCCGGAAAAACCATGCCTTCTTTTTGGCAGGGCGATATGGAAGAAGCCGTTCCCCTTTCCCAGGAGATTACCACTACCATAGATCGGGAAATAGCAAAAATCATTGAGGGCGGGCGCATCGAGGCGGAAAGAATTTTGAAACTGCACAGGAAAACCCTGGACAAGATAGCCAAATGTCTGATAGAAAAGGAAACGATAGAGCGGGAAGAATTTGAGGAACTTTTGAGGAAAGAAAACCTTTCTCCAAAAAAGAAAGTTTCTGCCGAAGAGTCCCATACGGTAAAATCTCCCGAATAAGGAAGATTGAGGGGGCATGTAGCTCAACTGGCTAGAGCTGTCGTCTTATACACGACCGGTTCCTGGTTCGAGTCCAGGCATGCCCACATACGGGCGGTTAGCTCAGTTGGTCAGAGCGTCACATTGACATTGTGAAGGTCAGAGGTTCGAGCCCTCTACCGCCCACCCCATGTCAGAAGGGTTGAAAATTCTTTACGAAGATGATACACTATTGGTGCTTGACAAACCAGCAGGTTTTCCTGTATGGCAAGAAAGCTCATTAAAAGAAGGTTCTGTCTCGGGACAAACTATCGCCCATATGTTAAAGGAGCAGTTTCCTACTCAAGCATTGCTGGGAGAAGAACTGCGTTATGGCATTGCACATAGATTAGACAAGGATACTTCGGGTGTTCTGCTGGCGGCAAAAACAAAGGAAATGTTTACCTATCTCCAGGCGCAATTTAAGGCTCGTGCCGTAGAAAAAACCTATGTATGCCTAGTGCAAGGACAAATCAAAAGGGACGAAGGAACTATTGATACCCTCCTGGGACGAGCCCCGCAAGACCGAAGAAAGCAAAAGGCCTATTCCATCTTTGACCCCAATCAGGAAGGAAAACGGCGCGCCCTTACCGAATACAGGGTAATAAAACGTTTTGCAGAGTACACGCTATTGGAAGCCTACCCCAAAACAGGCAGAAAGCACCAGATCCGCGCCCATTTTGCTTTTTTGGGCCATCCGCTTGCGGGAGACAAATTATATAGCTTTAAAAATCAGCCGGCGCCTGAAGGATTGCATCGCCAGTTTCTTCATGCTCTGCGATTAAAAGTTCCCCTGGCCAACGGCACAAGCAAAGAATTCATATCAGAGCTCCCAGGGGATTTAAGAGAAATTTTAAGTAAGATATAATAATAAAGTATGTCAGTGAAAATTCAAGAATTCATAAAAGCGCAGTTAAGACAAAGCATTCCTCCTATGACTTCCGGAGACACTGTTCGGGTACACCAAAAGATAAAGGAGGGTGACAAAGAGCGTATCCAGATATTTGAGGGGGTGGTGCTGGCGAAAAAACACGGAAAGGGCATTAACGCCACCCTTACTGTGCGAAAAGTAAGCCAGGGAATAGGCGTAGAACGTATCTTCCCTCTGCACTCCCCTGCTATTGATAAAATAGAAGTAGTAAAGACAACAAAAGCAAAAAGAGCAAAACTGTATTACTTGAGAGAAGCCAAGGGACGAAGGGCCCGCCTCAAGGCCGTGCAGACAAAGGCAGAAGTAAAAACCGAAGAGAAGAAGGAAGATTAAGACTATTTTCGTCTCATTCGGCACGGCTTACGACGAACTGATCCAACGGCTCCAAGAGCGTTGCTCGCCATGAGCGAACGAAGCGAGTCGAATAGGCGCGGGTGGTGAAACTGGCAAACACGCCACTTTGAGGGGGTGGTGAGCGCAAGCTCTTGGAGGTTCAAGTCCTCTCCCGCGCACAAAAAATCCGTCTCGAGAAAAATTTGAGCTACGGGTTATAAGGTCCCGAGCGAAAATTTTTGGAGAGACACTATGACTTTTTGGAGGTTGGGCACCTTTTTTCGAAAAAGGGGTCCACTGGGGGCGGTTAGCTCAGTTGGCTAGAGCGACTCGTTTACACCGAGTAGGCCGGGGGTTCGAGTCCCTCACCGCCCACACATGGGTTTGCCCTGTAATCCGACAGGGCGCCCCGTGTTTTTTTCATAGGGCGAGTCTATACGCACACACCCCTTGACAAAACTCAGGCCTTCGGCTCTGAGGCTCAGGCTCGAAGAGGTAAACCAAAAGAATGAAGGTGAGAAAGAATAAAAAGTCGACAAAACTTCCTCAAGGAGGACAACTTCAAAGAAGGATACGAATAGAGTGGTCTCCAAATTTCGCCTACGCAGTCGGCCTTTTAACGGCAGACGGACATCTATCCCAAGATAAGAGGCATATTATTTTCACGTCGAAGGAACTCGAGCTGATAAACCTTTTCAAAGTTGCTCTTCAAATTGAAAATAAACCAACTCGACGCAAGGAAAAAACAAGAGAATGGTTTGCCCTTTCTTTTGGCGATCGAGTTTTCTACCAATTTCTTTTGACGATTGGACTAACCCCCGCAAAATCAAAAACAATAAAATCCGTAGATATCCCCGAAAAGTTCTTCGCAGATTTTCTACGGGGATTATTTGACGGAGATGGTACTTTTTATATGTTTCGAGATGCAAGATGGCCAAATAGCCTTTGTTTTAAAATGTCTTTTGCATCTGCTAGTAAAGAATTCATTGAGTGGCTTAAGCACGAGCTCACACGTTCTTATGGTGTAAAGGGGTACCTCCATAAAGGAGCTGGTGTTTCTAATCTTGAATATGTAAAAGGTGACAGTAGAATACTTTTCCATACAATGTACCACCAAAGAGAACTCTTGTTTTTAAAGAAAAAATATATTAAAATGAGAACTGCTCTTGAACTTGACGAGCAAAACTGGATCCCAGCCCTTCAGAAGCATCGAAGACTGAAAATCTTGCCTGGGTAGCTCAGTGGTAGAGCTTTGGTCTGAAGAACCAAGAGTCGTCAGTTCGATTCTGACCCCAGGCACCCTTCGTAGCATAGAAGCTATTATACTGGTATTACTTGGAATTTGAGGAAACGCCCTGCCGAACATAACCAAGGCATTAAAACTCCTATTCAGCCAAGTAAAAGACCAGCGAAGTTAATGTATTCTGAAGGATTCAAAACAAGAATAGAAGCAGCGGCGAGAGAAAAAGAGATTAAAGGATGACGGCGGGAAAAGAAGAAACAATTGATAAATAGCTTCGTTGCTAGTTTACATTGAGCGAACCGAAAATTCGCGAAGTGCGGGCGTGGTATAGTGGTTATTATACGTCCTTGCCAAGGACGAGATGGCGGTTCGATTCCGCTCGCCCGCTCAAAAAAATCTTATTTAATCCGCAAAGCGCCTAGTAGCGCGCTTGTTTTTTGCGTACGTAAAAGCCATACCGCTCCTTCATAAGCACCAAAAAACAGTCCGGTAAATACCAAATCGCCAATAATCGTAGAACGAAAGAAGGGAATGGCCAAGACATAGGACTCTATCAAACCTCCTAAAGTCAAAGTGTATACCCCGGAAAAAGCCCAGACAGCAAAGTTTGTTACCAGGTAAAAAAGAACAGCGCCCAGCGCTCCTGTTCCAAAAATAGTAATGGCATTTTTATACCTTGAAACAATCAATCCGAGTAGACTGTAAATAAGGAATCCTCCGTACACAGCCGCCATGATTCTCCACTCATAAAATCCGATAAACAGATCCGAAGCAAACATTGCCGCCAACGGCATCAACACCCACCATTTCGAATACCGAGCCAAATACACCCCGGTAAATAGCGCCAGAGCCCCCATGGGAGTAAAATTGGGAACATGTCCGGGCAACAGCCGCACCATAAGCGTTACTGCCATAGCCACTCCGGCAAATACGAACAGCAAGAATTTAGGATTTCGCGCAATCGCTAAATAGTTTTTCGCATTCGTAGTATTCGTATTCATTCGTAGATTCGGATTATCTTAATTACGTGCATCGGCTAAAACCGCAAGAAGAACAGCTCATACAACCCTCTCCCATTGTAAGCGCGGCGCCGCAATCGGGGCACCCTGGCATGAAGCCAAAATCGGCAATAGCTTGGTCCGCCTTGGCAAAAGCCAGCACCTCTTGATTCTCCGGACGCCGCAAGATTTCCTCCACCTTGGGAGTGCCTTTCACATGCTCTTCAATAATTTTACCGAGAGCGTCTGGCAAGGAAAGGACAGTTCCTTTATCCGTAAACACAGGCATTGGGCCGCGGATACCCTTAAGGTCGTCAATTACCTTTTCAACGGCTACCCCGGAACGCAATGCAAGTGAGATCAAGCGGGTAATAGCTTCTGATTGCTCCTGGAAGTACCCTCCGCTCTTTCCGATTGTGGCAAATACTTCAAACGGATCTCCTTTTTCATCGCTGTTGATAGTAACATAGAGATTTCCATAACCCGTCTTTATGCGATAGGTCTTTCCGTTCAAAACATCCGGCCGTTTCCTTGGCTCAATTTTATGGGGGCCTCCAAATGTTTCTTTAGGAGGCTGGGAAGCCCCAGCGGCTGTACTGCTAGCTTCATTCCCCTTGAACTCTGTTGGAGAAACAATCTTATCATTGGCAAGATTAAGCACTTCTACTGTCCTGCTCCCGTCGCGGTATACGGTACAGCTTTTCACTCCCAGCTTCCACGCAGAAACAAAACTTTGGGAAATTTCTTCTTTTGTGGCTTCGTTGGGATAATTAATGGTCTTTGAAATGGAATTATCCACATGTTTCTGGAAAACAGCCTGCATTTTCATATGATCCTCGCCGGAGATATCAGTGGAAATCACAAAGGTATCTCGAATTTCCTGGGAAAGAAAATCGAGCTGCTGGACGCTTCCCTTTTCCCGGAGCTCCTGCATTATACGCTCCTTATCAGCCTCTGATATATCAAGAGTATTTAGGGCTTGTTCAAAATATCGGTTAAAGTAGTGGTACTGATGGCCATCCTTATCCTGCTTGATATAGTACAGGGCAAAATTGGGTTCGATTCCAGAAGAGGTGTCGAAAATCATAGAAATCGAACCTGTAGGAGCTACCGTGGTAAGAGCGGCATTGCGCATTTCAATCCCCTGGTTTGCATATACGCTCATCTTGATATTGGGAAAACTCCCTTTTTCCTCGCCCAGCGCTTGGGATACTCTATGAGATTGTTCCTGGATAAAGCCCATCACCTTTTCCCCCATGGCAAATCCTTCCACCGAGTCATACTTGATCCCGAGCTGGTAGAGCATGTCGGCAAATCCCATAATACCGAGTCCAATCCTCCTATTGCCTCTTGCCATTTTATTTAAAGCGTCCACCGGAAAATCAAACTTATCGATAACACTGTCCAACATTCTGACCGCAGCTCCAGTTGCAAACCCCAAGCGTTCCCAGTTTACCGTCTTGTTCTCCGCAAAAGCCGCCAGGTTTAAAGAACCCAGGTTGCAGTTATCATAAGGATGCAAAAACTGTTCACCGCAAGGATTTGAGCAGGTTATGGGACCCAAACCCGGCAAAGGATTTGTCCTGTTTACATTATCAATGAACGCGATTCCAGGCTCCCCATTCGTCCATGCCGCGTTTACCAATTCATTCCATAGCTCTCGGACAGTGATATTAGCTTCTTCTACGGTAGAGAAGGTGCCGTTGGGCAAACGATGCACATTGTTGGGCTTCATCTTCCTCCCTTTAAACTGACAGTACCACAGCTGGTCCGGGTCTTCCTCAAGAGCCCTCATGAATTCATCTGTTATGGTTACGGAAATGTTAAAGCAAGCGATCTCCCCCTCCACTCTCTTTGACCGAATAAAATCCAGAACATCCGGATGGTCAACTCGCATCATGGCCATATTAGCGCCGTGCCTGGCCTGCTGTTTGATAGTTTTGAAAGCCTCATTGTATGCCCTCAAAAAAGAAACCGGGCCGGAAGCCACCCCTTGGGTGCGTTTTGTGGGCGTGCCAGCAGGGCGCAAAGATGAAAAATCAAATCCCAATCCGCATCCTACCTGCTGAAGCAATGCGGCCTCCTTAAGGGTCTGGAAAATACCGCCCATAGAATCCTCGATTGCCAAAACAACGCAGTTTGCGATAAGAGGTGTTTCGCTTCCTGCGTTGCGCAAAGTACGTCCCGCAGGGGTAAATTCCTTCCTGGCCATGATATCGTAAAAATCCTTTGCTACCTTGTCTATACCATCCTGATCCTTGCCATAATCCTTATCCACTTCAGCCAGGGCATTGGCTACGCGGACAAACATATCAGCAGGGGTTTCTTGCGTCCCGTCCTCCATCTCCACAAGATACCTTTTCTTAAAAATCTTTAAAGCGTTTTCCGAAAAACGCGCATTGGCAAGATCTTTTTCTGTGGCAGAGGGTTTGTACATAAGAATTCGTTGGCTGTGGTTATTTTATTAGCGATATTTTGGATTAAGGGACTCTTTTTTCTAATAACTTATGGATTTCTTTTTCGAAAGCCCGGGGACTCTTAAAGTTGCGGTATACCGACGCAAAACGCAGGTAGGCAACTTTATCGAACTCACGCAGATGGGACAAAACGCTTTGTCCTATTTCTTCGGAACTGATTACCTCCTTTTCCCGATTAAAAATCTCGCCTTCGATGCGAGAAACAAGCTTCTGGAACTGGTCTTCCGCTACATCCCTTTTCTCAAGCGCCTTCCTCAAGCCCAGCTCCAGCTTATGACGATAGTAAGGTTCTTTGGATCCGTCCCTTTTAAGAACGGTCATGCCCACCAGCTCCACCCTTTCATAGGTAGTAAACCTCCTACCGCATCCAGTACACATCCTTCTGCGTTTAATTGCCCGTCCCTGATCAGCCGTCCGGGAGTTTGTTACCTTTGATTCGCCTTTACACAAAGGACAACGCATAAGTCAAAATGTCAATATGTTGTATGGTAAGTAAAACGTGCTATACAATCCGCTCGCAAATCAATTTTATCACCCCCACCTTCCATGTCAAACTGACCTTCTGTGGAGAAATAACGAGATCCTATACCAATTATTGATTTCTGTCCCCGACCTCTCCCCTCCAAGCCTATTTTTGCCATATTTGCCCCCTACTCTTGACTTTTTTCTTGGTTTGGTGTATACTAGAAGCACTCCCCAGAATACGGGGATTTAATTATGAACATTAAAACTCAACCCATTTTGGTAGGAATTACTGCCGCAGTCATTGCCTTTGCGCCTGTGTTAAGCACCCAGGGTATAGCCGCGAAAGAGGGAGAAACCCCAACGACAGACGATCCTCCAAGTATCATGGAGAGAGCCGCGGTTGTAAGCGCAAACTCTCTCCTACCTATCGCTTCCCCTGATAAACCGCCTAGGGCAATCCGAACCATTCGCGTTATTGTCACGGCATATTCTTCCACGCCCGAACAAACCGATGATACTCCTTTTATCACGGCTTCCGGCAAACATGTGCGCGACGGAATCATTGCCACCAATATCTTGCCTTTTGGCACTAAAGTCAGGGTTCCGTCTCTTTACGGAGATAAAATATTCGTGGTGGAAGACAGAATGCATCCTAGGAAAAAGCAGCAGATAGATATTTGGTTTCCCGAGCGCTGGCAGGCAGTAGACTTCGGCATAAAGAATGCCCAAATTGAAATCTTGGAGAGTTAAAAGCTAAGAACAAAGGAAAAAACAAAACAGTCCCGAGCGTAGTCGAGGGACTGTTTTGTTGAGTAAGCATTCGGGGTTAGCGCCTCCTTCCTCCGCCATGCGACGCCTTTCCTCCCTTGCGTCCAGCTTCCGCGGCCTCCCTTGATGTAAATTCATGGGCCCTTCCTGAAGCATGGGCGGCTTTTCCTCCTTTGCTCGCGATCCTCCTTTGTTTTTCAGAGTCCATCGATGCAAACCCCCTCCTTTTGCGAGTTAGCACATTGCCGTGTGTTTTTCCATTCATAATGGTAGATGATGGATTGCTTTGGAAAAAGAATGCGAAAGAGGCCCGAGAATGATAGCCGACCCTATTTTATTGTAGTATCATGCCGCATCCTCTGCCAAAGCTTTTATGGTTTATTATGCCTGACCAGCCAATCTCAAAAAAGTCTGCTCTTACCGCACCTGTACAATAAAAGACGCTGTCTCGAGGACGTTCCTTACATGGCGTGCTACGGATGCGGACGCCTTTCTTATTCTACGGGCCCTCGTCGCCTCGCAGGCGACCTAGCAAGCAGCAAGTGGGGATGTCCACTCCGGACATCCCCACCCTTTTTGAATACTTAAGACTTTAAACTTTTGGTGCCCGGGGTGGGACTCCCCTTCGGGCCTGGGTTTTCTGGTCTTTCAGACATCAAAAAACCCTTCTCGTCCCAACATCTCGCAAGCAGTTGCGAGATTCCCCGTGCCAAAATTCGCTTTGCTCTTTTGTGCCCGGGGTGGGACTCGAACCCACAAGCCTTGCGGCATTTGATTTTAAGTCAAACGCGTATGCCAATTCCGCCACCCGGGCGAATTCAATTTAATGAGGCGCCAGGCGGAGTTGAACCGCCGTACGAGGTTTTGCAGACCTCTGCCTAACCGCTCGGCCATGGCGCCGCTAAATTTGCTACTTTCCCTCTTTCTCTATTTTATCAAGCAGTTCTCCCAATTTTTGGGCTTTGGCAAACTGCTTGTCTTCAACGAACTCTATCCTGGGAACAGGCCTCATTTGAAGCCTGGAGTTAAGGCTTTGCTGGATGCGGAAAACGTCTCTTTTCAGTTTTTTTATCGCTTCCTTGGCCCGTTCTTCTGGTAATACACTAATATAAACTTTAGCCTGCTGCAAGTTGGGGGTAGCATCCACCCCCACTATGGTTATCAGCTCGTCTTGGGAAGTCCTGTATTCTTTTGTTACTATATCCCCCAAAACCTCCCGCACGAGATTATTTACCTTGAGTATTCTTTCCCGAGGCATGACAAGAATCAAATCACTGCTTTTTGCTCTTCGTACACCACATATAAAAGAACATCACCCTGCTGAACCGGAACTTCCGTAGCCAAAAGAATCCCCGCTTCCTGCCCTTTGGTTACGCTAGCTATATCCTGTTTGTTATGCTGGAGATTCGCGATTTTTCCTTCCCCAAGAACTTTCTCCTCCCGTACGATTTCTACAGTTGCCCCTTTTCGCAGTTCTCCCGCAACCATACGCCCGCCAACGACATATTTTCCTTTTTCTGCTCCAAATACCGCCAGGAGTTTAAGCTTTCCCTTTTCAACCCGCACAATTTCGGGAGCAGCGACTTTCTCCATAAAACTTCGGAGCCTTTCCACGGCATCGTAAATAATATCAAAAGTATCAATTGAAATTCCCGATCTTTCGGCCAAGTCCTTAATGCCGGGGCCTGCCTTGGCTCGAAACCCGATAATCCTGGCATTACTGCTTTGGGCAAATTTCACATCCCCCTCATTTATATCTCCCACATCTGCTTTAACAACCCTTACCGCAACCTTGTCTTTTGGAAGGGATTGAATAATTCCTTCCAGAGCTTCGAGGGATCCCGCCACGTCCGCTTTAAGCACAACGTTAAGCGCACTTGCGTCTCCCGCCTCGGCTTCTTCCCTTTGCTGTTCCATTGGTTTTGCTGTCTCTTTCCTTGCCAGGGCCGCATATTCTAACATATTTTTCTGGTTTGAAAACACCCTAAACTCCTCTCCAACACGAGGAAAGCCCTCCAATCCTATAACCACAGCAGGCATGGAAGGTCCCGCTTCCTTTATCTGCCGGCCCTGAAAATCTTCAATAATCCTTATTTTGCCGGAAGCGCTGGGTGTAGCCAAAAAATCCCCCGTATGTACAATTCCATCCTGAACAAGAAGGGTCGTAGCGTTTCCCCGCCTGCTATCCACAGAAGCCTCAATAACCAGCCCCGTACCCAGCTGGGAAGGATTACATACCAAATGCTCAAGCTCCGCCACAAGCAAAATCATTTCCAAAAGGTCTGGTATGCCTTGCTTGGTTACTGCGGAAGTTCCAATGCTCGGAACTTGCCCGCCAAAAGATTCCACCAAAACATCATGCTCTGCCAATTCCATTTTTACCCTTTCAGCATTGGCTTCGGGTTTATCGATTTTATTTAAAGCAACAATAAATGGTATTTCCGCTGTTTTGATTTGGTTTAGCGCCTCTTTTGTCTGGGGCTTTACCCCCTCATCTGCGGCAACAACAAGAATGGCGATATCAGCCACTTTAGCCCCCCGCGAACGCATAGCTGAAAATGCTTCATGGCCTGGAGTATCAATAAAAGTAATTGATTTGCCCTGGTATTCTGCCTGGTAAGCTCCAATATGCTGGGTAATACCTCCGGATTCTTGCGAAGTAATGCGAAAATCTTCTCGTATAGCCTCGAGAAGGGAAGACTTTCCATGATCCACATGACCCATAACTACAACTACAGGCGGCCTTGCAACCCCCTGCACAGAACTTTGTTCAATTGTAGCTTTTGGACGTGCCATATTTTTTTGCATTTACGATGCAGGAGAACCGTTTTCGGGCTTTCTGGAAAGAAGCGCCTGCTCCTCATATGATAAGGAATAGGGCGAAGATCCATTTTTGACGGGTTTCGCGTACACGCTGTTGGAATCTCTCCCGTAATGGCTTGTTATGACCACTCCATTATCATCTTTATCCAGCAAGCCTATCGTAAAACTCTGGTCTCCTCCTATTTCTTTAAAAGGATTGAACCGTATGATTCCCACCTTGCTCACTGCTTTTTTTATATCGTGCTGCAAAATCTGCAGCATTTCTGAAAGTTCATCAATTTGCTTTTGAAGATGCTCTAAACGATCTTCTACTTCCTGCAAGGATTCCAAGTGTTTTTTGTTGGAACGCTTGAAAAAATTAGTCATTGGATTGTAATAACCAGGGAAATATTAAAAACCTCTTTCTAACTATTATGCTTTTGGCGCATCGAAGTGCGGAGACGGGAGGATTCGAACCTCCGATACCTTTGCAGGTATAATGGTTTTCGAGACCACCCCGTTCGGCCGCTCCGGCACGTCTCCTTATGTGGACCCGAGGGGATTCGAACCCCTAACCCCCTGACTGCCAGCCAGGTGCTCCGCCATTGAGCTACAGGCCCCTACTGTTGCTTTTCAACCATGTGTGCCCCCGGCAGGAATTGAACCTGCATCAGAGGCTTAGGAGTCCTCTGTTCTGTCCGTTGAACTACGGGAGCTCTAAAATCATCCCTTAAAGTGTACCACGAAACGCTCTTTCGCGCAACAAGCCCTTGAAGGGGTTGACAAAGCTTTTTGGGTTCTTATAATAAGCTTTGTACCAAAGGTCGAGGGTGCAAAATACATCATTTGCACACTCAACACATTAATCATAAATTTTCAAAGATTACTATGATTTTAGACGAACTTCAAACGTCTATCACAGCCGACGATACAGATGTGGATGAAGAGGGTTCAGAGGTAGTAGAGGAAGAGGAAGAAGAGGAAGATGATGACGACGATGAGGAAAGCACGGACAGCCCAACTGCAACTAAATGGTTCGCAGAAGACGGCGAAGAAGAGGAAGTATAAGCTATTCTCCCTTGTTTCCGGAACATTACCAAACCCCCGCTGTGAAAAGCGGGGTTTTGGTTTCATGGGTCGCCTATGGGAGGGTATTAGAACCTGTTTTATATACCAAAAATCAGCTTGAGTTTCCCTTTTATTTGTTGCAATATATTATCTTCCACATATCCGAGCTCTCCGAGAAGAGTTGCCCCTTCAAGCGTTGCCAGCTTACTGCAAATAATCACAGAAAGCATTTTGAGCCCATTCATTCCACTTGGGACAATACGTATATTATACTCTCCTTGTTTTTGCCTTGATGAAATGAAAGCGAGTATAACGTCATCGCCCATGGGCTTTGCGGAAAGAACAACCGCAGGCCTCACTTTAGCAGCAGAAAGGTCGGTGAATGGAAATGGCACAAGTACGATAGCGCCTTGTTTAGGCATACTTTTTTTTGAGATCATTCACAGAATAGGTGTCAGGTTCTTTTTCAAGGAAAGAAAAACTCTCCGAATAAGCATTCACATTGGTGATGCCATTGAGCTCCTTGTTGTAATCGCGCGGAAATTTCATAAGCAGAACTTCCGGCTTATTTCGTCGTCCAATTGCGTAGACAGCTCCAGTCTCCCTCACAGCATCAACGAGAGTTTTGATATTTTTTCGAGCCTCTGTCGTTGATATTGTTTTCATGTATTCTTATTGTACAAAATGTACAAATCCTGTCAATAAGGGGGTGAGCGAGGGGATTTGAACCCCCAACCACCAGTGCCACAGACTGGTGCTCTGCCAGTTGAGCTACGCCCACCATAACTATCTACAAGAGACATAACCGTCCTTCGATTTCGCTCTCCCTCGATTGTGCTCGGGATTTGCTGTATTTAAGACACTCAATTTTGTAGCCATTCGCTTTGCTCATGGACAAAATTGGTGTGCCCCCGGGAGGATTCGAACCTCCAACCTTGACCTTAGAAGAGTCCTGCTCTATCCAGTTGAGCTACGGGGGCTTTAAAATCACCAGGCCCCTGGCCTAAAAAGTATACAACAAATTTTCGATCTTGGCTAGGCCCG
Organism: uncultured Candidatus Saccharibacteria bacterium; assembly: GCA_964479725.1. Classification (GTDB taxonomy): domain Bacteria; phylum Patescibacteriota; class Minisyncoccia; order Minisyncoccales; family UBA10102; genus CAYZNF01. The sequence continues at coordinate 15,619 of CAYZNF010000011.1, forward strand.
CCCCTATCGGGAAACCCCAGAAGATGGGGCAGGAATGACTCCTTCAAAAATATTGCGCGGTTTAAGTATCAGCGCCTCTTCAAAGCGCAAGGCCCGTTTTTCCTTGAGCTGCCAGGCTTTTTCAAATAATTCTTTGCTAAAAGCGGTATGAGATTGGGTAAGATCCGGAAGGGCTTTTTGGGAACTCCAAATCGAAACATAAAAAATCGCGAGAGAAAAAAGAAAACTTACCAATACCAGCATCAAAAAGAAAAGGAAAGCGTGCTCGGCAAGCCTGCGGCTGAATATCGCCAATTTCTGTGAAGAAATTTTTGGGGCAAAAGATAACTTCATTTTGTATAAGCCTTTATTAGCAAAGAGAACTCCACATCCCCTTGCGTCACAATACCTTGTTGGGCAGTATCTCCTGTTTTTCTTATGTTTACTCCCTCAATTTCTACAAGAAAAGGGGCATTCTCCATCTGACGTATCATTCTAAAAAGATTTTCATAAGAGCCTTTCGACGAAATGGTGAAACGCATTGATTTCCACGACTCCCCCTTGACCTCGGCTACTGCCCCTGGCACAATCGTAAGCTTAAACCCAAAAGAAGCCGAAGTGCGCTCCAAAAACTGGACAAAATCAATCGGCAATTCAGCATTTATCCTTAGGTTAGAAATAGAAGCAAGAGCCTGCTCTTGATCCTTGGAAAAACGCTGAAATTCCTTAATCGCATCCCCTTCCTTCTGTTCACGCAAAAATTGGTCTTTTCCTTCCTTAATTTCCGTTGAAACATCAAAAACTCCGCTAATTAAAGGGTACAATACCGCCCCTCCGACAAGCATAAGCAACAATCCGAATATTGCTCCTATTATGGTAAGTTTTTTTATGGGGTTCATTTCGGAGGAATATACTCAAACGAAACTGGGAAATTAACATTTACCGGGAAATTTGCCCAAGAAGAGTGCGGAATTGCCACATCTTTAAATCTGGGGTTTTCCTTGAATCTGGCATACAACTCCCCAAGCAATATTTCCCTGGTAGGAGAAAAACCGGTAATGGAAACGGTATACTTTTTTTGAGCGTTTCCTTTGGAGGCATCGTCAACTACAGAATAGGTAAGCGACGTTAAGATAACTTCCGGGGGCAAGGATTTTTCAACCTCTTCCAAGACACTGCTAGCCGCTACCTGGCTGGCATACGCGGCCGAGAGCTGGGAAAAGAAAGTATTTTGCTCCAATATTTTATTTTTCATGTCCTGAACTTGAGAACTCTGCGAAGAAAAAGTAATAAATTGGCTTTTCTGCGTTACAAGGACTTGCTTTCCATACAACAGCAGAGATAACAAAATAAGAGCAAGGGCCAGCAGACCGGCAAAAAGAGCAATGCCCAAAGTTACAAAAACTCTCAAGCGCTCTTCCGCCTGCAATTCTTGCTTAAAAGAAGCTGGCAGAAGGTTAATCATACATTTTCAAGCGCCGCGACTCCCCGCAGGGCAAGCCCCAACGCAGTGGTATATTTTAACGATTCTTGGAAAGGAATAGGCGGAATTTCTTCGAATCCGCCGGAAAAAACATTTGTCCAGGGATTTCCCAAAGCAACATCCACCCGCAGCTCTTTAGCAAGAAATTCGGGCAGGCCCCGCAGCAACGCCCCGCCGCCGCACAAAAGAACTCTTTGGATTTTCGCGTACTTACCCGACTGGTGTTCGTGCTGGGAATGCGATTCGTAGTACCCCAAATATTTCTTTATTTGCTCTACCAAATCAACAAGAGGAGGAACTATCGCGTCAAAAACTTTTTCCCCCTGGGGATCGGCACGCTGGCTTAAACCATACTCTTTTTTGAGACGTTCCGCGGCTTCATGATTCACTCCGCAAACTTTCGAAATAGCCTCGGTAAACTGGTACGATGAAACCGGTATGCTGGAGGTAAAACGAAGGCCTTGTCCGGCAAATACACTAAAACTCGTTCTGGTCGAGCCAATGTCAATCAATAGCAGGGGGAAAGGAGAAGATCCCCCCTTAACAAGGGCCCTGGCAATGGCAAAAGATTCGATCTCAAAAGCAAGAGGGCGAAACCCCGCCTTCTGCAGAGCCTGCAAATAAGAGTCGACAATTTGCCTTGGCAGGGAAGCAATGAGTACGTCCATATGCGAAGATTTCTCGGGTGAAACCTGCAAGGAATAATCGACGTACACAGTATCCATTGAATAAGGAATATAATTTTCTGCCTCAAAACGCACTGCCTGGTCTAAATCCTTCACCTCCATAGCAGGAAGCTGGATAACTTCCAAAAACGCCCGTTCTTCCGGCAGAGACACTATCGCGTATGGAGAAGAAATCTTTTTCCCTTTCGTGCTTGTCTTTATTTTCTCCAAAGCTTGAACAAGATTTTCTTCCTTTTTCACCTCTCCCTTCTCGATACTCCCCTTTTCTAAGGGGACATCCGCAAAAGACGCAAGCGTGAATGATCTCCCCTTCCTCTTCAGTTGCGCCACTTTAATAGAGAGATCGGAAATATCAAGGCCAAACGCTTCGGGTTGTAGTTTTAAGAATTGAAACATTTATTTTATTGTACTCTTCATTCCGTTTCTTTCCAACTCGCCACTGTCCATCCGCCTCCTGTACCATTTACAAACTGGGTATTTTGTAGACCTACTTCGTAATAAATCCCTACTCCATTACCCAGCTCGATGCCGTAGCCCGTTATCTCCCTTGCTCTCGAAACATTTTGAAAACGAATCCATCCGTTGCTCGCATACAATACATCCAAATCATTGTTGGTACCCAAAACAATACTGGGATCAAGAGATGCGGTCGAAAGAAACATCAGATAGCTGCCTGCGGAACCCGATCCTTTTGCAATGGTATTGTTGCCCAGATCAATCACGCCATCAGCAATAATCATTCCGCTCGTAGATCCATACCCACTGTCCAAATGCACGTTCGCGCCATTTCCAAAATTGATATTGCCCGTAACCCAAAGCGTACCAGTCAAAATAAGCTCTACGTTATTTTCGAGCGTCAAATTTCCGGCGATTTTTTCCCGACCAAGAATAGTAGGAACACCCGTCTCGGGTATGGTAACATCGCCATTGACGATGCCGCCTGCTGCCGCGGCGTCTTTCCAGCTCTGGATCTCGGCACCTGACAGCGGAAGAGGAATGGGACTCGGGGGCGCACCAAGCGGTATATCGATAGAGCCGCATCCTATGCTGGTATTTGCCGTTAAAGTACCGACGATACTGATGTCGTCGCAGATATCAACGGTTGCATCTCCGTTTACAAAGGGAGCCGTTCCCCCCGATGTGTGGTAAAGACGCTTACTTGCTCCCGCAATTATCACAGAACCGGTAACATTGCTGTTAATACTTCCTATGCCTGCGTTGTTGCCCATTGCCACATCGCCATTTGAAAACACGTTGCCAAATACGCCGCTGTTTGGCGACATGCGCAACCCCCCCTCTCCTATATGTGCCCCATAGAAAAATTCGGCGTTTGTCGCTGTGATTTCATACACCGCTTCCGCGACCCTAACGCGCCCGAGCGAATTTCCGGACGATGTAACGGTGCGCGATCCGGAAAATAAGTCAGAAATAGCAACCTCCGCTTGAGCAGACCCGACTTGAATCGTATAAGGATAAGAGCCGGGAAGCGTCATAGAATTGTGCAAGCGTAAAAGCCCGTCTTCAACGCCGGATTCGGCGGCATAGTATGCCTGCACCGTACGCGTGTTCTCCGCAACGACCCTTTGCTGTGCCACTGCCACAAAAACAATGCTCAAAATAATACCCAAACCGGTTATCATGAGAATCACAACCAGATAAAGCGCCGCAAAACCTTGCTGGTATTTTTTGTATTCCGTATTTTTTGGCATATCAATATGCTCTCAATGAAGCCGTGGAAGTAAGCGTAATGGAAGCTTCCAAATCCGGCCGGTTATCGGGATTCTTATACTCAACACCGATTGCTATCTGAACAGAAGATCTATTCAACCCAGTCCGCACCTCCTGAAATTGCAAGGATGTTACTTCCACCCTGTCGGAAGTCAAGACTACCGGATTTTGGGACTCCTTTTTAAGGCACAAAGCCGTGCCGCAAAGGAAAAAATCGATATAAGAAGAACTCTCTCCCGCGGGCATATATTCTTTCGTGGCCAAAGATAATTGGGTAGAACTTGTTGTCGGGGTATAAATACCTGCGGATTTTCGTATTTCGCGGGTTATTGTGTTCAAGGCATTGCTGGCGTTGTCTGTAACCTCTTGGAACGATTGAGACCTCAAGTGCAGGCGAGCAGTCCATAGCAAAAAAGAAGTGGCGCCCGAAACCACGACAACCAATATCGCAATGTACACTATCAATTCAATGTATGTGACTCCGCGCGAAAATCCTTTCATGCTTTTATAATCCTTCCCAGTTAGTTAAATATGTCTCAACCTCAAACTCGCGAGCTTGTCCGTTGCCTGTCCACGTTATCGTTACGATTGCCTGCTTCGTCAACGGATCATTCGATCCTCCAGAGCTTACAATATTGTCGCTTGCATCGCGATAAGCATTTTCTATAACCACCTGCCTGACAAATCCGTTGACCGTTTCAGATCCTGCCAGCAGTTTCCATTTTGGAGGAGTATCAGCAGATTTTTCCAAGTGGAAAGCAGATCCTGCCGCTACGACCCCAAGGCCATCGTACTCATTGGCAATATCATTGTTATTCCAGGGGATAGAATCGCGATAATTGCGAAGGGATTCAAGCATTTCCTGCCCCAAAGCAACAGCTTCCAGGTGCTGGCGTCCCGCCTGCGAAACCCTAAATGAAAAGGTGCCGAGTCCCAGCACGCTAACAAATAAAATAGCCACGATAGCAATCGCTACAGTAAGCTCGATGACAGATACCCCTCTCTGGTTTTTCTTACTGCCATTCAGGAGCTGAAACATGGACAGATGTGCCTTGGGTTGTTTGACCATTTACATCGTAGGAAATAAGCGTCCCCGTGTCGGGATCGGGACTGCTGTCAATTTCAATTTCAAAACCTTCTGTATTATATCTCTTGTCCCTGTGCACGCTAAACAAAGTATCCGGATTATTCAGGCGATGGGTGTGAATTTTGACATGCTGGAATTCCCCCCCGACATCTACGTCTCCTTCCCACTTCATCACGCCTCCTGAAAGATTTCCAGCTATAACAATGGTCTGCGTAGCAGAACCAAAATCTAAAACAATGCTTTCGGTTAAGGTGTCTATTGGCCTGCTATAAGCTATATGCACATGGCGCGAATCCTTTGTTCTGCCGGCATCATTGCCCGAAACTTCCGCGGACGCGCCTATCTGCCCCGTACTCGATATGTAAACCCTAAAAAATTTGGAGGGGTCTGAAACTGCCCTAATTGCCACATTTCCAGACGAGGAAGAGTTTCCGGTTAGTTTATCGAAAATAATTTTCGGAGGGGTCCCCGGAACATTGACTTCCCAAAATTCAATACCGTCGGGCAAACTATATGTTTCAACGTTTGTCTCAATGGGAGGATCGGCATTGCTTAACCTTAAGACAGTATAGGTTTTTGCGTCTGCGTCAAAAGATACTCCATGTTTTTCTCCATCTGCTCCGGAAAGAGACTTGCTTTTCGTAGTGCGCAGCACAGCAGTCATTTCTTCCGCAGCCCCCGACACATCAGAGTCATTCCTAAAAGAAACAAACGAAACGCTTGAAATGACTACCAAAATACCTATAACCGCAATCACCACAAGAATCTCAATTAAGGTAAAGCCTTTAGAAAAAGCCTTATGCATGTTTTTGATGCATTAAAACGCGCTTAACATTGAATACATTGGTTGTATCATGGAAATGGCAAAAAAACCGACAACCCCTCCGATAATAAGCATTAAAATAGGTTCTATGATCGAAGTAAGATTTTTTGTAAGCGCGGATACTTCTTCTTCGTAAAAGTCGGCGAGCTTGGCCAAAACTTCCGAAGTTTGGCCAGTTTCCTCTCCTACCTCAACCATTTGCACCACGGTAAGCGGATATACATTGGCATGTTCAGCAAGAGCAACGGAAAGTTTTGTCCCTTTTTGCACCTTTTCGGCGGACATAAGCAGAGCGCGTTTAAAGCGCATATTCCCCAACACTCCCGCAGTGATCTCAAGGGATTGCACCAGAGACACCCCGGCAGAAATAAGCGAACTTAGGGTCCTTACCGTAAAAGCGGCATTCATTTTCCTTACTATTCCTGAAATAACAGGGAGACGGAGCATAATGTTTCCCACCGCCCTTTTCCCCGGTTCTGTTTTGGAAAGCCTGCATAAACCCACCCCAGCAACCGCCATTCCCCCAAACGCAAGGTACCATTTTTCCAGCATAAAGGTCCCTAGGGCAATAACAACCCGTGTGGGCAAAGGAAGCTCTGCTCCCAAATCCGCAAATGTTTCGGCGAGCTTTGGCACCACAAACATGAGCATTAATATTCCAATGCCAATCATTGCCGCAACGATGACCGCGGGGTACATTAGAGCTCCCGTAATCTTTGAACGCAAGTCATGTTCCCTCTCCAGCTGGATATTCAGTTGTCCCAACACTCCTTCTACGTTTCCTGATTCCTCCCCTACATGGATCATGCTTACCATAAGACCGGAGAAAACCGCGGGATATTTAGCAAGAGAGCCAGAGAGAGATTCCCCTCGCATAACCTGCTCTTTTACTTCTCCAAGGGTTTTCTGCAGCATCTTGCTGTGAACCTGCTGGGAAAGCACATCAAGGGCTTTTGGCAAAGCAACTCCCGCCGAAACCATTACCTTGAGATTGCGCACAAAAAGCAGTTTTTCAGTAAGGCTTACCCTAGAAAAATTAAATGACAAAAAAGAAGATTTTTTTTGTTTCGCGCTTCCGCCTTGGATTTCAGCAGAAGTCAAAATATATCCTTTGTCCCTCAAAAGAGCGGCTAGGGCATGCTCGCTTTCGGCGTTTTCGTTTCCCGAAATCTTTTCTCCCCGCTGATGCGACACAGCGGTATAAAAATAAAGCGCCATATCAAAATATCCTATTATTCTGTGATTACGCGCAACACTTCTTCAATCGTTGTTATCCCCTGGGCGGCTTTCACTAAACCATCTTCCACCATGCTTATCATGCCTTCGCTTTCCGCCTGCTGATGGATTTTCTCTGAAATTGACCGGCTTACAATCAGTTCTTTCATTGTTTCGGTAACCGGCAAAACTTCATAAATCCCTATTCTGCCTTTGTACCCATCGGGAGACTCCGGAGTCGGCTTTGGCTTATAAAAAGGAATATCAAGAAGGGTTTGGTTTTTCTGGAGTATTTTCTTTTCCTGCAAAATTTTTATCACCCGCTCCATATTGCAATACAAAGAAAATTGCCCGATCTCTTCTTTTGAAAGCTTATATTCCTCTTTCCCGTCGCACAAGCGCCGGACCAGCCTTTGAGCCATGATAAGATTCAGGGTGGAAGAAATGAGAAATGGCTCCACGCCCATATCAATAAGGCGCGGAATAGCTCCCGCCGCGTTTGTCGTGTGAAGGGTAGAAAGCACCAAATGCCCGGTTAGGGCGGCGTTAATAGCCAGTCCGGCTGTTTCTTTATCCCTAATCTCACCCACCATAATAATGTCCGGGTCCTGGCGGAGCAGGGAACGCAGTCCCGAAGCAAACGTAAAATCTATCCTGGGATTTACCTGCGTCTGGTTGATTCGCGGCATACGATACTCAACAGGATCCTCAACTGTGGAAATATTCACCTGCGGAGTATTAAGTATCTCCATCATAGCGTACAGGGTTGTTGTTTTTCCCGAACCCGTGGGTCCTGTAACCAAAAGCATGCCGACGGGTTTTCGCAGAGCATGCTGGATGTCCTCAAGGCCTTTGTCGCGCAATCCTATCTGCTCTAGCGTGAAAGCCTGGGCTGTTTCCGCCAGCAAACGCATAACAATCTTTTCACCATCAAACACGGGCAGTATCGAAACACGTATGGAATATTTATAATCCTCCGTCTCAACCTTAAATCTTCCGTCCTGCGGCAAACGGTGTTCGTCGAGTTTCAGGTCTGACAGCACTTTTATACGAGCCACAATCCCTGGCGCGGCGTGTTTTGGAAGAAGCATGGCATTCCTTAATACGCCATCAATCCTGTAACGAACGATAACCTCTTTTTCGGTGGGTTCGATATGAATATCAGAAGCCCTTTGGAGAATTGCGTGCTTTAAAAGCGTATCCACAATGCGGATAACAGGAAGTTCTTCTGCCGCTTTTTGCAGGTCTTCGGCCTTCACGTCTTCCGAAAGATGGTCCGCGGAAACAGAAGTAATGCCAATGCTTTCCTGCTTGATAATATCACCGAATTCAGCTTCCAGGCTTTTTGAATACTGGCGCAAAGCATACTTGATGCTTTCTTGGGTCGTAAGCCGCGGCAGAATCTTCAAATCAGCCTTCTTTCGGATAAAATCAATAGTCACCAAATCATTGGGATCAAGCATGGCTACCTCAAGATTCTTCTCTTTCTTGCGGAAGGCGACGATATTATGCGATCTGGCAATAGGCTCCGGAATAATCCGCAATACCTCGGGCTCGATTTTTTTATTCTCCAGATTTACAAAGGGAACTCCCAGGATATATGCCTCGGTTTTGATTCTTTCTACTTCTTTAATAATACCCTCGGCAACCAGGGTATCGCCAAGGGAAACATGATTTTTTTTCGCCTTTTTTTCCGCCTCTTTGAGATCCCCCTCTTTGACCAATCCGGCGTCTTTCAAAAAAGCTTTAAGCTGCTGGTCCTCAACTCGATTCATAAGACAATCTTCCTTCTTTATCCTTTCTTAGCCTTCAACTGCTTGTTTTACCTTTGCCGCAACCTCTTCTAACGTATAATTAGACTTCACAAGGTATGTTTTTGCTCCCAAATCCAGCGCCCGCTGGACATCTTCCAAATCTTCCAGGTTCGTGAGCACAATAACAGGAATCGCTTTTGTCGATTCCAAGCGCTTTAAGCCGTCGAGCACCTCAAACCCGGTCATTCTGGGAAGGGTAAGATCAAGCAATACAAGATCCGGCTGTTTTTCCTGGGCCAAACGCAATCCGCTTTCCCCGTCTAAGGCGTGCACCATCTCAAACCCTTCTTTTTTCAGCCGATCCTCCAATGTTTTTTGGAGAGCCGACTCATCCTCAACGAATAAAATTGTTTTCATGTATTATGTTAGTGGTATTTGAAACCAAAACGTTGAACCTTTATTTTCTCTCGAGCGAAATCCCATGCTTCCGCCTGCTTTTTCAACGATCGATCGTACAATATACAAGCCAAGCCCCGTTCCCTGGGTTTCATGTTTTTGTACGTTGCTCGCCCTAAAAAATTTACGGAAAATATACTTCTCATCTTCCTTGGGAATACCTATCCCATTATCTTCTATTTCAAAATATAATGATTTTCCCTGTTTCCTGTACCTAATGGAAATAATCCCCCCGCCGGAGCCGGCAGTATCTATCGCTTTTTTCGTATACTTAACGGCATTGTCTAGAAGATTGGAAAGAATATTATTCAGCTTGTTTGCATCGCTGGTAATCGTAGAAACCTCCGGATCCTGTTCTATACGAACCTCAATATTGGAAGCCTCAATAATGGGCTTAAAATTGGTCACAATAGTATCCAAAAGTTCAGGGAATGAAAAAGGATTCTTTTGGAACGGAAGCCGTCCTTCCTGAATACGCGACGTCATAAGCAAATCATTCACAAGCTCTTGCATCCTGTCGGCATTGGCGGAAAGGATGCGGAAATACCCCCTTTGGCGCTCCGGCACCTCTTTTTCTTCTTCGGCAAGCAAATCAAGGGCCCAGGTAAAATTGGTAAGGGGAGCCCTAAGCTGGTGCGAAACAATGCTTACGAACTCTGATTTTAGCCTGTTGGCCTCTGCCAGCCTTTCAAAGGAATGCGTAATGGTAAAAGCAATTATCAGCAAAATTCCCGTCAGAGAAAATATTATGAGATTGATAATATAAGGATCGTCAATTATCCTGGAGCCTAGCGCGTATGCTCCCAAGATCGCGAAAATGATCAGCAAGCCCATCACAGAAAACAAGAAATGCGGACATTGCCACAATGGAATGCCAAATTTCCTGCACTGATGGGCTACCACAATGCTGGATGATATCTCCTTCAAACTCATTTGCGAATTATAGCACAAATTGACCCAAGAGAACAAAAATGATATAAGAGTATAGTAAATAAGATCACTATCCGTGGATTTTACGCGAGTTTGGCCGATTTTGTTTTACGGGAATGTATAGGCGGGGCGTAGTGTAACGGCAGCACGAGTCCTTTGGGAGGATTTAATCCCGGTTCGAATCCGGGCGCCCCGACACGATTTTTGTCCGCGAACAGAGTGAGCGGCTACAAAAATCAGTGCCCCGAGTCGTGTCGAAGGACAACAATTCTTTGTTTTACGTGAGTGATAGCGGGGCTTGCCCGCGCGCCGTCGCCAAAGCCTATGGCGGCGTGAGACCGAAGCTCACGGAGTGAGCGCAGGCGGGTGTCGTATAATGGTAATACCTCAGCTTTCCAAGCTGAAGCCAGGGGTTCGATTCCCCTCACCCGCTCAAAATTCTAGTGAGAATTTTGAGCGAGGCTCGCCTCGCCCCTTAGGGCTGGCGGCCCGCTCATCCCTCAAACCGAAAGAGCTTTTAGAAAAAAACTAGAAACCAAAGAAAACCGCCCTCATGGGCGGTTTTCTGACTTCATATTACCTGGCGTATTCTACAAACCTGTTTTCGCGAATAAGAGTTACTTTGATTTCTCCCGGGTATCGCAGTTCTTCTTCGATGCGATTTGCAATATCGCGGGCCAATTGCTGGGCATTCAGGTCGTTCACGCTGTCTGGCCGCACAAATACGCGGATTTCACGCCCTGCCTGTATGGCATACACCTTTTCGACTCCCGTAAATCCGCCGGCCAATTTCTCCAGCTCCCCTATGCGCTTTAAGTAGTTTTCGAGCGTATCTTTTCTTGCGCCGGGGCGAGAAGCGGAAATTGCGTCCGCAGTCTGCACCACAATTGCTTCTATAGATTCGTATGGGTATTCCTCGTGGTGGGACTTCATGCCGTCAATAACTGCCTTTTCCACGCCAAATTTTTCCAATACCCGCATGCCAATCTCGACATGGGATCCTTCCACCTGATGGTCAAGAGCCTTGCCAATATCATGAAACAAACCAGCTTTTTTGCTTACTAAAGCGTCGACTCCGATTTCAGACGCGATGGCCGAACACAAATGCGCCACCTCGATAGAATGCAAAAGCACATTTTGCCCGTAGCTCGTCCTGAATTTCAAGCGTCCCAGAAGATGAATAAGCTTGGGTTCGATACCAACAATTCCGACATCGTATACTGCGGCCTCTCCGGCTTCTTTTGTCTGCGCCTCAATTTCTGCCTGCGCCTTGTTGACTTCTTCTTCAACCCTAGCAGGATGGATCCTTCCGTCTTTAATGAGCCGTTCCAAAGCCACCTTCGCGACATGGCGCCGTATAGGATCAAAGCCCGAAATCACGACTGCTTCAGGGGTTTCGTCAACAATAATTTCAACCCCTGCTAGCCGTTCCAAGGAGCGTATATTTCTTCCTTCTTTGCCGATAATCTTGCCCTTTATGTCTTCTGAAGGCAAAACTACGGTTGTTGTTGTTATTTCTTGAGTTTGAGAAACAGCGGTCTTTTGGATGGCATAGGCCAAAATTTCCTTGGCTCTTCTTTCAAAACGATCTTCTCCTTCGCGCTCCAATTTACGAATCCTGTTTGCTATATCTTCGTCATTCTGCTTTGCCGCGCGCTTAATGAGTTCTTCTTTCGCCTCTTCGGAGGAAAGTTTTGAAATTTGTTCTAGGGTCGTTATCGCTTGGGCGTGTCGCTCTTCGGTCTCTTTTTTAATCTCCTGTAGCCGCTCTACCTTTCTCTGGAATTCCTTTTCCCGGCTTTCGAGTTCTGATATTTTCCGATCAAATGCGTTCTCTCGTTTTAAAAGGAGTTGCTCGGCTACAAGCACAGCTTTTCTGCGCTCATCTTCTTCCGACTTCGCTTTATCAAGAATTTCTTGCGCTTTTGCCTGCGCTTTTTGCGTTATCTCCGCGCTTTCTTTTTCGACATTCGCGATTTTTTCCCCAAGCTTTTGCTCAACGCTCCCAGCCTGCCGTTTTGCTATGGACTGACGAGCGATATACCCAAGAATTGAACCAAAAACCAATGCCCCCAATCCTACTGCCAGTAGAATAAGAGGACTCATACTTTCTAAGCTAAATATTAAATTCAAATAATTCTCCGTTTTTACCGTACCAAAAATCTGCCCAAAAGTCAAAAGAGGCTATTGGCCGGTTTTTTAATTTGGCATTATGACCTCGTCTATTACCCCGTACTCTTTTGCTTCTTCGGAGGTAAGGTAGAAATCGCGATCGGTGTCTTTTTCAATTCTATCGTAGGCCTGGCCGGTGTGTTTCGCAAGTATATTATTCAGGCGTTCCCGTATCTTCACGATTTGTTTTGCGGTAATCTCGATTTCAGTTGCCTGCCCTTGCGCCCCGCCCATGGGCTGGTGGAGCATAATTTGCGAGTTGGGCAATGCAAATCTCCGGCCCTTTTCTCCTGCCGCCAAAAGGACCGCGGCCATGGAAGCCGCCATGCCAATGCAAACCGTAGAAACAGGACATTTTATATACTGCATTGTGTCGTAAATGGCAAGTCCAGACGTTACCATTCCTCCCGGGCTGTTGATATAAAATTCAATCGGCTTTTTGGGATCCCTGGAAGCCAAAAACAGCAACTGGGCAATGATTGAGTTGGCCACTATATCGTTAATGGGAGCTCCTAAAAAAATAATGCGATCCCGCAACAGGCGGGAGTAAATGTCATATGCCCGCTCGCCGTACTGTGATTTTTCTATAACTGTTGGAATAAGATTCATATCTTTAGTATAGCACCATTATTGGCCAATAAGTTCTTCTAACCTTTTGAGCGTTTTTTCGTTCTCTATAACTCCTTTTACATATTGCGTGAGGCGCCCCAAATCCACCTGCTCCTTGGCTGTATCTAAATTGGCGTACTTTGCCAGCACCTTATTCACCTCTTCCTCCACATCCTCGGGAGTTGCTTCAATATGCTCTTGCCTGGTAATTTCCCTCAAAACCAAAGAAACTTTAACGCGTTTTTCTGCTTCTTTGCAAAAAGATTCAAGCACTTCCGCCTCGGTTTTTTTTACCTGCTCTAAATACTGGGCAAACTCGATCTGCATCATTTGCTTTACCCCTTGCTTTGTATTTTCAAGCATGGCGCGTTTTTCCTGCTCAATTAGCACATCGGGAATCTCCGCTTTTGCTTTCTCTGCGATTTTCCCCAACACTTCCTGCTGCAGCCTTTGTGATTCCTGCGCACGTTTTTCTTGGAGCAATCCTTCTTTTATACTTACACGCAAATCCTCTACTCCTTTAAAATTGCCGAGGCTCTGCGCTAGCCCATCGGTAAGCTCGGGAATGGGGCCGTCTTCTTCCTTTCTGCTTTCGCGAAGCCATTGCAACGCATTTTCAATTTCCTTGTCTTCAATCATGACTTCTTTCCGTTCAGCTTCTTTTGCTATTTTGGCATATTCAGGGAGATCGATTCCAGGCAATATCGCTACTATAATTTGAAACTCGAAGGGGTTGCCGGGAGCAAGCTTTTTTACCGTTACCTGGGGTTCTCCGAGCACATCCAGCTTTTCCTGGTCAATTGCTTTTGCGTATCCTTCAGACAGCGCGGTCCGGGCGGTTTCAGCAAGAAGCGCCTCTTCGCCGATCTCCCTTTGCACCACCTCCGAAGGCGCTTTTCCCTGCCTGAATCCTTCAACTTTAGCCCGTGAGGAAAAATCCGCAAGCACTGATTTTCGAAAAGCCTCAAATTCTTCCGGCGAAACAATAACTGTGATTTCTACCTTTGATTTTGGGAGTTTTGCTACCGAAATTTCCATAACAACTCGTTAAAATTATTCTTTTTCCTTCTCTTGCTCTTGAGATGGCTTCTCTTCTTTGGCTTGGCCCTCTTGCTGGGTTTCCTCGTCTGCCATATCTACCTGCTGGCCTTCTGGTGTGCGCACATCAATCTTCCAACCCGTCAGCTTTGCCGCAAGCCGAACATTCTGCCCTTCCCGGCCAATAGCCAAAGAAAGCTGGTCTTCTGGCACCACGACAAGCGCCCTGTTTTTCGGCAATGCTGTAACCTCAAGTGTTTTTGCCGGAGATAGTGCATTTGCTACAAATACCTCCGGATCCTCTGCCCATTCAATAATATCTATTTTTTCTCCGCCCAGCTCATTAATAACAGCGGAAACCCTTGTACCGCGCTGACCGACCATGGCTCCAATCGGATCCACGCCCGCTTCCGACGAGGCTACCGCGACTTTCGATCGAGATCCGGCCTCCCTTGCGATTGCTTTAATTTCCACAGTTCCTGCCGGAATTTCCGGCACCTCTAATTCGAACAACTTCGAAACGAACCGCGGATAGGCCCGGGAAAGCAAAATGGAGGGTCCCCTAGGAGTATCCTCTACGCGCACCACGTAAAACCGGAGTCTCTGGCCGGGACGATAAAATTCTCCCCGCACCTGTTCTTCCCTTGGAAAAATGCCAAGGGTTTTCCCAATGTCCACGAAAGTTATCCTTCCCTCGACACGCTGTATGACTCCGGACACAAGCTCTCCTTCCTTTGATTTAAACTCATTCCAAACAGATTCGCGTTCTGCCTCGCGGATTTTTTGAAGGATAACCTGTTTCGCAGTCTGGGCGGCGATCCTTCCGTAATCCATCCTACTCTCTAGTTTCATTTCAAGGGTTTCCTTGAGCTGAATTTCTGGCTTTATTTTCTTTGCTTCCTCGACCATGATATGGCGCTCGGGATTGAACCTGATTTTTTTTTCTCCCTCCGTCTGCTCCTCTTCGAACACGGGCTCCGCCTCTTCGGCGGCTTCGTGCTGGGCCTTCATTTCCTCCAATTCTGCTTCCGAGTAAATCATGGAATCGTCAACCACAATCTTTTCCTGCCAAAAATCAACCTGGCCGGTTTCCAGGTTTAAATGAGCACGGATGCTCTGGCCGCGCTTTCCGTAGTCTTTTTTATAGGCGGCGGCTATGGCCTGCTCTATAGCTTCTATAACCCGCTCCCTGCTTAGGCCTTTTTCTTCCACGATTTGGTCTAAAATGACCCCGAAATTTTTGAGATCTATCATAAAATGATTATAATCCGAATCTACGAATGAATGCGAATGCTACAAATTGAATTTACTCTTCATTTGTAGAATTCGTTCTCATTGGCAGATTCGAATCATGTGAGCGTAAGCTCAATTTATAAAATAATGCCCGTTTCTAACGGACATTACATTCATTACAATTCTTTTGTATCATGCGCTTTTTAGTTTGTCAACAGCTTGTCCGCTGTGTAAAGCCGTACTTCCCACAATAACAAATCTGAATTGGTGGACCTAGGCAGAATCGAACTGCCGCCTCCACAATGCGAATGTGGCGTCGTACCACTAGACTATAGGCCCTTCGATTCGATGCTTCGCATCTCTCTCAGGGTAAACCCGTCTTGTTTACACTGAGCGAGTCGAAGTGTCGCGTATTCTGAATTTAGCGCGAACCCATTTTGAACGAAATTGCTGACGCAAT
>CAYZNF010000012.1:0-19119 GCA_964479725.1 uncultured Candidatus Saccharibacteria bacterium
CGGTTTGAACCCAGCTCACGTACCTTTTTAATTGGCGAACAGCCAAACCCTTGGAACCTTCTCCAGCTCCAGGATAAGATGAGCCGACATCGAGGTGCCGAACAGTGCCGTAGATATGGACTCGCGGGCACTACCAGCCTGTTATCCCCGGGGTAACTTTTGGTTGATGATCTTCCCATTTTCTGTGAAAATGGGTCGGTTCACTAAGTTCTGCTTTCGCAACTGCTCGGCATATCCGCCTCGCAGTAAAGCCAGCTTGTGCCTTTACACGACCACTCCGATTTCCATCCGGAGCTAGCTGACCTTTAAACGCCTCCGCTATTCTTTAGGAGGCTAGCGCCCCACTAAAACTGACCGCCTCCCACTGTCATCCGCCTTAGGCGGAATTAGTCTTATCTTCCTGAAAGATGGGTGTTTCATTGACGGCTCCATCCGCCCCGAAAGGCGGACTTCAAAGCCTACCCACTACGCTACGCATCCAAAATGATAAGACAATAAGAAGCTACAGTAAAGCTCCCGGGGTCTTTCCGTCTAGCCACAGGTAAGGGGCATCTTCACCCCTATTGCATTTTCACCGGGCAGCTCCTGGAGACAGTTCCCAAGTCGTGACGCCATTCATGCGGGCCTGAACTTACCAGGCAAGGGATTACGCTACTTTAACACGGTTATAGTTACCGCGGACGTTCACTGGGGCTTCACCCACTAAGCCATACCTTGCGGCACGACCTGCAAGCTTAACACTCCAGCACTGGTCAGGCGTCGGCCCCTATACATCCTCTTACGAGTTTAGCAGAGACCTGTGTTTTTGGTAAACAGTCGCCAGGGAAACATTCATTGAAGCCTCGCCTTGTACCAAAGGTACAAGAAAAGGCAGGTCTTATCGCGAACTTACGACCACTTTTTTGCCTAGTTCCTTCAGGAGCTTTCACTCGTTCACCTTAGCATATTTGCGCCAACCCACCTGTGTCGGTTTGTGGTACGGAATCATTATACTCAAATTTCTTGAAGTTTTTCCGGGAAAGATGCTCGCTCGAATCCCACCTCCCAAAGGAGATGATTTCCGCAGCACTTCCGGCCGCCTTGCGGCGGCAAGTTATGCAACGGACAGAAATCCAATAATCTGCCCGAGGTACTATCCTTCGTCAATCCAAGAAATCATATAACGATGGGCCGGAATATTAACCGGCTATCCATCATCCCGAGCCTTTCGGCGAGGGACTAAGGACCGCCTAACCCTTGGATGATCACCATTGCCAAGGAAACCTTAGGTTTTCGGTGTGCGGGGCTCTCACCCGCATTGCGGTTACTCATGCCAACAGTCTCACTCCTTATCGCTCCACCATCGCTTACGCTTTGGCTTTACTGCAATAAGGACGCTCCCCTACCAATCCCCGCCTTAACGGCGGAGAGTCCTTGTCTTCGGTTTCAAACTTTAGCCCCGATAAATCTGCGGCGCAGAATCTCTTAGCTAGTAAGCTGTTACGCACTTTTTAAAGGATGGCTGCTTCTGAGCAAACCTCCTAGCTATCAACGAAATTCCACCTCCTCGTTTAGCACTTAGCTTGAATTAGGGACCTTAGACGAAGATCTGGGCTGTTTCCCTTTTGAGCGTGGAGCTTAGCCCCCACGTTCTTACTGCCCGTCTGCGGTTCTCGGCATTCGAAGTTTGGTAGAAATACCTGGATTGCTCCAAAGTATTTCTTCCAGCGCTCTACCTCCAAGAACAAACAACGGACGCTATGCCGAAACATATTTCGGGGAGAACCAGCTATTACCAAACTCGATTAGCTTTTCACTCCTTACCACAACTCATCCCAAGAAATCGCTCGATCTACGGGTTCGGGCCTCCCCCTGTATTTCTACAGAGTTCACCCTGGTCATGGTAAGCTCGTCTGGCTTCGGGTCGTTCGCAGTCGCTGTCCGCCTTACGGCGGGATCGCGCTATTCGCACTCGCTTTCGCTTTGCCTCCACCCCGGAAGGGTTTAGACGCAGCAACTACAAACACTCATTGGCTCGTTCTGCAAAAAGCACGCCGTCACCCAGCCGCACCTCGCTACGCTCGGTACGCATATAATCCGAATCTACAAATGCATCCTAATTTACGAATGCAAAGAAGAATTTTATTTGTAGCATTCGCACACATTCGTTGATTCGAATCATGCTGTGCCGAACACAGAGAGGCACGGCCAGGCTCCGACTCCTTGCAAGCAAGATGGTTTCAGGTTCTATTTCACTGCCCTCATCGGGCTGCTTTTCACCTTTCCCTTACGGTACTGGTTCACTATCGGTGATATTAAGTATTTAGCCTTTCCCGACAGTGCGGGATGATTCCTACGAGGCTTTCGTTTCTCATAGTACTTAAGTAAAATAGCAAGGAGTATGAAGTAGTTTTCGGATACAGGGCTATTACCTTCTTTGGCTCCCCTTTCCAGGGAGATTCTCCTAACCAACCTTCATTTTGTAAACCCCCTTGGAATGCTTACTCCAAAACTCTAAAGGCAGTTTTAGAGTAAGACTCCAACACTATTTCCTTGCAACCCCAATTTTTTTCTTGCGAAAAAAATTGGTTTAGGCTCCTCCCTTTTCGCTCGCCGCTACTAAGGGAATAACGTTTGTTCTATTTTCCTCCGCCTACTGAGATGTTTCACTTCAGCGGGTATGCTTCCAACCCTTGCGGATCGGATCATTCGCCTTTCAGCGAACGGGGTTGCCCCATTCGGAAATCTTCGGATCAAAGGTTGCTTACCACCTCCCCGAAGCTTATCGCAGGTACGCCACGTCCTTCGTCGCCTTAATATCCCAAGGCATCCACCATCTGCCCATAAATGCACCTATTTTTGGCTAGCAATTAATAAACCCCATTCATTAAATTGCTGTTTGTTTTCCTCGTTATTCAGTTGTCAAGGTTCCTTCCGGAGAAATAGAAAACCGCTCGTAAAGCGGCCTTTTTCGCGCAGATAACTCTACCTGCTATGCTTAGCCGCTTTTTTGATAGAAATTTGGTTTGCCACTTCTCATGTCCATTACTATTGTAGGGGAAGGCGGAAACAATGTCAAGACTTAAAACCCCGCCTTGAATGACGGGGTTTTCTGCCTTATTGCCGGACTTGCGATTATTTCATTTTTTCCCTCCAGTTCCGCAGGATTTCCGCGGCTGTATCTTTGCCGCCAAGGCCAAAGGCTATTCCTCCCGCAATAACGAAAAACGCAACCAATCCCGTAAATAATCGAATCAGCAAATCCTCCGCCACGCCCAGCTCCACTAAAATGGCAATGCCGGCAAACACCCATATCGCCCACCTTATAATACTGCCTAAAAGCATGCTGTACCCTATTCTAGCGCCCTCAACCGTAGCCCTGATGATTTTTTCGGCAATATCGGAGATAAGTACTGCTACGACAAAAATAAGGGCAGCTACAATGACGTGGGGAATATATCCCAAAACTTCAGCTAGGAAATCTGAAAATGCGGCCAGGCCCAAAATATCAACGCTCAAAAACAAAACAAAAATTACTAAAATCCACTTGAAGATTGCTCCCACAAACCCCGCAGGATCAACTCTTAAATCTGCTTTTTCCAGGGCTTGCTTCCATCCTCCCCGGTCAAACACTTCGTTAAATCTCAAACGCTTTAAAAGTTCCGCGACCAACCGCCCGACTCCCGCCGCGATAAACCATCCGATAATAAGGACAATGAGAGCTCCCAGGAAACGAAAAATATATTCCGGAGCTTGGGTGCGAAGAAAATCCAGGACAGAATCCCACCATTCTTGGAATGTCATAACAATATTTCAATTTTCTTAACTTTTTCTGACTGCCGACCTTTATCGCTTTGCATAACTTGCCTATTTTGGTTTTCTAAAGACATACAGGATTTTTCCCGCAATAAGCTTTTCTTCAGCCCATCCGAAATTTCCGCTGTCGATGCCGCCCCCTGGGTTGTCTCCCTTAACCCAGTAAACGTTATGTCCGTTCTTTTTTTCCTCACCGGCTATTCTTTTTATAAGCAGTCTGTTTTCCAAAGGATGTTTTAGCGCAACAGCATCTCCTATTTTTGGCTTTGAAAAAATATAGGCCAGCCGATTCACAAGGACAAATGATCCTTCTGGAATTCCCGGTTCCATGCTACGCTCCAGCACTTTCAAAATTTGCAGCATTCGGATTATCTTATTGTTTTCTGAAACATTTCCGCGAATTCATCCACCTCTTTCTTCAGCTGTTGGGCCAGCTCCATATTCACCCCTTGCTTGTTTTTCGAGCACAGCTTAGTGATATTCCATACCTTTTCATGCAAATCGGGAAACATTTCCAAATGCTCTGGTTTGAAATAATCTGTCCACAAAATCAAAACCTCTTCCTTGCATTTCTGTGCATGCGCTTCTTTCACCGCAACACATCTAGCAAGAATATTTTCAAACTCCAGCCACTCCTGCCGCCCGGCGTCCTCTGCTGGAGGCGCCTGCTCATACAGCTTTTCGACCATCTTTACCACGGTGCGCGAGGCAGTTTGAGCTGGCTCCACGGTATAAATCCCGCAAGGAATATCGCAATGGGCATATACCTGTTTTATCCCGAAAATTCTGTCAATAAAACTCAAAAAAGAATACATCATAATCACGTTGCTTTTAAATGCCTTCCCCCTTATTTACTTAAGACGTATCACGCCAGCCGGAATAACAAATTAGCCTATCCAGCCTCTTTGGCTCATTGCCTTCATTATACGTTCAATTGCCAAAAGATACGCCCCTTCGCGCAAAGAAGTTCCGTAGCGCTCCCCCTGTTCAGACGCCTTTCCCAAAGCCTTGCACATGAAATCATCCAGTTCCTGAATAAGCGTTGCTTCTTTCCATGTATATCCTTGTTTGTTTTCCACCCATTCAAAATAGCTTGCTACCACACCGCCGGCATTCGCGATAATATCCGGCACCACAGTTTTTCTCGCGGCAAAAAATATCTTGTCTGCTTCGGGAGTTGTAGGACCGTTTGCCATTTCAATAATAATGGGGGCCTTCACGCGAGAAGCATTGTTTTCAGTAAAAACGCTTTCAACTGCCGCAGGCACCAGCACATCAACGTCAAGCTCCAGCAATTCTTCATTTGAAATTTCACTGCACGCAACATTTTCTTTAACCGCCTGCACCGGTTTTGGATAGCACCTGTTTTTCTCGATTGATCCCGCGGACTTTTGGGCTTTTAATACCGCTTCAATATCAAAACCGGATTCCTGGTACAGCCCTCCTTCCTTGTCTGAAATAGCAACAACCTTAAAACCCTTTTCAAAAAGTATGCGAGCTATGTTACTGCCTACATTCCCGAATCCCTGCACTGCCACAGAAGTTTCCTGGGGAGATTTTTTCCAGTCCAAACGCTTCAGGGTTTCCCTCAACACCACATATCCTCCGTAAGCGGTAGCGGCCTCGCGCACCGGATTTCCTCCAATCTCCACCGGCTTTCCGGTAAACGATCCCGGCACAGTGCTCCCAGCCAGTCCTGAATATTCATCCATCATCCACGCCATGATTTGGGGATTGGTGTTAATATCAGGGGCGGGCACATCTACTTCGGGGCCTATTAATTTATATATCGAATCAACATACCTGCGGGACAATCCTTCCAATTCATATACCGAAAGCTTTTTGGGATCGCAAATAATTCCGCCTTTCGCGCCCCCATAAGGAAGATTGAGCGCGGCGGTCTTAAAAGCCATCAAAGCGGCCAATGCCATCACCTCGTCTTTTGAAACATTCGTGTCAAAACGAATCCCTCCTTTGTATGGGCCCAAGGCGTCGTTGTACTGGGCGCGCCATCCCTGGAATACCTTGATTGTCTTGTCATCCATACGCAAGGGTATGGCCACCTCAAGCACTTTCTTTGGGTACTTTAAAACCTCAAGCTGATCGGGCCGTATGCCAAGTTTCTTCCCGCTCTCTTCTATATATATAAGTACATTATCAAAAAATGTTGCCATACTATCATTATATACCTCTCCTGCACCAAATAAAGAAAGAGGGGGTGGGCGCGGATTGCTCCACGCCCACCCCTTTGGTCAGTCAGTCCATCAAATGCTCCTCCTTCACACGGGACAGGAATGCCACAAGCATCACTGCACCTCCAAGCACGACAAACGTGTACCACACCGACCGTTCAACGAGCAAACCAACCAGAAGATAAAGCCCCGCCCGAAACATTCCCTCCAGCATGCTCACAACCGATATTACCGTTGCCCTCTCGCCAGACTCTACGTGCTTGTGGATGTAGTTCAGCAAAAGGCGGGAGCGAGGCATTCCGATTCCGAGCACGAGAGCTACAAACATGACGGTCGCAGGCAACCAGCGCACCATGCCCAACAAGATCATTGCAACGGCAGGCACAAGCGCGCTTACAAAAATGTGCCGCTTTTTTGACCCCAGCCGCCGGTCCACTGCCGCGAGGTTGCTTGCGTAGAACGCCTGGATCCCCAGTATGGCGGCGTGGATAATACCAAAGTAGCCGATTGGAACGTTAAGTTCCAAAAGAGCCGCTTGGTATACCACCACAACCATGAACACTAACCCGCGCACAAAGACAAAGTCTGCGGCAAGAACGCGGATCGCTTTGTTTGCGGCAAAGCTCTTCAGGCCAGAGCGCACGATAGCGCCGTACGAAACTCTCTGTCGCTTTGGATTTGCCGTAGCTTCTGCCAAAGGCGCCAGCACAAAGAATGCGACAATAAGTGGAACTGCCATGAACAACATGGTCTCTCGGATTCCGACAAATCGCGCAATTAAGCTTCCAATGGGAGCCGCAATCATCAACCCCCACAACTTAACCGCGTCCAGCCTGCCCCCTGCTTTCTTTGATTCGTGCTCCCGACCATAAGCCTTGAGCGAGTCGTAGAGCAGAGCATCTTGCGATCCTGAAAACAATGCTATCGCAAGAGCCCACAGAAATTCCCCCGCGAGGAAAAATACAAGATGAGGCGCGCTCGTGTATACGATAACTCCCGCGATGTTCGCCGCCACACCAAGCAAGATTGTGCGTTTTCGGCCAAGATAATCAGCAAGGGCTCCCGTGGGTATCTCAAGCAGAAACACCCACACAATAAACCACGACTGCACAAACATCATCTGGGCCAACGAGATGCCTCCCCATTCCGTGAAAAACGGCACAATGACGGCGCCAATAAAATGCAAACTTACCAGGAACTGGAACGCGTAGATGCGCCAGAGAACACGGATCATGGCTTCCTCCTGTTTGTGAATGAACTAAAACTCCCTTCCTGCGAAGGGAGTTTATTGGAATATATAAAAGTAAAACCTATTTATAAAAGCTGATGCGAGTACTTAAAAATTGCAACATGAGCATAGTCCAATAAACCCCCTTCATTTGCGTAGGGTCCGACCAAGATATGCATAATTGTATTGGACTGTGCGGATTGCATAGTGTTTTTATGATTGCACGATATAATAATTATGTCAAGTTTTAAGAGAAAGGGGGCGGACATGGATTGCTCCACGCTCACCCCCTAAGATTGCCTGCGAAAACTAGGATCCATTTACGGGCACCCCGTACTGCTCACGGTATGCAAGAACCAGCGCAAGTTCATTTCGCATCCTGGAACAACGCAGAGTTCCAGAAATAGGGTGAGCGGCGGCCACTTTTTAGCCTCCATCCTTCCGCCCTTATCTGCAAGGCGCCTATTTTCAGCCCATGCCTCACTAGATCATGTGCCGCAGTCATGACTTAACCTCCTCTCTGTGTCTCTCGGCGCGTTATCTCAACACTACCTTAACTAAAGTAAATCGAGAAATCAAATGCTTCCAAGTTTTTTTAAAACAGATTGATCAAACGTAAGAATACCGCTGTCCTGGGTTTCTGCAAAAGCAAGCAGAAAACTAGCTGGAAGTCAAAGAAAAGAAAAGGAGCCCTAGCCGTAGCTAGGGCTCGTGGGAAAGAGCTTGAGCGCCAATGTCCAAACGATACCACATGCCCTCAAAGGAAATGAGCTTCGCCGCTTGATAGGCGCGATCGAGCGCTTCCTTGAGCGTTGCGCCAACAGCAGTTACGCTCAACACGCGCCCGCCAGAAGTAACAAGCAGGCCATTATTGAGCGCAGTTCCTCCATGGAACACAATTACCCCGGGAACTTTCTCTGCCTCCTCAATTCCTTCAACTATAAATCCGACTTCTGGTTTGTCTGGGTACCCTCTCGAAGCAAGCACGACACAAACGGCAAACCCAGATTGCCATTCAAGAGAAACCTGCGAGAGCCGCCCTTCGACACACGCCTCGAGCACATCAGGCAAGTCGGTTTTCAGAAGGCGCACGTATGCTTGGGTCTCGGGGTCGCCGAGCCGAGCGTTGTACTCCAGGACCTTCCAACCTTGAGAAGTCCACATGAGTCCGGGGTACAACGCACCGGTAAAGGGCGTCCGATTCTGTGCCAATGCGGCCAGGACAGGATGAACAACTTGCCCTTCAACCTCGGCCATCATTTCGGCAGTCACCCAGGGCACAGGCGCGATAACACCCATGCCTCCTGTCATTGGCCCGCCAGACCATGCCTGTTTATGATCTTGACTTGACGGCCAGAGGACTGCTGTGTTGCCGTCGCACAAGGCGTGCAGGGAGACCTCTTTGCCTTCGAGGAAACCCTCAACGATTATTTCCCCGCTCGCACCCTTTTGGATGTCCTCGACCATAAGGAGCGCAAGCGCTTGTTCTGCTTGGGCAAGTGTGTGGCAAATGTACACACCTTTGCCGCTAGCAAGACCACCTGCCTTTACGACAACAGGCATTGTGCATTGAGCAACATACCATAATGCCGCTCTATGGCTCCGAAACACCCGGAATGCGGCAGTAGGTATTCCAGCCCGTCGCATAAAACGTTTGGCAAATGCCTTGGAACTTTCCACGCGTGCCGCATTCTTCGACGGACCAAAAACAGGAATCCCCTGCTCGCGACAGGCATCAACAACTCCCGCCGCAAGAGATGCTTCAGGCCCCACAACTACCAAATCAATGGCTAACGCATTGGCAAAGCTCACGATCCCCTCAACATCGGTTGGAACAATATTAACATTGTGGGCAATTTGACTAGTGCCAGCGTTCCCCGGAGCAGCATACACGACTTCGACCCGCTTGGATTGCCGTAAGGCCCACGCAAGAGCATGTTCCCTTGCCCCAGACCCAACCACTAGCACTCTCATTACAACCCCCTCCTTGGCAATATCTGTTTGCCACCCCCACTATATCTTAAAATCGAAAAGCGTAAAAGAAATAGGAAACATTATAATAAGAAGAGGCGCCGTACCGAAGGTCGTGCGCCTTTTTTGTGTTTCTTACCCCTTTAAGAACCTTTGCGCGGCGCTCGCTTGACTGGCCTTCGCAAAGCCTCTTGCACATCGAGGTCCACCCTGGCGTGCGCCAGGACCGCGAGGAGCGAATCGGGCACATCATCCCTGGCAAGCCAGGGGTCCAATGTATCCAACGTGCGGAAGGGATTCACGTTGTTAAGATACTCTCTCAAGGCCGTTCGCATGCCTATCCTCAAATCAGACCGATCGACCCGATCAAAGGAGAGCTCCTCCTCTGTCGGCCGAATCACCCTGTTCGTGGGGAGCTTGCGTGCTTGACGCGAGCGCGGATGCTTAGCTGTTTTCGCGTCGCCGCTGAAGTAAGCCCGACAGAAGAAAGCAAAGCAATCTTCTGCATCGGACTGTTGCGCGTTTGGCAATTGCGGTAGCCACCCCTTCAAGATACGCCGGAGAATGGCCAGCCGCATGTCAAGCGCCCCCACCACCTCTCGGGTCGTATCGTGACTGCTAACTGGCTGAAACTCACTTTTCGGAAGATCCGGGTAGAGTTCCATCAGGAACTTTCTGAACTCAACCCCCTTGGGGAAAAGACTCTCCGCCACTTCGAGAAGCCAGACTTCCGCGCCAGGCTTCGGAAGCAACGTCCTCACCGCCTTCAGCTTATTCTCCCAAGAAGGCAGAAGGTTGAAAACATCCCTGAATTCTCTTGGGACGCTTCCCCACGCTGTAAGCTGCGCAGAATCCCCCGCCATGATACCCTCCTGCTCCGGCACTCTTTTTGCGCCCGCGAGCTTAGCTCCTAAATACCAAAAATGAAAATAAAGTCAACTGACTATCTAGGATCAAAATTGAAATAGAAATCTATGAAAATCTGCTCCGTGTCATAAGAAGAGGCGCCGTACCCGAAGGTCGTGCGCCTCTTAGCTGAAGGTTCATGTCCTTTTGCTTCGAAGCCACACTAACGCGCTGATGATAATCACCCCCCACATCATGTGACTCACATCGTAGAGGATCTGACCCAGTCTACCAGCCGTGAAACTCACACCCACGAGCGCACCGATTAGCGCATTCACCATTGTTCCGAGGATTAGAATACCGAGGAGCAGAACAATATCCGTAGTTTTCATTGTTTCTTTCTCCCTCAATTGCAGGGTAAGCAAACTCACTCCCAGCTTCCAAGCAATACCATAGCATACCAATTTACAAACGTCAAGTTTTTTGCCGAGGATCAAAATTGAAATAGAAATCTAAGACGCCTAGCTGGAAGGTAAAATGACGGGCTAGGACGGTCTTAGCCCAACCATAAAAATACAATTATTCTATACGATATCGATCTAAAAACCTGCCGATCGCCTCATTTGCTTCTTCAATAATCTTCGGGTGATAACGATAATCATGATCCGAGTTTAAGGCGTATATCGTTTTAGGTTCTGCGGATTCTTCATATGCTTTTTTAACATCCTCTGGATCATTCATTTCATCTTCCACGCCGTAGAAAAATAGTTTTGGTTTAACACATTTTCTTAAATCAACTAAAGCATTATACTGCTTTCCATCCTCAAAATAGTTAAGGGGCAATCCAAATTCTTTCTGCTCCTTAGTTTTTATATTTCCAGGTGGTAAGTCCCTATAGCTTATTACCTTCCCGTCAACAATTCTTTCCTCTTCGGGTTCGCTAGGTGCTCCATAGTAAGAAAAGATCGATACAAAATGGGTAACGTAAGGATTCTTAGGTCCAGCCAGCATTGCAATAGTTCCTCCTCTGCTGTGGCCTGCAAGCAGTGTTGGTTTGTTTCCAAAGTACTCTATAATTTCATCCACGGCCTTGATACAATTTGAGGTTGTATAAAGTTCAATATCTCCAGGACTTTCCCAAGTACCTGGCGGATCGAATGACAATGCGAAATAACCTCGGCTCGCCAAATAATCAACCGAGCTGGTGTTATGAACATAATCTTTCGTGTCTAATCTCCCCGGAATTACAATCGCAATCCTTGGTGAATCCACATCCCCCTTCGCATACACCGCCAGTTCAAAATTCTTCGTTTCTATAGTTTTCATATCCACCGAAAATCTTGCAACTATTCAATCGTAAACCTTTGCAAACAAATTGGCTTGCCTTGCCCGATTGCTTTTTTGACAGTATCACCGACACCCTCGCTCTCATTTACTTGAAATGCAACGAGAGCATCTGAAGCGTTTACAATGTCAGTATTGCGTTCAAAATATGTTTTTGGATCAACAATTGTATTTTGAGGATTGCCAGTAAGAGCATCTTGATTTGCGGCACGCAAACTTTCCAATTGGGCGATTAGATCTTCTGCCTGTTCAAAGGTAATAACCCCTTCTGCCGCCCTCTTTCTGTAATGGGCTGCATATAAATCTAAAACAACTGGAAGAAATACTTTTATTCTATCTGCGGTTGGATTAAGTTTTAATGCCTCATCAGTAGCAAAGTAGTCAACATTAAGCGCACCACCGGAAACAATACCATCACCACGTTCAATTATTTTCCGCACAGCTTCGCGCACGCTCTCTTCGACTTCTTCGTTAGTCTTTCTCCAACTGCCACTAATTCCAAACCAAAGGACATTCTTTTCCGATTTTAAATCTGCAAGCCTAGCAAAAAGAGTTTCTAGGTCAGGGACAATCAATTCTATTTCTTTGTCTTCTGGATTCTTCATCATTTCCATATCTCATTCAACAGAACTTCATAGTGTTTTCTCCCAATCACGGACAATTACTAAAGATTCTTCCTCCAACTCTGGCAAATGAATTACTTCGATAGGACGAATGAAATCTTTATTGATTTGAGTAAGACTATAATGGCCACCGTAATAATTGGGAGAGACTTTAGCTTTTGCACAAGCAAAAACTATTTTTGAAACAGAACTCCACATAGCGGCTCCCAAACACATAACGCATGACTCCATCGATGCATAGAGCACAGATCCCGAAAGATCAGAAGTTTTTGTGTTCTTACAAGCATCCCGGATTGCAGCGATTTCTCCATGGCTCGTTGGATCATTCAGTTTATTGCCAATACTGATACCTTCGCCTATTACCTCTCCATCTTTTACAACAATTGCCCCAGCAGGAAACCCACCCTCCCTAACAGATTCTTTTGCTTTCGTTATTGCTAATTTCAAAAACTCTTTATCTTCCATAGTTATTTCAATCTACCGCACCCCCACGTTCTGTCAATAAAAAACTGTCCTTCGACTTCGCTCAGGACAGGCCTTGTGCGCGATTGAAAAAGAATAGGGGGTTGGTCACAAGACCAACCCCCTTGAACTCGACAGCATGCTCTAGCTGAACTTCGCCTTCTTCTTCCGCCCGAGAAGCGCGCAGCTTCCGATGCGACCCGCACCGATGTTGCCCCTTGCCAAACGGTCAAGGATCATGCTCGCAGTCGACCCACTGAACTTCTCGCAGCGGAAACCGCCCGCACCCAGCGATAGGAAAATACAGCAGGCATGCTGCTGACCCATCTTGCAGACGGTCTTCTCGGCGCCGCTCGGCACCTCGCAAGAATTGCCCTTATCGACGAAGTAGACACCGAAGACCTCCTCGGATGCGTCGGCGGTAAACTTTATTTGTTTGCCATCTTCGATCTCGATTTCCACCAGCCGCCCCGAGAGCCCGACAAGGGATTCATCGAAGTAGGCGTAAACATTCGACATTCCCAAGCCCTCCGGCTTTTCGAGAAGAACGTACTCCCCAGGGACGTACGTGAACCCGAACTCCGAGGCCTCGTCGACTGAAAGCGTGTAACCTTCCCTCGTCTGCTCGTGACTAACACGTTTCCCGTTGAGCGAGGCGAGAAACTTGTCGATGACCGGCCAGAGATTGATCTCACCGTGGTCCGTTACCAGCTTCCACGGATTGAACCATCCCATGTATAGCAGCCGTCCCTTGAGCTTCTGCATATCTATTCCCTCCTCATAACTAAATCAATCATAATACTATTGAAGAAAATATCAAGCTTTTGTAATGGTTCAATACCTTGGAATCACCCTCGTCCTCGTATGTATACGGCATACACAACCAATCCTCACATAGAGCATGTACGCTACGAAGCGTACTGTCTGATCCACTACCAGCATTGGAGCACACGGAAGGTGGCTCGGCACCTCGGGTATTCCCAAAGTACGATCGTCAAGTGGTCCCAGCGGAAACCGCAATACGGCCAGCATGGAAGACTCCTCATCTCCACGAGATCCTCCAGACCCCATACCCATCCTCAAGAACTTCAAAGAGAGACCGTTTCTCGTATCCTTGAGTTGAGAAGAGAGAGGAACCAGTGTGCAGAGATCTTGCACCACAGATTGGAGAAGGAAGGTATTCTGGTCAGCTTGTCTTCGGTGAAGAGAGTGTTAAAGAGGCATGGGATCTCCAAGTACTCCCGGTGGAAGAAGTGGCACCAGTATCCCGAAAGACCTCTCCCCGAAAGGCCAGGAGTGCTTGTTGAGGTGGATTCCATGCACGAAGGGCCTCCTGCAGAAAGGGTGAGTGCTTTTGCTCTTTTGGACGTGTGTTCTCGATGGGGATATGCAGAACCTGTGCTGCGCACGACAAGTCGAGCTACCACATACTTTCTGCAAAGAGCACAGCATACAGCTCCCTTCTCTTTCTCCACCATACAAACAGACCATGGAAGTGAGTTCTCAAAGTGGTTTACCAAGGTTGCAGAGTATCAGGGATTCTCCCATCGCCATACGAGAGTGAGAACACCAACAGACAATGGGCATGTGGAGAGATTCATCCGTACTCTCCAGGATGAGTGCCTCCATCGTATTCCGAGAGAATTGAGAGTATGGAAGAAGGAGATCCCTGAGTACTTGAGGTACTACAACGAAGAGAGACCACATATGGCTCTTGATTACCAAACACCCATGGAGGTGATTACAAGCTATTGACTAGAAAACAGCTTTTATGCCCAACAAAAAAACCGTCCTTCGACTCCGCTCAGGACAGGCCTTGTGGGCGATTCAACTACATCAATCTTTTTTTCGAAAAGGCAGACCCAGAGCCAGATTTTAAGTACTTTTCAAAACTATAAGCACGTTGCTTATCATTAAAAGCACAATACCAAAGAAGTTGAAATGGTTTCTTGCTCGCTGAATATTTATTGCCACCCGAATTATGTTCTTGCACACGTCGCTTTAAATCAGTAGTCAAACCAGTATAATGACTGCTATCTTTCTTGCTTTGAAGGATATAGACGTAATACATGATGATTGCCCTCCTACGCTCTTTGAGCTTCGGAGGACACACCTTCGATTATTATATTAGTGTGCTCCACACACGAAACCCAAGATGTGCTTGCACACCGAAACTCCATAAGGAGTGAAGGTGTGGACCGTGGGAGACTCCGCTTCGCTAGAACTCGTCGTCTCTCTATAATCTCGAGACTCCTTCAAAGCCCACGGTTTTGAATAATTTCCTTCACAGGGAGATACCCAATCTCCCCGACCCCCTCCTTGGAGTTCGAGTCTCCTTCGTGATCATAAAAACAAACCCCTTTCGGGGTTTACTCGGTGGACCGTGGGAGACTCGAACTCCCGACCTCCTGTATGCAAAACAGGCGCTCTACCAGCTGAGCTAACGGCCCGCAATTCTCTTATTAAGATACTATAATTTTAGAGAATTGTCGAGGGTTATTTTTCTTGGATGTAAAACAATTTTCCCGTATAATCGTCGGATACGAAAAAGGAATCACTGTCCCATCGCAGAACATCTACGGGACGTGCAACTCTTTTGCCATTGCTCAAAAATCCGTCCATAAATGTTTCCACTGTTCCATCCGGCGCAACACGCACAAGGCTATACCCTGTTCCAATGTTTACATTCCCGGATCCATGAAGCGCAACAAGAAAACTGCCGCGCAAAGATTCAGGACCTTGCTCTCCAAAGTATTCTAACCCAAGAGGAGCTGAATGGGCTGGAAACGCGGCAAAAGCAACCGGAACCGCGGCGCATTGAATATTTTTACCGCTCCATATCCTGCTGTCGTCTGCGCGAACTTGTCCGTTGTCTTGATAGCAGTACGGCCAGCCATAATGCTTATCTTTTTCTATCTTAAAGAAAGGTTCGCTTGGCTTGTCATCGCCCAGGTGATCCGATCCCATTTCAGTCGCGTATAACCGGGAGTCAACCCATTTCAAACCCACTGCGTTTCTCAAGCCGCGTGCATATACTTGCTGATTGGATCCATCCGGATTCATTTCAAGAATCATTGCCCGCAATTCTTCCGGCTTTTCTTCGCATGCATTACAACTGCTTCCCACAGAAACATATATTTTATCTTCATGAATGGCTACAGTTCTTGTAAGATGCCACCCTCCCTGGAGAAAACTGTTACCGTAGTCGGGGAATCTAGCGATTACTTGCTCTTGCCCCGAAGGCCGGATATCCCCATTACGGTAAGGATAACGTATAAGCTTGTCTGTAAGCGCAATGTAAATCCACTGTGTGCCAGATAATTCTGTGTAAAACGCAAGGCTGTTTGGATTGCGAAGATTTGAAAGATAAACATCCTTCTTGTTGAAACGCTGACTGGAAACATCAAATTCACCCAAAACATAAATTTTGCCCTGCAGATTGTCTGAAGCATTAACCATGTCTGTTACGAACAACCTGCCGTCAGGGCTTTTGGCCATAAAACGCGCCTTGCCCAATTGCTCTGCCGCGGCGGATACTGAAAATTCCTGCGGAAGCCGAAATTCGACTGAGCTTCCGTCAGAAAAAGCTGTCGATCGAGCGACAAGAATAAGTTCGGGAAGAATATCCCGAGCATCATCCTGCAAAGGAGATGGCGTTTCAATAGGAAACTGTATATTCATCCACACAAAACCTCCGCCAATGAGAAGAAATACGACAACCGCAATTGCGATAAAATATTTCATAAATAATTGACGGACTAGAAAGTTAAATCTTGGTGGAATTGTATGACTCTGCTGGAAAATTTCTTGCTTTTTCGTGGGCGGCACTGCGTGCCGCCCATTGGTTTTGCGCCTGTTGTGGCCCGCCAAAGCGAGCCCGCCTGCCTGAAAGTAGAAGGTTCGAAATCCCTTGCGATTTTAGTATTTGCTTTGCCAAAAGAATTTTTGCTATACTGGAAATGTACTCAACGATTGGTCGCTTATTTTAATGGCCGTCTTAGTCAATTTGAGCGATCAAGTTGAGTACAACTAGGACGGCCATTTGAGTTTTATAAAGTTTATGGAAAACACAACGCCACAAAAATTCTTTTTGTACGCCCGCAAGTCCACTGATGTGGAGGATAAACAGATTTTGAGCATTGAAGCCCAGATCACAGAATTGCGCGCCTTTGCCAAACAAAACAATCTCGATGTTATCGAGGAATTTGTGGAAAAGCAGTCTGCCAAAATTCCGGGCCGTTCTATATTCAATTCTATGCTTTCGCGCATAGAGAAGGGTGAGGTCAGTGGGATTTTGGCATGGCATCCAGACCGACTGGCGCGCAATTCTGTTGATGGGGGCAGGGTTATATATCTCTTGGATTGCGGGCGCATTGTGGTTTTGAAGTTTCCCACATTCTGGTTTGAGCCAACACCGCAAGGAAAGTTCATGCTCAATATCGCCTTCGGGCAAAGCAAATACTACATCGATTCCTTGAGCGAAAATGTCCGGAGAGGACTGCGCCAAAAAGTGAGGCGAGGAGAATATCCGGGGCCTGCGCCCATAGGATATCTTAATGATCCAAGGACAAAAACGGTGGTCGTGGATCAAAAGAAGGCAAAAATCATCAGAGCGGCTATTGAGCTTTATGCGCAAGGCGATCAACGATTAGAAGACATCGCTCACTTTTTGGCGCAGGATGGAATCGTAAGAAAGAGTGGAAAGGTGTGGCACAGAGATACTGTGCGTTTCTTACTCTCCAATCCATTCTATTATGGACATTTTCGCTACGCAGGAGAAATTCACGAAGGCAAACACGAGTCGATCATCACAAAGAAACTTTTTGATACGGCGCAAGAAGTATTGAGACAAAGAGGCAAACCGCAGAGGAAACCCAAAAACGAACCGCAAGCATTTTGCGGACTCCTCTCTTGCGCCGAGTGCGGAATGATGATAACTGCCGAAAAGCAGAAAGGGCATGTGTATTATCGTTGCACCAAGAAAGGCAAACAAAAGTGTAGTCAACCATACCTCCGTGAAGAAGCACTGAACAAGCAGTTATCATCTCTCATACAAAAAGTTTCTTTGTCGCAGGATTGGGCGGAAAAACTCCTGGAGATGGTAAACGCAGACCAAGAGAAATCCGCCCAATCCACCTCTGTTTTTGTTCAAGAAGCGCGAGGGAAAATAAAAACTATATCGCTTAAACTCCAGCGACTTTTAGATGGATATTTAGAACAAGACATAGAAAGAGAAGTATATCGCGCAGAAAAGGCAAAGTTAATGAGCGAAAAGAAGTCGCTCGAAGAACAAATCTATCGTCTTGAACAAAAGCAGAATGACTGGCTCGAACCATTCAAAGAATGGCTGAATTACGCTCAAACCCTCGCAAAAATCGCAAGGGATAGCGACCTTTTCGAGAAAAAGGCCGCAGCCAAAGAAATCTTTGGCTCGAACCTTCTACTTTCAGGCAGGCGGGCTCGCTTTGGCGGGCCACAACAGGCGCAAAACCAATGGGCGGCACTGCGTGCCGCCCACGAAAAAGCAAGAAATTTTCCAGCGAGTCAGATTCTGGTGGGCGCGCCTGGACTCGAACCAGGGACCTCGTCATTATCAGTGACGTGCTCTAGCCAACTGAGCTACGCGCCCAAACTTACTAATAAGATGGCGGACTGCCATCGCTTATCGATAAAGCAATAAACCACCCTAAAATTATTAACAACACAACGCTAATGAGAATTCCGATTACAATTCCGCTAATAAGCTCTTTGGGTTTTCCTTCTATTTTCTTAGAAAGAAAATTCTTCATGTCTTTGATACTCTAATACTATAAACAAAAACAAACCCCAAGGCAAGGGTCGTTTTTTGTTCATCTCTAAGAGTTGTTCCGACTATCCCGCATCCGCAGTTCCTGCGGAGCAGTAATCGAGACTTATAAGCTCCTCGATCAACACTTTAAAGTTAGTTGAAGAATTCTCGCCAACCAACTCTAGCCGACACTCCGATTTGGATCCGCCAGCTGGCGGACAAATCGAAAATGAAATGATCCACGGACAGGTTCCCCTACCCGTGCCTTGTTATGACTTCGTCCCTCTCACTGAATCTGCCTTAGTCCGCGATAAACGCGGGTTTCGGGCATTCCCAGCTCGCTTGACGTGACAGGCGGTGAGTACAAGACCCAGGAACATATTCACCGCGCCGTAGCTGATGCGCGATTACTAGCGATTCCGGCTTCATGAGGTCGAGTTGCAGACCTCAATCCGAACTGGGGAATCGTTTAAGGGATTAGCTCCGCCTTGCGGCCTTGCGTCCCGTTGTCGATTCCATTGTATCATGTGTGCGGCCCAGGATATCAAAGGGACACGCTGACTTGGCGTCATCCTCGCCTTCCTCCTGGTTGTCCCAGGCAGTTTTCTGTGACACGTAAAACACAGAATGAGGGTTGCGCATGTTACCCGATTGAACGGAGCGCCTCAAGGTACATGCTGACGACAACCGTGCAGCACCTGTCCAACCGTCCTTGTGGGACTGTTTCTCTTTCAAGAAACATCCGATTGAATTTCAAACCCTGGTAAGGTTCCTCGCTTGTTGACGAATTAAGCCACATGATCCACCGCTTGTGTGGGTCCCCGTCTATTCCTTTGAGTTTTAGCCTTGCGGCCGTACTTCCCAGGCGGA
>CAYZNF010000013.1:0-14230 GCA_964479725.1 uncultured Candidatus Saccharibacteria bacterium
GCCCTGTGCACTCCCTCGTCCATTGTTTCATCAGACACATCCGAAATTGCGGTTTTCTTTTTTACAGAAAAACGGAATTTCTTTGCCTTGCCCGAAACCTTAGCCACTTTTTTTTTGTCGTCTTTCCTCTTTGGAGAAACTGGTTTTTTCATAGATAAGCGCTAGTCATTAGTTCCAGTTTATTTGGTTGGGCTTCAAATGTCAAACTATACTTTGTAGATTCGCATTGTTTTATATATACTGGAGAAGCTCATGAAGCAAAAACTCAAATCCCCTCTTTTTTTGATTTATTTGGCGGTGTTCGTGAATATCCTGGCGTTTTCAATGGTCTTCCCTTTGCTTCCTTTGTACGCCAAAGAATTCCAGGCTCCCGAAGGCCTTATTGGGGTCATGGCATCTTTATTTGCCCTGGCCCAGCTTTTGTTTTCTCCTTTTTGGGGCATCCTTTCGGATAAGTTCGGCAGAAAGCCCATTATTGCCGCAGGGCTTATCGGTGTCGTGTTCAGCTTTCTTCTGTTTGGTTTCGCGGCAAGTCTTCCTATATTATTTATCTCCAGATTTCTGCAGGGAGTGTTTGCGGGAGCCGTATTGCCTGCCGCCAGAGCCTATGCCGCCGATATCACCGCAAAACAAGAAAGGGTAAAAGTAATGGGAAGAATTGGAGCCAGCCTTTCCCTCGGGGTTATTTTCGGCCCGGCAATTGGCGGCATATTCGCCGGGGTAAATCTGTCTTTCCCGTTTTTTGCCGCCGCGATCGTTGCCCTTGTTAATTTTTTTTTCGTGCTTTTTTTCCTGCCCGAATCTTTAACGCAAAAAACAAATGGCATACTGCGCGTCAAAAAACTGCTGTTTTCGAATTTTTCCGCGTTGTGGCATGGCATGCAAAGCTCGATAACTCCCTTGCTTGTTTTGGCATTCTTGTGGTCGTTTACATTTTCAAACAATCAAGTCGCAGTACCCCTGCTTGGTCTCGAAAGATTCCGGCTTACCCCGGCCGATATCGGCATATTGTTCGCGATATTGGGAGGAGTTTCAGCGATTGTCCAATTTTTCTTTCTTGAAAAAATCGCCAAAAAAATTGGTCAGCACAAAACCATTTTCTTTGGCATGGCTGTAATGGCAATTGGATTTGCAATGATGCCATTTTCCCCTTCTACGATTTTTCTTTACGCCGCCACAGGAATTGCCGGACTTGGTTCGGCAGTAACCCGCCCTATCATTACCGCCCTTATTTCAGAAGAAACAACAATGGAACAAGGGGCCACTATGGGCATGGCAAATGCTTATGAAAGCCTTGGCAGGTTTATTGGACCTTTGGCAGGAGGATTTTTGTTCGGCGTACTTTCTTTTCTGCCGTTTGTTTTGGCAGGGACGGTTGTGGGAATAGTTCTGCTTTCGCTTTTATTTTTCAAAAAAGGGTTCTTTGCGGTAAGACACAGAATATAAAAGAAAAACAGCCTTTGTTGGGCTGTGGATCCATAAAATACAAGAGGCGCGGGAGGGGAAGGGAGTGTGTCATGTCCTGTTCGGACTGCACACTTTCCTTCTCGCCGCGCCATTGCTGGCTGCCATTGCTGGCCTGGCCAGCTCGTGACTGCGAGGCAGTCACGTGTGGTTTTACCCTGGGCCTTTCGACCCAGGACGAGTTATTCTGCCCGCCGCTCCCCCTGTCGGAGCGGCATAATCAGTTGGTCATCCCGTCCCCCGTCTCACTCTCGCGAGGCGTGGACAGTTACTCACCTCCTAGGGTAGTATCGTCTTCCCTTGAGCTTCGACGCGATTCGGGAAGAAAATCGCGCCGCATACCACAGACGGAACGACTCAATTTTTTTTTCTGCAAACGGGTCGTCTACCTGGGCTGATCTCGCGCCTTGTGCATGGCGCCACCTCCTTTTTCAGCACCCTTCGCTCCAGCGCCCTAGGTCACTGGGCGCCGACGGCGGTCCGGTCATGGGACGTCCGCGTCAGGACGCCCACGGCGCCGGCCGGGCCGATGACGACGAAGTCGCCGACGATCACCTTCCACCTTTCTTTGCGATCTTGGGTGCGAACATTGTCTCCTCCTGGCTTTCTCGGCCGTATTCGCGCCCTTGGCGCAATCGGTCGAGTGCCTCTCTGGAACCTAGAATTACTCTAGCCTCCGGACAGACACTCGACTCGCTGTTCAGCTTCTTGACCCGTATTATAGCAGGTACCAAATATTTGTCAATCCCCCCGACAAAGACCCCCAATTTCAGTCCAGCTCTACTTCCTCTTTTATGCTTTTTTACATCTCTGCAACAATAATGTCAACAATGCAATGCCACAGGTAAGGCTAAGCCTTACTCACTAGGTAAGCCGCAAATGAAAAACGGCCTTGCGGCCGTTTTTCATTGGGCTAAGTTATTTGCCCTCGTTTGCTCTCTTTTGAGCGAAACAATCGCTGCAGTACACAGGACGCTCTGGGCGTGGCTGGAAAGGAACTTGCGTTGCCTTTCCACACTGCGTACAAGTAGCGGGATACATTTGTCTTTGATCTCCTTCCACTATAGTACGAGCCAAATCTTTTTGTTCGAGTTGACTCTGCTGCTCACATTCTAAATGCTGTGAGCTCTGTACTCGACTAGTACATTATTAATTATACTCCCAATCTTAAAATTTGTCAATAGCGCCATTTTTCATAAGCAAAATGGGGAAGCGCATGGCTTCCCCATTAGTTTGTTTGTGCTGTCCCGCCCCCGATGGGTTACTGGACTATCACCTCTCCCGCCATGCCCTGGTGGAAGATACACACATACGCGTATCTCCCCGCCGGCACAGCAAAGGTTTCGATATGAGCCTCACCAGCGCGCAGAAGATCTGCCCCTCCGACTGGCGCTGGGTTGGCGGCGTTGTTGAAGGTGATGCTGTGAGGCGTCTGCCCCGCAACCATCCACCTCACGGTACCCCCCGCATGGATAGCGAGCGAAGACGGAGAAAACGTCTTCTCCTCCGTGGCCTGCACATCAACAACAGAAGGAGAAGGAGTCGACGTCGGAACGATAGGAGAAGCAGAGGGCGCAGAGCCTTGCTCGCCTGACGACACCTCCACCCAGGCATCGAGTGTATAGCTCGCGAAAGGAGCTCCCTTCAGAAGCTTTACCCCGACTCGCACCTCCCCCTTGTACTCCTCCGGAATGTTCCATTCTGTCCGAAGAATTCCTTCTAGCGCATCCCCAACAAGCACAAGAGGAATTACACTAGAATCGCCCTCCCCTGCAAGACGAATCTCGGCCACATTGGTATTGGTCAGAGGCCTTGAAGCAGACAGCTTCACTTTCAGAATCGCCTCTTTCACCTCTGCCCCGACATTCGTGGCCGTAAACACGGCCTCTTCTTCCTGCCCAACCCTCTGTTCAGAGGGCAAACCAGTCACCCTGGCCAGAACCACCTCCTGGACCATGAGCTTGGTCGAACCCAGGTTCAAGAAGTTCGACACAATAGTGGGATTGGCCGCCAGCACCACGCCGCTGAATAACACCAGGACGGCAAACACCACCCCAATAGCAAGAAACAGATGGGAACGAAGAAGATTAGCCATGGAGTCCTCCCAACACCCAATTTTCCCGCAATAACGCGAGACTCATACCTTAAAGCACTCTTGTCATTTTGTCAATAGTTCAACATAATATCCTTCCCTAATGTTATGACGGCCAGTAAAACCGGCTGACACCTCCAAAACATACAAGGCAGAGGTTTTTGAAACAAAACTTTGAGGGTAAGAATCGGGCGAAACATTGGAAGCAATATGCACCACCTGTTTTTGGCTGTTTAGCCAAATAATATCTATGGGAAATTTCATGTCTTTCATCCAAAACGAGTAAAGACCCGGTTCCTCAAACACAAACAGCATACCCTCACCCTCTTTTAAAGATCCCTTTCCCGACAACCCTCTTTCCCGTTCTCCAGGATCATCTGCAACTTCGGCTGTGATCGCAGTATTTCCAATACGCATTTTTACGACATCGCTATTTATGTCTTCCCTGCCTTGCAAAAAATATGCTCCAATACCAATGGCCACAACAGCAAAAACTACAGCCACTACAATTACGATTTTCTTTGCCATACCATGCATTATAAAATAAAGCCAAACAACGAAAAAGGCTCCCACCCTTGCGGGCAGGAGCCTATTGATTAGCGCAGTTTGGCAGATGCAATCTTCAGCACCGCCTCCCCGATCTCACGCCCCGGCCAACCCAGGTTTTGAGGATGGGGGTTAAACGCGTACGATCGCCCTGCAATCTCATTCACTACGCCAATCTTCACCAGCCATTTAAGCAACTCATCAACCTGGCTGGAAGACACTCTGGCTCCGAAAGACTTTCTCAAGAAACCGGCGGAGACGCTGTGTCCGCCTATGAACGATCTGGTTTGCGTTGGACGCACAAACCAGCGTACAAGGAGGCTAGACACAAGTTCGGCGTCCCCGGGCATTTCTGCCGCTTTGTTTTCTTGCAGGCCGCGCAACAGCTTCATGAACTCTGCTTGAGCCTGCTCAAGAGGCGAGACAGCCGCGCCTTTCTTCTCCGCAGAAGTATCGCCTTGCCTCTTCTGTGCTCCCCGCATCCACTTCTTTGGCATATTCGGCTCGGCAAGCGGCTGTTTTACTGGTGCTTGTCTTTGTTTTGGGAGAGGTTGCGTTAGGGGTAGGGGTCGAATCTTTTGCACTGGCGGCTGCGGTACGGTCGGAACAATAGAGGGCGTTCTCTCGCCTTCTATTTCCTCAACACCGGCACGCGCCGCCTGTCTCTTTCTCCTGGCTTTACCAGCCACAAACTCCTCCTGGACTGAAGTTTGTGCCGCACGCCTTCTTTTTGCCTCCACAATTTCCTGCGCTCCCCAAAATAATGCCGCCAAAACAACCGCGGCATATGTGGCGAGGCGCAGAGTTTCTTTTGCGTCTTTCTGCTTCTCTGCCCGCCAGGCGAAAAGATAACCACTTGGCCCTGTTTCGCCCACGATTACGGGGAGCAACACCCCAAGCACGTCTGGATGAATATCCTTGTCGATAAACATCCAGAAGTCCACCGCCCCGTTCAGCCTCCCCACAATGAAAAGCTCGCCTGTTTCCCGAACTCTTACGAGTTCAAGCACCCAGGCAGTTTCATTTTGGAGGGCATTGGCATGCTCTTCGTAGCTTCCCCTACTCGTCCACAAAGGAAGATCAGGCTCGAGTAGTATGCCGGTTGCCACGCGCTGTGCCTCGCCAAGTTCGGGGAAAGGCTTCATTATGGACCGCGAAGGAAGTTCCTTGACAACGAACCTTCCCTCAAGCAATTTGGGCAGATTCTCGTGCACAAACTCCTCGTTCGATGCGGGAAAAACCCTTGGCACCATAAACTCGCTTACCCCTGCCAGGCAGACAGCGGCAAGAGCAAGCAACCATCCCGGCCATCGCCACTGCAAAAACTTCATCGCTCTCTCCTTCGCCCGAATTGTTCCGGACACCTATATTTGACGAACAACTAGTCGCTTTGTTTCCTGTCTTCCTTTACTGATTCGTGGATATACTCAAAGGCGCTTTTTGCATCCTCGGCAAGATGATACAAGTCCATGTGCTTTTCGTCAATTGCCGCGTATTTTTGATACAACTCCTCCTGTATCCATTTCAGCAAAGGCTCCCAGTAATCTTTACCGACCAGGACTACTGGAATAGATTCTATTTTTTTCGTTTGAACCAGGGTAATTATTTCAAAAAATTCATCGAGCGTGCCAAACCCGCCAGGGAAAAAGATGTATACTTCGGAAGCAAAAGAAAGCATTACTTTCCTTACGAAAAAATAGTGGAAAGATTCGGCTTCTGTAACAAATTTGTTCGCCCGCTGGCCATCCGGAAGCTGAATATTAAGTCCTCCCGATCTGCCGCCGGCTTCATACGCTCCGCGGTTTGCCGCCTCCATGATACCGGGTCCTCCTCCGGTAACAACCGCGAATCCGTCTTTTGATAAAAGTTCGCCCAATTTTCGGGCCTCCTGGTAATGAGGATTGTTTTCTTTAAAACGCGAAGATCCAAAAAATGTAGCAGTCTTGCCATATGTCTTTAAAAATGAAAATCCGTTTGAAAACTCTTTGATGATTTTTGAAAGGCGTATGGAAGAAATGCTGTGCGCAGGAAGCTTTAATATTTCGGCAAGCTCCGAAGCCGGAAGACACACTTCTATTTGCCCCATGCCTGGCTTTTCTTTTTTGATTTCGCGGATACCCGCAGTATTTCTTTGGATCATATTGCTGTATTATAGCATTAATCTATTCAGCACGGCTTTCACCTGCTCCATGCTTTCATGGTCGTAGATTGAAAAAGCAGCAGCCGAAGGATTTTCTTTTTGGAGTAACCCCACTTTCTCATCCGCTTCCTTTTTGCTTATCATATCGGCCTTGCTCAAAAAAACATATTCCTGCTTTTCCAAAAGCATTGGGCTGTATTGCTCCAATTCCCTACGGATAGTTTTGTAATCCAAAACAGGATCTGCAGAATCCGCGGCAACTAAATGAAAAAGTATTTTCGTCCTTTCAATATGCCGCAAAAATTTTATTCCCAGCCCCTTTCCCGCTGACGCTCCTTCTATAAGCCCTGGAATATCCGCCAAAATAAGGCCATAGTATACACCAAGGTTTGGCTCCAAAGTAGTAAAAGGATAATTTGCCACTTTGGCGCTTGCTCTTGTTAATGCGTTGAGCAGGCTTGTTTTGCCGGCGTTGGGCAAGCCGATTAATCCCACATCGGCGATTAATTTCAATTCCAAACGCAGGGCAAATGTTTCCCCGGGTTTTCCTTCTTGAAATTGGGTAGGAGTTGTATTCCTGGAAGAACGGAAAGAAAAGTTTCCTCTTCCGCCCTTCCCTCCTTTGGCAATAAGGATCTCCTGGCCAACACTCACAATTTCTTGTTTTTCGGCGCCAGCAAGATTATGTATCACCGTTCCCACCGGTACTTTGAGCGTCATATCTTTTCCTGTAGCTCCGTCACGGCATTGAGCGGCTCCGTTTTCTCCGTTTTCAGCTTTTAGGTCTTTTTTGTAACGGAACTGCCGCAAAGCTCCAAGGTCGGATACTCCCACAAAAAAAATATTTCCGCCCTTGCCGCCGTCGCCTCCCACCGGCCCCAAACTCATCATATTTTTGTTGAACGCAACCGCTCCTTTGCCTCCGTGCCCGGCAGTAACTGTAATTGTAACGTCGTCTATAAGCATACTTGCCAAATTCTTATCCGCTCTTCTTTTTTCATACCTACTAAAGCAGGATCTCAACAGATGCTTTGGCGCGCAATTCTTCTATGGCGCCTTGTATTAATTCGGCAAATTTTTGCCGTGAAAGATACTCCCGAATTCGCGCTTCCACTTTTTCAAAGAGTTCTGCCTCGGGAGTCTGGGCTTTGTAGTTGTCATATAAAGCTTTGACCTCTTCATCCTTTATTTCCACCTTTCGCTCTGTTTGTATCTGTGCCGCATATTTTTGAACAATGAGCTGTGTTTTGACGTTTTGGCGAAAATCGTCCGCGGTCATCTTTCTTTCTGCCAGCCTTTGCAAAAACGCCTCTTGCC
Organism: uncultured Candidatus Saccharibacteria bacterium; assembly: GCA_964479725.1. Lineage (GTDB taxonomy): Bacteria > Patescibacteriota > Minisyncoccia > Minisyncoccales > UBA10102 > CAYZNF01. The sequence goes on from CAYZNF010000013.1 coordinate 7,560, forward strand.
CCCCTATTTCCGTTACAACTTGATCGTACTGTTTGGTAATTTCTTTTTTTGATGCATCTATGCCCCTTTTTACCGCATCTTGGAGCAACACAGCTTCCGCGACCATCATATCCAAAACATTCTTTCCCAATTCTTTTTTCTCTTCTTCTTTCATTTCAACTCCCGGAGTTGCATAGTCCACTGCGGCCTGCAACATGCGTTTATCAAAGTCGGTTTTCAAAATCCTTTCTCCGTTCACCTTTGCCACAATCCCTCCTCCTTTAATGTTCGCAAAAATATCCTGGCCGAATTCTAAATACTTGAGAGCGGCAAATGATCCCACTGCCATCGCCACAACAATGGCCAGAGCCAAAATCGCAGCTTTTTTACGCTTTGGCTTTTCGGGCACATTAAGCTTATCTTGGGAAGAATTATCTGCGATATTTTCCATAAAAGTATACTTATAACAATTAATTTGTACGCGGAACCCTTTTATATTAGCAAAAGGGACCCGCAAAAGCGAGTCCCTCTTTAAACTCAAGGCAATCTCCCTTGCAAAATGATCTCATGAGTTTAAGGCGTGCTTAACGAAACAGGGTTGCGCATCCAATCGAGGAGCTGTGAGTGCGTTACCAGTCGGACATCAGGAAATTGCCCGTTGAGCAGCCAATCCAGAAATTCATTCATTGCAGCTTGCCTGTCAAGCTCTGTGGCAGAAGGAACCCCTCCTCCCGCAATGGTATTCATAGGTCCCCATTCTTGAGAGTGGAGACAGATAGAAAATGGGGCTTTATTTCCATTGCGCAGAGTAAGAAAGGTGGCCTTTAGATCTTCCACATATTGAGCTCCTGTTTTATTGGCAGGCGCTCCAAACCAGTCTTTATCGCAATAAGCGCTTTGGCCCGTAGCATATGTTTGAGGAATTTCCCATATCCCCGGCGTATTGCCAAAATTACGAGTATCCCATGTCGCTCCTCCTGTCCAGCCGTTTTCAAGCGTTCCCGTCCACCACGCCGGAAGGTTTGTTGAATGCCCCGTTGTCGAGGAGTTTCCATAGGTATAACCGAATTGCTTCAGAGCTTGGTAGAATGCCGGGTCAATTTCATCTTGTGCCGCTCGCATGCCTTTTATATCCTTTGCATCTACGCCCATATCGATCATGGCGTCGTGAGTTGGTTTGATCCAACTGTTTATCCAGTCGCTCACAGTGCCTCTTGGAGCCTCGTTGGCAAGCCCATAGAACCCATGGTTTCCAAGTTCATGGCCATCGGCATATGCTGCCATATACTGATCTCGCCACTCCTGGCTGTTTATATTGGGACCAAAAATGTTAGTGCCAATGAGGTAAAAACTCATCAGCGCAGGAGCGCCGTCAAACGTACCGGGATTTCCGGTTCCCACAGGGTTCAATCGATTTTTCATGGCATTGATGAAGAATTCAACCCCTCCAGCTCTATTATTGTCGTCTGAACCTAAAAGCACAAATTGAGGTACCTGGCCGACAACAAGACCGCCTGGTGCAGTCGCAGAGGGCGGCAAAACATCTTCGGCTACCGTAGCTCCAGTTACCATATCCATATTCTGCCAATAGCGAGATCCTCCCATGTCAGAAGCATTAAACGGCGTTACGCGGACATAGTAGTTTGTGTTTGGCGTTAATCCTCCCACCTTGTAACTCGATACCCTTCTGATATCAAGGTTGTTGACAACCAAGTTTTGGAATCCGGGATCTGTTGCCACATCAAGCTTATAGCTGTCAATAAAAGTGCCGTGGAAATCGGGATGCGACCATGCAAGGCTGATGTAGTTGGATCCCTGGTCTGTTACCCGCAGATTAATATCTCTTGTACTGAATTTGAGATCGGGGATGGCGTTGCCGCTTGCGTCTCCGATTTTGGCAGAAAATAACCAGGCAGTAAGAGATCTCGTTCCTTGGTTAGTTTTAAGAATAAGATTGTTCCACCCTGCTTGCAAAGGAAGAGCTACATCTTGAGCGTCAATAACAATAGGAGTTTCGGTGGACGTATTGTATGCCGCAAATCTAGCTTCAGACCCGTTAACATTAAGGTTTCTTCCGTTTAGCCATGCTTTGCCAGAATCGCTTACGCCCCATTTTAAGTGAACAGCATTATCTGCAGTATGATCTACCGGGGAATAAATATAGGTTGAAACGTATCCTGTTCGTTCGGGCTGACTCCATGTTTCTCCTGCTACATATTCATACCCTGAAAATGGAGTAGCGCTTTGAAGTTCTCCCATTCTTCCTACGCTATTCACAAAGTTATCTGCAAATCTCCACATTAAACCATCGGCGGTATCTCCTTTCCTGGGAGATACGCTAATGTCTCCATTCTCATCTGGCGCTATGTGGTTTACGGCCATACTTCCAATAAAGGGGCCGACTGCTAACCAATATCTAGGAGAAGGAAAGTCTGTTTTATGGGAATTATTCCAAATTTCAGCGGAGAACAGCCAGCTCCCGAAATCAAAGGATTTGCAAGAACCAAAATGCGTATGGCTCCCCCAAATGCCATTGCTCAACTGGGTTCCTTTGGTTACAAAAGCGCCATCTGGCACAAGCACAGAGCCTCCCCTTATGTGAGTCCATATCCAACAAGCTTGATTATTGTTGTAAGGATCAGAGGTAGCGGTAAGTTTAATCATTCCTTGAGTTTCTGGGTCGGCAGAAGTTACATCGGTCCACATGTATCCGTCAGCGATTGCTTTAACTCCTTGGCCGTCCCACACCCCTTTGTCAAATCCCGAATGAGCTTCGGCGTTGTCGGTCAGCCCGTTTGCTTCCAGGAATGTTTGCATATATCCTTCTTCGAAAAATGCATTATTGAAAGGATATGCGTAATTGTCCATATCGGGGAATAAGGTAAAGTTTGCGTCACCCACCGCAAATCCCACATCCTTGCCCGCAGTCAATGGAAAGCCCTCTTGCCCGCCAACCACTTCAAAACCGTTGATATTTGCTTCTTTCCACGCGTACCCATAGATCTTCAACCCATTTACCGACACAGGAACCGCGTCAAAAGCTACATGAAGAGTGTGAGTTTCCGCTTTTCCGCTTACGGGATCTGCAACACGAACTATTGCCTCGATTTTGTGCTTCGGGACAATAATTGTATACCCTAACAAAGTTAGGGTTCGCGCCGTTCCATCACGCAAGGTATAGTTGTAGCTTTCTCCAACGGTTAAGTCTGCTTTTGCCGGCCAATTCAATGGAAAAGGCGTAGAGGAAGGCAACGTTGCGAATGATAAAGGAGCCATGGGATAAACTACTTCGTTGCCATTTTGGTCTTTGCTCCTTACTTTGTAGTAGTAGGCAGTATTTGGAGCAAATCCGGAAAGTACGATTGAATGCGTGGAAACAAAACTTGTATCGAGAGAAGAAAGAGAACCAAGCGCGGCAGTTGTGCCGTATTCCACCTGGGAAGTAGAAATTTCATCGGTTGTCCAAGTGATAGTTACCGATGAACTTGTGGGCACGGCATTCGCATTGGAAACAATTGGCGCAACAACATCCCCCGTAATTACATGCGTTTCAAAAATCGTGCCGTCTTGCTTGACCTGCTTCAATGTCAAGGCTGATCCGTCAATCGTAACCTGGGTAAATGAATATACATTATCAAGGAATGATGCCGTGTAACCCGCGGGGATTCCCAGATAAAGACTATTTCCTCCGGCTCCCGAGACCACATACGCTACACCATTAATCGGATTACTCCTTGTATACAAGTGATCGTGTCCATTTAAGACAAGCTGTACACCATACTGTTCAAAGAGCGGCACCAAAGTATTTCTTATTTCGGTTACAATGGCATCGGCGCTATGGGGTCCAATCGTATATGGAGCGTGATGGAACAAAACGATCTTCCAGGGCTTCGCATTAGAAGACAAATCGCTTACAAGCCAATTGTATTGACTGCTTCCCACAGCAAAGCTCATGTTTGTATCAAGGGCGGTAAAGTGCGTGTTGCTATAGTCGAAGCTGTAATATCGCTCTGTTCCCGAAGATACTGTCGGCAAATAAAAGTTATCAAGATACGGCTGACCATTTCCTGTTTGCACGTCATGATTGCCCAAAACCGGAAATACGCATATGTTGTCAGCCGTGTTCCCATATATGCCAAAGTATTGAGAATCATAATCGGCATCGGCTCCCGAAGGATAAATCAAATCACCCGTATGAAGTACGAAAGCCGAATTTTGCAAAGCTATCTGATTAGCTACATCCCTTTGGTTCTGGGATCCAGATCCCGTATCGCCCAGGGCAGAGAAAGAAAATGCTCCCGTTGCTTTGTTTGTTGCAAACGAACTCGAAGCAAGCACGGTTCCGTTGCTCTGTATTTGGTAATAATACGTCGTTCCCGGAGCGAGGTTCGAAAGCGAAAGCGCGTGTACGGCAGACTGCGTTGCATCAGAAACTTGAGAGCCGTAGCTTATTGTCGTGCCGTACAAAACTACGCTGTCCGATAATATGTCCGTCTTCCAAGCAATTACGGCGGAATCCTGTGCACAAATCTGCATATACGGCCCTCGCAAAAGCGCCGGAGGAGGCGTTACCGAAGCTACGCTAAAACCGATGGCATAATCATCTGTGTTTGTATTTGAGCTTGCATCCCGACATCGCGCATAAAACGCATATGATCCTCCGTCGGTTAATCCTGTAACCGTAGACGAATGATTTGTTCCTCCCGTAGTCGCAAATACATTTGTCATCGTATCATATGCAATACCAGCAGTTGCGCCATATTTACAGGTTGCGTTCTTGTTGGTGGCCAGGCTTAAGGTAGCCTGGATGGTGCCTGTGGGCAAAACGCCCGTTGGTTGGCCACTGGAACGAAGGGGAGGATTGGTGTCGGGGCCTCCGAGAGTATATTCGATGTGGAGTCGAGCGCTCAACGCAGGGTTTGAATCATAGCTTGTCCAGGCATGGTTCCAGTTAGTGGTCGCTAAACTACCGCTTTCCAAAAGGACAATCGAATTTAAACTGCCTTGCGCACTTACCACTTCTTGCAGAGCAGCCGCCAAATTAGGAGTTCTTATCCAAGATCCTGGCTCTGCCTTCGGCCAAGACCAAGCAATCTGCGAAACAGTACTGTTTGCCCACTTCAAAAAGGGTGTAAGTACGGAAGAAAATGACGAGGGATTGGCTGCTTTTTCAAACGCAAGATCTGTGGAAATGTTATACCCCCATCCAGATTGGTTAAACTCTACCCAGGCTGTTTGGATTTGGGCAGTTGCCGGAATTGAAAAACCTGTCCATCTCCATCCCCCGTACATCACCCGTCCGTTTACATTTCCCGCATACACTACGCTATCAGTATGGCTATAACCGGGCCATTCATTGGGAACCGCGTTGTACGCATCATCGGCCGAAGAAAGAACTTGAATATCAACGACCATAGGGCCTTCTGGGGCAACGCTAAACAAAATAGTAAAATCGTCCGTGTTAACATTAGAGAGATTATCTTGGCAACGGACATAATATGTGTATGAAACTCCATTAACCAGCCCCTCAACAACAGATGAATGGCTAGTAGCTCCGGTAACCGCGAAGGTATTTGCCATTACTTCGTACAGATTACCGGCAATTGTATCATATTTACATATCGAAGCTTCATTGGTATACAAACCCAATGTAGCCTGTATGGTGCCCGTAGGGAATGTACCTGTGGGCTGGGCACCGGAACGTATTGGAGGAACAGTATCGGGCAACACTCGAAATGAAATGGTAAAATCATCGATGCTTGCATTTCCCGCAGAGTCTTGGCAGCGGACATAGTAATTGTATATAGTGTCGTCTTGCAAACCGGTTACCATTGTTGAATGAGTTGTAGATCCAGTGGCAGTAAATATATCCACCATTGATTCATACCCAACCCCAAGAATGACAGCATATTTACATGTCGCAACCTCGTTTGTCATGAGGCTAAGGGTTATTTGAGTAGTGCCCGCCGCAACATCTCCTGACGGCAAACCACTGCTTCTTACGGGCGGCATAGTATCTGGAACATCCACACTAAAAGAAATTGTGTAGTCATCTCCGTTGGCATTCCCTGTCCCATCCTGACAGCGGACATAATAGCTGTAGTTTGTCCCATCTGTAAGGCCAGCTACATTTGTTGAGTGCGAGAGTGTTCCCGTAGTCGTAAAGGCAAATGGCATGACTGCGTATCCTGTCCCAAGGACAACATCGTATTTGCAAGAAGCATTTTCGCTTGTGGCAAGGCTCAACACAGCTTGTGTTGTCCCCGATGGCAATATTCCTGTTGGCTGACCACTGGATAGAACCGGAGGAATAGCATCTACTCCCGAATCGTATTCAATATGAAGTTTGGCGGCTAATGTTGGGCTTGAATTAAAGCTAGCCCAGCCATGATATTGTCCCTGTACAACTCCTGTGCCATCTTCAATAAGAACGATCTCGCTGATTGCGCCTTGTGTATTTAAAATTTCCTGAATTCCAGCGGCTATATTTGGCGTTCTAATCCAAGACCCCGGTCCTGCCTTTGGCCAAGACCAATCAAGTTCATACGTTGTTTTATTCGTCCACCGATGGGAAGGAGAGTTTGTTGAAGAAAATACCACAGGAACAGAAGATTTTTCCAAGGCCAGCGTAGTAAGCATGTTATACCCCCATCCAGATTGGTTAAACTCTACCCAGGCTGTTTGGATTTGGG
>CAYZNF010000014.1:0-2555 GCA_964479725.1 uncultured Candidatus Saccharibacteria bacterium
TTACAAAAGTGTTGCTCTGCCATTGAGCTAGGGTGGCAAGCCGACAAGCAGAATTTATCCTTCGATTTTCTTGCGGCGCTTCCTTATCTGCGCCCAATAGTTTTCGGAAAGTTTCTCCTTTTTTTCAAGCGCTCGCTTGCGTAAAGTTTCCAGTTCGGAACTCGCGCGCGATTCCACTTTTAGAGACCACACGCGTATTTTAGAAAGTACTCTTTGCAAAAGCAACTCTGGGGTAAGAATTTGGCTGACCGCAGGATACTCCTTGGCGCGTTCGGTGGCTTGTCCCACATAATACGCCAAATTCTTGTTCTCTTCGCGGGGAAATTGCAAAAGCAAAGGAATTTTCTTTTTCAGCAATATCCCAATGCCTGCCCCGCTCAATATGAGCAGGATAAACGCAATGACTTCTGCTTTGAATAAAATTTCCATAAACCCTAATGGCTTACAATTGAAAACGCGAAAATCGCTGGACAACGATTTTTTCACCGAGCTTGCCTATGGTTTGCTCCATAAGATTCAAGATTGTCTTTTTTGAATCTCGGATATGCTCCTGGGACAGAAGCTCTTCAACACTCTGGGGGTCTGCGCCAACAATCTGGAGGGCAATTTCGTGGGCAAGGGTCTTAAAATCCTGCGATCGAGCTACAAAATCTGTTTCACAGCGCAACTCGACAAGCACCCCGATTTTTCCGTTGGCATGGGTATATGCCTCAATAATCCCTTCATGGGTTTCACGCTCCTGTTTTTTTGCGGCAACTTTCTTGCCCCATTCCTGGAGAATAGTACGCGCCTTGGCAATATCGCCTCCCGCCGCTTCAAGGGCCTTTTTGCACTCCGCCAAAGAAACTTCCGTCTCTTCCCTTAATTGTTTTATGAGTTCGATGCTTGCCATGAAAACTTAAGCTTCGGTTTTCTGCACCATAGGGGTGCTCTTGATGATTTCTTTTACTTTTCCAAGAACATATTGCACCGACGCGACAGCATCGTCGTTGGCGGGAATAGGATAGTCAACATTGTCCGGATTAATATTGGTGTCGGTAATACCCATGATAACACATCCCCTTGCTTTTGCTTCGCGCACAGCGATCGCGTTTTTATCCATATCGCACACGAACACTATTGAAGGAATACGCTCCATATCGCGCACACCCCCAAATCTCCTTTCAAGATCGCCAAGCTCCTTCATGAAGCCTGCTTGCTCTTTTTTGGTGTATTTTTCTAAATCCCCCGATGCTTTCATCTGTTCCAATTCCTTCATTCGCGCCACGCGTTTTGCCACAAAATCAAAGTTCGTGAGTGTTCCTCCAATCCATCGCTCGGTAACATACGGAAGACCGCACTCTTTGGCGGTTTCCCTTACCAAACTCCTGATTTGGATTTTTGTGCCAACCAGCAGCAGGGTTTTGCCTTCTTGCCTGGACTTTTGGATAAACTCCAAAGCCTCTTGCAATTTTGTCCGCGTCTTTTCCAAATTAAGAATATGCACGGCATTCCTGACGCCCGCAATGTAGGACTTCATTTTGGGGTGCGTTTTTGATGTCTTGTGCCCAAAATGAACACCCGATCGCACCATTTCTTCGATTTCCGGATCAACTTTTACTGGGATAGATTTTTCTTCGGCTGTCATATCGTTACTACTCTAACAAAAATATATTTTTTTGGCAAGAGCAAGGGAACTTGCGAAGGAAGCTTATTCATGGTACCCTACTGCTGTATGAAAAAAGATATCCACCCAACATATTATCCGGAAGCTAAGGTGCAGTGCGCCTGCGGCAATTCCTTTACCGTAGGATCTACAAAAGAATCCCTGCAAGTGGAAATATGCTCCGCCTGCCACCCGTTTTACACCGGAAAAGAAAAGACCCTCGACAAGGTAGGCCAGGTGCAAAAATTCAGGGAGCGCGTCAGCAAAAGCAAAAAGAAAAGCTAGGCAAAGCCTATGTTAGACCTGCCAAAGCTCAAGGAAGAATATCAGAACCTCACCAATCAGCTCATTGATCCCGAGGTTATTTCGCAATGGGAAAAATTCCAGACAATTTCAAAACGCAGGTCTGCCCTTGAAAAAATCCTTAAAAAAGCGGAAGAACTGGAAGATATACAGCGGCGTATTGAAGAAAACAACCAAATATTAGCCTCCCCGGAAGACAGCGAGCTGGCCTCCATGGCCCAACAGGAGCTTTTGGATTTAAAGCATAAAGAGCAAGCCCTCTCAAAAGAGCTGGAGCGCCTGACATCGGGAGGCGAAGATATGCCAGATTCTGTTATCATGGAAATCCGATCGGGAGCTGGCGGAGGAGAAGCTTCCTTGTTCGCTAGCAACCTTTGGAACATGTACAACAAGTACGCCGCCTCAAAGGGGTGGAGCGTAACAATACTCAACACTTCGGAAACAGAAGTGGGAGGCATCCGCGATATTTCGTTCCAGGTAGACGGGGAAGGAGCGTTTTCTGCTTTGCAATACGAAGGAGGAGTGCATCGCGTACAACGTATCCCAGAAACAGAAAAGGCAGGCAGGATACATACATCCACCGTTTCCGTGGCTGTTTTGCCAAAAC
>CAYZNF010000014.1:2565-12314 GCA_964479725.1 uncultured Candidatus Saccharibacteria bacterium
CATAAACCCGGCCGACATACAGCTGGAATTTACCGGCTCTTCGGGACCTGGCGGACAAAACGTAAACAAGCGCCAAACAGCAGTGCGGCTCATACACCTTCCCACCAATATCGTTATTGAATGCCAAACTTCGAGAAACCAGCAAAAAAACAGAGAATTCGCCATGTCGCTCCTGCAAGCAAAGCTCTATGAGATGCAAGAGCAAGCCAAAGAATCCGAACTGTCAGCAAAAAGAAAGGCGCAGATTGGCTGGGCAAAGCGCGCGGAAAAAATCAGGACGTATAATTTTCCTCAAGATCGGGTAACCGACCACCGTTTGCCCGAGACATGGCACGGCATTGAAAGAATTTTAGGAGGAGACCTCGACGAAATCGCGTCAGCCCTGGACCAGTTTCAAAAATCTTCCGAAACGGCTCCTAATCCTTCCCTTCCAAAGTCTTAATATCCTGCTCGTATTGCCTTACGATAGCCATTACAGAGTCGCCGTAAAAACGATATTTAAGGTTTGTGGATCCGGAAAAGTAGATCATTGCCGCCTTCCATTCGGCGCTGTAGGTTTTAGCTCCGGCTCCGGCATCTTTCAGGTATAATGCCGCGGCTGTAAAGGCGTCGGCAATTTTCCATGGGTCTCCGGGACGGCCCAGCATTGCTTCGAGGCGCGGGCGATACCCCATCCATGTGGAAGGAATAAATTGCGCCGGTCCCATTGCTCCTCCGTATCCTCCCACGCTCGGAATCGGGCATGAAACGGGTGTCTTGAAAGGATCCCTTCCAAGTTCTTTTGTAATGGTCAAAAACGGCTGTACATCCCGCGAAGGCTTCATGACTGCCTTAAACGACCTTCCGTTGGAAGCAACAACACCATCCCCTGTTTCAGCATTTTTTAAGTAACACTGCCCCACATTCTTGCCTAGATTTGATTCCTGGGTAAGAACAGCCAAGAGCAGTTCAGCCCGTACTCCGGTTCTCGAAGATACATACTTTGCAATCTCAACAGCTTCCCCAAAGGTAGGAGCATCAGGAATTCCGACTAATTCAAATATACGGGTGCGTATTTCCTGGGCTTTTTTCTTTTTATCGGCCAGGATTTTTTGATATTCTGCCTCCTTGCCCTGTGTCTCGGTAAGGAGCTTTTTTTGGCTTGTCTCAATGCTCTGGTTTTCCTGTTTCTGAAGCATTTGGATCTTCACAAAGTTCTCTTCCTCGCTCTTTTCCTTTTCCAGGTCTTGTTTTTGCGCCTGCAGGGTTTGGTTTAAATCTTCAAGCTGGGCAAACAGTTCCTCGTTGCGCACGTTTACCATTTCTAAGGCTACTACATTGTCAAAAAATTCGGAGAGTTTCGAGCCCGAAAGAAGGACTTCGAGTTTTGGTTTCTGGCTTTCTTCGTACATCAAGCGGAGTATCTCCCGCAATTGCTCTTTTGTCGCGTCGATATGGCCTTGTGTGCGCTGTATGGAAAGGGTTGTATCGCCAATCTGCATGCGCAGATCTTTTATAAGCTTGTTGCTTTGTGAAATCTGCAGATCCAGTTTTTGGATCTTCCCGCGAAGGACCGTAATCTGGTTTTGCAGGGTTTTTTTCTGCTGCTGGGTTTTGACAACACTGTTTTCAGTCTGCTTGATTTCCTCTTCAAGTTTTTTTAGCTCTTCTTCTAGCTGTATCCGCTCTTGCTCCCTAGTGGTTTGGGCCTGCGCCGTAAAAGCGGGAAATTGCTGCGCAAAAAAAGCAAGCACAAGGCTTGCGGCGACAATCCCTACAATAAACTTTGAGAAAAATGACTTGCTAAAATATAACATGACCAGGAATATTGTAGCAAAAAGCAAACGATCCGTGCAAGCACATCTATTCCTGGTATGAGCCTTTTGCTAAGGCTTTACGTTTTTTGCGGGTGGTTCAAGAGCGCCTTCCTCCGCTTCTTCCTTTTTGCCCTTCTCCATAACTTCAACTGCTTCGATATTTTCCTGGATAGGTACAGCAAGTTCCGCTTCCACGTCCTGCGGAGGGACAACCATAGCTACGATTTCGTTAGGTTCGCGAAGGATTTCGAAATCCTTCGACTGCATAATGTCTTTTATGAGGATACGATCTTCAAAAGCGGCAAGTCTTTCAACATTCACCTTAATTTCGTGAGGAAGGTTTTGGGGCAAGGCTCGCACCTCAACCTCCTGGATATTTTTAACAAGAGTGCCTGCCAATTCTTTTACAGCAGGAGCTTCCCCTACAAATTCAAGAGGTACGGTAATTTCGATTGGCTTGTCGAGTCGCGGCTGGTAAAAATCTATATGCACCACCTCGCCGGAAAGAGGATGGAGCTGGGTATCGTACACAAGGACAATATGCTCTTTTCCGTCAACTTGCAAAGAAACCAATTCGCTCTCTCCTGTTTGCTCATACACCTTCCTGAAAGTCTTGGCGTCAACGGCAATATCCTGGTTCGGCGTTACCGGGCCATACAAAACTCCAGGGATAAGGCCTCCTTCCCGCAATGTTCTAATGTTGTCTGTTTTGCTTCTTATTTTAGTGGCGAGCGATACCATACGTTCCTTATCTTACACCAGACCAGCCGAAAAATCAAGGCTTATCGCTCCAAGCATTAATAGCGCCCAAAAGACGGATTTTTTCTCGCACCAGCGCGCTAACGGCCTTGCGCCCCGCACCCAAGTAAGCATGGGGAGCTGTTTCGTCTTTGTTTTCTGCTAAGGCCCGGCGCACTCCATTGGTAAAAGCAACGCGAACCTCGGTAGAAATATGCACATTGTTGAAACCAATCTTCACCACCTCCTCAATTTCCCCGCTCCCTACCCCCGATCCCCCGTGCAAAACCAAATCAACATCAGGAAGTCGGGTCCTTAATTCTTTTGCCAATTCCATGCGCAGGTGAGGGGTATTTGCCGCAATCCCATGTATAGTGCCAATGGCAGGCGCCAGCCTGTCAATTCCTGTTTTTTTCACAAACTCAACTGCCTGATCTGCATTAGTATAGCTTTTTTCGGGAATATGAATCTCTTCTTTGTATATTTTTGAAGAATCGGTGGCAAGGTAGCCGAGCTCTCCTTCCACGCTAGCGCCGGAACGCTTTCGCTTGACGTATTTTACAACCCTTTTCGTTTCTTCGAGATTCTCTTCCCAAGGCTTTTTTGAAAGATCAATATGTATCGAGTCGTATCCCGCTTCAAAAGCTTCAATGGCGCTTTCGGCAGAATGGCAATGGTCAGCGTTCAAAAAAACTGGCAAACCTTCATTTTGGAAACTTTTTATCAAGGCCAATGCCTGGTTCATGCCCACAAAAGCACGCTCTCCTTCCGATGTCCCCAGAAGAGCGGGGATACGCAGTTCACGAATGACATCAACAATGCCGTTCAACTGCGCTAAACTTGAAAAGTTAAAATGAGGGACAGCCCATTGTTCCTCTCGCGCTTTTTGCAAATAGTACCCGACATTACGTATTTTTTTCATGCGGCGTTTTTTTGCGTGGCAGATTCCACCAGTTTTTCCGCCTCTTCTTTTGGCTTGAATGCGCTTACCTTAACCCACTTATTTGGTTCCAGGCGCTTATATGTTTCAAAAAAATCTTTTATTTCGTTTCGCAAGGCTTCGGGAAGGTCTGTTACATCTTTTATATGCGCCCATCTCGGGTCAAGCTTTGCCTTTGGTACGGTAACCACCTTATGATCTACACCACCCTCATCTTCCATTTCAAGATAGCCTATAACTTCAGCCTCTACGGCACATCCAGGAAATGTTGGGAATGTCGAAAGCATTAAAGCATCCAGAGGATCTCCGTCTTCCCCTTTCGTACCCTTGATAAACCCGTACTCAAAAGGGAACTGGGCAGTGCCGTACAAGACGCGATCAAGCTTCAATTCTCCCGTTTCTTCGTCAACTTCGTATTTGTTGTGCGATCCTTTTGGGATTTCGATAAAAAGTTTAACTGTCATAGGAAAAATTATTGATTATAATACAACTATTTAGTCCCAATCTCTCGTTCTTCTATACCCTTTCTCTCTTTATCTATCAATCTCCTTTTTACTTCGAGACCGATAAGCGCGCTAGGCATATCACTCGGATAGACTGGCCAATCTGGCAATTGTTCAACAGAAACCGGTTCGAGCCGCAGAATCTTATCCCATGCTTCTCTATTTGCTGTCGCATACCACCTCTTTTTTTCTTCGGGTTTAAGGCTTCTCAAATAAGCCATTTTCTCTTCATGCGTCCTGCCAGGAAGTTCTGGTATGTAGTCTTTAAAATTGCTCCCCAGCCTATTAGAAAAAAGTTCCTTCATGTAAGAAACTCGTTTCGCTTCATTCGAAAGCCTAGCTAACTCACTTTCTACTCCTCTATATTCTGCCGGTCTTCGATCAGACCATGATTCTTTGCGAGGGAGACCAGAAGAAAGTTTTTCCCCTTTTTTGATCAGCGCTGTAAGATAAAGATCGAGTACTCGATTCACTGCAGGGAGGTTCCCATTACTCACTGCCTCAACAATTGCTTGATACCGCTCCCTTGCGCTTTCTGTTTCCTCATCAACCCCCTCCAAATTTTCTTCGAGCAGCATATCAATTAAGTGCTCGTTTTGAGGAGGGATATCGATATATCCTGACTCATCTTTTACAAGAATTCTCTTCAGAAGATTGGGAAGAAATTTTCGGACATCGCTTTTCTCTCTTTTTATTCCTAAAGCAACTTGTGAAGACCCTTGTTCCTCTACAATAAGCATACCTGCCTTTTCTTCCTCTTTCTCATTCAACCGAGGAAGAGAATTTAGCCACTCTTCAAATCGCGGATCGAGACCCGATATCTCTATAGGATCCCTCTCTAACTCTTGTCCCTTTCCGCTTTCTCCTAAGCCAGACCCGCTCTCAAGATTTTTCATAAGATTAATATATCACAGAATTTTTGCCACGACTTCAACATGCTTTACCAGCGTCGACACGTACCCCCACTCGTTGTCGTACCACGACAATACCTTAACCAAAGTTCCATCAGCCACTCTCGTCATTGCCAAATCCACTATCGCGCCGTATGACTGGCCAATAATATCGGAAGAAACAAGCTGTTCCTCGGTTACGCCTATAATACCTTTCCAGCGTTTTGACTGCGAGGCCAGGCGTAAAATTTCGTTCACCTCTAGCGCGGAAGTTTGGCGTTTTGCCATAAATGTAACGTCGGCAATTGATCCCGCGGCCACAGGTACTCGCATTGCAACCCCGTCGAATTTTCCCTGGAGCTCCGGCACCACCCTGGTTACCGCAATAGCGGCTCCGGTGCTGGAAGGCACGATGTTTTGGCCAGCAGCCCTTCCGCGCCGAAAATCGCTTCCGCGAGTGGGGCCATCCACTAAATTTTGGGTCGCGGTATAGCCATGTGCAGTATTCAAAATGGCTTTCTCTACTCCAATTTCTTTGTTCAACACCTCCAGAATCCCAGCTACTGAATTTGTCGTACAGGAGCCATTCGATGAAATTTTGCACGTTGAAAGCGCATTATTGTTTACCCCCACAAGCACTGTTTTGCCTTGCTCGCCATCCTCGTCTTCTGCGGGAGCTGTAATGACAACCCGCCTTGCTCCGGCGGCAATATGGACAGAAGCTTTTTTGAATGAATCAAAAACGCCAGTTGCCTCCACAACAATATCAACCGCCATATCTTTCCATGGAAGTTTTTTGGGATCTTTTTCCTGAAATACCCTTACTGTCTGTCCGTTTACAACGAGATTTCCGCCCTGAACTTCCACATTTTTTTGAAACATCCCGTACACCGTATCATACTTTAATAAATACGCGAGATGCTCTGCATCCCCCAAGTCATTAATTGCTACGACCTGGAAATTCTTCAAATTTGCGACCTGACGAAAAAACAATCTCCCTATTCGCCCAAACCCGTTAATTGCAATAGTCTTTGTCATATTTCCCATATTCTATCGTAAAATGCCGAGCTTTGCCAGACTATGCTTTTTGGTCTTCCTTTGGCTTTGCCCGAGAAGGCAAAAGAGCGATAAAAATTATAATAGCGTACGTAACAATAAGAGCGATATCCCCGCTTGCCACGCCAAGGTTAAAAATTTTCTCAAAAATAAATTCAACAGAAATTG
The DNA here is from genome assembly GCA_964479725.1 of uncultured Candidatus Saccharibacteria bacterium. Taxonomy (GTDB): domain Bacteria; phylum Patescibacteriota; class Minisyncoccia; order Minisyncoccales; family UBA10102; genus CAYZNF01. Next base: position 8,657 of record CAYZNF010000014.1, read on the forward strand.
CCAAGGTTCCCACCATCATCAAAAATCCGAACGCGAATGATTTTAGCCTCGCGATAGGATCTTGCACAACAGTAAGAGACCGGAAAAATACAAAAGAAAGCGGAATGAATGTCAGGAGATAAATAGTTGCGCGCAAAGTATCAACAATAGGAGGAACACTCCAGTCGATGGCCAGCGCCTCCTTTACCAAATGCGGCTGGAAGGGCAAAAAAATCGCGAAAAAAGTTGCGGCAACGGTAACCGCGAACGACAGCGAAAATGCAATCTTTGCAGGAAAAAAAGACTTTTTTAGGAAGTATGCCAAAAGGTAGCTGAAAAACGAAATTCCAAGCCCCTGAAAGAACACAGCCTGCACAACCGCGATTTTGAGCATCGCGGCAGAAGACGCAAAGAAAACAGAAATAGCCGCAGTGAAAAAAGCAAAAATGCTAAATGAAAGGCCAAAATAAAAAATCATCCTTGACATCACGCCTTGCTCTCGCTTAAAATACTGCCAAAACCGCAGTGTCAAAAGAGAGAGTGCGGCAAACCCAAAAACATACGTTGCCCCCGTAATAGTCAATTCCATATACTAGGCAATAGCTTCGCAGATTGCTTCGATAACATCCGTCGCAACCATTGATTCCTTATATTTTTTACCCGCAATTTCGCCTGCTTTGCCGTTGATATACGCGGCAACAGCCCCAGCCCTTGCAAGAGAAAGACCCCTGGCAAGCAAGGCTCCGCAAATACCCGCAAGAGTATCGCCTGTTCCGCCGACAGAAAGATAGGGAGATCCTGTTTCGTTCACATAGGTTTCTTCCCCATTCGAAATAATATCAAACTGCCCCTTTAAAAGTATGGTGGTTCCGAGCCTTGCCGCTTCCTCCTTCACAGCTTTGATACGACCCTCGATCTTTTGCTCAAATACCTGCTTTCCCGTAAGCACAAAAAACTCATACATATTAGGAGTAAGCAAAAAGGGCTTGCCGTGTATGGCGCCGAGATTTTTTACAACGGCATGCAGCGCATCGGCGTCAATAACCGTGGGCACGTTCGTTTGGGAAAGATAGGTTATTACGGCATCTTGCGTTTCAGCAGTGCGGCCCAAGCCCCCGCCAATTACCACGGCCGCTTTGCCTCGCGCCACCTCCTTGGCAGATTCTGTCATGGTTAAAAGCGTAGCCAAATGGGTAGCGTTGAGATGATGGTTATCCAAACCATACGCGGCCAGAATGGGAGAAAAAGAAGCAATAATATCCGCGGCCCTTTTGGGAGCAATCAAACGCACCATATCGGCTCCCGCCCGAAAACCCGCAAGCCCCGCGAGCGCTGGCGCTCCCGAATAAAATTCAGAGCCTCCAATAACAAGAATCTGGCCGTAATCATACTTACGAACTTCCTGGGGACGCGGAGGATATGCGTCTTTTACCATTTCTCTTGTTGTCTTGGGATATGCAGGATTCATAAAAATATTCTAGTTATGCTAATTTTTCTTCTCGAAGGAAACGCTTGAGTTCTTTTCCCGTTTCAGGATCTGAAAGCGTGTACCAAAGGAAAGATTTTACCCACTCTTGCTTGTTGCCGCACTCTAGCCATTTGCCTTCAATCTCATACCCATACAGCACCTGCCCGTCATGCGCCATAGCCGCAAATGTTTCGGTCAGAGAAATTTCCCCTTTTTTATTTGGCACCGCCCGTTTTAAATAGTCAAAGACCTCCGAGGTAATAACGCTTCGTCCCACAACCGCAAGATTGGAAGGCGCCTCATTGGGCTGGGGTTTTTCCACAATTCGGCGGATTTTATATACCCGATTTGTTATTTTTTCCCCTTCGATTACTCCATATGAAGAAATTTTTTCGGCGGGCAGGCGGGATAACGCGATAATCGGGCGCTGTGAAGTTTTATACCTTTGCTCAAGCTGGGAGAGCACGGGCTTTTCGGCTACAAAAACATCGTCTGGATACATGACAAAGCATGGCTCATCACCCACGACTTTCTTTGCCTGCAAAACAGCGTGGCCGTCGCCCAAGGGTTTGGGTTCCGCGACAAAAGTAAACGTAAGCCCTTCGCACAATTTCTCTACGGAATGGAGTTCTGCCAGCATTTTTTCACTCTTCTTTTCCTCCAAAAATTTTTCCAAAACCAAAGACCGTCCTAAATATTCCTCAATGGGCTTTTTTGATGAATTGGCGACAAAAATTATTTCCGTCGCTCCGGCACGCTTTGCCTCGGCTACCGCGTGATGAAGCAAAGGTTTTGTCCCCAAAGGAAACAATTCTTTTGCAACTACTTTGGAAAGCGGCAGGAACCGTGTCCCCCGGCCAGCGACTGGAATTATTGCTTTTGTTATAGAAGACATATCCTCACTGTTCATGTTTCATGCTTCCCTAGGACCGGTTTCTCAAAAAAGCCGGCACGTCCCACTCCTTTTCCTTTTCTTCAAGATCTTGCAACTCTTTGTCAACCGCTTTTTTGACGTCCAGACCTGTCCTGCGAAGCTTCTGTTCTTCGAAAGAAGGTATGGGAGATTTTGCCAAGGGCTTTCCTTCTTTCTTTGCAGCCTTGCGCTTTGCATTGGCGCTTTTTACGGCAATAACTTTCTTTGCGGTTTCGGGTTTCTTTGCATTCGTCTCTTCTGCTTTTTTCGCTTCTTCTTTTTTTATTTCGTTCGTTTTTGCCTCCACGTCTTTTGAAAGCTCCGGCAATCGCAAAGTCTCGAGTTTTCCTCCCGGCTCCCTGCATCCCACCGTAAACAAAGTTACCCGCAAAGTTTCCTTGAATTTTCCCTGATGAGAAATACCGAAAATAATTTTTGCTTTGGGATTGTAGGCGGAAATGGCATTGCTGATTTCTGCGACCTCCTGCATTTTTACGTTCTTGTCGGAAGAAATATTGAACAAAATACGCTCGGTGCCTTCAATGCCGTATCCCGCCAAGGGGTTCACCAAAACCCTCCGCACCGCCTCTTGGGATTTTGCCGGCCCCGCCCCGTATCCCGAATGCAAATAGGCGAGTCTTCCTTTTCCTTCAAGAATAGCTTTCAAATCGGCAAAATCGATATTTATAAGCCCTGGCAAGTAAATAGTTTCGATTAGCCCCTCGATACTGTCGGCAAGAGTTTTATTCACAGCCGACAACGCCTCCATGAGAGGGGTTTTTCGGTCGATAATGGAAAAAATATTTTCGTTGGGGATTACTATATACGCATTCACCAAGGGCTTTAGCTTTTCCAGGGCGGCTTTAGCCAAGCCCTGGCGTTTTTCACCCTCAAACTGGAAAGGAAGGGTAAAGATTCCCAAGGTTAAACATTTTGTTTCGTTGGCAATCTGCGCAAATACCGGAGCCGCCCCAGATCCAGTGCCGCCTCCAAGGCTGGCAATGAGAATACACACGTCCTGACCGTCAAAAACTTTCTGTATTTTTTCTTTTTCAGCCCGGCTGGCCTTGTCCCCAAGATCCGCATCCATTCCGCACCCCAACCCTCCCGTAAATTCCTGCCCAAACGCAAGCGTTTTTGCCTTGCCCGAAATTGTCCTTAACGCCTGGAGATCCGTATTGGCAGCTATAAAATCAATTTTGGGGACACGCTGGGCAATTTCAGACACAATGTTTCCCGCTCCCCCGCCAATGCCGACAATTCGGATCTTGGCCTTGTGCACTCCCTCGTCAATTGTT
>CAYZNF010000015.1:0-6983 GCA_964479725.1 uncultured Candidatus Saccharibacteria bacterium
TAGGGTGTAAAGCGGCCAGAAGTTTGATTTTAATCTCAATTATTTTTCCCAAAGCTCATATCCTTTGGCAAACCTTCGCGTTAAGATGGAGTTTCCCGACGGTTTTGAATTGGCCGAAACAAGTCCTTCTTCTATAGGAAACAATGAATGGCAGGTTGGTGTGGTAAACAGGGGGCAGGGAGGAAGAATTGCCATGAAAGGGACAATGAGGGGCGGAGTTCAGGAAGCAAAAATTTTCCGCGCGACAATCGGCATGTGGAACGAGGGAGAGTATACACTTCTTAAGGAGGTCGTACGCGGAATTGAAATTTCAGAGCCGCGCCTTCTCGTATCTCAAATCATCAACGGTTCGGCGGATTATATCGCAAGCGCTGGAGACACTTTGCACTATGAAGTCTTCTTTAAGAACGTGAGCGATCGCAACCTTGAAAACCTGTTTTTGATAGTTAATTTGGACGGCCGGCCTTATGACATGCAAAGCATCAAAATGACAAACGGCAAATTCCAGCAGGGAGATAATTCCCTTGTGTGGGAAGCGCGCGATGTATCGAAACTGCGTTTTTTGGGGAGAGGCGAGGAGGGAAGGGTGGAATTTTGGGTGAACGTAAAGGAAAACTGGGAAGTGTTCAGTCCCCAAGACAAAAATTTTGTCTTGAGAAACCGCGTATTGCTGTCTGATGCAAAATCGGAATTTCAAACCAAGATCAAGGCAAAACTTTCCGTTGGCCAAGCAGGGTACTTTGAAGATGAGATTTTTGGCAATGAGGGTCCTATTCCTCCCGAAGTTGGAAAGTCCACTACCTATACGATTATATGGAAGGTTTCAAACTCCTATAATGACGTGCGCAATGCAAAGGTAAAAGCAACCTTGCCAAGCGAGGTGGAAATGACAGGAAAGATTTTTCCCGAAGGGGGGTCTCTTACCTTTGACTCCGCTTCAAGGGAAGTTGTGTGGGCGATTGGCGACATGGCGGCGGGACAAGGCATTTTTAACGAAATGTCTTCGGTGGCTTTCCAGATTAAGTTTACTCCTTCCGACAGCCAAAGAAACCAAACTCCTGTACTTATCCAGGAAGCCCAAATTGTGGGCGACGATACGTTTACTGGCCAAACCGTCCAGGCTAAAGATGATTCCATTAATACTACTCTTCCCGACGACGATCATGTTTCAGAAGATCAGGGGAAAGTAAAAAATTAGATACAATGAGTCGTATGGATGACAGAATGCAAAACATCGTTTCTCTTGCCAAAAGGCGAGGGTTTATTTTCCAGTCCTCCGAAATTTACGGAGGAGTGGAGGCTTTGTGGGACTACGGCCCTTTGGGTGCATTGCTCAAGAACAATATCAAGAAAGAATGGTTAAAACGGTTTGTCCAGAAGTCGGAAAATATTGCCCTCATCGACGCCGCCATTATTATGCACCCTAAAGTGTGGGAAGCTTCGGGACACCTTGAAAATTTTACCGATCCTTTGGTGGAATGTTTGGAATGCAATGCCAGGTATAGGGCTGATCACATGGAAGAAGGAAAATTTATTGGCGGCAAAGCAAAAGAGGCTAACCAATGTTCCCAATGCGGCGGCAAAAAATTTACCGAACCCAGGAGTTTTAATCTTATGTTTAAGACATTTCTCGGGCCCTTGGAAGATGCTTCCCATGCTGCCTACTTGCGTCCCGAAACAGCTCAAGCGATGTTTACCAATTTTAAATTGGTTCAGGATTCCCAGCGTTTAAAAATTCCCTTTGGCATAGCCCAGATCGGCAAAGCTTTCCGAAACGAGATTACAACGGGAAATTTTATTTTCCGATCACGCGAATTTGAGCAAGTGGAAATTGAATACTTCGTAAAGCCGGGAGAAGATGAGCAGGCATTCGATGAGTGGCTGGAAAAATGGCATAAGTTTTTCATTGCTATGGGTTTGGACGAAAAAAAACTGCGTCTTTATGAACATCCCAAAGAAAAACTTTCCCACTATTCAAAGCGTACGGTTGATATTGAATATGAGTTTCCTTTTGGATGGGGCGAGCTGGCTGGCGTGGCAAACAGGACGGATTTTGACTTAAAGAGGCATTCAGAATTTTCAAAAAAGGACTTGAGCTATTTCAATGCCGCCACGGGTGAAAAATATATCCCCTATGTGATTGAACCGACGCTCGGGGTGGACAGGCTTGCCCTGGCATTGCTGTGCGATGCCTATGAGGAAATCGAAGGGGGGCGCACCATAACCACAGAATCCATTAAAGAAAAAGAGACTGTTTTGCGGTTGAAGAAATTTCTCGCTCCTTATCAAGTCGCAATATTGCCTTTGGTAAAAAATAAGCCCGAGATTACGGCAAAAGCCAGAGAGGTGTATAGTTTGCTGAATGAATTTTTTTCCTGTCAGTATGACGAGACTGGATCAATTGGGAAACGCTATCGCCGCCAGGACGAAATTGGCACGCCATTAGCGGTAACCATTGATTTTGACAGCATTGCCAACAACGATGTTACCTTGCGGGATAGGGATACCATGAAACAGGATCGCCTTTCAGTCGATGATCTTATAGAAACGATAAAAGACAGGTTGTATGTTTAAAAAGACAGTTTTACCAAACGGGCTTCGCATTGTTACGGCTCCTCAATCAAGCACGCGCGCCGCGACAGTTTTTGTATTGGTGGATAACGGCTCAAAATACGAAACAAAAGAGATAAACGGTATTTCCCATTTTCTGGAGCACATGTTTTTCAAAGGAACAAAAAAACGGCCCAGTCCAATGGAAGTTACGGAAGTTTTGGACACAGTTGGGGGAATGTCCAACGCCTTTACTTCGGATGAATGGACCGGATACTATGCGAAAGTCGATGCCGGCCATCTTGATCTTGCCCTTGAGTTAATCTCGGATATTTTCCTTAATTCCCTTTTGCCCGCCAAAGAAGTGCAAAAAGAAAAAGGAGTGATTGTCGAAGAGATAAACCTGTATCGGGACAATCCCTCAATGCACATAGACGATTTGTGGAAAGAGCTTTTGTATGGCGACCAGCCTGCAGGTTGGAATATTGTCGGCACAAAAGAAAGCGTTGCCAGTATTATGAGAGCGGATCTCTTGACCTACATGAAAAACCAGTATGTAGCCTCGAATACGGTAGTGTGCGTTGCCGGCAACATTGATCCTGAAAAAACCCTTAAAAAAATCAAAGATCTTTTCAAGTCAATTCCTGAAGCAGATTTTAAGCAAAAGCCAAAAATCGCTGAAATCCAGCAGAGTCCCCAAGTTTTGCTTGAGCATCGTCCCGTGGACCAGACTCAAATTGCTTTGGGGGTAAGGGCGTTTAATCTTTCCGACGAAAGGCGCTACGCCCAGGATCTTTTGGCCACAAGCCTGGGAGGGATGATGAGTTCTCGGCTATTTAACGAAGTAAGGGAAAAATTAGGCCTGGCTTACAGCATATATTCTGACAGCGAAACCAATACAGACACGGGCTGGCTTGTGTCGGTGGCTGGCGTGAGGAACGATCGGGTTGAAAAAGCAATCACGACTATTCTTAAGGAATATGAAAAGATGAAACGTGTTTTGGTTTCGCCAGGGGAATTAGATAAAATAAAAGAGCATGAAATCGGGAGGCATATTTTGCAGGTGGAGTCGAGCGACGCCAGGGCCCAGTTTTATGCCATGCAGGAATTGCTTGAGAAGAAGATTTCCACTCCCGAAGAACTCTATGCTAAGATAAGGTCAGTAGAGGCAGAAGACATCCGGCAGATAGCGCGAGCGATTTTTAAGCCGGAAAACCTTAATCTTGTGGTTTTAGGTCCTTTTAAAGATAAGAAACCTTTTGAAAGGCTTTTGAACAAATGAGTGGTGAGAGGCTGCTCGACATTTCATGGGGCACGATTGTGAAAATCGCAATCGCCGCCTTAGCGGTTTACGTAATCTTTTTGATAAGGAGTCTTTTGATTTGGATATTGTTCGGTGTAATTTTGTCCATTGTCTTTGATCCTGCCATTGATTTTTTCCAAAAGCGACGTGTCCCTCGCGTAGTATCAACCGTTGTTTTGTACCTTGGCATACTCGTGCTCATTAGCCTAGCCATTTATTGGACAGCTCCTTTGTTTTTGCAGGAAATCAAGCGATTCGCGCAATTGCTTCCGCAGTATATTCAAACCATAGCTCCTACATTGAGCGATTTGGGTATTGTAGCGTTTTCTGATTTTGAGTCGGCGGTCCAGGGGTTAACCGTAAACGTGGAAGAGAATTCTGCTTCCATTATCAGGGCGGTAGGAGCTATTTTCGGCGGGATATTCTCGACTATTTTTGTCATCAGCATTGCCATGTTCCTTTCCGTGGAAGAGCGTTCCATCGAGCGTACTTTGCTCTTGCTGTTTCCCAAGCGCTATGAAGCGGCCGCCCTGGACGTATGGAGAAAATCACAGCGCCAGGTTGCGGGGTGGTTCTTCTCTCGTGTATTAAGCTCTCTTTTCGTGGGGGCGGCAACATATGTGGCCTTGCTTTTATTTGACGTCAGATATCCTTTTATCTTGAGTTTGATATCGGGCGTGCTTAATTTTGTCCCGATTATAGGGCCGCTTATTGCCGGAGTTTTGGTGGGAGTAGTGGTGGCGTTCGATCCTGTTTCGTTTGCCTCTACCGGTGCCGATACCCTGCGATTGGTCTTTGTTATTCTCGCCATGATTCTTATTCAGCAAATAGAAAGCTATATACTTACCCCCTTGCTTACCAAGCGTTTTATTGGAATGCCTCCCGCTCTTGTCTTGATTGCTTTGGCTGTCGGAGGGGAATTATGGGGTGTAATGGGAGCAATTCTTGCAATTCCTCTTTTTGGGATCGTATCCGAATTCCTTCGCGATTTTCTCCGCCGCAGGAAAAAAGAAGAGGCCGCTATCCTTATCTCTGCCCAGCCTGAAAGCACGCCATAAATGGGAACTCTTTTTGTTGTTGCTACTCCAATAGGGAATTTGGAGGATATAACTTTTCGCGCTGTCCGTATTCTAAAGGAGGCGAATATTGTGTTGTGCGAAGATACCCGAGTAACAAAAAAACTGCTTTCCCATTTTGGTTTAAAAACACCCACATTAAGTTATCACCAGCATAGCGACGAAGCGAGAAAAGAATATATTTTTCAGCTTCTTTCCCAAGGGAAAAATCTTGCCCTTGTTTCGGACTCCGGCACCCCTGGCGTTTCGGATCCTGGCAACGAGCTTATACAATTTCTCCTGGAAAAAGATAGGACAATAAAAATTTTTCCTGTGCCCGGTCCCTCCGCGGTTGCGGCTTTGGCAAGTGTTTCGGGGTTTCCAATGAGCCGATTTTTGTTTTTAGGGTACCCGCCCCAAAAAAAAGGGCGAAAAACTTTTTTTGCCGAAGCGGCAAACTTTCCGTATCCTATAATTTTTTACGAATCCCCCTATAGGGCGAAAAAAGCGCTTTTAGAGCTGAAGGCAACGGGCAAGGAATTTATTGTTGTCGTGGGGCGTGAGCTCACAAAAAAATTCGAAACAATCGCGCGAGGCACTCTTGAGGAAGTTTTGCAAAACATCGAAACCCAGCCCCAAAAAGGAGAATTCGCTATAGTTGTTTACAGGCAATAGGTCTTTTGCTATACAAAAAGCTATGGAAAAGTTTTATATCACAACGGCAATCCCTTATGTAAATGCCAAGCCTCACATCGGGCATGCTTTAGAGTTTGTCCAAGCGGATGTGATTGCCAGGCACCACGCTCTCAATGGCAAGGAGGTGCTGTTATTGTCTGGAAGTGATGAAAATGCGCTTAAAAACGTGCAAGCCGCTGAAAAAGCAGGAGTCCCTATCCAGGAATTTATCGATCAAAATGCCAAGCTCTTTTCAGAGCTTGCTGGTGCGCTAGATATCCATTTCGATGTTTTCAGGAAAGGAAGCGATCCAGACCATTACACATCCAGCCAAAAGCTATGGGAATTATGCCAGAAATCAGGTGATATTTATAGGAAGTCCTACGAAGGATTGTATTGTGTGGGATGCGAAACCTTCTATGCTCCAGACGAGCTCAATGAGAATGGAGAATGCTTTGAACATCCCGGACGGAAACTCGAGAAGGTGTCTGAAGAAAACTATTTTTTCAAGCTTTCTCGCTATCAATCCCAGTTGGTTGAGCTAATAGAAAAGGGCAAACTGCGAATCGTTCCTGCTGAAAGGAAAAATGAAGTACTTGCCTTTTTAAAACAGCCGCTCCAAGATATCAGCATTTCGCGGTCTAACGAGCGCGCTAAAAACTGGGGTGTGCCCGTTCCCGGAGATGAAAGCCAAAGAATATATGTATGGTTTGATGCCCTTAATATCTATCAATCTGGAATTGGTTTTGGACTCGATGAAGAAAAGTACAAGAAATGGTGGCCCGCAGACGTGCATGTTATTGGAAAAGGCATCCTTCGTTTTCATACCGTGTATTGGCCCGCATTTCTTTTATCGGCCGGATTGTCCATGCCCAAAACCATTTTTGTCCATGGCTATATAACGGTCAACGGCCAGAAGATGTCAAAGACAATTGGGAATGTCATCGACCCCTTTGGATTAATAGAAAAATATGGAGCTGACGCGGTGAGGTATTATTTGTTACGAGAGATTCCTTCTGCGGAAGACGGCGATTTTTCCTATGAAAAATTTGAGGCACGGTATAATGCGGATTTGGCGGGCGGGCTGGGAAATTTAGTAGCTCGTGTTGTAACCCTTGCCACAAAGATAAATCCGAAATCCGAAATCCTAAATCCGAAACAAATTCAAAATGCAAAACTTCGAGAAATTCTAAACGAAACAAAAAATAAAAGTGAAATTTATCTGCATGAGTTTAGATTCAACGATGCTTTGATTGCAATTTGGGAGATTATTCACTTTTGCGACAAATATATCGACGAGAAAAAGCCTTGGGTTGCATCACCAGAGCAAGAAGAAGTAATCGGTGATTTATTGCTCGCGATTACGGAAATAGGCGAGTTGATCAAGCCGTTTTTGCCCG
>CAYZNF010000016.1:0-4552 GCA_964479725.1 uncultured Candidatus Saccharibacteria bacterium
CTATTGCAAGAGAATGGCGCCTAGCGGTATGCGAAGAAAAAAAGGATAAGGTTGTGCTTGCTACGGACACTATTGAGGGAAATGCCGACGAGCTTCTTTCTGAACTGGAAGGAGTGTTCCCAAAAAAGGCAATAGAATTCCGCTACGCCCTTTCAGAAGACATAGACAATCTTTTCGTGCATTACAGGAAATCTTTGGAAACGCGTTTTTCAAAGATCATCGAAAAGCAAACCCGCATTGCCCCCGAACTTCTAGAAGAAATTTTTGAGGACGCGCTGATTTTCCGAGCTTCGGATATCCATTTTGAACCGCAAGGGAAAACTTTTGGCGCCAATAATGAAGGGGATGTTGCGGTGCGGTTTCGTATTGACGGGGTATTGCAGGAAGCAGGCAGGATCAGAAGGGAATATTATGACAATATCCTGAATCGGATTAAAGTTTTGGCGCGTTTGCGCATTGACGAGCATTTCGCGGCCCAAGATGGCTCTATGCGCTGCCAGGGGAAGAAACATATGACAGATCTTCGTGTTTCGGTTATTCCTACGCTTGACGGAGAAAAAGTCGCGATACGTGTGCTTGCCGAATATGTGCAAGGTTTTCAGCTTGCAGACCTTGGGATTTCCTCGCGCCACCAAGAAATGCTTTCGAGAGCTTCAAAAAAACCTTTTGGCATGGTGCTCATTGCCGGCCCTACCGGTTCGGGAAAAACCACAACCCTGTATGCAGTGCTGAAATTGCTGAACCAGCCCGATGTAAACATTACGACTATTGAAGATCCTGTTGAATACAAGATCGCGGGTGTAAACCAAATTCAGGTCAACCAAGCTACAAACCTTACTTTCGCAAAAGGCCTGCGTTCTATCGTGCGCCAGGACCCCGATATTATTTTGGTGGGGGAGATACGCGACGAAGAAACCGCGGAAATCGCGGTAAACGCCGCGCTCACGGGACACCGTTTGTTTTCAACATTCCACGCGAATGACGCGGCAACGACTTTCCCGCGGCTTTTGGATATGGGTATCGAACCCTTTTTGCTGGCTTCTACGCTTGAAATGGTTGTGGCCCAGCGTCTTTTGCGGCGGATTTGCGAGCACTGCAGATACAGCAGGACAATTCCTAAAACAGAATTGCAAAAGAAGCTGGGGTTTGCTAAAGCATATTTTTCCGAAAAAAGCATAACTCTTTATGAAGGAAAGGGATGTGAGGCGTGCGGCAATACCGGGTATTGGGGGCGTACGGCAATCCTGGAGATGATTGAAAAAACACCGCAGTTGGAAAAGCTTATCCTGACTTCTCCCTCAAGCCAGGAAATTTGGGATCTGGCCCAAAAGCAGGGATCTCTTTCCATGTTTGAAGACGGCATTTCGAAAGTAAAAAGCGGCATTACTACTCTTGAGGAGCTATTACGAGTAGCTTCCCCTTCGCATGTCAAAGCAGCATAATCCTTTTTCCGATATTGGAATAGGGCCGGACAAGGAATATTTTCTTGAGAGTTTAAGCATGCTCGTAGCTTCGGGCATGGGCATTCTTTCTGTCCTGGATTCGGCAGCGCAGGAAATGAAGTCAAAAAGGATGCGGGAAATTTTGGCGTTGGTTAAGAATGAGTTGGAAGGAGGCTCGCCTCTTTGGAAAGCATTGCAAGGCTTTAAGCTTTTACCCGCACATGCTCTCGAACTTATACGCATCGGAGAAGAAAGCGGAAAGCTCACGGAAAATCTCAAAGCTATCGCACTGCAAACCCAAAAAGAAAAAGTGTTCCGTTCTAAGATACGCTCGGCTGTCATGTATCCGGCTTTTATTTTTTTCCTTGCAGCATTTATTGGCATTGGGGTGTCGTGGTTTATCCTGCCGAGGCTTTCCACTGTATTTTCCCAGCTCCATATAGCGCTTCCCCTTATCACAAGGGTTGTCATTTCCATAGGGGAATTTTTCAGCATGTATGGTCTGTATGTTGTGCCTGCGGCCATTTTTCTGCTTATGGCGCTTATGCATTTTTTGTTTTGCTTTAACAAGACAAAATTTATCGGGCAAGAAATATTATTTCATATTCCGGGAGTAAAGCGATTGATCCGAGAAGTTGAGGTGGCTCGATTTGGGCATCTGCTGGGAACTTTATTGGCGGCAGGTGTGCCCGTAATACAAGCTTTGTCGTCTCTTTCACAGTCAACGGGATTTAGGAAGTACAGGAGGTTCTATCAATATCTTGCCAAGAGTATTGAGGAGGGAAATTCATTCCAGCAAAGTTTTGCGTTGTATAAAAGAAAGGCTTCGTTGATCCCAAACCCCGTACAGCAAATGGTTGTGGCCGGAGAGCAGTCGGGAAACTTATCTGCCATACTCTCCAAGATAGGGGAGGCCTACGAAGACAAAACAGAGGCGACAACAAAAAACTTAACCGTAATCCTGGAGCCTTTTTTGCTTGTTATGGTATGGCTTGGAGTGGTTGGGGTGGCTCTTGCCATTATCCTGCCTATTTACAGTTTAACTGGCGGCTTGAGTTCGCAGGGCTATAATTCTTCTGCTCCGTCTGTTTCTTCTGTGACTTTGCCAAAAGCTTCTCCTTTGCCAGAACCCTCTCTTGCGGTAGTAGAAAAAAATATCTTGCGTCTTAATGTGCTTTCAAATCCTTTAGGATATGTAAATATTCGCAAGGAGCCTTGGGGAGAAATTGTAAAACGCGTATCTCCAGGGGAAGTTTATGAGTACATTGCGACAGAAAAAGATTGGTACCAGATTGTCTTTAAAGACGGGAGCACAGGCTGGATTCATGATAACTACATAAACCTTGTTGAAAATGAATAAAAGGGGATTTACCCTTCTCGAAGCGTTGTTGAGTATTGCAGCTATTGGTATTATTGCCGGGTTTTCAGTACCATTTTATTACGCGGCGCAAGTGCGGAACGATGCGGATAATACTATAATAATGGCCGCTCAAAACCTTCGCAGGGCGCAGCTTCTGGCCCAATCTGGAGAAGGAGATTCTCCTTGGGGGCTTTATATGCAGCAAGGGTCTATGACTCTTTTTGAAGGATCAAGCTTTGGCGCGAGGGACCAGGATATGGATGAAATTTTTACGTTCGCGGCAAATATGGGAGTAAGCGGAAACCAGGAATTTGTGTTTGAAAAAATGACAGGTGAACCTGTTTCGACCGGAACTTTAAATCTCTTGCTCTCCACGGGTGAGCAAAGGACTATTTCCGTAAACGAAAAAGGAATGATTTCTTACTAATTTATGAAACGCAAGCCGTCTTTCTCGCATGGCTCTATTCTTATTGAGACTGTGCTGGCCGGGTCTATTTTTGTTCTTGTTGTCGTGGCAAGCATTGGGGCATTTGTGTACGGGCAGGAAGTTTCTTCCATGGCAGGATATCGTTCCAGGGCCGCGCTTCTCGCCGAAGAAGGATTGGAAGCGGTGCGAAACATGCGAAACGATGATTTTGCGAACCTTGCCAATGGGACCCACGGGCTTTCAAGCCTAGGAGGGGTGTGGGAATTTTCAGGATCAGCGGACATGTCAGGAATATTTTTAAGGGAGGTGATTATTCAGGAAATTGATGCGTATGCAAAAGAGGTCGAGGTTAGGGTTTCGTGGCAAACGGTCAATGGCAGCGCGGCAAGTGTTGCGGTGGCCTCCCGTCTTACTAATTGGTCGGCGCGGCAAGGAGGCGGCGGGAAAGGTGGGGGCGGAGGGGGAAATAATAATCGATAACATGGAAAAAGGTGATGGCAAATAAATTTGAACAAAGGAAATCTCCAGAGGGGTTTACCCTTGTTGAAATTTTGCTTTCACTGGCTCTTATTGCGATCATGTCTGTTGCCGTTGCCAGCTTTGTGGCATTGTTGTTTGGCGTCAAGGCAAAGCATCAAGCTATTTTAGAGGTGGAAGATCAAGGGCTGCAGGCAATGCAGTATATTAACCAGCGTGTCCGTAATGCCGATGATATAAATGCTCCGAATAGAGGCGATAATTCTTCCACTCTTTCGCTGGACGTTCCCGATCTTTCGAGGCCTGTTGTTTTTGGTTTGGCGGGCGATGCCTTGTATGTGCAAGAAGGAACAGCTCCGCAAATTTTGCTTACCTCGCCGCGGGTGGAAATGTCGGAGCTGAATTTCCAGAATCTTTCAGTTGCCGGAGACTCTGGAATTATCAGGATTGAATTTACTTTGTCATACCGCAATATGGGAAACCGCGGCGAATATGAGTACAGTCAAACATTTTACGGATCTTCGTCCCTTCGGCCATGAAATTCGGTCAATCTGAAAATCAAAAAGGATATGCCATGCTAATCACCGCGCTTATCCTCGGAGCAATCGCGGCCTCTTTTTCTATATCGTTGCTGGCTATGAGTTTGAATAGCTCCAAATCAACTTTCCTGCTTGAAAGATCGGCGCTTGCGAAAGGATATGCAGACGCGTGCGCTGAACAGGCTTTAATGCGTATCGCGCAATCTAATTCTTTTTCCGGCGGCGCAAACCTTTCTTTCGGGCGAGGAAACTGTTTGTACGAAGTTATTCATACTGTCGCCAAAGAAAGGGAAGTAAACGCGTCCGG
>CAYZNF010000017.1:0-3127 GCA_964479725.1 uncultured Candidatus Saccharibacteria bacterium
CTGATCCGCCGGGTGCTACGGCGTTTGTTATGGTGTCTGTATGACTATATCCTGGCCATCCTGCCGGAACGTCGTATGCGTCATCCGCATAAGAGGATATTTGCGAATCAATAACTGTCACGGCCTGCGCTTCTGATGCGAATAAGAAAACGGCCGAAAATCCGAAAAGAGCGATGCTGAAAAACAAAAATGCCGCCCCAAAAAAACGGTGCGACATTCTGGCGCGCGAATGAAAATGCTTCATACTGAAATTAACCTAAATTATTTTTTACGACAACAACACTAGCTGGCCGGATTTTTCCAAAAACCAACATAGATTCTATCCATAATACTGAAGAGGCTATTTTTTGCAATAGTTCAGTTATCCACAAGAATCGCACTTATCACCCCAATACTCCGAATTCTTTGAGTATTTCAAAGTCTTTTTTTAGGACTTCTTTTATTTCCCCCTTATATAGAGCGGTTGCCGGGTGAAAGAAAGGAATAATTTTGACTGGCCCATATTCCGCTTTGGCGCTAAATGCCTTGCCATGGATATTGCTTATGGAATCGAGAGATTCCTCAAGCCCGAATTTTTCCATAATATACTTCATTGAAAATCTCCCCAGAGTTGCTATGACTTGAGGCTGAATTATGTTTATTTGCCTATCAAGGAAAGGAGCGTATGCGGCAATTTCTTCCGGAAAAGGATCTCTGTTCATCGGCGGACGATCTTTTACTATATTCGTGATATACACGCTTTTCCTGTCGATACCAGCCCCGAAAAGCAGCTCGTCTAAAATCTTACCCGCAGCTCCGCAAAAAGGCCTGCCTGTCGCGGCTTCGTTCCTGCCGGGAGCTTCGCCGACAAACATAATGGCGGCGCTATGGTTCCCTTCGCCGATCACGGGGAATACTTTGTTTTTGGTACGCTCCTTATACAAGGACGACTCTTTGAGATCCAGAACTTCTTCTTTTATATGCCTTAATAGCTCTGTTTTATTGTCCTGTACCATACAAAAAGGGATTTATTGTTTCAAAAAACTTAAGGGGATCAACGCTTGCCTTGCTTATTTTTATCGAAAAATGCAAGTGAGGAGCAATAGAATACCCCGAATTGCCGCTTACCGCAATAGTTTCTCCTCTCTTTACCATTTGGCCTTCTTTTACGGGCAGACCCAGCAAATGCAAATACAAAGAATAAATACCCAAACCATGGTCAATGACAATAGTATTGCCGTAAGAATACAATCCCTTTGACACTACTACTTTTCCTGCGTTTATCGCACGGACAGGAGTGCCGATTTTAGCGTCAAGGTCCACTCCCAAGTGCTGGACAATATACGTATCCCCTTTCCTTATATTCCCAAACGCACCAACATCCTTGATTGTTTTTAAAGGATACAAAAATGAGTCTTGAAAATATGGAATGGAAGTGTATCCCGCAATAGCATCGGAAATTATTTTACCCTCGCTAGCTCCCTGGCTCTCAATTATATTGTTTTCAGAAAATCCCTTGTCTTTCAATTCATCTGAAACGTATAAAACCGTTGTGGGAAATTTTTGCTCAATAACTTGAATATTTTTTGTAACCACTCCGCCTGTCCCAGGATTGACTGAAAGGGTGTAGATGCCCGGTTTTAATTGCGCGTGTATTCCGACAAATCCTATATATTTTTTTGCCCCAACCGGCAAAAAGTTAAAATTTTTGCCGTCGAATGCTCCGGTTATGGCACTGTTTGATTCTGCGTTTTCTACCGTAACTACTGCCATTTCTCCTTGTTTTGCCGATAAAGAAGAAACCTTAACTTGCGGGCCGGCGGGTGTTGGAATAGGAGTTGGGGTTGGTTCTGCGGCTGGCGCTGTGGCTGGATTGAGAGTAGAAACGGAAGCTGAATTTTGAGAGTCTGCAAAATGGAAAACCGGAGAAGGCGACGAAAGCGTAGCTGAAAGATTTGCTCCTTCTTTGTTTTCCTTCTGCGCAAACCAAACCATGCCGCCAGCTCCTGCCAGAAATAAAATAGTCAGACCGATAAAACGTCGAGTAGTCATGCTTCCATTCTACCAGATTTTGCCAAAATAAAGAGCCGCGCCAACGGTATCCACTCCGTCAACGGCTCAACCCCTCTTTGTTCGTGGTCAAATCGCAACCTGCACAAGCAAGGGAAGGTGGTCTGACACCGCAACATTTTGGAGAACCTTAAATTCCAGCACCTTCACTCCCCTAGTAAACACGTTATCGGCATGTAGCCCCTTGTGCGTTCTGGGGTACAGCGTACTCCGAGTCGAGGGAATGTTGTGCCAAAGGACAAGATCGGTAAAGCCTCTTTCTGTAAATATCTTTGAGGCGTCACCCCCTGGGCCATTGTTGACGTCTCCTCCAAGAACAACAGGGCCTTCGCATTGGTCGGCTACATTGGCCAGCCTCTCGAATTGCTCTGTCCTCTCGCGAAAGTCTGCCTTGCCATGGATTCCATTCCACAATCCATGGAAATTGAGGACATGGAGAGGCTTTCCTCCCACGTTGAGCTCCACACCCAGCACATTCCTGGGAAGTGTGCTCACATCAAGGCCCTCGACGGAGTCACGCTCCCTGAACACCATCTCATCCCAATGGCGAGGCGTGCTAATGCCTCTACGGACAAAAGTCGCATTCCCGATGTCCATCGGAAAGCTTACTGAAAGCATGGAAAATGGAGCAATAAATCCTCTGTACCCCGGAAACAGTATACGAAATTGGTTCCACAAATCCGCCCTTTGCGTACCGATTTCAGGCTGTTCATTGCTCCAGGCAATCCCAAGAGGATTGTCCAGAACTTCCTGGAAACAAAGCACATCAGGCAGACGGCCTTGTTTTTTGAATTCTACCAGCCACGCAGTAAGTTCGTCAAACCACTTTCCCCCGCAGACATTCAGATACATTATCGTTACAGCGTACGGCAGTTCGCCCTGCATTGCGCTTCTCCTTTCTCACACCCTCACCCACGGTACTGACCGAATTTAACCAAATTTAAACCATAGAATCAAGAGTAGAGTGAATGCCTTTTTCACTAAAAACGTTTTTTGATTTCTTTTTTGAGTTTCTCGAGATATTCGGCGCTCTCGGGACTGCCTTCTTTTGGGGCAAATGGCGCAAATTCTTTGTCTT
>CAYZNF010000018.1:0-2004 GCA_964479725.1 uncultured Candidatus Saccharibacteria bacterium
GCCGATGTAGCTCAATGGCAGAGCAACACTTTTGTAAAGTGAAGGTTGTCGGTTCAAATCCGACGGGTGGCTCCATGACAAAGCGCCTCTTTTTTGTTTTGGGTTTCCTGATTGCGCTGGGAACGATCGTTGTTTACTCGGAAGTCCCGATTCTTTTAAGGACGGATGCAAAGGCGCTTTCGGCAGCTTTTCGGGATGTGGAAACAATACGTCTCGAAGAGCCAACACTGTTCATTTCAGATCTCCATTTAAAGAACCCGGAAACGCGTCTTTCTTTCGACCAGGAGAGAATAAAAAATATTGTGATTGTGGGAGATTTTTTCCATTCTCCAGATCATTTTTTGGAATTCGGCGCTAGCGACAAAGAGCGAATCGAGAAGGGATTGGAGACTTTTTTGTCCGAATCTTTCCGCGGCAATGTTTATTATGTTTCTGCATATAGCCATGATCCAGCATTGGGGCCGATGGCATTTGAATCTGATGGAGTAAAATTTTCACATATCGGGAAACATGCGAAATTTACCATAGGAGAGAAAGAAGTTTTTGTCCTACACGGAAACGAAATCTTTGGCGGGGCGGTAGGCGGGGGAATTTCAAGGATTTCCCAGATGATAGGTTTTCCTTTGGCAGGTGAAAGAGTGATGCGGGCTAGGGTAGATATTCCTGCGGATGCCTGGCTTATTGCCGGCCATAGCCATGTTCCGGCGCTGCACGACAAAAGCAAGACAGCAAATACAGGATCCTTCGCGGGAGTGCCTTTTAATATATTCTTTCGCATTCATGTTGGCACAAGCATACTTTTTGACAAAGGAGATGTGCGCTTAATCGAATACCCCAATACTACTCCCACCCTATTCCCCGGCCGATTGTTTTAGGAATAATAGACAATTGACTCTTATGTAATCTTGTCATAGCATAAAAACCATGGCTACTAATGTTTCAAACAAAAAACTTAAAGGGCTTATAAAAGAAAGCGTACGGGAAGTCCTGCAAGCCGAGCTGATGAAGCTAAGGGCTTTGGCTTTGCCTGAAGTAACCGAGAAAGAACAAAAAGATATCGAGAAACTCTATGGCAAACCTTCGCGACGGAAGGCAAAAAGCTATTCCCTGTAACTATGGGCTGGAGGATCGACGTTTCAAAAGATATTGAAGGGGGAGTGGAAGGGATTTTATAGGATTCGCAGCGGAAAAATACGAATACTGGCCGAGTTCAATTTCGAGGACTCGGTTGTTTTTATTGAACAGATCGACTGGAGGGGCAATGCTTATAAAGAATAGCGAAATAAAGAGTCTTTATACCCAATTCTTCGCACATTGTTTTAAGCGCGTTTTAGGGCGTATCGTAGGGCATTGACATTAAAAGAGTTTTCGCCTAATATGGATTGTGCGTAGGCAGTACTTTGACAATTGAATAGCAAACGTTCATTTTTAAGAGTTGTTCCGACTATTTTTTTTGAGAGTTTGATCCTAGCTCAGGATGAACGCTGGCGGCGTGGATAAGGCATGCAAGTCGAGCGGGCCACTGCATCTCACTTTCGTTCGATGCAAACATGATTCGAATCTACGAATGATACGCGAATGCTACAAATAGAATTTCAAATTTGTAGAATTCGAATACATTTGTTGATTCGGATTGTATGAGCACCGAGCAAGAGTGAGGTGTGGCGGTCAGCGGCAGACGGGTTAGTAACACGTAGATAATCTGCCCTCGCCACGGCAATAACCCCTCGAAAGAGGGACTAATGGCCGATGGTCTCTGATGATGCAAATCTGAAGAGTAAAGGCTGCTCGCAAGAGTAGCCAGGCAAGGAGGAGTCTGCGTCCTATCAGCTAGTTGGTGAGGTAATGGCTTACCAAGGCTATGACGGGTAGGGGGCGTGAGAGCGCGTTCCCCAACAAGGGCACTGAGATACGGGCCCTACTCCTACGGGAGGCAGCAGTCAAGAACATTGGACAATGGGGGAAACCCTGATCCAGCGACGCCGCGTGCGGGATGAAGGCCTT